>DXMK01000009.1 GCA_019414245.1 Collinsella sp. | reverse complement strand
AGGGTACCGCCTCGCGGTGACATCGTTTTTATGTCAACCTTGGTCTAACAGAGCCAATAAATATTTACTAGACGGCCCCTTCGTCCTAAAAGTTCGTCTAATAATCGGCCGATTCTATGCCTCCGGAGGAGAAACTGCAGAATACTCCGATTTTTGCACGGCCCGAGGGGGACCACCTGTCGTTTAAGGCTGCGATAAGTGGAGCTGCCTTAGGGATTACGCCATCGGGATGCGGTCGTGGTTGACTTGGCTGTAGAACAGGCGCTGGATCTCGGCGGCATCGCGTGACTGGCCGAGTGCCCACATGGTTTTGGCCACGAGCGTTTCGGTGGTCATGTCGTCGCCGCGCAGAATGCCCGGATGATCGACGTAAGCACGGCCGACCTCATAAACGCCCAGATCGAGGCCCTCTTCGGGAACCTGCGTGGTCATAACGACGGTGCGGCCCGAATCGACCCAGCGGAAAATTGCCTCTTGGAACGACTCGCCCGACTCACCAAACTCGGGGATGCCGCCAATGCCAAAGGTCTCCAGAATCACGGCGTCGTAGCTATTGGCAAGGGCGTCGAGAATGCCCGGGTTTACGCCGGGCGTAAGCTTGAGTACAAATACGCGCGGGTCGATGCTGTCGTAGAAACGCACCGGGTTTTCGCCCTGATGCGTGCCGTGAAGCCCGTTGCGCACGATGCGGTCGTTGCGGATATAGGCGATGGGCGGATGGTTGACGCTAATGAACGCGTTAAAGCTCATGGTGCGCTGTTTGCGGGCGCGCGTGCCGGCAATGGCTACGCCGCCAAACACGATCGAGACGTCGTGCGAGTGCTCGTCGAGCGCATAGAGCAGGCTCTGGTACAGGTTGAGCTTGGCGTCGGTAAAAGGATTGCCCATGGGCTTTTGCGAACCGGTGAGCACGATAGGCTTGGGGCTGTCCTGAATCAGGTAGGAAAGCGCTGCCGCGGTGTAGCTCATGGTGTCGGTGCCGTGCAGAATCACGAAGCCGTCGTGGTCGGCATAACCCTCGACGATGACGTCGCGGATACGCATCCAGTCGCTCGGGCGCATATTGGTGCTGTCGATGTTCATGGGCTGCACGACGTCAAGCTCGCAGAGGCCCGAGATCTCGGGGACGCTCTGGGCGAGTTCCTCACCGGTCAGGGCGGGGGAGAGGCCGTTGCCGTCCTCGGTCGATGCGATGGTGCCGCCCGTGGCGATGAGAAGGATGCGCTTCATGCTGGTATTCCTATCGTATTTGCCGCCGCAGAGGCGGAGTCGTTCGGCAGTATTGTGGCACAGGGCGTCCAATGTTCAAACGTATTACATCATCTGAAACGTTTGGTAACACTTCAATCGCCACTAAAAAGGACGCGGGTCGTGCGTTTGCCGTGCGCTGATGGCTGCGAGGGACGAGAAACCCCATATAACGTGTACACTATGAAAGTTATTTTCGTTCATTCGCGCGGGTGGGCATCGGCTCCCCGCCAACAAGAGGGGGAACCATGGATCAAAAGGCTTCCGCAAAGGTCCTCGTACTCGACTTTGGTGCGCAGTACGGTCAGCTCATTGCCCGTCGCGTCCGCGACCTCAACGTGTATTCCGAGATTGTCCCCTGCGACATCTCGGCCGACGAGATCCGCGAGATGAACGCCTCTGCGCTCATCCTTTCTGGCGGCCCGGCCTCCGTGTATGCCGAGGACGCTCCGTCCATCGACCCCGCCATCTTTGACCTGGGCCTTCCTGTCCTGGGCTTTTGCTATGGCCATCAGATCACGGCCGTGACGCTCGGCGGCAAGGTCGGCCACTCCGAGGTAGGCGAGTACGGCCGCGCCACCATCACGCGCACGGCCGGCGCCAAGCTTTTTAACTCCACGCCCATGGAGCAGACCGTGTGGATGAGCCATCGCGACGCCGTTTCCGAGGTGCCCGAGGGCTTTACCGTTACCGCCAGCACCGACGTGTGCCCGGTTGCCGCCATGGAGTGCGTCGAGCGCAAGATCTTCACCACGCAGTTCCACCCCGAGGTCAAGCACTCCGAGTACGGTCAGCAGCTGCTGAGCAACTTCCTGTTTGAGATTTGCGGCCTGGAGCCCAACTGGAGCATGGACAACCTGGTCGAGACCATGACGGCCGAGTTCCGCGAGAAGGTCGGCAGCGACCGCGTGATTCTGGCCCTGTCCGGCGGCGTCGACTCCTCCGTCGTGGCTGCGCTGGGTGCTCGTGCCGTGGGCAAGCAGATGACCTGCGTGTTCATCAACCACGGTCTGCTGCGCAAGGGCGAGCCCGAGCAGGTGGAGGAGGTCTTCACCAAGCAGTTTGACGTCGACTTTATCCACGTCCACGCCGAGGACCGCTATGCCGAGCTTTTGGCCGGCGTGACCGAGCCCGAGGAGAAGCGCCGCATCATCGGTACGCAGTTCTGGAAAGAGTTCTTCGCCGTGGCGCAGCAGCTCGAGACCGATGGCAAGCCGGTCAAGTACCTGGCTCAGGGCACCATCTACCCCGACATCATCGAGTCCGGCGCTCGCAAGACGGGCGGCAAGACGGCCACCATCAAGAGCCACCACAACCTGATCCCGTTCCCCGAGGGCGTACACTTCGACCTCATTGAGCCGCTCGATCACTTCTTTAAGGACGAGGTCCGCGCGCTTGGTCTGGCGCTGGGCCTGCCGGGCCACATCGTGTTCCGTCAGCCTTTCCCGGGCCCGGGTCTTGCCATCCGCATCATCGGTGCGGTCGACAAGGAGAAGCTCGAGATCCTCAAGAACGCCGACGCTATCGTGCGCGAGGAGCTCGACGCCTACAACCAGCGTCTGTTTGAGCAGACCGGCGAGCGCAACTCCGAGCACAGCTGCTGGCAGTACTTTGCGGTCCTGCCCGACATTAAGTCCGTCGGCGTTATGGGCGACGAGCGCACCTACCAGCGCCCGATCATCCTGCGTGCCGTCGAGTCCAGCGACGCTATGACAGCCGACTGGGCCAAGCTGCCCTACGACGTGCTGGCCCGCATCTCCGGCCGCATTGTTGCCGAGGTTCCCGGCGCCAACCGCGTGTGCTACGACATTACGTCCAAGCCGCCCGCGACCATCGAATGGGAGTAGAACACACGTTCTGTATAACGTTATAGCACCAGGTGGCAGGCGTAGTTTCAATCGAAGCTACGCCTGCTGCTATATATGGGTCGATGGCGGTATCAATGCCCTCGATGCTTCTGCTTGCGCTTCAGCTTCCGCTGCTCGAAGCGCGCCTCCGCCTCATCCGCGCGACGCTGGCTTCTTGCGCGGGCCGATTCCCGTTTCATTGCCTCCCGCTGATTCGCGAGCGCCTGCTGCGCCTTGGTGCTCATCGCCGGCTGCCTGAGGGCTTTCGCCACCTCGCGAGCGCGTCGCTTGGGGTTCTTCGCGGGCTTGCTCGCCTCGGTCGAATCGTGACCGAAGAACGAGAGCTTCGCCCATTTGTTGACAACGAATCGCAGGATCTCCTCATCAGACGGCTCCGCGCCGAAGACGATGCGGGCGGCGCCGTATCTGCCGTCCTCGGCATGCTCCGCCAGCCCCACCCAAAACTGGCCGTCGTGATATACGGTCAGGGTGGACGACACGCTGATCTGCATGGCTGGTTCCTCCTTTATGTAGATGACCATGCAGAGAAGGGACAACCAAGGAGGCAGGTTACTGATGCGGACTCCCGCACGCCCGCGACTACCCGACGGGGACTGTGTTTTCATCTCTGATGCCCGCATTGTAGCACGCGCGGATTTACGATGTTGATTGCCGGCACCTAGACGGAGATGAAGGCGGCTCGATCTAGGTCAAGCCGGTCGCTCGTTCATGAAGCGGCCGATTCCCTGAAAATAAAAGGCGCCCACGAGGACACCTACAGGCTATCTTCGAACTACTTGGTTTGGGGCAGACGGAGGAAAAAAAGGGCAGAATCGCTCTCACGATCCCGCCCCGCAAACCCGAGGGTTTCTAACTGGCTCCATTTTTCCGGGCTTCTCAGTTCTGTCATTGACCCAGGTATCACCCGTCTCCTATAGCGAGTGAATATAAAAATAGGGCAGAGTCGCTTGCGCAAGTCCGCCCCTAAAACCGTGAAGGTTTTGCTATCTGCAGGCTATTCTACCAACCCGAGCGATTCTGTCAACCTGCGAAGGAACTCGAGCGCGGAGCGAGCTGCGGCGTCGGGCCCCTTGTCGGGCAGCGCCTCGGTTCCGCCGTCGGCCCTGGCGAACATCTCGGCGAGCTCGGATGCGGCGCGCGAGCGCGAGGAGCCCTCGGGTACCAAGCCGGAGTGCGCCACGAGCACGGTCGCGACCTCCTGCATGGCCGTATTCCCCATCCACTTCCTCCTGGTCGCCTTGGGGATTCCCACGGCGGCGACCCTTCGGGAGACGCCGCTGGACGCCGAGCCCCGGGCGGCGCCCCTCTCGGCGAAGCAGTTGATCAGGCACGAGCCGTGCGCGGCGCAGTTGCGGACGGACTTCACGCGCTTGAGGTCGTAGTGGGAGGCCTCGAGGCGCCTGTCGCCCCATCGCCTGGCGCAGAAGCGCACGAAGTCGATGAGGGTGCCGAACGAGGTGAGCTCAAGGAAGGCCCAGGCGGGCATGTCGCCGGAGTACTTCGCGTAGAGGCTCGAGCTGTAGGGGCTGCGGCCGCTCATCTTGAGCTCGCGCAGGCGGTACTCCCTGTTTGCAGCGGTAAGCGATGCCATGTAGTCGGCCACGATGGCGTAGCCGTCCTCTCCGCGGTCCTCCATCTCGCGAAGCAGTGTCACCTTCTGGAAATGCTCGATGTCGAGCGTCATGCCGAGCAGGGCGTGGCGCAGCTCCTGGTCGAGCGCCGCGAGCAGGCGCAGCTGGCCGAAGTCGAGGTCTACGTAGCGGCCGTCGCGCGGGCCTCCCTCGTATTTCGAGAAGAGTTTGCGGTAGGATGCGAGCTTGAAGAAGTTGCACTTGTCGCGCAGGTAGTCCGCGGCCTCTTCCTCGGAACACAGCTCGAAGGCTACGCCCTTCTGCTTGAGGTGCTCTATCTGCTGCTCTATTGTGAGGATGGGCTTCCTGTTTTGGCCGTCTGCCATCATCGGTCTCCCGTCATTGATTTGAGGATCCTATTCTACCAGCATGTTTGCCCTGAATCCTGAAGGCCCGTTCGCCAACTCATGAGCAAGCCACCTGAGACTACTCACTTTGTTCACGAATGGCGAAGACCTGCGACCTGGGGTTTTGCAAATGGCGCGCAAGCCACCCGCGTTAATTCACTTGCGATTGCAGCTGGCGGCTTGCAGGCAAAAGGGCGTTTGAGTTTCAAAACGGGCGTTTTCGGCGCCATCGAGCCTCCAAAGGCGGCCAATCGCGGCCTTTGGGACAAAAACAAAAACTCAACGCCCTGAGTTTGAAAAAAGTTTTTGAAGTTGTCCCAGCTTTTGTCCCCGAAGCCGACGAAGCACGACATGGCGTTACCTGGCGGCACTCGATTCGAGACGGCACCGAAAACTGGATGCAACTGAAATGACGGGACGGCAGAACCGAAGCCATCGAGTGGGAATAAGCCGATAGGGTTCTGACCTGCATTTTTGAGTGTCGCGCTGTGCCGCTGAGTTTCGTTTCGTACGACAGTCATGGCAAAGCCACCAGCGACGGCGGTGAGTAAAAACGATTTCCTAGCCTCTGTTTCCTCGTTGGAACGGAGGCTTTTTCTTTGCCGTTTTACTCCCTTTCACCTGCGATTTCGCGATTTACTCCCCGTGTTTCAAGACGACAAGGCATGGGGCGGTATTCGGAGGAATGGGAGTAAGGATTCATTCCAGCGGCGGACGAGATGGCGACTCGCATCGCCGACATGCTCATGCACATGGGCGGCGACAAGCCAGGGCGATCCCCGCAACGGGCATTATTATCCGGGAAGCGTTTGGTTGCGAGGCACGCCGGTGTGCGGGGCCTGAGTCGTCAGGCCCCGCACAGGGGGACCGCGATGGTGGCCACCGCGCCGCCCGAGGGG
>DXMK01000008.1 GCA_019414245.1 Collinsella sp. | reverse complement strand
GCCGCGCGGCAAGGAGATATATTGCCAGACCGGAGGGGCGCCGTGGGCGGGAATCGCGCACTCCATATTTTGTTCACAAATGAATAGGTCCCTAAGTCGCATCACTGAGGCTAAAACTGAAGCATTGGCTTCTGATATTGGCGATGACCAGCTGGTTTATAGGTGTTAAGGCATCGGTCATCTCTGGAGCGCCACTTTACTCCAAAAGCATCAGCTATTTGTTTCCCGTCGGTAAAAGGCAGGTTTTGTTCGCCAAGCGTTCTTATATATAGAGAAGTTCGGGTTTGAACCCGTGCACCGGCAACAAAAAAGCGACCAGCCGGAGCCGATCGCTTTCTATTCTATGCTGGATCATCCAGAGGGCGCTTCCGAACTCATTTTCTCGCTGCCATTCATGCTTTCGAGGCACCGTTCGACCTCCACAGCCTCATGTTTTGAGGATCTGCCGTGTTTATCACTGTTATTAATGAGTGTGTGGAAGTGATCCTCATACAGATACGTGCGATCCGCCAGAGAACTGAGAAGCATCTCTCTGCAGCCCTCGTTGCCTATCCTCGCATCTCTCAGGTCTTCCGGAAATTCACAAGCAGTCTTAGAGTCAGTTTGTTTCCGTTTTCAGAGACTTGTTTGAGAGTTTTTAAAGACAGTTCAAAACAATAAGTGAGACACCATAAAGCAGAGCAAGATGTGCCGGATAGAAAATGTAGAAGAAATATTTGAGCTTCAGCCCTCGCTTACCATTATAAAGATTGATAAGCAGCAACGAAACGACCGCGGCAGCAACATCAGGATTAAATACATTAGCTGTAGCAAACTCAAATCCGCCGCCAACTATATGGCATGACGAAAGGAGCACTGCACATACTGCAGCAAAGAACATCTTGGCCTTGCTGTCGTGGAATAAATAGAATGCAGCCACAAGCATAATGCCATACACACCGCCATCTAGTTTAGTGTATTCAGCTGCCAGTGCTGTCAAAACAATCAGAGCAGTTTCTGCGATGTATCTTTTCCGTTTTGAAAGACTTTGTATCTTTTCCAGAACAATCAAAAAGACCAAGGAAAGCAGGAGCTCACACATAACATTTTGTTGCCGAAGGTCAAATAGTTGTCCGGTTTGGACGAAATCGTATATGGGCTCCGCAATGATTGCGAAGACAAGCATATTTCGCAGGTACTTCTTTAAGTCATGAGTATGCAAAAATCCCTCAACTATCAAAAAGCAAAATAAGGGAAATGCAATTCTGCCAAGAACATGAAGCATATCCGAAGCCTCGCTTAGAATCGCCCACTGTTCGTCTGATATCTGACTGTACGATGCGTGAGTCATGATTCCATTGGTCAGGACGATCCTGCTTACATGATCGAGAACCATCGAAATGGCTGCTATTATCTTTAATGTGCTGCCGCTAATTCCGTATCTATTTGTTTTCATTTCGTATTCCTTACTTTGGGTGGGCCGTCAGGGGTTCAGCCTGCTCCGCAGGCGGCCGCTGCGGCGCTTCGCGCCTTGCGCGCTGCGCTGGCAAACGCTCACGCGTTTACTCAGCTCCGCGCCCTTTCGGGTTCGAACCCGCGTCGCGGCAACAAAAAAGCGGCCGGCATCCGCCAGTCGCTTTTCCATTCTATGGTGGGCCGTCAGGGGTTCGAACCCTGGACCTTGGGATTAAAAGTCCCCTGCTCTGCCAGCTGAGCTAACGGCCCGCGGGTGGCATTGTACCACGGTCTGGGACTATTCCCAACTCCATTGGCCGTTCTGGAAAATCACAACTTCACGTCCATCAGGCGTAATGCCCGTAATATCGATGTCGTCCGTGCCAATCATAAAATCGACGTGCGTGCTCGAGACGTTAACGCCATGCTCCAGGAGCTCTTCCTTGGACATGTCATACCCACCCTCGATGCATTCGGGGAAACCGACACCTAGCGCGAGATGGCAGCTAGCGTTCTCGTCATAGAGCGTATCGTAGAACAGTACGCCACTTTCGCGGATCGGAGTGTTCTTGGAAATGAGCGCGGCCTCACCCAGATGAGCGGCACCTTCATCGGTGTCAATAATGCTCGCAAGCGTCGCCTTGCCCACACGGGCGTCGTAATCCACCACGCGACCGTTCTCGAACTTAATCCAAAAATCGTCAACCTTGTTACCGTGGTGAATGAGCGGCATAGCCGAATACACGATACCGTCGGCACGCATACGATCAGGCGAGGTGAAGACCTCCTCGGTGGGGATGTTGGGGAAGAAGGGATGTCCATCGGGCGTCTTACCCTTGCCGCCGGCCCACTCGTGACCCTTCGTCATGCCAATCGTCAGATCGGTTCCATTTGCCGCGGTGTAATGCAGCCGGTCAAAACGATTGTCGTTCAGGAAGCGCAAGTTCTTTTCGAACGCCGCGTCATGAAGCTCCCAGTCGCTCTCCGGGTCCTGGCCATCGGCGCGAGCGGTGTGCAGAATCGCATTCCACAGCTTATAGATTGCAACCTCATCGGCGTCTCCCGGGAACACCTCGCGCGCCCAAGCCACGACCGGAGCGCCGGCGATGCACCACGGATTGATGTTGTAATCCAGTCCACGGCGGAAAACTTTGCACTGCGTATTCCTCGCCTTGGATGCCGCAGCCGGCTTGGCTGGATCGATGCCCTTGAGGGCTGCAGGATCGGCACCCTCGATAAAGATAAAGCAGGCACCGTCCTGGGCCAACGAATCCAACTGCATGCGCTTCCACTCGGGCGTCTGCTCAAAGTAACTTTTCTCGACATGCTCGTACGTAAGCCTCGTCACGGCGTCGTCGGCCCAGATGACCGTCACGTGACCGGCACCAGCGTCATAAGCCTCCGCAACCACCACGCGCGCAAATGACGCGCACTCGACGGGAGACTGAACGACGACCTCCTGGCCGGGCTTAACGTTTACGCCCTTGCGGACAACGAGACGTGCATAATTTTTGATCTTGGGCTCCAGGGCCTTCATGCCCTCCAGAGCCTCTTCGACCGTCAGGGCAGCTCGAATCATGTGCCACTCCATCTATCTATAGGACAGTAAAAAGGCGCGCCGCAAAAAACGACGCGCCTTATATCTTAGCGATATCTATAGGTTGTAACGCTACTACTTCTTCTTGGAGGCCTTCTTGTCCTCCTCGGCAGCCGCACGCTCAATAAGAGCGTTGAGCTTGTTCTCGGACATGCCCTCGGCCTGCGTGCGATACCTGTTGCGCAGAGGACGAATACGAACGAAGTCGTAGATAAAGTCACCCAGAATGATGACATAGGACAAAATGATGCCGACCATCTGGACGGGACTGGACACCGTGCCGCCGGGAGCGAAGTAGAGCGAGGCCCCAATTGCCACGACGAGCACCATGCCGATAGCGAGCACAGCCCACCAAATACGGCGGCGCTTGGTGTAGTCCTCATCCTGCTTGAGAAGAATATTCGACACCGTGTAGATACGATCCTCGCGAGCACGCTGCTTGGCCTTGCGGGCGCGCTTCTCCTCCTTGGAAAGGCCGTCCAGGTTTTCACCCTTCTCGAGCTCTTTGCGGCGTGCCTTGGATGATGCTGGCACGACGCGGACAGAGCTCGCTGCCTGACGGGCGGGCTTAGCAGATGCGGCGGACTTGCGCGCAACCCCGGTAACCTCGTGGGATTGCGTGCGCTTGTTCGTGGCGCTACGGGTACTCACTTATGCGTTCTCCTTCATGCTTGTGAACTGGGAGCCCGTGATGATCTGGAAGGCCTCGCGATAGCGCTCGGACGTGCCATCGATGACCTCGGCGGGCAGGTGCGGGGTCTCCCCCGTCATATCCCAGTTGGCCTTGAGCCAATTGCGGACGAATTGCTTGTCGTAGCTAGGCTGGATCTTGCCCTCCTCGTAGCTGGCAGCAGGCCAGAAACGGCTGGAGTCGGGCGTGAGGCACTCGTCGATCAGCGTGACCTTGCCATCAATAACACCAAACTCGAACTTGGTGTCGGCAATGATGATGCCACGAGTCGCTGCATACTCGGCAGCAGCCTTGTAGATCTTGAGGGACAGATCGCGAATCTGCGTGGCGATGTCCTCGCCAACGATCTCGCAACAACGCTCAAACGAGATATTCTCGTCGTGATCACCGATCTCGGCCTTCGTGGACGGGGTGAACAGCGGCTCGGGAAGCTTGGAGGCCTCGGTCAGGCCCTCAGGCAGCTGGATGCCGCAGACGGTGCCGTTCTCGTCGTAGGTCTTCTTGCCCGAACCGGTCAGATAGCCGCGGACGATGCACTCGATAGGAATCGTCTGGGCCTTCTTAACCAGCATGGCGCGGCCGGCGAGGTAGTCACGATACTCAGCAAACTCCTCAGGGAAATCCGCCGGGTCGATGGAAACGAGGTGGTTGGGAACGATGTCGGCAAACTTATCGAACCAGAATGCCGAGATGCGGTTGAGCACCTCTCCCTTAAACGGAATCTCGTCGGGAAGAATGAAGTCAAACGCAGAAATGCGGTCGGTGGCGACCATCAGCAGGTTTTCACCGGCATCGTAGATATCACGAACCTTGCCACGGGAATCCGGACGACGCTCCATCGTTGTCACGTGAGTCACTCCTTACCAAAATACGACAGTAATGCGGGTTCTTTCCCGCACGTTTTCGCAAACTCGGAGCGGCAGGGACGAAACCCCTCCTTCACCGAATAGCGAAAAGCTAGTGCTCCATTGTAGTAGATGCCGCGTCCGCCGTGTGCTCGCGAGGCAGATGAATTGTAAAAGTCGTACCCTTTCCAAGCTCCGACTCCACGGAAATGTAGCCATGATGGCGCTCGACGATTTGTTTAGTCACGGCGAGGCCCACGCCCAGGCCACCCGCCTCGCGGGCGCGACTGGCGTCGGCACGCCAAAAACGACCAAAGATGCGCGACAGATCGTCCTTGGCAATACCGATGCCGGTATCCGAAACGGCAATACTGACATGCTTGCGGTCACTGAGCACCGACACCACGACCCAACCGCCCTCGGGGGTGTAGCGCATGGCGTTGCTCATGAGATTGATGACACACTGCGTGATCATGTCGGGATCGGCCTCGACGACATCGTCGTGACCCTGGGTTTCATCTGCAAAGCGCAAGCGCAGATCGCGGTCAACAAACAGGCGCTCCTGAGCGTTGACGATGGAACGCACGAAGGGAACCATGTCCACCGGCTCAAGGTTGAGCGGCGCTGTGCTGTTTTCCATGCGCGATAGATCGAGCATCTGCTGCACCAGACGGGCCAGGCGACGTGTCTCGGATGCAACGGTTTCCAGATGCTCGTCGTCGGTGGGATACACCCCATCCTGCATGGCTTCGACTGTCGCGAGCATGGCCATAAGCGGAGTACGAAGTTCGTGAGCCACGTCTGAGGTCAGGCGCTTCTCGTGTTTCATATCCTTCTCGAGCGAAGTGGCCATCTCATCGAAGGTCTCACCCAGCTGATCAATCTCGTCATCGCCGCGCAAGCCCGTACGAGCAGACAGATCGCCATCGCGAATTTGCTTGGCCGTGCTGGTAATACGGTGAATCGGCTTGGTGAGCATGCGCGACACGAGTGATCCGATAACGACCGAAATGCAAACTGCAACAACCGCAGCAAGGGCCATGGCGTTAAAGGTCTTCTCCCTAAACGCAGAATCTGCCTTGGTGAGCAAGGCATCGGAGCCGATGGCCCACAGCTTTACCTGTCCGACATGCTCGCCGGAAGACGTTATGATTTCGACGTTTGCAACGCTATCGGAGCCGGTGGGAGCCGACGAGACCGGACTATGCGATGCTTTTTTCCCGCTCGAGCTGCTCGACGGCGATTCGTTCTCGCGCACATCGGCGGTCGCGCTTGCCGAAGGCCATGAGTCGTCATAAACGACAACGCCTTTCTTGTTGACGACCTGCATACCCAAATCGTCGGACACCAAACTCGATGTCGCGACCGTACGTAGCTCGCCCGCAGTCCAATTGCCGTTTTCCTCATACGACGTCGCAAGCTTTTCGGCAGCGGAATTTGCGATTTCGACGATATTAGAGCGCGTGTAATCCGAAAAGACCGTGCCCCACACAACAGAGACCACGCCCACCAGCACCAATACCGTCATGAGCGATGTCAGAGCAAAAGCAAGTGCCATGCGCGAGGGATAGCTCATCGTTGGCCGTGAATCGGAACGAGGCGTGTTCCAACTAGCCTTGGAACCCGCCTCGCTCTCCTGCTTGTGCTTTTGTCCGATTTCAAAGCGCGCAGGTGTCATATGTGATTTCCCTATTTCTCGTCCGACTTATCGGTCTTGGCCGGAGCCTCGAAACGATAGCCGACACCATGGACGGTGTAGAGCCACTTGGGCTTCTTGGGATCATCGCCCAGCTTGGCGCGAAGGTTCTTCACGTGGCTATCGATGGTGCGCTCATAGCCCTCAAAGTCGTACCCAAGCACCTTCTCGACCAGCTCCATACGGTTGTAAACACGGCCGGGATGACGAGCAAGCGTGGTGAGCAGCTTGAACTCGGAAGCCGTCAGATCGACTTCCTTGCCCTCGACCAAGATCTTGTGGCCCGAGATATCGATGACCAGATCGCCGAAGTCGAGTACCTCGACGGCGGGCTCGTCGGCCTGATGGGCACGGCGGAACAGAGCGCGAACGCGGGCGACGAGCTCGCGCGGCGAGAACGGCTTAATCAGATAGTCGTCGGCGCCGAGCTCAAGACCGATAATACGGTCCTCGATCTCGCCCTTAGCCGTCAGCATGATGATGGGGACATCCGAGGTATCGCGAATGGTGCGGCAAACACGCTCGCCGGGGATCTTGGGGAGCATAAGGTCGAGCACGACCAGGTCAAACTGATGCTTCTCGAACTCCTCGATCGCGGACTGGCCGTCGCCGACGCCCACAACCCAGTAGCCTTCGCGCTCGAGATAGGCAGCGACGGCGTCACGGATTGCCTTCTCATCCTCGACCAGCAGAATCTTTTTTGCATCTGAAGCCATAACACGGCCCCCCTGTCTCAATTAGCTAAGAACAAGCCCATTTTAACGCACCTGAGCCCGCCGGATGCCGCTATGACGCGGCAGCTCGGCGGGCGGTACTCACAATTACAACGCGCTTATTCCCCTGTTGGCGCCTTTTTAACCCCTCTAAGCTTAAAGAGAGAATAGGCGTGCGGTGACCGTCTCTGGTATACCCTGGCTGTTGCGCACCGTGGCGTACGTAAGGAATGAGTCCGATTTTCCCGCCGTAGCTGGATAATCGCCATACTCCAGGGCTCGGTCGGGCGACAGAAGCGAGCCGTAGGTCTTGGCAGAGGTGTCGATCAGGAAATGCGACGCCTGTACCTTAACAAGGTATTTATTCTTCTTGCCAGCCGCACATGCAAGCGGCTCGCGGGACAGGAAGAGATACGGCCCTCCCTCATTACCGATATACGTGCCCATGTTGCCCAGGCTGCCCACGCCACTATAGGCCGCCTCGATAGAAAACACGAAGGTATCGCCCATATATACGGCCTCGAAAGGCGAGACTGACGAGGGAAGAACTAGCTGGGCACGTTTGGTGTTGTTGCCGTCGGTCAGATCGATTGCCGTTATGCCGTAGTAGACGCCCTCGTCGTTGCGGACACGCGGCGAGATGGTCAAAATGCCGTCGCTCGCGCGCGGGGCCGATGCAAAGCGGCCCGTCGATTTCCAAATTACCTCGGCCTTGGATTCATCAAGCGAGCGACGATAGCAAAACGAATCACTACTCGTTTTATTGCCGCCTGCCGAAGGCATTTTATACCAGATGACCGATGACCCGAACGCCGTGAACAGGGGCGGATCATAGTCCTTGCCACCTCGATCGAGCTCAACCACGTCGCCAGAGAGCGAAGCGCCCGACAGATTTTGAGCGTAGAGCTTCCACGATGAATTGGCAGAGTTCATCTCAACCCACGCGAATACGCCGTCGCCGGCACGGACATCGTAGAATGCATATCCCGTGCCCTCGATAGGATCCTCGATTAATGTGGTAAGCGAGCCATCACCCAGGTTGAGCACACCGAGTGTGTTGGCGTGCAGCGCCGATGCGGGCGCCATCATCGCCGCGGCGTAATCGCCGTCGCAGTAGTACAGCAGCGTACCCAGAGGCAGCGTCCACGACGCCGCCGGCTCAAGATCGATGTCGACTGCCTCGTACTCATCCGTAATCGAGATGATCTTGGAATCGTCCTTGATAACCTGCGGCTCGCCGGCGGCATCATCGCTGGTGCCCGTTTTTTTCGAGCATCCGGCAAGTACCGTGGCAGCGCCCGCAGCAGCCCCACCGAGTACGAAGCCGCGACGCGATATTCCGTTCTTGATGTGATCGGCGATACCCATTAGGCGATCTCGGCGCGAGCGGCCTCGATAGCGCGTGTAAGCTGGTCGGCGCAGGAGGTCTTTTTCATACCGCAGGTATTACCGGCGAGAACCTCGATTACGCGATCGGCAGGAGCGCCCTCGACCAGCTTGGAGATAGCCTTGAGATTGCCGTCGCAGCCGCCGGTAAATTCAACGCCCATCACCTTGTTGCCGTCATCGGAAAGGTCAAGGTGAATATTGCGAGCACACACGCCCTGAGGCTTGTAATCAAACGAAATCATGCGATCCCCTCTCAGAATGTTATTCGAGACGACTATTATCCCCGTCTTTCCCTAAATGCAACGAGGCGCTTTGCCGGCAACACACATTACCAGCAAAGCGCCCTAAAAAGCTAACGTTATGCCCGAGCCTACTCGAAGCTCAGCTGCTCCAGACGATCAAAGACCGTGTCGATACGGGTGAGGAAGTCCCACGGATCAAAGATCTCGTCGAGCTTCTCCTGACTGACGGTGCAGCGCGGGTCGGCCTCGAGACGCTCCTTAAAGGTGGGGCCGGAGACACAATCCTGTACCTCGTGCCAGGTTGCCATAGCGTTCTCCTGCACAATGGCGTACGCGTCCTCGCGGGTGATGCCCGTATCGACAAGGGCGAGCAGCACCTTGGAGGAGAAGATGAGGCCGCGGGTCTTATTGAGGTTGGCCATCATGCGGGCGGGATACAGCTGCAGGCCGTCGATAACACGGATGAGGCACTGGAACATGTGGTCGAGGGCGATGAAGCTATCGGCCTGGGCGACGCGCTCGGCAGAGGAGTGCGAAATGTCACGCTCGTGCCACAGGGCGACGTTATCGAAGGCAACCTGGGCGTTGGACTTCACGACGCGCGACAGACCGCAGACTTTCTCCATGGTGATGGGGTTGCGCTTGTGCGGCATGGCTGAGCTGCCCTTTTGGCCCTTACGGAACGGCTCCTCGGCCTCGAGCGTATCGGTCTTCTGTAGATTGCGAACCTCGGTAGCGATGCGCTCACAGGTGGCCGCTGTAGTGGCAAGCACGCCGGCAAGGTAGGCATGGTGATCGCGGCTGATGACCTGCGTGGACAGAGGATCGTGGACCAGGCCCAGGTGCTCGCAGACGTACTCCTCGACGAACGGCTCGATGGAGCTGTACGTGCCGACAGCGCCCGAGATAGCACCGAAGGCAACATTCTTGCGGGCGTCCTCAAGACGATCCAGATCGCGCTTGAGTTCCCAGGCCCAAGAGCCAAACTTCATGCCGAAGGTCATCGGCTCGGCGTGGATGCCATGAGTGCGGCCGGCACAGAGCGTGTTGCGCTCCTCAAAAGCGCGACGCTTGCAAATCTCGCCGAGTTTTTTGACGTCCTCGATGATCAGGTCGCAGGCCTGGGTGAGCTGGTAGCACAGGGCCGTGTCGCCCAGATCGGAGCTGGTCATGCCATAGTGAACCCAGCGGCTGGGCTTGGGGTCGCCCTCGGGAACATCGGCATCGATGTATTCCTTCATGTTGGTCAGGAAGGCAATGACGTCGTGGCGCGTGACTTCCTCGATCTCATCGACCTTCGCCTTCTCAAAGTTGGCATGGTCGCGGATCCACTGGGCCTCGTCTTTGGAAATACCGATCTTGCCGAGCTCCGCCTGGGCCTCGCAGGCCAGAACCTCGATCTCCTGCCAAATGGCGTACTTGTTCTCGAGGGAGAAGATGTGTCCCATCTCCGGGCGGGTATAGCGATCGATCATAGCGGCTCCTTTTTGGTTATTGGCACGTTGGTCGTAACCTAACCATTGTACCGTGCGCAGGTGCAAGTATGGGCAGCAGGCATTAACCTAACATTTTGGAATTGGAGCGAGCAACGGGACGTCTGCGCATTTGCTTCGCAAATCCGCACCGGCTTCAGGCGAGCCCCTCAGCCTCACGAAGCCGCGGGGGAAGACTTTGTTGAATTGGCCGTCCCCATGTCTCCCGCACTCGATGGAGCGGGCAACGGGACATCCGCGTATTTGCTTCGCAAATCCGCACCGGCTTCAGGCGCCTGTCGGCGCCTTCGCCTGCTCGCTACAAACGCTTCGCGTTTGCTTTACGCTCGCACCCTGTCGGGTTCGAGTCCCGGCGCTTTATTGAAAAAAGCACGGCACCGTAATGGTGCCGTGCTTGTGCTTCTAGCTGGAGCGGGCAACGGGACTCGAACCCGCGAGTGTCAGCTTGGGAAGCTGATGCCTTACCACTTGGCGATGCCCGCTTGTGTGTTGGCTAGTATAACGCGGTTGTCTTGTTCGATACAAGGGTGGTGATGCTTGTTTTAGCTGTGGAGATTCGTTTGAAAATCACGCCAATTGTGGAGACGAGGACCTTTGACTTCCTGTTCTCCCTATCTTCTACCTGCACTTTTGCTTGATTGTTGTATCTGAGCTCAATTTGTCAGGAATTGGGCAAGCTTTTGGTCAGGCTCCGGTACTTACCCGCATGAACCTCGGGGGTAGCCTCATCCTACGCGTCGCAGCCTCCCCGTGCGGCGCACGAGGGATAAGGAGCAGCCATGTCCAACGCACCCACGCACTCTGTCCACAGCGCAATCGCAACAGGTCCGCTGCTCCTGCTCCTCTTCCTGCTTTTCGGCTGCCTGGCACCGGGAGCCGCATTTGCCGTCGATGGCTACGACCAGCTCGGCTTCCGCACTATTAGCGATGATTGTGGGCCCTTCCTCATCGGCAAGTATGAAGCTCAAGACGCCTCGATTGCCTACTGCATGAACCAGGAGCGCCCCGGCCCCACCAAGCCGGGCGGCCCATGGCTCAACTTTGATCAAGGCTGGGTGTGGCTCGACGACGAGTTCGCGGCAATCGTTTGTCACGGATATCCTACCGCCACGTCGTTTGGCGGTTACCATCTTTCACCCGATCGTGCCCGCGCCGCAACCCAGCTTGCCGTATGGATGCTCAACGGCACTACCCATGTCGACGGTACCTACTCTTACACGACCGCTCAGGGCAAAACCAAGAGCGGGCACTTTACCGCCGACGATGAAGTCGTGGCGGCGGCGCGGTGGCTCCACGACAGCGCAAAATCAGGAAGCATCAAAGCCGCTCCGCACCGCGCGCGGCGCTATCTAGGAGCCGTATCGGGCGGCAGCAAACGTCAGGACATGCTCTATGTACTGCCGGCGGTCTCTGTTTCCTTCCAAAAGCAGTCTGCAAACGCTGCCATTACCAGCGGAAACAATACTTATCAGTTTGCCGGGGCAACATTCGATGTTTTTGAGAGCGCCAGCGACGCACGTGTTGGCACCATCCAGATGGACAGCAACGGTCGGGCGCAAGCAACACTTCTGCCCAACACAGCATACTACCTAGTTGAAACGAAGGCGCCGGCCGGCTATGTCCCCCGCCACGATCGCATCGCCTTTACCACGGGGAATGACGGCGGGCGGGTCGCCATTGATGAACAGCCCGGCACCATCAACCTGCGTATCGTAAAACTCGATACCGCGACGAATGCCGGCCCCCAGGTAGGCTCTTCACTCGCAGGAGCAGAGTTCACGTGTGTGTCGCAATCAACCCCTGGATGGGCGCAAATCCTCACGACCGACGAAAGCGGTCGGGCCACCCTCGCCGATGTCCCCTTAGGAACCTTTACCATCTACGAATCAAAAGCCCCCGAGGGCTACCTGCCATCCAACGACAGCTGGACCTATACCGTTGGAGCCGACCAGCTCGGCGATTCAGGCGTGGTCGAGATCGAATCTCGCGTTTCCGATATCCCCATTGCGTTTAACCTTGAGATTTCCAAATTCAAGGATTACGGCAATAGCGACCAATCCGGCCTGGAGCAGCCGGCGGGTGGTGTTGTCTTTGAGGTTGTCAGCAACAGCTCTCAGCAGGTTGTTGGCACACTGACCACAAACATCTATGGCTTTGCCTCCACCAAAGATCAGCCCGAAGCATGGTTCGGCACAGGCAAGCGACCCGCCGGTGTCCACGGAGCCGTCCCATACGACCGTGCCGGCTACACGGTTCGCGAGGTTCCGGAAACCGTCCCCGAGGGTTTTAAACGTGCAGGGGAATGGACCGTCGGGGCCAATCAGATTTCCGACGGCGCCGAGCTTCAATATATCGTGGACAACCACGCTCTGTCGACGCATCTCCAGATTGTAAAACGCGATGCCCAAACAGGCGCTTCTGTTCCCCTAGCCGGATTCACCTTCCATCTCCTCGACAGCAATCACGAACCTGTCTCACAAACTTGCTGGTATCCAGCACATGACGTAATGGACACCTTTACGACTGACGCGACCGGGACCGTCACACTGCCCGAATCGCTCGTGCCGGGCACCTATTATGTACGCGAAACCTCGGCCAAAGAGCCCTATCTTGTCGGCGAAGAGATCGAGGTAAACATACCCGCCGACATGAACCTAACGCCCGTTGCAGTCGCCTCGTATTATGACCACGCCGCGACCGGAAACATCAGGATCGTTAAAACCGATGCCATAGACGGCAGCAGCCTCGCGGGCGCCGTCTTTGAGATCCGTGCCTCGGGTGATATCGTGCGCCCCGACGGTAGCATTGCCGCGCTCGACGGTGAGACTGTCGCGACCGTCACGACGGATGAAACTGGAGAAGCACGCGCGGACAACCTCCCGCTGGGACTTGGCACCGCACGCTACGAGGTTGTCGAGACTCAAGCGCCGGCAGGCTTCTTGCTCGATCGGACAACCCATATTGTCGACCTTACTTATGCCGACCAGAAAACACCCGTTGTAGAAGCACGGCTTAACGTATCCGACGATTACACCAAGGTTGATATCTCCAAGGTCGATGCAAGCGGTGAGCAGGAAGTGGAAGGCGCACAACTCACCTTATATGGTCCCGATAAAACCGAAATAGACTCCTGGACCTCATCCGACAAGCCACACCGCGTCGAACATCTTGCACCCGGCACCTACTCGTTGCGCGAAATGATGTCTCCGCGGACCTATGACCTTGCCGAGGAAATAGCGTTTGAAATAAAGGATACGGGAGAAGTCCAAACCGTCGCGATGAAGGATGCGCCCATCGAGATCAAGGGACAGGTCGACAAGCGTCAGGAACTTGTCCAACCTATCGAAAAGGGCCTGTTGGCTAACGGCGATGGTAAAAACCGCGCCACGACGCAAACCAATAGTGATGGGCTTTTCTCCTATACCATCGATGCTCGAAACGATTCCGCTACTTGGGTTGATGAGTTTACGATTACCGATGATCTTGAGTGCGCCAAAGACGGCACAGCGAGATTCATCTCAATCGAAACCCCCGTCGCCATCGGCGACCTCAACGGTCTGTGCAACGTATGGTATCGCACGACGCCGTTGGACTCGACAGACGTCGGTGAGCCGGCAAACGCGACACTTGACGATGGGCACGAAAATCCTTGGCTTGAGTCCGACGAAGTAAAAGAGAGCCTTGGTGAGGACTGTCGCCTCGTCGATTACGACGGCTGGCGCCTCTGGAAGGCGGATGTCTCGACCACGGAATCCACCACACTCGAGGCGGAAGAGCTCGACCTTACACCCAATACCGTCGTAACGGGCATTCGAATTGAATACGGTGCGGTAGCCGCCGACTTTACGACTCGAAGCGATGCGGATTCTTGGACCCGCGATGATCTCAAAGATGAGCACGACGACCTTGACGATGCCAAAGCAATCCTTGGCACAGACGCTCGGGGCGCAGTCGTGCACATGCAGGCAACGTCGGCTTATACGCCCCAAACTGCACTCACCAACAGCGCACGCGTCGATCTTTGCCGCAACGGCGGCGGCGATAAACTTGAGTCACATGACGAGGACTGTGTCATTCAACGCTGTACCCTACCGCAGGACCTACCGGCAACAGGAGCAGTTCCCATCGCCGCCTGCATCACCGCGTTCCTGACCTCGGGTGCCGCAGCCCTATGGTTCGCTCGCCTTAGGTCGATCCCAAAGAAGCGCTAGCGCGATCAAAAAGCGGGCGAGCCAGTCCCCCGGCTCACCCGCTTTCAATCATGTAAATCGCCGTATCTACTCTGCAGACGAAGATCCACCATCAACGATTGCTTGCTCGGACTCAGGAATCCCATCAGCACCCGTACTCTGTTCTTGCTCCACCTCTTCGCTGATTGCGGAGGCGGGGGTCGAGCCCTTTGCGCCCACGATGTAGGCAGCCCCAAATCCTAACGCAATGGCAATCAAGGTCAAAATCACGTAGACAGGCCAATGGCGCTTAATATACGAAAACACGTTGACTCCTTAGAGCTCCGTCTACGAACGGCGGATAACCTCGGTCACGACCTCGGATACCGTAGCAATGTTCGTCGGGTTGACATTGTGGGGCAGGTCGTCCTCGGTACGAGCGCAAGCCAGACGCGTGCCGTCCACGCCGGCGATGGTAAGGGCTCGGCGGCTCGCCTCGAGCGCAGCATAGGCATCGGTCTTGGCACAGGGCATCTCGAGCGCGCCACAATCGACATGGAACGACTTGCAGACCTTGCTGACCAGGTTCATGATGCGGCGATCGCCCTTGAGCAGTTGTTGTTCGCCCTCGACCGTCACCACCGAAAGCCTACCGGCGCCGACGGATTCAAGATTGATAAAGAATACGCCGCGGAGCTTATCGCGATGCGAAGCCAAGAAGGCCTTCATGCCAGCGCCATCACAATCCGAGGCGCCCGTTGCCACAAACCAGATATCGTGACCGAGCAGCTCATCATCGCCCATAGAGGCGACAGCCGAGAGCATATCTTCGGAAGAAGCGCCATCGGAAGACGTAGCGCCACCCTTCCAGCCATCGTTATCGTCCTCGAAGTTATCCCACGAACCGATACCGCGACCGGACTTCTTGGCATCGTAATCGTCTTCGACGCCCAGCCAGTCACTCATGCTGTCCTGCTCGTTTTTCTTTTTACGGCCGAACAGACCACCCAGGCCGCGCTTACGAGACTTGGGTGCCGCCGGGGCGGGAGCCGAAATGGTCTCGATCGGCTGTGCGCCCGACGCAACGGGCATAGGAGGCGCAACGGGTGCCGATGTGGGTTCGGGGCCCTGGGCAGTAGCAAAGGGATCGTTGACCTGTGCGGAGGGGTCGGGAAGGTCGAACAGCGACGTGCGAGACGCAACGTTTGCCTGCTTCATAGACGGCAGCGACGGATCGGGGACCGAAGCCAGCGGAGACGAGGAAGGTGCAGGCGACGGTGCCGACGCCGGATCGGGAACATTCATCTGCGGGCGCGGCGATGCCTGGGAGGAAATCTGGGCCATAAGGGAATCGACCGTTTCGTCCTGGGTGGGAGCGACATTGGCAACCGTGGCACCGGAACCACTCGGGGTCGGCATGGTGAAAATCTGCGTGGAATAAGGCCTCGACTCATCCGTCTCGGGAGTCTCGGAAACCGCAGGCACTTCCTCCTGCTCGACCTCGGTCGAATCATCTTGCTCGGCTGCCGCGTATTGCTCTTCGTCAGAGTTGGCCTCGACGGGCTCGTCCTCGGCGGCATCTTGGATTTCGGCAGCATCAACAGGCTCGTCATCGTCTGCCGCGTCGCCCTGCTCATCGGAAACAGGAAGGGGCTCGGCAATCGAGGTGCCCTGTTTTTCAAACGTTATCGTGGAATCGAACTGCGCGGCATCAAACGACATGGTGCTATCGACGTGCTGCTGAGCCTCGAAAGACGTCGTCGCTTCAACAACATCCGCGGACGCCGGTTGCTGGGACTCAAAGGACGTTGTAGCTTCGGCGGCTTCGACGGGCGCGGACTGCATAGCCTCGTTCTGCTCGAACTCTTGCGCCGCGAGCTCACGTGCCGCCTCGGCTGCCTGCTGCTGAGCGATAGCCTCCTGCTCGGCAGCCTCGCGTGCGGCAGCGCGCTTCTCCTCGAAATCGTCGACAAATTTCTTGCCCTTTGCAAGCGCACCCTTAAAGAAGTTGGAAGCGCTGGCGCCAATCGAAGAGAACGCGGATGCAATATCGGCATGGGGCGTTGCCGCGGGAATCTCGGCCGAGAAATCAGTATCGCTCTCGTAAGACACGCGCCTCGGCTGTTCAACGTAATCGTCGTCAGACTCGTCCGCAACGTCTTGCGCCGGCGCGGCGGGAGCCAAAATGTCCAGTCCTGCCGCGGGATCGAACGCGGACACTGCCTCGGGCTCGGCAACGGCAGCGGTAACCGCGGCAGACTCATCATCCACGGTGGCAACAGGCGCAGGCGCAGTCACGACGGGGGCAGGCTCGGGCTCAAACGTCGGCTCCTCGCCCTCCTCGTAATCGAGCGTGCAGGACTCGGGAAGCATTCCGAGCGCACGGATGGCATCCGAACCAAAGCGGATGTTGCCGGCGGCATTGCGATAGAGCTTGGGCTCGGGCTCGGCCGCGACAGGCTCCTCCGCCGGCTCGGCAGCGGGAACCTCGTCATTGAACTCTTCGGCCTGGACAGCCTGATTCTGATCCTCGGGCACAATGGCGCCAATCAGCGTCTCGTCGGCAGACGCACCCTCAAAGCCCTCGATCTGCTCGTCGAAAGCCTCACCCTGTGCGGGCTCGGTCTGAGCGTCGGGAGCAGTCGGCTGACCGAACTCGTCCTCGGCGTAGGTAGGCTCTTCGTACTCGATGGTGTTGCCGTAGTCGTTTTGCTGCTGGGCCGCGGCATACTCCGCCGCTGCGCGCGCCATTTCTTCGGCACGACGCTTCTGCTCCCCAAAATAGGTATCGAACGGAACATCGTCGGGAAACTCGTTTTCGCCCTGGAAGGGAGCAACGTTGTCCATGACGCCGAGCATGGCGGCGACAGAAGACTTGTTGCACACCGCGCCGGACGTATAGGGAAGAATGTGGCGGTTAGAGATGATGTTTGCCGCGTTGGCAAGTGCAACGAGGGAAGCGAGGATCGCGACAATCCACAGCAGAACCTTGAGCGCGCCGGGGAGCGGCAGGATACGCAGGATGGCAACGGCAGCGGGGGCAACCGTGGCAACGGGCAACAGCTTGGCGATGAGCGCACGATACGAAGCATAAGGCTCGCGGGCGAGCAGCTCAGCGCGGGGAGAGTCGTAGTGTGCGACAACGACCACCGGGCGGTTGCGCGGAGACGCAAGCGGGCCCGAGGCCTTGTGGTAGGCGATGACATTTTGGCTCACGCCCGTCTTGCCCAGGCGCGAAACCACGGGGTGGCCCGTGCGCTCGAGCACGTAGAGCACGGCACCGACAATGGCCAGCAAGGTGCCGACCAAGCCGATACCGCCGCCGATGCCCATCAGCAGGGCGCCGGCAAACGCAAGGATGCCGGTAACGGCAAATGCCAATCTACTGGGCGCCGGGGCATTGAACTCCTGAACCTCGGGATCAAAGCCGTGGTTGCGGAAGATCTGAGCGATATCCTCGGCAGCCAAGCGCTCTTCTTCGCTGCATGCCGGCGTGATGCCGGTGTTCTGCAGCAGGTGGTTAATATAGTTCTGGGTGTTCGCCATGTGCGCTCCACATCCATAATCCGACAAATAGGCCCAATGCATGCACATTAGAACCGTATATAGTCGAAAGTATACCCCGAGCGAGCGCAAACGACCGAATTCGGGCCATCTTAACGCCCCGAGCGGACAAGGATATAGCCTAATCTCCATATCGGACTAAAATCATGGCAGCAAACCACCTTCTCATGCGAGGACTCTATGACGGCAAGCGACGCGACCGCGACAATTAAAAAGGGGAATTCGGAGCCCAGTTTCGATAAAACGGCTCAGCGCATCCTCAATCTTTTCTTTGTGCTCAACAGCTCCCCCGAACCGCTGACGACCGAGCAGATCGTCTTGGATTCTGACCTGGGATATGGCTCGGGCAATATCGACTCGGATAAGCGCAAGTTTCGGCGCGATCGTGACAAACTGCTCGAACGCGGCATCTTAATCAAGGAGGTTCGCCCCGCCGGCGCGCAGGAGACCGAGGAAAGCTCATGGACAATCGACCGCGAGCACACGTTTGCAGCAGGCGGCCTCATCACCGCAGACGACGCCGATATCCTGCTCAACGCTATCGACCAGACAATAGCGGCCGGCTCATCCACTTTTGCCGCGCCGCTTGCCGATATTCGTTCCAAGATTGCCTACCTCACCGGCAGGACGACGGCGGACGAAGCACCGATCCGCCGCTCTCCCACCGTCGATGCGGTATGGAGCGCCTTTGCCGAGCGATGCGCACTGCGATTTTTATATCAGAACGGACGCGGTGAGCAGAAAGAGCGTACCGTCTGCGTCTACGGCATGTTCGAGCGCGAGGGCGTTGCGTACTTCTGCGGCCTCGACAATGCCACCGACGACATCAGGACATTCCGCTGCGACCGTATCGTTCGCGCTTGGCGTCCTTCGAAGGCCTACGCCATCCCTGCAGACTTCAATCTCAACGACTACCTGTTCTTTGAATTCGATTTTGCCGACCGCCCGCCCGTTGCGGCTACGTTCTCGTTCGCCCCGCAGACGCAGATCGATATGATCAACGGCCTCACGCGCGGGCGAGGTGAGCTCGCACACACCGATTCGGGATGGACTTGGACCGTTGACGTGCGCGATCTTGAAGCCGCCGCCTCATTTTGCATGGCCCACGCCATGGACGGCATGAGGCCCATGGCCCCCAAATCGCTCAAGCAGGCGTGGAACCACCTCATTAAAAGGACGGTGCACGAGCATGCCCGTGCGTAAACTCACCAGCGAGCAGAGGCTCTCGCGCGCCATCGACATCATGGAGGCCCTCTACGCCGCCGGCGAGAGCGGCATGACACGAACCGAGATTTGCAGTCGCTTTGACATCACGGGGGCGTCGCTCGACGAGATTCTCGAGATCGTCTCGACGCTCGCGGACCGAGAATCGGGTGCGCGTATCATCTGCGAATGCCACGGCGAGCGCGTGGTCCTCACCGGTGACGCCGGGCGTGTACTACCGCTGCGCCTGAGTGCCGCCGAGGGCGCTGTGCTCAACCACGAACTTGAATCGTTGGGGATCGAGCCCCAGGCGGCGGCTCGAATTCGACATGCTCTTCTACCCGAAGAGCTCGGCTATAACCAGCACGTCTTTGACACCGTCAACCACGGGTCGCACTGGCAGCAGCTGAGCTGCGCCATTCAGGACGGCGTTCGCTGTCGTATCTCGTATCGCTCGATGGACGATGCGCGGCCACGCGAGCGTCTGGTCGACCCCTTGCGCATTACAGCAAACGGCGACCAAACATATCTGATTGCCTGGGACATCGCGGTCGATGAGCAGCGCACCTATCGCATGGATAAAATCGAGGGACTCGCCTTGACGGAAGACTCCGTCGTGCCTCACGCACCGGACGTTGCATCCCTCCACGATTCCCTTGCCCGGACGCAGCGTAGCGCAAAGCTCTTGATGCCATTCGATATGGCGGAGCATCTGGACTGGGCCGGCATCACCCTAATCGAACGCAGCGGGACAGACATGGCAACGGTAACCGTACATTACGGCTCCGAGCGTTGGCTGCTGAGCCAGATAATCGCAGCGGGCGGAGCCATCCGCATCTTGGATGACCCCGCCCTGTCAAAGCGTCTGTGCGATATGGCAAAAACCCTCGTCTGTCCGCTTTAGCGCCGCCGCTCGTGGCGTGCACGCCACAGCTGTAGATAGTGCCCGATCTGCGCCGATTCGATGCGCTGGTAGGAGCTCGTGGGCAGCGACGTTAAGAACTTCTTGCCATAGCCCTTCGTCACCAGGCGAGGATCCGCCAAGATCAGCACGCCGCTATCGGTCGACGAGCGAATCAAACGCCCCGCGGCCTGCTTAACCTCGAGCACCGCCTCGGGCAGCGAATAGCGCGCCCATGCGCGGTCTTCGCGCAGGTTGCGCTCGCACGAGAGCGGGTCCGTGGGGCTCGAGAACGGCAACTTGGGAATGATGACGCAGCGCAGCGTCTCGCCGCTGGCATCAAACCCCTCCCAGAAGGCCTTGAGCGCAAAAAGCGACGAGGTCGGTTCGTTGATAAACCGGTCGCGCAGGCGACGAGGAGATGAGTTGCGCTGCTGGCAGTTGAGCTCCAGACCCGCACGGGCCATCTTGGGCTCAACGCGGGCGTATAGGTCCTCCATGTCGCGCCGATTGGTGAACAACGTGAGCACCGATCCGCCCATGGCAAGATGGGCGTCGACCAGTACGCGCTCGAGCGCCGTAAGATAGCTCTCACGATCGCGCGGATCGGGGATATCGCCCGCAACGACTACAGCCATGTTCGAATCAAAGTCGTAGCTCGAATCCAAGTGCAGCGATGACGACGTTGAAGCACCGATGCGATCAAGGCCGACCGCATGGTTAAAGTGCTCAAAGCTTTTGGACACCGTCATGGTCGCCGAGGCAAAGATAGCCGTGTGAACCTCGGGCAGCCACTCGGTTGCCAAGGCCTCGCCAATGTCGATGCGCTCTGCGGTCATCGACTCTCCGCCGGCACGCAGCCTGCGATTGACCTGCAACGAATACACGTAGTGTTCATCGGTGCCATCAATGATGAGTTTGAGGTTCTCGGCCAGCTCGTGCAGGCGGCGCGAGATATCACCCAGGTCGACAACAACCTCGGGCTTGTCGGCGGCGACGGCTTGCACCAGCGCGTCGACGCTCTTGTCAGCTTGTTCCAATGCGTCGATGGCAGCGTAGGCCGACTGTAAGAAATCATGCCAGTCGTCAGATTCGCGCAGCTCGGGGCCAATCCATAGATTGGCATTGTCATAGCCCCCACGGGCACGGCGACCGAGCTCGCGAACGCCATCGAACACGCCGGCGATCGCCATGCTCGCGCGCGCAACCGTCGACGTCGCCTTGGCAGTAAGGCCCAGATAGAGCGTAGAGCCCTCGGAGGTTGCCAAATCACGGGAAACCTGGCTTAGCGCGCCGGTGCTCGAGCCACCCAGACGCTCAAACAGGACGCGTGATTCGTCCGCCGACACCACACGCGCCCACTGACGGCGCGCCTCGCGCTCGATGGAATGGGCCTCGTCGATTACCCAATGACGAATCGGAGGCAAAATCCTGCCCTCGGCCGCGACGTTGCGGAACAGCAGGGAATGGTTGGTGACCACCACATCGGCATGCGCCGCACGACGGCGAGCGCCGTGGACCAAACATTTATCAGGGAAAAACGGGCAGAGGCGACGAGCGCACTCACGCGAGGCCGTCGTAAAGTCGGGGCGGTTGACGCTGCGCCAACGAATGCCAAGCGAGTCGAGGTCGCCATCGGCTGATTGGCAGACGTACGCCATAATGACCGCGACCGCCGTGAGCGTGTCCGCCGGATCGCGCTTGGTGGTGATCTCGACCTGGCCGCGGCTCATGCGCTCGAGCTTGCGCAGGCACGGATAGTGGTCATACCCCTTGAGAGCGCAAAATGACAGACCACCGTCCAGTTGCTCGGCAAGTTTTGGCAGCTCATGGTACATGAGCTGGTCGGCAAGATTGTTCGATTTGGTCGCAATACCAACCGTGATGTTGTTACGGCGTGCCGCCTCGGCAAAAGGCACCAGATAGGCCATCGATTTGCCGACGCCTGTGCCCGCCTCAATTACACGATGAGTGCCCGTGACCAGCGCATCGCGGACCTCGAGCGCCATCGCGATCTGCTCATCACGCGGCTCGTAGGTGGGATACATGCGATTGACCAGGCCACCTGGCGCATAGTCTGCCTCAATCTCCTCACGACTCGACATCTTGAGAACCGGCAGTTCATCGGCGTCCACCCGATCGTCGGCGCGATCGGCCTTGAGAACGTCAGCACGAGCGGCGCTGAGAGAGAAGATAGAACCAGGGTTCTGCCCTGCCAAGAACGAGAAGATAGGACGATAGGACCAAGGCACGTCCGGATGCATGTCGGCTAGGCGCGCCATGAGGCCCTGGGGCAAGTCGGTGAGCGCCACGAGCAACACGCGCCATACGCCACACAGGGCGTCGACGTCGGCATTGGCACGGTGTGATACCGAGTCGCAGCCAAACAGATCGGCCATAAAAGACAGCTTGTGAGAGGCCAGGCGCGGAAGCGCGATGCGCGACAGCGCCAGCGAATCGATCCAAATATCGCTCACGTTGACGCCGCCTTTGACCGACTCGATAAACGAGCGGTCGAACGTGGCGTTGTGTGCTATCACCGGACAGCCACCGACAAAATCGGCGAGAGCGGCGACGGCCTCAACGGCCGACGGGGCATCTGCCACATCGGCATTTGTAATGCTCGTGAGCTCGGTAATCTCGGCGGGAATCAGCTGCTTGGGATGCACGAAGGTATCGAAGCGGTCGATGACCTCGCGGCCCGAAAGACGGGCCGCCGAGATCTCGATCAGCTCGTTGTCCTGCACCGAAAGACCCGTGGTCTCGGTATCGAGGACAATCACATCTTCCTCGATAAGGCCGAAGGACTGCGTTTTGGCGCGGTCGGCAAGCGTGGCATAGGAGTCGATGACAAACTGCGGCGTTCCTGACGAAACCGCGTCCTCGATTAGCATGCAATGCCCGCTCGACGAAGGCCCATACGGATCAGGCTGTCACAGACCTGCGGGAACGTCATGTCGTCTGTGTGGCGAATCTCATCCGGATACAGCGACGTATCGGTCATGCCGGGAATGGTGTTGGTCTCGAGGATGACGGGGCCGTCCTCGCTCACGATAAAATCGCTGCGCGAGATGCCCAGGCAACCGAGGGCCTTGTGAGCAGCACAGGCAAGCTCCTGAGCGCGAGCGTAATTCTCGGGTGAAATCTGCGCCGGAATACGATGGATGTCCGTAGGGTCGACATACTTCACGTCCAGATCGTAGAACTCACAGTCCTCGGGCTTGCGAATTTCGACAATCGGCAGGGCGCGCACGTCGTCCTCGCCGTACACGCCGACGGTGATCTCGGTACCCTCGATGCACTTCTCGACCAGCACTTTGTCGCCGTACTCAAACGCCTTGGCAATTGCCGCGGGCAGCTCGGAGGGCTCATGGACCAGGGAAATGCCATAGCTGGAACCGTTGACGGCCGGCTTCACAAAGCTGCGCTCGCCACAAACCTCGACGATATGATCGATATCGACTTCATCGCCCACCTCGAGCGCAAGGCCGGGGGCAATGGGAATGCCCGCCTTGGCGTACAGGAGCTTAGAGACCTCTTTGTCGGCACCGCAGGCGCTAGCAAGCACGCCCGAGGCCGTGTAGGGGATACCCAGGGTCTCCATGGCGCCCTGCATGGCACCATCCTCGCCGCCGGCACCGTGCATGGCGATAAACGCCACGTCAAAGCCGCCGGTTGCCATGGTTACCATAAAGTCATCAGCGGCCGTATCGAGCAGCTCCACCGAGGTGTAGCCGGCTTCCTTCAGTGCCACCACAACGTTCTTTCCCGAATTGAGCGAGATCTCGCGCTCAGCGGAATGACCGCCCGCCAAGACCGCTACGTGCATGTTCTCTAGGCTTTTACCCGGCATGGGCAGACTCCTCCTCTATAATTTCTGCAGCTGATACCATATTGTAGCGATACCCTCTACGTTTCCCCAAAATCGAAAGGCTTCCATGAATCCCAGGACTAAATCTCAGGACATTCGCGACTTGAGCCAAAACGATATTCGCGAGCTCGTGGCCGAACTTGGCCAGCCCGCGTTCCGCGCGAAGCAGCTCATTGAATGGGTCTTCGAGAAGAACGTTTGTTCGTTTGACGATATGACCAACATTCCCAAGGCTTTCCGCGAGCAGCTTAAAGAGGCTTTTGCCTTTGACACGCCCACTGAACTCACCAAGCAGGTTTCCAAAGATGGCTCGCGCAAGTATCTGCTCGAATACCACGACGGCGTTTCCGTCGAGACTGTCGGCATGCCCCGTCGTAACAAGCTTTCCGTCTGCGTTTCCACCCAGGCAGGCTGCGGCATGGGCTGTGCCTTTTGCGCTACCGGTCTCAACGGCCTCAAGCGCTCTCTGACCGCTCAAGAGATCGTCGACCAGGTACTTCATGTATCCAACGACTTTGGCGAGCGCGCCACGAGCGTTGTCTTCATGGGCCAGGGCGAGCCGTTTGCCAACTACGACGAGGTTCTCAAGGCGCTGCGAATCCTCAACGACCCCGATGGCATCGGTATCGGCGCTCGTCACCTCACCGTCTCTACCAGTGGCGTTATTCCCGGTATTCGCAAATTTGCCGACATCCCCGAGCAGTTCACGCTTGCTGTTTCACTGCATTCCGCCATCCAGTCGACGCGCAATAAGCTCATGCCCGGTGTTAAGAAGTACACGCTGCTTCGCCTTCACGAAGCGCTTCAGCTCTACACCGAGAAGACCGGCCGCCGCCCAACCTATGAGTATGCCATGATCGAAGGCGTCAACGATACGAATCCGGAAATGCAGGCGCTCTGCGACTTCTGCGAGGGAACGCTGTGCCACGTTAACCTCATTCAGCTTAACGACATCGAGGGTAGCCCGCTCAAGCCGTCGCCGATTCATAAGGTTGAGGATCTTCAGCGTCGCCTTGAGTCCCGTGGCATCGAGACAACGATTCGTAACTCCCGTGGTAACGATATTGACGCCGCTTGCGGACAGCTGAAGCAGCGCTTCAAAGTTCAGAAGAACGCATAGGGGAGTCGCACCCAAAACGTTTCATGTGAAACATCGAACGACCCCGGTTGCAGGATATGCAACCGGGGTCGTTTCATTTATTGACCTTAATTTTGAATCAGCTGCTACTGGTCCCATTTTTACGGCCAAAATAAGGGGTCCTTGTCTCGTGAATCAGACAAGGACCCATCACAATATGCTAAGTAATTGTTAGGTACCTAATAGCCTACATTTTCCCATTGGTTGCTGACCCAACCCTGATTAATCTTGGGATTCTTCGTTACCTGAGCAGTACGCATTGCAACATCTTCTGTCATAACATCCATTTTCTTCTTGGATGTATCGATAATATCTTGCGCACTACGAAGCAAACGACCTCGAAGTTCATCGTCTGTCGCGATCTTATAGCCAGCAAAGGCACCAGCCGCGACAGTCGTCGCCAATGCAATCGCAGTTAAAATTCTATTCCTCATCTTGGCCTCCTTGATCAAACTGAATCATTTCGCCAAGAATACGAGAGAGCTCTTCCTCGTCTTTAAACTCAATCTCAATCTTATTCTTTCCACGCGAGCTCTTCACACGCACGTTGGTATTAAAAACCTGACGAAGCACGCGGGCTGCCTTTTTAAAAGACTGAGGGGTTGCAGGCCTCGGCGTCTTAGGTGTCTCTCCGGCAGAAAACAACGGAGCAAGATTTTCTGTCGCTCTTACGGAAAGGCCCTCTGCAACAACCTTCTCTGCAAGTCGAATTCGAGCATCCTCATAGGGAACTGCAAGAATCGCACGTGCATGACCAGCAGTAAGTTTACCCTCAAAAATCATCTGCTGAACTACTTCGGGGAGATCGAGAAGACGCAGTGAGTTTGTAATTGCAGAGCGTGACTTGCTTACTGCCTTCGACAATGCCTCCTGGGTCATACCGCTGGCATCGATGAGCTGTCGATAGCCCTTAGCCTCTTCGACGGGATTCAGATCTGAACGTTGAAGGTTTTCGATAAGAGCAAGAGCCAGCATCTCTTCATCATTTACCTCTTTAATGATGACTGGCAATTCTTCAAGGCCAGCAAGCTTTGACGCCTGGTAACGACGCTCACCAGCGATGATCTCATAGCCGTTTCCATGCTTGCGAACCAAAAGCGGCTGCAAAACGCCATGTTCTTGGATTGACTCGCTCAACTCGCGAAGTTCAGTTTCGTTAAAGTGAATTCGCGGCTGATTAGGGTTGGGAACGATATCCTCAATAGGTAGTTTTGTTTCAGATGGAGCATTTGAAGCCGATGCAGCCGAACCGCCGGTCTCATACTCGGCCTCTGAAACCAAAGCATTCAGTCCACGTCCCAATCCGCCACGTTTCTTTACACTAGGCACGCTTGATCACCTCTTTTGCAAGGTTCATATATGCTTTTGCACCCTTATTTTGAGGTGCATAGGTAATTACCGGTTCTCCAAAAGACGGAGCTTCGGAGATTTTAACCGTACGGGGGATTAGCGTCTTAAACGCCTTATCACCAAAGTACGATTGAACCTCCTCAACAACCTGATTCGATAGTGAAGTACGCGAGTCATACATGGTCATAAGCACACCATAGGTGTCTAAGCCCTTGTTCAGCCTTGATTTGACCATCTTCATTGACTCAAGCAGCTTCGTAACGCCCTCGAGTGCGTAATATTCGCACTGGATCGGAATCAAAACGCTGTCTGCTGCGGTCAAAGCGTTGATAGTAAGCAGGCCGAGCGAAGGAGGACAGTCAATGAAAATAAAATCGAACTCGTCCTGAATCGGCTCAAGCAAATCTTTGAGGCGGGTTTCACGTGCAATTGCGCTTACGAGCTCAATTTCGGCGCCTGCAAGCTGAATTGTAGCTGGAATTACGAATACCTTTTTGCAATTTGTATCAAGAACAAGTGATTCTGCCGGCACATCATTCAACAATGCATCATAGATGCAGTGATCAAGGTCTTCTTTTTCAATTCCGAATCCACTGGTGCTGTTTCCCTGCGGATCAAAATCGACAATCAGTGTCTTACGACCCTGCTCACCCAGTGCTGCTGCAAGGTTTACAGCCGTCGTTGACTTACCGACGCCGCCTTTTTGATTGATGATTGCAATGATACGCGTGTCTTTTGCGCTCTTTGAACGCTTAACGTCGCGAAATCCCACGGTCCCTCCTGGTGTGTATTAAAGCTGTCAAACGGAGGATGTTTCACGTGAAACATTCCGAATCGATATCAACCGCCATGTTTCACGTGAAACACTGCAAGTTGTTAGTATCCATTATGTTTCACGTGAAACATCTAGGCAAGCGGATTCTTCTTTGCCACGCCATTTGCACGAGGCAATGAAACGGATGCTGGATGACTCTTCTTAAGAACAATGAACTCCCTGTGACCCAAGCCTTCAGGCAAATCAATTGTGTCATTCAGAAGCAAAGTGAAGCCGCAAATCTTAGCTGCTGACATGCCGGAAGCAAGCTCCTCATCCGAAGGATTGCCCTTGGTTATAACAAATAGCCCTCCATCCTTCAGATACGGAGCCGCATACTCAACAAGAATCGGTAGAGGGGCCAGTGCGCGGGCGGTTACAACAGAGAACTGCTTCTTATGGCTCCGAGCATATTCTTCAAGACGATCATGAACCGCATGGGCATGTTTCAATCCAAGAGCATGGACAAAGGAATTTACCGCATCAACCTTCTTGCCAACAGAGTCAATATAAGTAGCTTTACGATGCGTGGTTATTGTTAATGGAATACCAGGGAAGCCCGCACCTGTTCCCATATCGAGCAAAGCTCCCTCAGGAGCCTTGTTGATATAGGGGAGCAAAACAAGTGAGTCGAGGATATGAAGTACTGCAGCATCTTCTACGTTAAGAATACGGGTGAGATTGGTTGTCTTATTTGTTTCTAGAACCAAATCCAAATGCTGAATACATTTCCTCAGCTCAACATCAGTTACGCTCAAGGAATACTCTTTGCAATAGAAAGCTAGACGACTCAACATCTCGTCAGCTTGCTGATCAGTAAGTACTAACAACGAAAGCTCCTTTCTGACAAAAATCAGCGTATCGAGAACTTTTGACAAAAAAAAGGGGACGTGGAAACCACGTCCCCTTAGCATAAACTCGAGTAGATTATCGAGCAACAATCACCACATGGCGATCAGGGTCAGAACCCTCAGAATGAGTATCGACGGCATCATTGCCACGAAGTGCAATGTGAACCAGTCGACGCTCGTAGGCATTCATGGGCGGAAGCGAAACACTCTTATGAGTGCGAATGGCACGCTCGGCAGCAGACTGAGCCATGGAGGCAACCTTGTCCTGACGGCGGCTCTTGTATCCCTCGACGTCCACTACAACCGGATACCTAAAGCCAAGTTTGCGGCTCACCAGCAAAGAGAACATAACCTGAAGGGCATCAAGGGTGCGACCATGACGGCCAATGAGAACAGCAAGGTCGGGAGCCGTTACATCCAAAATCAGCTCACCTTCGTCGCCCTCATACTCATCGATAGGAGAGTTGGCGGCATCGAAGTGCGAAAGGATGGAACGCAGGATGGAAATAGCAACATCGGCAATGGTGTCGAGCTCCTCATCGGTCAGCTCTTCACCAGCCTTGTAGCGCTGTGCAATCTCGGGATAATCGCCCGCGACCTGCGGGGCAACCTCCTCAAGCATATCCTCGATGATCTCTTCAGACATAACGTACTCCAAAAGTTAGGTACCTAAATAAGATTGATATCCCACTACTTCTTCTTGTGCGGGCGCGGCTTCTTCTCGCGACGAGTGACCTCAACCTGCAGCGGAGCGTTCTTAAGACGCTCCTCCTCATCGGCCTTCGCCTTGTCGATGACCTTCTGCGTCACAAAAATCTGCTGGATAACCTGCCAAGCAGACGAGACGTCGTAGTACAGCAGAACACCAACGGGAAGGCTCCAGCCCATCCAAAGCATCATGACCGTCATGACAACGGCCATCATACGCATGCTCTGAGCCTGCTGGCCGGTCTGGTTGCGCGACATATAGAGCTGCGGAATCAGGGTCAGGACGGCAAACAGGATCAGGCAAACCAGCGCAGGCAGTGCAACCATAAAGCCATCGGCAAAGGAAGCGCTCGGCGTGGTGGTCAGGTCGGGCAGGATGTTGAAGAACGAGAACGTGCCGTTGTTAAAGTACTGCGGCAGGTTGCGCAGCAATGTAAACAGGGCGAACAGGATAGGCATCTGAATCAGCAGCGGCAGACAGCCAGCCATGGGGTTGAACTTGTTCTCGCTGTAGAACTTCTGCATCTCCTCGGCCTGACGCTGGGGATCGTCGGCATAGCGCTCCTGGATCTCGAGCATCTTGGGCTGCAGCACCTGCATGCGAGCCGTCGACTTGGTCGACTTGAGCATAAGCGGCGTCAGCAGCAGACGGATGATGACCACCAGGATGATGATGGACAGGCCCCAGTCGACCGCAAAGGTCTGGATGAGCTTGAGCAGCTCGAAAAGGATGTTAACGATCCAATCCCACATGTAAGTTTTCCTCCGATAGCGAGTGCCCGCTAGGGCACAGGGTCATAACCGCCGACGTGCAGGGGATTGCAGCGAGCGATGCGCCTCACGGCAAGCCAGCAGCCTCTCAAAACACCGTGCTTCTCAATCGCCTGGATGGCGTATTGCGAGCACGTTGGGTAATAAATGCAGGCGTCAGGCAATAAGGGCGAAATAACCTGTTGATATATGCGAATAGGAGCGATGGCAACACGTCGCAAAACGTGATTGCTCATCGCTCCTCCCCGGCAACGCCGGCGCGCTTCATAAGCGAACGCAACGCCTTGTCCATCTCCTGCGGCGAGGAAACCCTCGTCTTGGGAGTTGCAAACAAGATGATGTCATAACCCGCAACGGGAAATCCGCAGCTGCGGGCGGCCTCGCGCATCACACGCTTAGATCGGTTGCGCACGACGGCACAACCGAGTCGCTTAGCACCAACGAAGGCGACCCTTCCGGAGTCGCCTTCGCCAACCGATTCACATATGGTCATTCGAATCAGAGGGTGATTGAAACGACGCCCCTGACTGAACACATGCTCGAAATCTTGCCGAGACTTAATAGTCTTCATGCGAGATGTGTGTATCGCTGCTAGACAGTGAGACGCTTGCGGCCCTTGGCGCGACGACGGGCGAGCACGGCACGACCACCCTTAGTGGCCATACGGGCACGGAAGCCATGGGTCTTGGCACGCTTACGCTTATTAGGCTGATACGTACGCTTCATCTTAAGTTCCTCCTGCTGCATTTCGAGTGTCCGCGGGGACGCGGACGCAGATATAGACACGTGAGCTTGAAGATTGTAGGGAAATCAATGTTCAAATGTCAAGAAATCAAAGGTAAAAGGTTGCGCAGTTCACACGGTTCCCCCATAAGCACAACCGAAATTTGCGCCTCATGGCAACCTTTCACGATATTTCATCGAGTTTTCAACAGGTCATGTTGGCAATGTTGAGAACTTTTCACCCGTTTTCCAAAGTTTTCAACAAGTTTTGAAAAGTTGTCGAAAGATGAGAAACGTTGCACGGTGAGCTACTATTTGTTCGAAACCTTTTGAAAGATTGCGAGCGGCATGTCTGACGACTTTTACACCATGGTCGATTCCGGAAACCCGGCACCCGACAACGAGCACATCACCGGCGTGCGCGAAGAGCGTGCGGAAGGCGAGCAGACGACCACGCAGGCGCCAAAAGCCATGTACGCCGCGCGCATCGCCGTCTATGACGACATGCTGTCGACACCGCGGGTGATCGTCATTGATCCGCAAGATGTCCGCACGTATTTGGAAGAGACGACCAACACCGTCTACCAGTGCATGAAAGAACAAGGTGGCCATATCTCGCTCATGGTCATCCGCGAGATTGTCGAAAACTTTATCCACGCACACTTTGCCGAGCCCATCATCTCGATTCTGGACGGCGGAGACACCATCCGCTTTGCTGACCAAGGACCCGGCATCGACGACAAGGAACGTGCTTTCGACTTTGGCGTTACCAGCGCAAACAGCAAGATGAAGCGCTATATCCGTGGAACCGGAGCAGGATTTCCCATGGTGCAGGAGTATTTGGAAAACGCCGGCGGTGCCGTATCCATCGAGGACAACATGGGCAACGGCACCGTGGTTACGGTAAGCCTGAACCCTAAACGCGTGCAGGAAATCGAGCGTGCCGGCGGACGCGGCGCTGCCGTGCGGCCCGAGACGGAGCAGCCCACATATCCCCTGCCGGGAGCTTTTGCGCAGCAGCCCGTGGCAACGCAGCAGATGCAGCCCCCCGTGGGACAGATGCAGCAGCCCGGAATGCTTCCCACACAAGAACCCCAGGCGGCATCTATGTCGATGCCGCCAAACATGCCAGAGGCCATGCCGCTGGCTGATCAGGATGCAGCAGCAATGCGGCAGGCGGCGGGGGCGCCGGGTGGCCAGCAAATGGGCTATCAGCCGTACCAACAGGGATATCCATATCAGCAGATGCCGCCACTGGGGTATGGCCAGCAGTTCCCGCAGCAGTACCAGCAGGGATATCAGCAGCCGTACCAGCAGATGCCGCAGCAGCAGTACAACCCCTGGGCCCAGCAGACGCCTCCGCAGCCTTACCAACAGTGGCCTCAAAGTTTTCAACAGCAAATGCCGCCGACGCAGAGTTCTCAACAACCAGCAGCTCAAATGATGTATCCTAATGCAGTAAATCAGTATGCACAGCCGCAACCGGACGTGTTCGTAAGCGATCGCGGTAACGCCGCGCTGGGCTATCTGGCGCAAAATCAAGCGTGCGGCGCAACCGATCTTGCGAGGGCGTTTGGAAACTCGGCCCCCACTTGGTCACGCACGCTCAATGACTTGGCGCAGGCCGGCTTGGTCATCAAGCATGGCCAGAAATACCATCTGACCGAACTCGGCGCCGCTCGCGTGCGAGCTCAGAGCTAAAGAACGGGAGAGACAGTGGACGAGGAAGCAAGCATCATCCTGGGGGATGCCATCGCCTTTTGCCAGCGCGACGGCCAAGATGCACGCCTCATCAACATGCTGGGGCAATCGCGCGCCATAAGCCTGACCGAAGATACGCTCACGATCGAGGCCCCCTCGCGCTTTGCCATCGCGCAGCTCAAAAAGCATCAGCCGACTATTGAGGCCTATCTGGAAGAAATCGCCTTTGCACCGATTGCTCTCGACATCGTGGCACCGCAAGGCGCCGCGACGGAATCCGCTGCCGCCACGGCGCCCGCCACGGCTCCCGCCGCTTCCCCGGCGGTGCCGGCCTCCGCAGGCGATGTGCCGACAATCGAGCACCAGCACAGCGATGTTTCCCGTGAAACAATGGCACCGTTGACGAGCGCGGCGGCGACGTCAACGAACGCACCCGTCACGCACATGCCCATCGCTCACGACGCAGCGGCGGGCGCGGATTCGGGCATTGCAATCAAGAACACGCTCTCGGCCGACGATTTTCGTCGCATGATGAACCAGATGAAGGGCGGAGCGCCGACTAAATCCACGCAAGCTGCGGCCCCCGCTTCACCCATGCCAGCACCGACCGTGCCGGCCGAGCAGAATACGGATGGAGCCCCGCTCGCCGCGAACTCAAAATTTACCTTTGAGAACTTTGTCTACGGCCCCGAGAACAGCCATGCCTATCGCTCGGCACTCAAGTTTGCCGCCCTCGCGGACGAGCGCGGCACATGCACATCCCTGTTCATCTATGGCAAATCGGGGCTGGGCAAGACCCATCTGCTGCTCGCCATCAAAAACGAGCTCGCCGAGAAGTCGCCCGAGATTAAGGTCAAGTATGCCAACTCCCAGGCATATCTGGACGACCTGATGACCGAGTTCGACCGTCAAAAGAAGAGCAACGCCCCCATCATGCAGGCGTACCACGGCGTGGACGTGCTCATCATCGATGACATCCAAAACATCATCGGCAAGCGCGCGAGTGTGGACTACTTTTTCCAGCTCATGGACGAGTTCATCCGCAACAACAAGAAGGTCGTCATCGCGGCAGACCGCGCCCCCAAGGACCTGAGCATGGACGAGCGTCTGACCAGCCGCTTCAACGCCGGAATGCTCTGCCTGGTCGCAGAGCCCAGCTACGAGATGAAATACAAGATCTTGCAGCGCTATTACGAGAACACCATCGTCGCCGCTCCCGAGGCGGGCGACGACTCACTGCTGGCGGCCTATGGGGGCGACGGCGGACACCTGACCGACGAGCACTTTAAACACATGGCCGAGGTCTCGGGCACCAACATCCGCGAACTCGAGAGCTTTTGCGAGCGCTGCGCCGGCGAGGCGGGCGACCGTGAGCGCGAGGGCGGGGAGCTCACCTTTGACGATATCGACGCCATCGCCAGCCAGTACTTCGACACATCGGCCAAAAAGATCAACGTCCAGACGGTTCAGTCCGTCATCGAAGAGCAGTACGGCGTGACGCACGAGGAGCTCATCGGCCCGCGTCGCAACGCCAATATCGCCAAAGCACGCCATATCGCTATCTACCTGGCCATCGAGATGTGCGAGATGACGACCACGGCGGTGGGCGCCGAATTTGGCAACCGCAACCACTCGACCGTCAGCACGAGCTACAAAAAGGTCCAGAAGATGATCCAGGAAGACCGCACCGTCACCGAAGACCTCAAGTCGCTGCGCGATAAAATTACACTGCGCTCGTAGGGAAATAGAGACACCTGTTGAAAACTTGTCGAAACCACGGGCATAAGGTGTCTAAAACCCAACCCGCGGTGATGAAAAGTTATGCGCAGGTTTTGAACGTGGAAAACCACCCCCGTTGCACACAGGTTGCTGTCGATTCTCTTTCTGGGTCTGACCTGCGTCTTTGGGAGTAATCAACAGTTTCGTCAGTGCTATTACTATTATTAAGATATTTATATCTATAGAAAGGTATTAAAAGATGAAGTTCACCGTCAGCCAGAGCTCGCTTACACAAGCCATCGGCGTCGTAATGAAGGGTGTCGCTTCGGCATCCACCCTTCCCATCCTGTCGGGCGTGCTCGTTAAGGCGCAAGACGGCATCTTGGAATTCCAGACCTCTAACTACACCATCTCGATCCGTCATCGCATCGCGGCGCATGTCGAAGAAGAGGGCGAGATGGTTATCCCCTGTAAGATGCTCTCCAATATCACCAAGACCCTCCCCGATGCCCCGGTCACCTTTGAGCTGTCCGAGCGTCAGGTGCTGATTGGTTGCGAGAAGAGCTCGTTCCGCCTGAACACGCTCGATGCCAATGACTTCCCCGAGTTTCCGGCCTATGCCATCGAGAGCGCCGTGGAACTGCCGACCGATATCTTGTCCGAGATGGTCGGCCGCGTGTGGCGCGTCACCTCGACCGACAAGGCCCGCCCCATCCTGGGCGGTGTGCACATGAAAGTCGAGAACAACACCGTGCGCCTAGTGGCGACCGATTCCTTCCGTTTGGCCGTGTGCGATACGCAGGTCGAGACCTCGACCCTCGAGGGCTCCTTTGAACTCAACGTTCCGGCCGACGCCTTTAACGACGCACTGAACATCATGGCCAGCCAGGCGACCATCATGATCGGGGCTACCGACACCCAGGTCGTCTTTGAGGCCGGCAATACCACCTACGTGTCGCGCCGCATCGAGGGCGTGTACCCCAACTACAAGCAGCTCATCCCCGATTCGTGCGTGACGAGCGTCAAGATCGACGTCGCCGCCTTTAACGCCGCCCTCAAGCGCGTGGCCGTTATCGCGAGCGCCAACCCCGCCGTCAAGTTCGAGATCGATGTCGAGAACGGGCAGATGGGCCTGTCCTCCATTTCCAATGACCAGGACCTTGCGCAGGAGACGATCGATGTCGAGGCCGAGGGCGAGTCGGGTACCATCGCCTTCAACTACCACTACATCTTCGGCTGCCTCAATGCCCTGTCCAAGGAGAAGGAGATCACGCTGGAGCTCAAGAGCTACTCGCAGGCGGGCATCTTCAAGTCCTACGACAAGATCAACTACCTGTACCTGGTCATGCCGGTCCGCATCTAGCGCTGCGCCATGACCATGTTCGCCCGTGATCTTTCCGTTGCGCATTACCGCAGCTTCGATAGCTATCGCCTTGCCTTGGACGAGGGCGTGACGATACTTGCGGGACCCAACGCGGCGGGAAAGACCAATCTCATAGAGGCGCTGCAGCTGCTGACGAGCGGCGCCTCGTTTAGGCATCCGACCGCCGCCGAGCTCGTCCATGATGGCGTGGGCTCGTGCGAGGTAGAGCTGAGGCTCGAGGGCGACGGCCGCGTGCTTGATATGGGATTGAGCGCGGAGGACGGTAAACGCTCGTTTAGCCGCAACGGCAAGAGATGCTCTGCCGCCGGTGTGCGCGGGGTTCTGCCGAGCGTGCTGTTTTGCCCCGACCATCTGGACATGGTTAAGCGAGGCGCCAGTGTGCGCCGCGCCGCCCTCGACGACTTTGGCATGCAACTGAGCGCACGCTATGCCGATCTTGCGAGCACCTATGGTCGCTGCGTGACCCAGCGTAACGCCTTGCTCAAGGAGGCCTGGTGCTGCCGCGAGATGCTCGGCGCGTGGAACGATTCGATTGCCCGCGCGGGCGCGGCTCTGCTCGTGCACCGGTTGGCCCTGCTCGACCGGCTGGCGGGCCATGTGCGTACTGCCTACGGGCAAGTGGCGTCCGGTGAGGCTGCCAACGTGACCTATACGTCCACGCTGGGGGATTTGCCCCAGGTCGGGGATCGCGAAGAGCTGAAGGGCTGGGCGTACGAGCGCATGCTGGCCGCCCTTGATGAGCACGCCGACGAGGAAATTCGCCGCGGCGTGACGTTGGTGGGACCGCATCGCGATGAGATTGAGTTTACCGTGGCGGGTCGCTCCGCCCGTTCGTTTGCCAGCCAAGGCCAGCAGCGAACGTTGGTGCTGGCCTGGAAGGTGGCGGAGGTGGCCGTGGCTCGCGATGTCCTGGGCACCGCCCCACTGCTGCTTTTGGACGACGTGATGAGCGAGCTCGACGGCGAGCGTCGCGGTGCTTTCCTGCGGTTGATCGGCGATGATATCCAGACGGTCATAACCACGACCAACCTGGGGTATTTTACCGATGACCTGCTTGATCGAGCCAAGGTGGTGAGCATGGGTGAGACGTGCTAATTACGAGCGCGAGAGCGAAACGGTCGCCTTCAGTGGGTTTTTGAACGCAGAGCGCCAGCGCATCCTGGCGGCTGCAACGCCTAAGCGCCGCGCGCAGATGGAGGCTGCCGAGGAGTCGCGCGCGGTCTATCGCGCGTGGAACGCGGTGTGCTCGGGCACGCGCGAGGGGCGGCATGTGACGGGTCTGCGCTACCTGCCCGAGTCCAATGAACTGCTGGTATATCTCGATTCGCCCTCGTGGACGCAGGAAATGACGCTGTTGCGTGAGATCATCCGCGCGCGCATGGAGCGCGCCGGTGCGCATGTGGACGGCCTGGTGTTCAAAACCACCGCACCCGGTCACACGCCGCCCGCCGCCAAGGAGCGCCTGCGCCCGGCGACGACCGAGCACCCGCCGGCCCCGCACGCCGACCTAAGTGAGGCCGAGCGCACCGAGATTGAGCGCCAAGTGGCGCCCATCGAAGACCAAAAACTGCGCGAGGCCCTCGAGAATGCCATGAGAGCCAGTGCCGAGTGGGCCAAGGGCGTGCAAAGCAAAAAAGAGCCTTAAATCGCATCTGGTGGCCTTGTAGAGCCAAATACCCTCATTCCCGAGGGTATTTTTTTACGATAAACTAGTAAGGCTGTACACATTTTCTTGACTGAAGGAGGACGTGTGGCAAACGAAAACGATTACGATGGCGGCGAGATTAAGATTCTCGAAGGTCTCGAGGCCGTTCGTAAGCGCCCGGGCATGTATATCGGCTCGACGAGCGCCAGCGGTCTGCATCACCTGGTGTGGGAGATCGTTGACAACTCCGTCGACGAGGCCATGGCCGGTTTCTGCACCGAGATCCAGGTGACGGTCCACGCCGACAACTCCATCACGGTCGTCGACAACGGGCGCGGCATCCCCGTCGACGAGCACCCTGTTAAAAAGATTCCGACGCTCGAGGTTGTCATGACGATCTTGCACGCCGGCGGTAAGTTCGATAACTCGGCCTATAAGGTCTCGGGCGGCCTGCACGGCGTGGGCATCTCCGTCGTCAACGCACTGTCCAAGCGCGTGGTCGTTCAGGTTCGTCGCGACGGCAACACCTACGAGATGGAGTTCTCGCGCGGCAAGACCGTCAAGAAGATGGGGGTCGTGGGCACCTCGGATTCGACGGGCACCACCGTCACCTTCTGGCCCGACGACGAGATCTTCGAGACCTGCATTTACGATTTCGATACGCTGCACAACCGTCTGCAGGAGACGGCGTTCCTCAATAAGAACCTCAAAATCGTGCTGACCGACGAGCGCGAGGCGACTCCCCACGTGGAGGAGTTTTGCTACGAGGGCGGCATCATCGACTTCGTCAAGTTCCTCAACGAGGGCAAGGACGTCCCCGAGGCCTTTAAGGAGCCCATCTATATCGAGGGTAAATCGGACCCGGACGCACCTGTGGCCAAGATGGGCGAGGTCGAGGTTTCCCTGCAGTGGAATAGCGGCTACGGCGAGAACGTCATGTCGTTTGCCAACGACATCTACACCCCCGAGGGCGGCATGCATCTTGAGGGCTTCCGCACCGCGCTCACCCGCGTGATCAACGATTACGCGCGCAAGCAGAACCTGCTCAAGGAAAAAGACGCCAACCTGACCGGCGACGATGTGCGCGAGGGCCTTTCGGCCGTTATCTCGGTCAAGCTGCCCGACCCGCAATTTGAGGGCCAGACCAAGGCCAAGCTCGGCAGCTCCTATATGCGCGCGCTGACGCTCAAGATCGTGACCGACGGCCTCGCCGATTACCTCGAGGAGCATCCCAAGCCCGCTCGCGAGATCGTCAAGAAGGCCCAACAGGCATGCAAGGCCCGCAACGCCGCTCGCAAGGCGCGCGAAGCGACCCGCCGCAAGAGCCTGCTCGAGACGGCGTCCCTGCCCGGTAAGCTCGCCGACTGCTCGGTGCGCGATGCCGAGCTGACCGAGCTCTTCATCGTAGAGGGCGACTCGGCAGGCGGTTCAGCCAAGGACGGCCGTCGCCGAGACATCCAGGCGATTCTGCCCCTGCGCGGCAAGATTTTGAACGTCGAACGCGTTGGTGACCATCGCGCGTTCTCGAGTGACACCATCCAGTCATTGATTACCGCGATCGGCTGCGGCGTCACGACGAGTGCCGGCGACGGCGGCGACTTCGATATCACCAAGGCGCGCTACCACAAGATCATCATCATGACCGATGCAGACGTCGACGGCGCGCATATCCGCATCCTGCTGCTGACGTTCTTCTACAAGTACATGCGTCCGCTGATCGATGCCGGCTACGTCTATGTTGCCTGCCCGCCCATCTTTGGCATTAAGGTGCGCAACAAGATCCACTACGTGTATCCCAACGGCCGCCAGCCCGAAGACGAGATCCTGCGCGATACCATCCAGAGTCTGGGCCTGAACCCCGACGATAACGACGAGGACGGCAAGGCCAAGGACGGCAAGATCACCAAGAAGCGCAAGGGCTATACCGTCCAGCGCTACAAGGGCCTGGGCGAGATGGACCCCAAGCAGCTTGCCTCGACGACGATGGACCCCAAGACCCGCATCCTGCAGCGCGTGTCGATCGAGGACGCCGTGGTGGCGGACCGCGCCGTGCGCGAGCTCATGGGTTCCGAGGTCGGCTATCGCCGCGAGTACATTGAAAAACACGCGCACGATGCGCGTTTCTTAGACGCCTAGCTTTCCCAGGCACCCCATCTTGCCCTTCAGGATTTCGGGCGCCGCACGCAAGGCGCGCGCCCTCATCCTTCAGGGCAACCTGGGGCACCTGGAAAACCTAGGAGGGTTATCCGGTGTTCCCGGTAATTCGTCTCCGTGGCAGGGAACTAATGGACCACGCAAACCATGAGGAGGTAACGTGGCAGACGATATCAACAATAACGAGGGTATGGGCGAGGCCGGCGATGCCGGCATGCCCGACGATCTGAAGCGCCTGCTTGCCCGCGCTGAGCAGGGCGAGGACGGTGATCCTGACGCCTATAACCCCGATGCCGATGATGACGAGGAAGAGGACGACGACGGTGAGCTCGAGGAGAGCTTTGGCGAAGTCGATCGTGGCGCCTCGGCCGGCGAGGATATCAACGGCGGCCAGCTCCAGATTTCGGAGTTTGGCCGCGAGATGAAGCAGTCGTTTATCGAGTATTCGATGTCGGTCATCACGGCGCGCGCCCTGCCGGACGTGCGCGATGGCTTAAAGCCGGTGCACCGCCGCATCCTGTACGCGATGAACGAGAGCGGCATCTACCCCAACCGCCCGCACAAGAAGTCGGCCTGGACGGTCGGCGAAGTTATCGGTAAGTACCACCCGCATGGCGACTCCGCGGTCTATGAGGCCATGGTCCGCCTGGCGCAGTGGTTCTCCATGCGCACGCCGCTCATCGACGGTCACGGCAACTTCGGCAACATCGACGGCGACGGCGCGGCAGCCATGCGTTACACCGAGAGCCGCCTGGCCAAGCCCGCCATGGAACTGCTGCGTGACCTGCAGAAGGATACCGTCGACTGGCAGCCCAACTACGACGAATCGCTCGCCGAGCCCGTGGCACTGCCTGCGCGCTTCCCCAACCTGCTGGTCAACGGTAGCCAGGGCATCGCCGTCGGCATGGCCACCAATATCGCCCCACATAACCTCACCGAGGCGATCGAGGCAACCTGCTACCTGATCGATAATCCCGACGCCACTGTCGACGAGCTCATGCAGATCATGCCCGGTCCGGACTTCCCCACCGGCGCCATCATCATGGGCAGTGCCGGTATTAAGCAGAGCTACGAGACCGGCCGCGGCTCCATTACCGTGCGCGCCAAGGCTCACGTGGAGTCCACCAAGACCGGCCGCAGCCGCCTGGTCTTTACCGAGATTCCCTACATGGTCAACAAAGGCACCCTGCAGGAGAAGATCGCCCAGCTCGTCAACGACAAGCGCATCGAGGGCATCTCGGATATGCGCGATGAGTCCAACCAGAAGGGTATCCGTCTGGTCATCGAACTCAAGAAGGGCGTCATTCCGCAGGTCGTGCTTAACAACCTGTATAAGTACACCTCGCTGCAGACGACCTTTGGCGCCAACAACCTGGCGCTTGTCAACGGCGTTCCCAAATGCCTGAGCCTGCGCGAGATGCTGCAGCACTACATCGACCACCAGGTCGACGTCGTCACCCGCCGCACCCGCTTCGACCTTAAGAAGGCCCAGGCCCGCGCGCATATCCTCGAGGGCTACCTGATGGCCCTTGACCATATCGACGAGGTCATCAGCATCATCCGTTCCTCGCAGACCGACTCCGAGGCCAGCGGCCGCCTGATCGAGCGCTTTGGCTTTACGCCCGAGCAGACCACGGCCATCCTCGAGATGAAGCTGCGCCGCCTGACCGGCCTGGAGCGCGACAAGATTCAGGAAGAGCTGGACGGCCTGCGCCGCGCCATCGCCTACTACGAGGACCTGCTGGTGCACGAGGAGAAGATCCTGGGCGTCATTAAGGAAGAGATGCGCGAGATCTCCAAGAAGTTTGGCGATAAGCGCCGCACCGAGATCAGCCAGGTCGAGAAGGACCTGGACGTCGAGGACCTCATTGCCGACGAGGACATGGTCGTGACCATCACCCACACCGGCTATGTCAAGCGCATCCCGGTGGCCGCCTACCGCGCCCAGAAACGCGGCGGCAAGGGCGTGTCGGGCGTCAACCTCAAAGAGGACGATGTCATCGACGAGATGTTCATCGCGTCCACGCACGAGTACGTGCTGTTCTTCTCGAGCAAGGGCAAGGTCTATCGCCTGAAGGTGCACGAGCTGCCGGTGGGTACGCGCCAGGCGCGCGGTACCGCGATCGTCAACCTGCTGCCCTTCGAGGAGGGCGAGAAGATCGCGAGCGTCATCAGCTGCCGCGAGTTCCCTGCCGACGAGTACCTGATGTTTGCCACCAAGAGCGGCATGGTCAAGAAGACCGTGATGAGCGCATATGACCGCAGCCGTCGCGACGGCCTGATCGCTATCAACCTGCGTGACGACGACGCGCTGCTGAACGTGCGCCGCGTGCGCGAGGGCGACAAGATTATCCTGGCCACCACCGCGGGCAAGGCGATCATGTTCTCCGAGGAGCAGGTGCGCGCCACCGGCCGCGATACCAGCGGCGTTCGCGGTATCGGTATGAAGGACGGCGTGAGCGTTCTGGGCATGGAAGTCACTAACGGCAACGGCGATCTATTCGTCATCACCGAGCGCGGCTACGGCAAGCGCACGCCGGTCGCGGACTACCCGGAGCAGAATCGCGGCGGCCAGGGCGTCTACACCATCCAAATGACCGAGCGTAAGGGTAACCTCGCGGCCATGAAGACGGTGGGCCCGCAGCACGAGCTGTTCATCGTGACGGAGGGCGCGACGGTCATTCGCGTCAAGACCGATGAGATCAGCCAGACTGGCCGCGCTACCCAGGGCGTCAAGATGATGACCGTCGACGACAACGACCGCATCTGCGCCGTAGCCCGCATGACGGCCGCCAAGGAGAAGCCCGAAGGCGAAGCCACAGAAGACGGCTCTGCCCCCGAAGAAACCCCTGTCGATCTAGGCGACGGCAACGACATGCCAGAGGATCTCCTAGACGAGTAAGAGGAACTAGCTGGTAGAAAATATCAGACCCCATATATCGGCGGTCGGCGCACTGCGCGCCGACCGCTTTTTTGACAATCTTGAACCTCGCGTCGGCCCCGGCTGCCCGGCGGCATGCGAAGTCGATCGCGAGTTCCGCACGAGCCGGAGAGCACTTAATGTGCTCTCCGTGCGAGCAGGACTGTCCGAGCAGGCGACTTCGCATGCCGCCGGGCAGCCGGGGCCGACACCCCTCAAAGATTTTCAAAAAAGTTGTTGACGCGCGCGTAACGACTCGTCTAATATATCCCTTGCGCGATGGACCTGTAGCTCAGTTGGTTAGAGCGTCCGGCTGATAACCGGGAGGTCACAAGTTCGAATCTTGTCAGGTCCACCACTTTCTTTCGCAATAAACACCCCAGCGAGAGCCGAGTCGCCGCTGGGGTGTTTATTACTGTCTCCGTGGGGGTTTAGCTCAGCTGGGAGAGCGCGGGCTTTGCAAGCCTGAGGTCAGGGGTTCGATCCCCCTAACCTCCACCATGATGGACCTGTAGCTCAGTTGGTTAGAGCGTCCGGCTGATAACCGGGAGGTCACAAGTTCGAATCTTGTCAGGTCCACCATCAAAACTGTGAAGAGCCCTGGGGCGTTGCCTCGGGGCTTTTTTCTTACCTACTGAAAGTAGTCAAAAAAGCCCCGTCCCAAATTAGCTACTTTGATTTTGTGTGCTGTGCGAAAGATTGGGTAGTATAGCTATTCAATGCGGCGGGCTGCCGCGTGTTAACCGCTACGTACCGGAGGTGTTCCATGGTTCGTGTCGACATAGAGACCATCGTCATGGCCGCCGGTCCCGTGCCATCGCTTATCGTGCTTCGTGAGCGCAGCAGCAAATCGGACTCGCCCGCGCCGCTGCGTTCCCTTTCCATTCAGACTGGTTCGTTTGAAGCTGCTGCCATCAGCCGCGGCATCGATAGCGGCCGCGCCGAGCGCCCGATCACCCATGATCTGTTGCTCGATACCGTTGACGCCCTGGGCGCCAAGCTCGAGCGCATCGAGATCGTCCGCGCCGAGCCGCCGGTGTTCTACGCGACGATCGTCGTACTGGCCGATGGCGAGGAGCGCAAGATCGACGCTCGTCCCAGTGATGCCATTGCCCTTGCCGTGCGCAGCAATGCTCCCATGTTTGTGGAGGACGACATCATGAATCGCCTGGGCACTGTTTCCACCCACGCCGAGGATGTCGACGACGAGCAGGAGTTCGAGAAGTTCGACGAGTTCGTCCATACGCTCTCCCCCGATGACTTCTAAATGCGGGGCGGCAGGGTTGCGGAGTGTTCGCTGATGGCCAGCGGTATGTCGGTTGAGGCGGCGGCCATTGCACGCGAGGCCCAGATGCGCTCGGAGGCTTCTGAGGCGGCTCGCATTGCCTATGTGACGCAGGCCCGCACGCTTCGCGAGCGCCGCGGCTCGTTTATCAAGATGGTTGTCGTCTCCGCCCTTGTCGCGGCAATCTGCTCGCGCCTTCGTGGTACAGTTGGTGCGCTTGGGTTTTCGATTTCAACAGGCTTGGTAATCTGGGGTGTGGTCGATGCGGTCATGCTGACCAACCAGATCAAGGTACTCGACAAGCGCGCGATGGATATGATGCGCGCCCGCGACGCTGCCGCCAAGATCGCTGCCGAGGCACAGGAACTGTAACGACGCGAGACTCGATGGGAAGGTCTAAAGATGGCACAGGATATGCAGGACGCCGGTAACGTCTCCGCCGAGCTCGACGCCATGGTGTGCGATCTGATCGGCGCGTTCTTGGACGACCTTGCCGTCGGCGAGAATCCGGGCGTAGTTGTGGCGATCGAGGACGCTGCTTCCAACCGATATCTGGCGGCGCTCGACGAAGATGGCGAGGAGGCATGCCTCGAGGCTGCCACCAACTTTATCTCCGAGCACAAGATGGGTCTTAAGGACGAGGGGCTGGGCCGCATCGCCCGCTATGCCATCGGCTACACCGGTTGTGTCGAAATTGACGGCGGCTATCACGACGCCCTGCTCGTGAGCTTCTTCGAAACCACGCTCGAGAGCGGTTTTTCGGCATACGTGCTGTATGAGGGCATGGGTGCCGGCGATGGTTTTATGTGGAGCGACCCTGAACCTGCAGGTGAGGAAACCCCTCTCATCTAAAATCGCTAAAATAAACGAGTTTTCGGTAAAAGGCTCAATATTCCCGCTGAGCGTTGTGTCGCTGGGCGGGCCGCATACGCGTGCCGTTTGTATATGGATAGAAGATAGGGGAACTACATGCGCGTAGACAATCTGAGGAACATCGCCATCATCGCCCACGTCGACCACGGCAAGACGACGATGGTCGACAAGCTCCTGCGTGCCACGGACGCCTTCCGTGCCAACCAGCAGGTCGAGGACCGCGTCCTGGACTCTAACGACCAGGAGCGCGAGCGCGGCATCACGATTCTCGCCAAGAACATCTCTATCGAGTACAAGGACGTCAAGATCAACGTCATCGACACCCCGGGCCACGCCGACTTTGGCGGCGAGGTCGAGCGTGTGCTGCGTATGGCCGACGGCGCCCTGCTGCTGGTTGACGCTTTTGAGGGCCCCATGCCCCAGACCCGCTTCGTGCTGCGTCACGCTATCGACACCGGTCTTAAGATCATGATCGTCATCAACAAGATCGATCGTCCGGGCGCCAACCCCGAGAAGGCCTACAACGACTGCCTGGACCTCATGGCCGACCTGGGTGCCACCGACGACCAGCTCGAGTTCGCCATGGAGCACGTGGTCTACGCCAGCGCCATGAATGGCTTTGCCCGCCTTGACCCCAACGACGGCAACATGGACATGTATCCGCTGCTCGACATGATCATCGACGACATGCCCGCGCCCGAGGTTGACGAGAACGCCCCGCTGGCCATGCAGTGCGTGACCATCGACCACTCCAACTTCGTTGGCCGTATCGGCATCGGCCGTGTGTACTCCGGCACCATCCACCAGGGCGACCAGATCTTGGTTGTCAAGAACGACGGCTCCAGCGCCACCGCTACCGTCAAGCAGCTCTTTACCTTCGACTACCTGGGCCGCACCGAGTGCCAGGAAGTCGGCGCCGGCGACATCGCTGCCGTCGTGGGCATCGACCGCACCGATATCGGCGATGTCTACACCGATCCCGAGAACCCCGTTGAGCTCGAGCCCATCGAGATCGACCCGCCGACCCTGTCCATCGTCTTTGAGGCTTCGACCTCCCCGCTCGTCGGTCGCGACGGCGACATCGTGGGCGCCCGTCAGCTCAAGGAGCGCCTGTTCAACGAGGCCGAGAACAACGTGACCATGAAGATCGAGGAGCTCGAGGACAAGAGCGGCGTCGAGGTCTCGGGTCGCGGCATCCTGCACCTGTCCGTTCTGATGGAGTCCATGCGTCGCGAGGGCTTTGAGTTCCAGGTTGGCCGTCCCCGCGTTCTGTTTAAGAAGGACGAGAACGGCAACAAGATGGAGCCCGTCGAGCAGGCCGTCGTCGAGTGCCCGGACGAGTACTCGGGCAAGGTCGTTGAGGTCTTCGGTACCTCCGGCGGCATCATGACGAGCATGGATACCTCGGGCATCGTGACGCACCTCGAGTTTAAGATCCCGACCCGCGGCATCATGGGCCTTAAGAACCGCATCATGAACGTCACCCACGGCGAGGGCGTGTTCTACCACACCTTCTTGGAGTATGGCCCCTACGCCGGCGAGATCGGCAACCGTCAGAACGGCGCCATGATCTCCATGACCACCGAGAAGGCCGTTGCCTACGCTCTGGGTACGCTGCAGGAGCGCGGCCAGCTGTTTGTTGAGCCGGGTACCGAGTGCTACGAGGGCATGATTGTGGGCGAGCGCAGCAAGGCTGGCGACATGGTCGTCAACATCGCCCGCACCAAGAACCTGGGCAACCAGCGTTCCTCGACCTCCGATATCTCCGTCCAGCTGGTGCCGCCCCGCACCTTCTCGCTGGAGGAGGCGCTGGAGTACATCGCCGACGACGAGCTGGTGGAGATCACTCCCAAGAACATTCGCCTGCGCAAGCGTCTGCTCAACGCCACCGACCGCAAGAAGGCTGCCGTCCGCGCCGGCCAGGTCAACAAATAAGCGCTGGACTTTATAGCGACTAACAAGAAAGGGCGTCGACCGCAATGGTCGGCGCCCTTTTTGGTGCAAGGGGACAGGCCCGTTTGCACCACGGTGGGGGAGATTATCCCCCCGAGCAGCTTTTCAGGCAAAGTTAAGTTGTTTAAACATATACATGAATCATTGAAATACAACCGCTTTAATGCAAAACCGTTAACAGGTAAATATCAACTGGTATTAAATTAAAAGACCTCTTTACCTGCGGTTTACATGACTGGTATCTATATTGTATGTTATGCATTGTGGCATAGACGAACCGTCTTAGAAGTTGCTCCCCAGTGGGTTCTTGCAATGCGCTAGGTAGGTTCTCGTTGATGTTGGGGTTGTGTTCGATCCGACGATTCGCCGTGTTCCACAACGTGTTGTAGGAATTAGGGGACAACTATGGACGCACACCGCTCACGGTCGCTGGGTATGGCGGCCCTGATCTTCATTTTGATTAGCCTCACCGCCGCAGTTTTTCACGGCGCAGCTCCCGTGCGCGCCGAGGACGCGACGACGCCAACGCCGATTGTGATTGATGAGACGACGGCGGCCGTTACGGTTGAGCTGTTTACCGATGAGGGTCGTAAAACGCCTTTGAGTAATACCGCCGTGCTTTCGACCGCTACGCTCTATGGTTCGTTTCGTGCGAACTTTGAGGCAAACCATAAACCGAGCGAGGTACAAAACGTTGCGGAGTACTCTCTTCCAGACGGTATTAAAGCATTTGACAATACCGGCGGTAGTCTTATGGACGGTACCAAAGAGGCCGGTAGCTGGAGATGCGAGAACAATAAGCTGATTTTTATTTTTAATGAGTCATGGATTAAGACACATCCATCCGATGTTCATGTCGGTGCCGATTTTTCATTCAAGCTGGCAAATGAGAACGTTGGCTCCGGCGATAAAACGAAAATCGAATTTCCTGGAACGGCCGGAATTGACATTGCGACCAAAGACGGAGACGTGGCGGGAACGAAGGAAGGAAAGTTCTCTCAATCCGGCGGCGAGGGAAAAGTAACATGGACCTTCAATCTCGAGGTCCAGTCCTATGCTCACAATGTCCAACTCATTGATGTGCTTGGTGAGAATTTTTCGTTTGTGCCTTGGTCGTTTAAGTTGAACGGCGAGACGCTCAAGCAACAGCCGAGCATTCAGGAGCAGACCGCGACTTTGAGCCTGGGTAACTTGTCCAAGGGGACATATACGATTACCTATGATTCGGTGTTGAATCCGAACGTATCTGTGGGCGACAAAGAGTGGATCAATCGCCTCGACGGTTCAAAAAACAATGCCTCCTGGACATGGGACCAAAACCGTGGCGGCAAATTAGAGAATCCAGTCTCAGCAAATGATTTCCGCTATGACATGATCAAGAAGGATGGCGGCGAAGGAACGCCGTCCGATATTAAATGGACCGTTACGCTCAACAACGGCGATATCAAGGTCGACATGAATGGCTATACATTCACCGACACGGTGGACGACAAGCAGACGTATACGGGTAATTATATCGTTTATAGGGGACTCTACGGGGAAGACGAGATCGCCCGCGGCGATCTCGATAGCTCCACTGGTAAAACGTTTAGCTATAAGTTCTCAGGTCTATCTGACACAGATAAGTACAAGCCCTATCGCATTGTCTATCACACTCAAATGAAAGATCAGGACTCGTATGACACGGTGAGCAATAGTGCGAATATCTCGCGTGACAATTCCGTTTCCGGCACGGACAGCGGCACGTTTGCGCCGAAGTTGGTGGGGACGCAGATTAAAAAGAGACTTGTGAATGACTCTGATGCGGCGACAACAGGTCAGGCAACCTGGGAGCTTCGGATAGCACTGGGTTCCATTGTTAATACAATGAATCCATCAGAGGTCAAGGTTTACGATACGTTTCAGACGGCCTGGAACCAAAATATCGGCCCAGACGTCGACAGCTATTCTATTAAAATCGGCGATGTCCCTTTGGAAAAAGGCGTCGATTGGTGGTTCGAAGGCGGCAGTGATTCAACGTCGTTTGGAACCAAGAAAAACTTCAACCTGTTCATTCGGATAAGCGATAGGGTGAAGGGTGCGCTCAAAGATAACCCGGATGCGGTAATTAGTTATAAGACAAAATCCGATGCGCTTCCTGGCTGGTACTCCAATTTTGCATCAGTGGAAGTAAGCGGTACTAAGTATTTCACGGACTTTATCTATTACTACGTCGATGCAAACTCAACTCCTGGGGTCGAGAAGCCTTCGTCGAAGACTGCAGTTTCTTGGAAGGGGGATTTCGACTGGAGCAAAATCGACGGATCTAAGGAAAAGGGCGCATGGATCGTTGACTGGACGGTTTATGCCAACAGAGGCAAGACGCCAAGCGGAGAGTGTTACGGCGCCGGCAAGCTTGATAACCAACCGCTGAACGTTGTGGACACACTACCGAGCGGTATGAGCTATGTGCCGGGGTCTGCTAAATACTCGCTGATTCAGAATCCGTATGACCAGAAAGCGTATAACGGTACCGCCCAGCGAGAGAAGACCGTCGCCGACAGCCTACCCCTTGCGAACGTCAGTGATGACAAAGGCACCGTTACCTTCTCCATCCCCACGACGGCGCTCGGCAACTATGCCGGCTTCGCAAAGCTCACGTACCAGACGGCGGTCAAGCGCGGTGAGCTCGATACCTCCAAGAATGAAGGGAAGTTCACCAACTCGGCCAGTGCCGAGTCGGGGAGCAAGACGTTCGACTCCGGTGGTGGAACCGTCACCATTAAGAACAACGTACTGCAAAAGACCGGCGATCAAGTCTCTAACAGCAACCGCATCAAGTACACCATCTTTGTTAACGAATCGGCGGTTGACCTTAAGAAGGACAGCGATTATCTCGAGCTCCTCGACACGATGGACGCGAAGTGCACGTTAGTTACTGATTCGGTCAAGGTGTACCAATACAATGGGACGGGCTGGGACTTGCTTGGCTCGGATAAATACACCGCCGGCGCCGAAAGCATTATGGACGAAAACGGTGCTGCGCGTACAAAGATGACGCTCAGGGTGCCCGATAAGGAATATCTCAAGGTCGAGTATAAGGTGATTCCTGCTGGCAACGAGGGGGATACGGTTTCTCTGACTAATAAAGCATCGCTTACGGGCGTTTGCGACGGTGATGTGGAGCATTCAAACAACTGGGTTATTCAGCGGATGTCCGGTTCGGCGGGTGGCAGCGGCTACGGTGTTACGGTGACCAAGGTCGATGCGAGCGATATCACAAAGAAACTGCCCGGTGCTGAGTTCACGCTCTACGAGGTTGATATGGACAAGGCATTAGAGTTCGGCCTCGATTCTGCGAAAACGCTGATTCGGAGTGATGAAACAGACGAAGAGGGCATGGTAACGTTCGGCACTCCTACGCAAAAGATGGAAGCCTACAAGTTGTATTGCCTTGAGGAGACCAAGGCGCCCGGCGGATACAATATTGCCTCTAAACCGGTGTGGATTCTGCTCAAAGGCAACAATGAGGACGACTATCAGAAGGCCCTTACTAAGGCAGAAGAGCTGAGGGCAAAGGGTGTCGACATTGACACCCCAACGGTGAGTACCGACATCACGGTCTATGATGCGCCCTATAGCGGTCAAGCTACAATTTCTGCCACCAAGATGCTCGAAGGCTCGACCTTGCAAGAAAGCCAGTTCGGGTTTGTGCTCAAGGACAAGAAGACCGGTAAGGTTCTCCGGACCATCAGGAACGGTGCGGATGGTGATATCAACTTTGTCTTGGATTACACCAAGACGGGGATCTATGAGTACGCCATCTCCGAGGTCATTCCCGCGGGCGCTGAGAACAACGTCAAGGACCACATCACCTACGACACGACCAAACATGAGGTTAAGGTTGTCGTGACTAATGGAGAAAGAAAGCTAAACACCGAGGTCACCTACGACAACGGCTCTTCGACCCCGCCGACCTTTACCAACAAGTATTCGACCACGCTTCCCGAGGCGGGCGGGGCTGGCTTGACTATGACGTATCTGGCTGGTGCATCGCTGCTGTGTTTTGCTGCGACATGGATGCATGCTCGTCGCCATCGCGATCAAGATCGAGGTGGTCGCCGTGAGTAGGCTTTGTCGCCGCTTGTTGGCTGCCGCGACGATAATCATGGTCGCTATTCTGTCTTTCGCGATTGCCCCTGGGACGGCTCATGCTACCGATACCGGTGCCATTACGGTGAGCGGTACGGTTGCGACGCGGTATGACGCGTACCAGCCCTTTTCGGCGACCGTTGTCGGCGACGCCGATACTGACCAAAAAATTGCAACTGACGTAACGTGGGCGAATGACACGGTTCGTCAAGCTGTTCTTCCGATGCTTCATGATGCGGGGCTCGACAGCACGGTCTCGACGGCGCAAGAGGCAGCCGAATGGATGAATGCCGACGGACGCATGACGACGGCGCTGACGGCAAAACTTGCCCACGCAATTGTCAAAGCAGGCGCCGTGCCCGTTTTCCTTACCGCGGGCACGACGGCCGAGCTGCCCTGTGGCTACTGGCTCATCGTCGCCGACGACGACGCCATCGCCCAGAACGAGGCCGGCACCGCGCCGATCATGGCCCTGGTCGGCGGCAGCGCCGTCACCGTCAAGCCCAAGGCCGCCACTCCCAAGGTGGCTAAGCACGTGCTGGAGGACAGCACCGCCGCCTGGGGCAAGGCCGCCGACGCCACGGTTGCCGACGACCTGTACTGGCGCCTCTCTGCCACGGTCCCGGCGGGCCTCGCGGCCTACGACACCTATACGGTACGGTTCGTCGACACCATGAGCGCGGGGCTCGACCCCTCCAAGGTGGCCGCGAGCGTGCGCGTGTACGTGGCGGCGGGCGCGGACGGCGGCTTTGACGCCGTCGCATGTGAGGGCGGCAACGCCAACTCGACGCCGGCTAAAGGGTGGACAGACATTACTTCACAGTGCAGGGTCTCGGTCGAGGGCAATGCCTTCACCGTGCGCACCGGCGACCTGATCGCCGCGCTCGGCGGGGTTGACGCCTTCGCCGCGGGCGCCCGCGTGGTTGCTGTCTACAATGCGCCGTTGGGGGCCAACTGCAATCGAGGCGCCACCAAGGGCAATCCCAACGAGGTCTACCTGCGCTATCCGCGCTCTCCTCTCGCCGACCAGTCCGGCGACGCCGGCTTCACCCGTACGCCGAGCGATGATGCGTGCGCCTACACCTGGGGACTCAGTCTGATCAAGCGCTCAAGCTCGGACGATAAGCCGCTCGCGGGCGCCAAGCTGCGCATCATCGATGACCGCGGGCGCATTCTAACGACTGACGGCTCGTGATCGACGGATGCCGACGCGTGCGTCACCACGGGCTCGGACGGCCATGTGGAATTGACCGGTGTGGACGCGGGCGTCTATACCGTCGAAGAGGTCGCGGCACCCAAGGGCTACACCGCCTTTGGGGGCAAGCGTACGGTGACGGTTACGGCCGAGGGTCTGGACGTTAAACAGGTGGCGGCCGCGAAGCCCAAGGTGACTGTATCGGTCGAAAGCCCTCTGCGGGTTGATGCAGCCGATGCCGGGACGGGTTCGATTGAACTGTCGGTGCTCAACACCCCAAGCAAAGAAGTAAGTCGAGGCTTTATGCCCTCGACGGGAGATAGAACGTTGGTACTGGTGGCGGTTTTGGCTGCCATCGGAGTGGCGGCTATTGTTGTCGCGTTCGTCATCAAGCGAGGAGGAGGTCGCCGTGAAAAATAATTGCCCCCCTTGCTCAGTGGCGTACTGCCTCCGTAGCGAGTGACGCGCAGGCCTACCGACCTGATGATCATTGGTTTTGAAAAAGTTACTAGAGAACCCTCCAAGAAAAGCGGGGCACCCGGTCGAATGTGACCGGGTGCCCCGCTTCGTTTGTCGGTGCAAAGAAACCTGACCCTTTTACACCACCATAAAGGTGCCTGTCCCCTTTGTGGCGGTTGGTGGCTAAGCGGTGGGGAGTCCTGGCGTGTTAGCCGGCTGCTGCGGCTTGAGGCGGGCGTTGCGCCAGATGATTTGGATGATGTAGCCGAGCGTGAAGACAAAGGCCACGCCGCTGATGAAGCCGCCTACGAGGGGGATTGCCGTAAGCGCGCCCGCGATCACGCCGCCGGCGGCTGCCATGGCGTAGCGGTTCTGGTTGTGTCCGACCATGCGGGCAATGGCGCAGCCCGCGAAGGCACTCGACACCAGCGCGATGCCAATAACACCGCACATGAGGGCTCCGGCAAGCGACAGACCAGCGATAGAGATAATTAGCAGTAGGACGGCGGGGACGATAGCAATCGTGCCCAGAAGACCGCTCACCCACAGGGGCATGGGGCGCTGGTGGAGCATGCCGGCGGCGCTGGCGGTTGCGCGCGGAAAGACGAGTTCGAGCAGTAAGGCGACAAAGCAAGTCGAGAGTGCCGCGGCGACGATACCGCCGATGGCATCGTTAACGGTGGAAGTATCCTCGCTCTCGGTGCGGTCGATCTTGAGCGCGCCGACCTCGGCTCCCGCGGCGCGCTCGGGGTCCTCGGAGACGTGCGCGTTCACGGTGCCGGTGATGTGGGCGTTCTTGCCCAGGATGAGCTTATCGGCCCAAACCTCGACATCGCCCTCGACGGTGCCATCGATAGTCACCGTATCGCCCGCAAGCGCTGCCGACTTGGTAGAGCCGCGCAGGGCAACCGTCTCGCCTATCGCATAGAAACAGTTGGCGGTGCTGTCGGAATTGAGCACGACATGCTGGCCGGCAACGGTCACGCTGCCATCAACCGTAGTCTTGGCAATGTCGATGGTGCGCGCCGCCAAGCGGACGGCGCCGCCCACCGTGCAGTCGCGGATGGAGAGGCTCTCGCCTGCTGCAATTATGTCGCGGCCGATGGACGCATCGTCCAAGTTGAGGGCCTGACCTGCCCAGTACAGGTCACCTTCGACGCCGGACGAATTGGCGTCATTGTCGGTCGCAAGTACGTTGCCTGCGGTGTCTGTGCCGGCGAACGACGCCGTGGGAAGTGCGGTGACCGCTAGGGCGACGAGCGCGAATAGGATCGTGATGCGGACCCACGCTTTACGGCGCTGGGTCGACGGGAATTGATTACAGGGCATAGTGAATCCTTCGTCAGATGCTCGACATACACCTAACAGGGTACCCAACGCGTGGGCGCTCTAAAAGAACCTCTCGGTTGCATTTCGAAGGGTCGTGCCGTGCTGTTTACTTTTTACGGTGCAAGAAGCGCGCGATATCTTCTTCGGTGGGGCTTTTGATGTCAAAGCGCAGCGAGAGCCAGCGCAGACCCATGGTCACGACAACGCATACGACCAGCGCGGCGACATTGCTCATAATGCCGCTCATAACGAGACACACATAGCTTGTCGATCCGGCGATGGCGGCGATGGCATAAAAGTTAGTACGTTGGAAAATGCCCGGAACCACGCCCATAAAGCCATCGCGCAACATGCCGCCGCCCACCGCGGTGAAAAAGCCCATCATGATGCACACCGCCGGTGCAAAGCCGTAGACCAGCGCCTTGTCTGCTCCAGTGGCGGCGTAGATGCCGACCGAGATGATGTCGAGCAGGGGAATGAGTTTTTCGGGCTTGTCGACGATTGCCGGGAAAATATAGATGATGGCTGCCGTGGCAATGGAAAGCGGCAGCGCCATTGGCTGGTTGAGGATGTAGACGTTGCCCACCTGCAGCGTCATATCGCGTAAAAGACCGCCGCCCAAGCCACAGACCACGGCGAGCGCAACTGCACCCACCAGGTCGAGTTTGTGCTCGCGCGCGACCAACACGCCCGAGATTGAAGCCGCGACGACGGCGAACATTTCGAGCCAAAACGGGATGGCGACCATGGCATCCGTGGCGTGTGAGGTAACGGTCATAGCGGCGACGACGGGCAAGATGGGGTCCTTTGGATTACGGATTTGGACAATGCCCGTACATAGTACATGTTCGGCGCCGATTGCGACCCTATTGCTCGGCAAACGGTCAGGACTGGATGCGGGCGTAGGTTCCATGTTTGGGGATCTGGGTCGATGCTGAACGCGATGGGGGCGTGGTTGAATAGGAGGGATGTCTAAATTTTGAGCAGCGCTCAAAATTTATCCGGTCGGCTTACGCCGACCGCGCTGCGCTAAAAACGCGCCACTGGCGCGTTTTCTTTACGCTCCGCGCCCTGGCGGGTTCGAATCCCTCCTCCTCCGCCGTATTTGCTTGTAAGGGACTCTAAACAAAAAAGCCCCCGTTTTCGGGAGCTTTTTCAACCAAAATGGCGGAGGAGGAGGGATTCGAACCCTCGTGACCTTATACAGGCCAAACGGTTTTCGAGACCGCCGCATTCAACCACTCTGCCACCCCTCCGCGTGGGGTAAAAACAAAGCAGGCTCGAAGGCCTGCTTTGGAATTAACTGGCGGAGAGTCAGGGATTTGAACCCTGGAGACGCTTTTGACGCCTACACGATTTCCAATCGTGCTCCTTCGGCCACTCGGACAACTCTCCGTTAAATGCGAAAGTCAGTATACACGAGGAATCGCAAAGTGCAAACAGAAAAGTTGGCATTTTTTAAAACGCTTGGCCGTGCTTGGCGCTGCAGTGGGGCTTGAGGTCCCAAAAAACGGCTTCCGACCAGCGTGGTTGATCAACTCAATTGTTCAAAAAAGGGTATTCATAAGCGACTTGGCAATGAATTTAAAAATCTTTGGGTGGTGCTGTGGGCCACTGGTATGCATTTTGCGACCACAGCCTTGTGCCCGCTGACCTGCGGCTTGGCTCAGCTTGTCCCCACGGCACCGTATCTTGAACACAGATCCGTCAAGCATTTGGTCAGCATTTGGTTGGAATGCGCATGAAGTGCCGTGTGAGCATGGACATATGTGGAGGTCATGAGGTTGTAGCTGCATATTCTTGCAGCCTAGGAGGTTGAAAGATATTATTACCAAGTCTTTTCCTGCTTCAGGCGCACCTTCACGACCTGAAGCCACATTTGCCCAGAGGAGGTGACAATATGAAGGCTTATGAACTGCTGTTCTTTGTTGACCCGTCGCTGGACCCCGAGACTCGTCTCGCTGTTATGAAGCGTATCGATACCACGATCGCTGAGGGCGCTGGCAAGGTCGACTCCGTTGACGAGTGGGGCAAGCGCAAGCTCGCCTACGAGATCAACGACCTCACCGATGGTGACTACACCCTCATCAACTTCCACGCAGATCCTACCCAGATCGCCGAGCTTGATCGCGTCCTGCGCATCACCGACGCTGTGGTCCGCCACATGATCGTCCGTCGCGACGACCAGGAGTAAGACTGTCGTTTTGGACTGGGCTTGTGCCCCAAGAGGAAGTAGTGAGTTATGAGCATCAATCGAGTGAACATCACCGGTAACCTCACCCGCGATCCCGAGCTGCGCGCCACCGCCGGCGGAACCCAGGTTCTGTCCTTTGGCGTCGCCGTGAACGATCGTCGCCGCAACGCGCAGACTGGCGAGTGGGAGGACTATCCCAACTTTGTCGACTGTACCATGTTCGGCACCCGCGCCGAGGCCGTGAGCCGTTTCCTGGCAAAGGGAAACAAGGTCGCGATCGAGGGCAAGCTGCGCTACAGCTCTTGGGAGCGCGACGGTCAGCGCCGGAGCAAGCTTGAGGTCATCGTCGATGAGATCGAGTTTATGAGCTCCCGTGGTGGCCAGGGCGGCTACGATCAGGGCGGTTACGCCCCCGCAGCTCCCGCGCCCGCAGCACGTCCTGCCGCACCGGTGGCTACGCCGCCCGCGGTCGACGTCTACGATGAGGACATCCCGTTCTAAGGGTTGTTCACCTATTTTTGAGTGAGAGGCGGCTTCGGTTCGCCGAAGTAGCCAAATGAAAGGTATTTTGACATGGCTAATGATTTTTCTGCACGTCAGCCGCGTCGTAAGTACTGCCAGTTCTGCAAGGAGAACACTGAGTTCATCGACTATAAGGACACTCAGCTTCTCCGTAAGTACATGACCGACCGTGGCAAGATCAAGCCCCGTCGCGTCACTGGCGCTTGCACGCAGCATCAGCATGACATCGCCAACGCCATCAAGCGCGCCCGCGAGATGGCTCTCCTGCCGTACACCGTCCCCGTGGTTTCCTCTCGTGGCAACCGCGACCGCGGCTAAGAAGGGAGACGCATCATGAAGGTTATTCTTCTCGATGAGATCAAGGGCAAGGGCGGCGAGGGTGACGTCGTAGAGGTCGCTCAGGGTTACGCTGAGAACTTCCTGTTCCCCAAGAAGCTCGCTGTTGCCGCCACCAAGGGCAACCTCAAGCAGCTTGACGAGCGTCGCAACAACATCGCCAAGCGCGAGGCCGTCCGTCTGGCTACCGCCAACGAGACCAAGGCTGCCTTTGAGGGCAAGACGGTCACCGTTGACGTCAAGGTCGGCGACGAGGGCATCCTCTTTGGCTCCGTTACCGCCGCTATGATCGCTGACGCCATCAAGGCTCAGCTCGGTATGGACATCGACCGCAAGCGCGTCGAGCTCGGTAAGCCCATCAAGGTTGCCGGTGCCCACACCGTTGCCATCTCGCTGTACCGCGAGATCAAGGCCGAGGTTGTCGTTCTCGTCGGCGTTACCGCCGAGGAGCTCGCTGCCGAGGCTGAGGTCGAGGAGGCCGCTGAGGTCGCCGAGGCCGAGACCGCCGAGGTCGAGACTGAGGCTGCTGCCGAGTAGCATTTGCTGCAACGCAACAATCTTGTTCTAAGAAGGGCGCTCTGGGAAACCAGGGCGCCCTTTTGTTTTTTGCGCTGAGTGAGTGTCATGGTGAACGTTGCGTCGAAGTCCTATATACAGGACCGTTCATCCGTTTGGTTCGGTGATGATTGGCGCGCGCGGCGCGTTTTGGGACCGTGGCTGATACTATGGATGCTCGCAAGCGATATGAATGAGGATGCTCATGGCATATGACGATAGGGAGACCGGGCTGACGGTTGAGGACCGCGGCTCCAAGTTGGGTCTTCCCCAAAACCAAGATGCAGAGGCCAATGTACTGGCCGCTATGCTGCTATCGCCCGAGGTGGTCGAAGAGGCCCAGGTCGAGCTGCAGCCCGATGATTTCTACCGGCCCATTCATAAGACCATCTACACCGCGATGGTCGATATGTACAACAGCCGCATTCCCATCGACTCCATCTCGCTGATCGATTACCTGCGAAGCATCAACAAGCTCGATGCCGTGGGCGGCGAGGCCTACATTTTGGAGCTGATGGGTCAGACTCTGTCGCTCGTGAACTGGCAGCACCATGCCGCCATCGTTCGTCGCGATTCGATGCTGCGCGAGCTGATCGGCGCCACTAACGAGATCAACGCGCTGGCATATAACGCCCCCACCGACACCAAAGAGGTTGTCGAGCTGGCCGAGAGCAAGCTGCTCAAGGTTACGGCGCGCGAGGTCAAGTCGAGCTACAAGACGTTGACCGAGTTTATGGTCGAGGCCTATAACGAGGCCGAGGAAGTGTGCCAGGCCGGTGGCCAGGCTGCGGGCGTGCCCACGGGCTTTCCGTCACTCGACCGCATGCTCATGGGTTTTCGCGAGGGCCAGCTCATCATCATCGGCGCCCGTCCTGCTGTAGGTAAGACGTCGTTCGCTCTGAACCTGGCGCTCAACGCTGCCGCTGCTGGTTATACCGTCGGCTTCTTCTCGCTGGAGATGTCGGGCAAGGAAATTGCCCAGCGTCTGATTTGCGCCTACGCCATGATCTCGATTAGTGACTTCCGCATGGGCCGCATTAGCCCCGAGCAGTGGGCCAATATCAACGAGGCCACGCAGACCTTGTCTAAGCTCGATATTCTGATTGACGATACGCCCGGCACCACAGTGACCGAGATTCGCGCCAAGAGCCGCCGTATGCTCCATAACAAGGAGAAGGCAATTATCATCCTGGACTACCTGCAGCTGGTGAGTCCTCCGCCGGGCCGTCGTTCCGAGAGCCGTACCGTCGAGGTTTCGGAGATGTCGCGTGGTCTGAAGATCATGGCCAAGGAGCTCAAGATCCCGCTCATCGCGCTGTCGCAGCTCTCGCGTCAGGTCGAATCCCGTACCGGCAAGCGCCCGCAGCTTTCCGACCTTCGTGAATCGGGCTCCATCGAGCAGGACGCCGATATCGTTATGTTCTTGGACCGCTCCGCCGACGAGGCCGAAGCCTCGCGTGACGATCGACCCGACGAGGGCGTTACGCGTATCGTCGTGGCCAAGAACCGTTCGGGCCCGATCGGCGACGTCGACCTGATGTTCCTGCCGGCATCCACCAAGTTCTATGAGCTTGATGGGGCACATGCCGAGGAGTAGGACAGGCGCCCGTTGCACGGGTATACTGGGAATGTTTTGTGCTTCTGCGTGCCGGCGTGGCGCGTAGACAGTCCATGAATGTAAGGAGTAAACATGCCGTCAACCGTTTTGGTCGGTGCCCAGTGGGGCGATGAGGGCAAGGGTAAGATTTGCGACCTGGTCGCCGGCGACTTCGATGCCGTCGTGCGCTACTCGGGCGGCAACAACGCCGGTCACACCATCGTCGTCAACGGCAAGAAGTACGGCCTGCACCAGGTGCCCTCCGGCATCATGTATTCCGACCACGTGTCGGTGATCGGTAACGGCTGCGTCGTCAACCCCAAGGTTGTCCTTGAGGAGATCGATATGTTCGAGGCCGACGGCATCACCACCAAGAACCTCAAGATTAGCGGCAACGCGCATGTCATCATGCCGTACCACATCGATCTGGATGGCGCCTTTGAGCAGAAGCTCGGCAAGAAGAACATCGGTACCACCAAGCGCGGCATCGGTCCGTGCTATCAGGACAAGATGGCTCGCATCGGCCTGCGCATGCAGGACATGCTGGACGAGGCACTGTTCCGCGACAAGCTGGAGACCGCTCTCGCCCGCGTGAACCCCGAGCTCGAGCTCATCTACAACCTGCCCACCTACACCGTGGACCAGATTTGCGACGAGTACCTGCCGATGGCCGAGCGCCTGCGTCCCTACATCACCGAGACGAGCCTGCTGCTCAACAACATGATCGACGAGGGCAAGGACCTGCTGTTTGAGGGCGCCCAGGCGACGCTGCTCGACATCGACCACGGCACCTATCCGTACGTGACGTCCTCCAACTGCACCGCCGGCGGTGCCATCACCGGATCCGGCGTCGGTATGAAGAATGTCGACCGCGTGCTGGGCGTCATGAAGGCCTATATCACCCGCGTCGGTTCGGGCCCCATGCCCACCGAGCTTTCCTATGAGTCCGAGGCCGGTCACACGCTGACCGAGGAGGGCTACGAGTACGGCGTGACCACCGGTCGCCGTCGTCGCTGCGGCTGGTTCGACGGCCCCATCGCCAACTACGCCTCGCGCGTCAACGGCCTCACCGATATCGCCATGACCAAGCTCGACGTGCTTTCGGCTTTCGACACCATCAAGGTGTGCGTGGCCTACGACGTCGATGGCGAGCGCTATACCAGCGTGCCCGAGCATCAGGTTCGCTTTGAGCACGCCAAGCCCATCTACGAGGAGCTTCCTGGCTGGAAGTGCGATATCACCGGCTGCCGCAGCTTTGAGGAGCTGCCGCAGGAGGCTCAGGACTACGTGGCGTTTATCGAGGATCTGGCACACACCCGCGTGACGTTCATTGGCGTTGGCGCTGGTCGCGAGCAGATCATCAACCGATTCTGGAAGTAATCGGGACTATTTGGTTATTGCGATATACCCCTTTGCAGCCCGGACGGGCGGCCGAGGGGTATATTTGCTTGCAAAGGGCTCGCGCGGAGCGGGCCATTCATCCATAGAGGAGGCACCCTTGAAGGCGGACACTCAAACCATCGACATCCTGTTGTTGGGCAGCGGCGGCCGTGAGCATGCTTTGGCAGCTAAGCTCGCAGCATCACCGCGCGCCGGCAAGCTCTACATCGCGCCGGGCAACGGCGGCACCGCGAGCTGCGGCGAGAACGTTGTTCTCGACGACTGCGATCCTGCGGCCGTGGCGGCGTTTGCGCAGAGCCACGGATGCGGACTCGTGGTAATTGGCCCCGAGGCTCCGCTTGTGGCGGGCGTGGCCGACGCCGTGCGGGCGGCGGGTATTCCCTGCTTTGGCCCGGGTGCCGAGGGTGCCCAGATGGAGGGCTCCAAGCTGTTCTCCAAGCAGCTCATGGAGCGCGCCGGTATTCCGACGGCAGCCTATGGTTCGTTTACCGACGAGGCTTCGGCTCTCGCCTACGTACGCGAGCAGGGCGCCCCGCTGGTCGTGAAGGCTGACGGCCTTGCCGCCGGCAAGGGCGTTATCGTGGCGACCGAACTTGAGCAGGCCGAGGAAGCCGTGCGCGAGTGCTTTGGCGGCACCTTTGGCGATGCCGGCAACACCGTGGTCATCGAGGAGATGCTGACCGGCCCCGAGTGCTCGCTGCTGGCCTTTACCGACGGCAAGACCGTGCGCCCCATGGCTACCTCGCAGGACCACAAGCGCGCGCTTGAGGGCGACCTTGGTCCCAACACCGGCGGCATGGGCGTCTACAGCCCGGTGCCCATCGTGACTGACGAGGAGCACGCCACCATGGTGGCGGTCATGGAGCAGACCGTGGCCGAGCTCGCTGCCGAGGGTATCGACTACCGCGGCTGCCTGTACGGCGGCTTTATGCTCACCCCCGCCGGTCCCAAGGTGCTGGAGTTCAATGCCCGCTTTGGCGACCCCGAGACGCAGGTCGTGCTGCCGCGCCTTAAGAACGACCTGGTCGAGGTCATGCTGGCTTGTGCCAACTGCGAGCTCGATCAGATTGAGCTCGACTGGCGTGACGAGTGGGCCGTGGCCGTTGTCCTGACGAGCGCGGGCTACCCCGGCAGCTACGAGAAAGGAAAGGTCATCACCGGTATTGAGGATGCCGAGGCCATGGAGAACGTGACCGTGTACCATGCGGGAACTGCCGTGGTGGACGGTCAGCTCGTGACCAATGGCGGCCGCGTGCTTGCCGTGACCGCTCTGGGCGACACGTTCGAGAACGCTCGCAACCTTGCCTACGAGGCCTGCGAGAAGATTGATTTTGAGGGCAAGACCCTGCGTCACGACATCGGCCTGCGCGCGCTGCGCGGCCGCGACGCCTGGGATGCCTAAAATCCGAGAGGAATGAGACGGATGGACGAGAAGAACGAAGAGCTCGTGGACGCGCAGATCGTCGAAGAGGACAGCCGCGTGTATGGGCACGCCGAGGGCGAGCCTGGTGGCGAGGTCGCTGACGAGCCGGCGCTGGTGCTGGGCGATGACGACCCGCACGATGCCGAGCTGCACGAGAAGATTCTTTCGGAGGAGTGCGCCTGGAAGGGCAAGATCCTCGACGTCCACCGTCTTGAGGTTGAGCTGCCCAACGGTCGCCGTAGCGCCCGCGATATCGTTCGCCATCCGGGTGCGGCGGCTGTTGTGGCACTGACCGAGAGCGGCAAGATCGTACTGGTGCGCCAGTACCGCACCGCCATCGACCGCGTGACGGTCGAGATTCCCGCCGGCAAGCTCGATCCAGGCGAGGACCCGCTCGATTGCGCCAAGCGCGAGCTGCATGAGGAGACGGGCTTTAGGGCCGGTCGCATTCGCTTTTTGACGTCGATTGTCACGTCCTGCGGCTTCTGCGACGAGATCATTCACATCTACCTGGCCACCAAGCTCGAGTTCGATGCACCCAACCCCGATGATGACGAGTTTGTCAACGTGGACCTCGTGCCGCTGCACGAGCTGATCGACGCCGTGCTCGACGGCAAGATCGAAGACGCCAAGACCGTCGTAGGCGCGCTTGCCTGCGACAGCATCGCGCACCGCCTTGGGGGCACGGAGCTTTAACGAGTGGGGATAGCCCTGGGACAAGTACTACTGATTGCTTTGTCCCAGGGCCTTACGTTGCTGATATTTCTTTGAGGATCACATGCTGAAGAGGTTTCTTTCGTACTACAAGCCCCAGATGGGGCTTTTTGTTGCTGATACTGTTTGTGCTCTGGTGCTTGCCGCCATTGACCTGGCGTTCCCCATTATCCTGCGCAATTTGACCGGTGGGCTATTTACTCAGGGTCAGGCTGCCATTATGCAGGCGCTCGGCATGATCGCGGTGGGCTTGGTGCTGATGTATGCCGTCCGCTGCGCCTGCCGCTACTTTGTGAGCTATTGGGGTCACGTGATGGGTGCGCGCATGGAGTCCAAAATGCGCGAGGACCTGTTCGACCAGTATGAGCGCTTTAGCTTTGCGTACTTCGACCGCAACAGCTCCGGCGACATGATGAGCCGCGTGGTCAACGACCTGTTCGATATCTGCGAGGCGGCGCACCACGTGCCCGAGTGGATCATCATCTGCGGCATCGAGATTATCGGCTCGTTTGTGATCCTCTTTACCATCGCCCCGGTGCTGGCGCTCGCCATGGCCGTGGTGACGGCGGCGTTTGCGGTCATCATGTTTTGGCAAAACATGCGTATGCGCGAGGTCTTTAGCGACAACCGCAAAAAGATCAGCGGCATCAATGCGCAGCTGCAGGATTCGCTGGCGGGCATGCGCGTGGTCAAGAGCTTTGCCAACGAGGAGACCGAACGCTTCAAGTTCCGCGCCTCCAACAATCGCTATCTTTCGTCCAAGGAGAACATGTATCACGCCATGGGCGTCTATACCGCGACGTATGGCCTGCTCTCGGGTGTGCTCTATGTGATCGTGGTGCTGCTGGGCGGCTGGCTGGTCGCCCAGGGACAGCTACAGGCGGTCGATATGGCGACCTTTGCACTCTATATTTCGCTGTTCTGCACGCCGCTTGAGACGCTCGTCAATTCGGCCGAAACGTATCAGAAGGCTATCGCCGGCTTTAAGCGTATGGACGAGGTGCTCTCGACCGCGCCGGATATCCAGGACAAGCCGGGCGCCACTGATCTGCAGGTGACTGCCGGCGCCGTGGAGTATCACGACGTGTGCTTTAACTACGAGGACGTTGAGCTGGGCGAGGGCTATGCCGACGAGCGTCCCGTTATCGACCATATGGACCTGTCCATCAAGCCCGGGCAGACCATCGCTTTGGTTGGCCCTTCGGGCGGCGGCAAGTCCACGACCTGTTCGCTGCTGCCGCGCTTTTATGACGTGGCTACCGGATCCATTAGCATCGACGGTCAGGACGTGCGCGATGTGACGCAGCAGAGCCTGCGCCGCGCCATCGGCCTGGTGCAGCAGGATGTCTATCTGTTTGACGGTACGATTGGCGAGAACATCGCCTACGGCAAGCCGGGCGCTACGGCGGAAGAGATCGCCGAGGCCGCCCGTCGCGCCAACATCGATGCCTTTATCGAGTCGCTTCCGCAGGGCTACGACACCGTGGTGGGCGAGCGCGGCAGCCGTCTTTCGGGCGGACAGAAGCAGCGCGTTGCCATCGCGCGCGTGTTTCTCAAGAACCCCAAGATCCTTATTTTGGATGAGGCGACGAGTGCTTTGGATAACGAGAGCGAGGAGGCGGTGCAGGAGTCGCTCGAAGAGCTGGCACGCGGCCGCACCACGATCATCATCGCCCATCGTCTCTCGACCATTAAGCACGCCGATGAGATTGCGACCGTTGAGCATGGTCGCGTTGTGGAGCGTGGCACGCACGAGGAGCTTCTCGCCCGTGGCGGCACCTATGCCCGTTACTATCGAATGCAGTTCGAAGGTGCGCGTGCGCACGAGCTCGACTGATTGATATGACAGGAAGTTTATGGCTGACAAGAACCCTTTGACTCCGGAAGAAGTGACGGAGTTATTCTCCGAAATCGATGCATCCGGTGTCTTGGATCCCACGCTCGCCAAAAAGCGTACCGAGCGCATGCGTGAGAAGGAGGCTGCGGCCAAGCGCGGTGATAAAGCGGCGCTAGCGCAGCTGCGCAGCGAGGACCGCGCGAGCCAGGCAAAACATATCGACCCGCTGTCCGAGGACGATCCTTCGGGCTCGCAGGTGAGCCATACCATTACGAAGACCGCGATGGCCGTGGTCATCGGTATTTTGGTGCTGATCGTGGGCATGCAGATTGGCTACGGCGTGATGCGTCGTCTGAACACCGCCAACCTGTCCGAGAGCGTTTCGGTCGATACCGTTTCGACCGCGCTCAAGGGTGGCCTTGAGTGGGGTAACGGCTTTACGCAGTTCCCGCTCGATTTTACCGTCGATGAAGCCGATGAACGCACGGGCACGGTCGAGGTGACGGTGTTGGACACATCGTCTGCCAACGAGCTCGAGCTGCTGTCCAACGGGCAGATCCAGGCCGCGGCGCTTGCGACCAACGCGTTGCTCAACGATAAGATCGACCGCGTGGTGTATAACGTTCACGCCTATATCGACGAGGATAGCAACATTCAGCACGATTCCTTCTTTGGCATGTTCCCCGCGCGCGGCCACCAGAGCGCCATTTTGACGTTCGTGTGGACCAAGAGCTCATCCAACGCCACGAGTATCGACTGGAAGATGCGCATCGTGAGTATGGACGACACCATCGCCGAGCGCATTCAGAAGCAGGTGAACTCGGTGTCGTCGTTGATTGAGGACCCGGTGGTGAGCCAGACCAAGATTGACGAGGAAAAGGCCGAGCGCGATCTGGAGCATCGTCTGCATGGCCGCGAGATTTTCCGCGGCGGCAAGCCCGATCGCACACCGTCCGAACTGCTGGAGCAGGACAAGAAAAAATAAGACGCCATCATCCCGCGTGAGCCACAAGCCCCGCGGGATGATTTTTTGGGACGGGATTAAAAAACATTATGCATAGAAAGTCATAATTATCATTTCGTAAACATTTCGATGAAATTAACGCCATGAGGCATGCTTGCGGTTACAATACCGCGAGGCCTAACTACACACCTTTAAGCCGGTCCTGTGAGACCGGGAAGGAGAATTATGGCGAACAACCATACCGCGGGCGCTGCCGCCCGCACCTTCGCGCCTAGCGAGCTTTGCCAGCGTATGCTGGCCAAAACCAGCAAGGGCACCTGCGGTCCCTGCATCCTGTATCTTGAGGATGGGACCATTTTTTATGGACGTGCATGCGGCGCTGAGGGCACCGCGACCGGCGAAGTCTGCTTCAACACCTCGCTCGAGGGCTACTTTGAGGTCATGACCGACCCGAGTTATGCCGGCCAAATCGTATCCATGACCTATCCGCAGATCGGCAACTACGGTATCGACGAGACCGACGTCCAGTCGGCCTTCCCCGGCGACGCTGTGCGCCCTGCGAGCGCTCCGGCCATGCGCGGCATGATCGTTCGCGACATGTGCGCCACGCCTTCTAACTGGCGCTCGGCCGTCAGCGTGCCGGAGTACCTGCGCGCTCACGGCATCGTCGCTATCGAGGGTGTCGACACTCGCGCCCTGGTGCGCCACCTGCGCGACAATGGTTCCAAGATGGGCATTATTTCGACCGAGATCTTCGACGTCGACGAGCTTGCCGAGCGTCTGGCCGCTGCGCCCACGCTGGTAGGCGAGAACCTGGTCAAGACCGTAAGTTGCCCCGTACCTCACGAGTTTGTGGCCGCCGACCTGCCTGCCACGCATGACTTTGCGCTTACGGCTGCCGCTCCTGCCCGTCACAAAGTGGTCGCCTACGACTGCGGTGTGAAGCGCGGCATTCTGGAGGGTCTGGTCCGCGCCGGCTGCGACCTTACCGTCGTGCCGTGGGATACGCCCGCGAGTGAGGTGCTCGACATGAATCCCGACGGTGTCTTTTTGTCCAATGGTCCCGGCGACCCCGACGCCGTGGTGGAGACCTACGAGCAGGTGCAGCAGCTGATCGGCAAGGTGCCGGTCTTTGGTATTTGTCTTGGTCACCAGATGATCAGCCTGGCCTGCGGCGCTCAGATGGAAAAGCTTAAGTTCGGTCACCGCGGTGGCAACCAGCCGGTCATGAACCTGGTAAGCCGCCGTGTGGAGATCACCGCGCAAAACCATGGCTTTGGCCTGCTGTTCCCCAGCTTGGGCAAGCTTGTCCCCGAGCTTTCCGGCGGCGAGACCGAGCATGCGGCCGATGGAGATCTGCGCGTCTGGGTGCGCCGCGGAATCGCGCCGGTCGTGATGAACGAGCGCTTTGGTCGCATTCGCCTGACGCATGTGAACCTCAACGACGGCACCGCCGAGGGCATCCAGCTGCTCGACGCCCCGTGCTTCTCGGTCCAGTACCACCCCGAGGCCTCGCCTGGCCCCACCGATGCCCACTATCTCTTTACCGCCTTTACGCGACTCATGGACGGCGAGGAGAACTACCTGGATATCGACACCGCGAAGGACCGCCTTGCCGGCTGGAACTTTGCTGAGTCCGAGACCGCTGAGACCGAGGAGAACTAATATGCCTAAACGTACTGACATCAAGCGCATCCTCGTCATTGGTTCGGGCCCCATCGTTATCGGCCAGGCCTGCGAGTTCGACTACTCCGGCGCCCAGGCCTGCAAGGTGCTCAAGGAGGATGGCTTTGAGGTCATCCTGGTCAACTCCAACCCGGCGACCATCATGACCGACCCGGGTCTTGCCGATCGTACCTATGTCGAGCCCATCACCGCCGAGTTTATCGAGCGCGTAATCAAGAAAGAGCGCCCGGACGCGCTGCTGCCCACGCTGGGCGGCCAGACCGGTCTGAACGCCGCCGTCGAGCTGGCAAAGGACGGCATGCTCGACAAGTACGGCGTCGAGATGATCGGCTGCGACCTGGCCGCTATCGAGCGCGGCGAGGACCGCAGGCTCTTTAATGAGGCCATGGCCGAGATCGGCCTGGAGGTCGCGCGCTCGGGCTATGCCTATAGCGTGGCTGACGCCGAGGCCATCGCCGAGCGCGTGGGCTATCCCTGCGTGCTGCGTCCGAGCTTTACCCTCGGTGGCGCCGGCGGCGGCGTCGCGCATACCCACGAGGAGCTCGTCTCCATCGTGAGCCAGGGCCTTGAACTCTCGCCCGCCCACGAGGTGCTGGTCGAGGAGTCCATCGAGGGCTGGAAAGAGTATGAGATGGAGGTCATGCGTGACCACGCCGGCAACGGCATCATCGTGTGCTCCATCGAGAACCTCGACCCCATGGGTGTGCATACCGGCGACTCCATCACCGTGGCGCCGGCGCAGACGCTCTCCGACCTTGAGTATCAGCGCATGCGCGTGGCCTCGCTCGCCATCTTGGAGAAGATCGGTGTCGAGACCGGTGGTTCCAACGTACAGTTTGCCGTGAACCCCAACACCGGCCGCCTGATCGTCATCGAGATGAACCCGCGCGTGAGCCGCTCGTCCGCCCTCGCTTCCAAGGCCACAGGTTTCCCCATCGCCAAGGCTGCCGCGCGCCTGGCCGTGGGCTATACGCTCGACGAGATCGTTAACGACATCACCAAGGCTACGCCCGCCTGTTTTGAGCCCACAATCGACTACTGTGTGGTCAAGGTGCCGCGCTTTGCCTTCGAGAAGTTCAAGGGTACCGACCCCACGCTCACCACGCGCATGAAGGCCGTGGGCGAGATCATGGCGATTGGCCGCACCTTTGAGGAGGCCTTCGGCAAAGCCATGCGCTCGCTGGAGGACGGTCACCAGGGTATCTGCGCCGGTGGCAAGGAGGGTGCCGATAAGCTGAGCGACGATGAGCTCGCTCAAGCCGTGGCCACGCCGACCGAGCACCGCATCTTCTTTGTGGTCGAGGCCCTGCGCCGTGGCTGGGACATCGCTCGCATCCATGCCATCTGCGGCATCGACCCGTGGTACCTCAACCGCATCAACGACATGGTGCAGGTTCAGGAGAGCATCCGCGGCCTGCGTGTGGAGGATATCGACGCCGACGCGATGCGCCTGCTCAAGCAGTACGGCACGAGCGATGCCGAGATCGCTGCGCTGACCGGCTCGGACGAGCGCTTTGTGCGCGCCTATCGCAAGGGTCTGGGCGTGGTTCCCAGCATGAAGACGGTCGATACCTGCGCTGCGGAGTTCTCGAGCGCCACGGAGTACCACTACAAGACGTACGAGAACATCTACCGCACGAGCCCGGATGCCAAGAAGTGCGTGGCTCCCGACGAGACCACGCCGGCGGACAAGCCCAAGGCGATGATCCTGGGCGCCGGCCCCAACCGCATTGGCCAGGGTATCGAGTTCGATTACTGCTGCGTGCACGCGAGCTATGCGCTGGCGGCCCGCGGCTTCGAGACCATCATGGTCAACTGCAATCCCGAGACCGTTTCGACCGACTACGACACGTCCGACCGTCTGTACTTTGAGCCGCTCACCTACGAGGACGTCATGGATGTCATCGATGTTGAGCGACCCGACGGCGTCGTGGTGACGCTCGGCGGCCAGACTCCGCTTAAGCTGGCGCGCATGCTCGAGGAGAGCGGCGTGAACATCATGGGCACCAAGCCCGATGCCATCGACTTTGCCGAGGACCGCGAGCGCTTTGCCGCCCTGCTCGACAAGCTGGGCATTATGTATCCGCCGGCGGGCCAGGCAACCTCGTTTGAGGAGGCCGAGGCCGTGGCCGCGCATATTGGCTACCCGCTGCTGGTGCGTCCGAGCTACGTGCTGGGCGGCCGCGGCATGATGATCGCCTACGATGCCGAGCATCTGCGCGATTACATGGCCGAGGCTGCGCGCATTAGCCCCGACTACCCGGTGTATCTGGACCGCTTCTTGGAGGGCGCGATCGAGTCCGATGTCGACGCCCTGTGCGATGGCGAAGAGGTCTACATCGGCGGCATTCTGGAGCATATCGAGGAGGCCGGTATTCACTCCGGCGACTCTGCGACCTGCATTCCGCCGTTCAGCTTTAGCGAGAGCCTGCAGGCAAAGCTTCGCGAGACTACGCGCCGCATCGCGATGGCGCTGGGCGTACGCGGCCTGGTCAACGTGCAGTACGCCATTAAGGGCGAGACCGTCTATGTGATCGAGGCCAACCCGCGTGCCAGCCGTACCGTGCCGTTTATCTCCAAGGCCACCGGCGTGCCGCTGGCCAAGTGCGCGGCGCGTATCATGGCAGGCGATTCCATCGCGAGCCTGGGCCTGCCGAGCGACGAGCGTCAGCTGGACTGGTTCTGCATGAAGGAAGCCGTTATGCCCTGGGGCCGTTTCCCGGGCGCCGACGTTATCCTGGGGCCCGAGATGAAGTCTACGGGCGAGGTCATGGGTATCGCCAAGAGCTATCCCGAGGCATATGCCAAGACGCAGCTGGCGATTGACTACAAGCTGCCCGACCCGAGCGCCGGCAAGGTGTTCATTAGCGTGTGCGACCGCGACAAGCGTCATATCCTTTCGGTCGCGCGTATCCTGCGTTACCTGGGCTTTGACATCTGCTCCACCGAGGGCACGGCGCGCGTGCTGCGCGGCGGCAACGTGACCTGCGAGGTTGTGGAGAAGATCAGCGGCCCGCACGACGGCGAGCGTCCCAACATCGGCGACCTCATCGCCGATGGCAAGATTGCGGTGATCATTAATACGCCATACGGCCCGGGCTCGCGTGGCGACGGTTATCTGCTGCGCACCGAGGCCGTGCGCCGCGGCGTGACCTGCGTGACCGCGATGTCTGCCGCCAACACGTACGTGAGTGCCATCGAGGCCGTGCGCGAGGACCAGCAGGGTCACGGCAGCGCCAACGACATGGGCATGGACGTCATCGCCCTGCAGGACCTGCCACAGCACACGGTGTAATGTGACCTGGTCGGCCGGGGCGGCAGCCGGACACTTTCTCTCGGAAACTGGGCTTCGCGAAGTTTTCCGAGAGAAAGGTCCGCCTCCCGCCCCGGCCTGCGGTGACTTGGCCGCACCGTGTGCTGCCGAAGGGGCTTTGCGTGATGACTAGGGCTGAATAAAAAGTGAGTGTGGGATCCGCCGTTCGTTCGAACGGCGGATCCCACGTTAATATTTCAGCCAACGTACGTCATAGCAATCCCCGGTAGGTCGAAGGTGCTCTGCGGCGGCCCGGTGTTTTCATCTGAACGACTTTGCGTAGCAACCGGAGTGAAGATGAAAACACCGGGCCGCCGCAGAGCACCCACAGACCGCAGGGACGGGAGCAGCTATACTACTCTCAGTAGTTAAGGGTCGCGGATCCGCCGCGTCACCGCTCTCAACAGGAGGTCTTTGTTTATGGCAGATCAAAAGCCGGTTGTCGGGATCATCATGGGCTCCAAGTCCGATCTGGGTGTTATGGAAGGCTGCACCGCCGAGCTCGAGGCGCTGGGTGTGCCCTATGAGCTTGTCATTGCGAGCGCACACCGCACGCCGGCGAAGGTCCACGAGTGGGCTTCGACTGCCGCCGATCGCGGTATCAAAGTGATTATCGCCGCCGCCGGCAAGGCCGCTCACCTGGGTGGTGTCGTGGCTGCCTTTACGCCGCTGCCGGTCATCGGCGTGCCTATGAAGACGAGTGACCTGGGCGGTATGGATTCGCTGCTGTCGATGGTGCAGATGCCTTCGGGCGTGCCCGTGGCCTGCGTTGCCATCAACGGTGCCAAGAACGCCGCCATTTATGCCACGCAGATTCTGGGCGCATGCGACCCCGAGTACCGCAAGGTTATCGAGAAGATGAAGCAGGAGATGGCCGACGCCTAGGCGTTCCGCCGTTTCACCGCAGTATAAGGAGAGCCATGTCCGACTATCAGGGAAAACGATTCAAGGCTTCTCAGATTCCCGATCCGTCGAAGCCGGGTGCTGCCCATGCGGCACAGCAGGGTCGGACATCCTCTCCTCAGCAGCCGCGCACGCCACGCCCCGTGACACCGGCGACGCATCGTCGACAGGACGCGCCGGCCGCATATCGACCTTCATCTTATAGCAATGCTAAGAAGCCGCCCCGGTCTTCATCGCATGCCGCGTCGTCGGATTACACCGAGCCGCCGCGCAAGAAACGCCGCTCCATCATCCCCATTCTGCTCATCATCGTGGGCATCGGCCTGATTGTCGCCGCCGCCGCCATCTTTATCAATGCTCAGATTGGCTATAAGCAGGCGAGCGATTCATACCAGAAAATCGAGAAGCAATATGTAAGCGATAAGGACGCCAGCGGCGTGCCGATTATCGACTTCGATGCGCTTGCTCAGACAAACCCCGAGATTGTGGGTTGGATTTACGTGCCGGGAACCAACATCAACTATCCCGTGGTGCAGACCAACAACAACTCCAAATACCTCAACACGCTGTTCGACGGTACGGCCAATGCGTCCGGGGCCATTTTCCTGGATAGCGATGACACCGCGCCGGGAATGGTTGACCAGCAGACCACGATCTACGGCCACCATATGAATGACGGGTCGATGTTCAACGTGATTTCGGACACCACCGACCAGGCGACATTCGATAGCATCGAGTGCGTGTATTACATCACGCGCGATGCAACGTATAAGCTGCGACCGCTGGCGACCAAGGTCGTCGAGGATACGTATGCCAAGGCGCGCACGCCTAATTTTGAGGGTGACGACGGGCTCAAGAACTACCTGTCCGAGATGCTCGACGGCGCTTCGGCAGTGGCGAGTGATGCAGGCGATCGCGCCGCCTCGGCAACCAAGGTCGTGACGCTCGTGACCTGTCGCTCGCTGTCATTGAGCAATACGCGCGCCGTCATGGTGCTCACGCCGGTCGAGGAATAGATTGTTGAGAGTAGCTAAAAGAGCCCGTCCCAAATGAGCTACTCGATGACGGTGAAAGGGGAAATGATGCTCGAGAATGGCAAAACGATGCCTTCGATTGATGCTTGGCTGCGCGAGGCCAAAGCCGACGCTTCGGCGCCGGCGTGCGGTATGTATCTGACGCATAACGGCGTGGTGCGTGCGACGCCCAAGGCCGAGGTGCGCGGAGTCGAGACCGATGGCGTGGCGCCGGGCCGCAAGGTGGGAGGCATGGTCTTTGACTACGACGCCGAAAAGGTGCGGTCTGCTATTGAAGCCACGCGCGCGATGCCAGGCATCGGCTATGTGCGCGTGTGGCTGGCGAGCGGCGAGCTTTCCGTGGGCGACGATATCATGCTCGTGCTCATTGGCGGAGACATTCGTCCGCACGTGGTCGATGCCCTGCAGTCGCTTGTCGGCACCATCAAGAATGAATGCGTGAACGAGGTAGAGCGCGAGGCATAGGGCTTTGCGATCGATTCGAGTCCATTTGTAGCAAAAGCCCGCTGGCAGTTAGGCTGAACTGCCAGCGGGCTTACTTATCCGTTGGAACCGACTTGCAGCAGCGCCAGCGCTATACGCGTGTGGCGTCCTTGGGGCTCATGGTCATGCTCTGGAAGCGATTTTCCATGTATTCATTATCGAAGTACGTGCCGTAGAACTGCGCAACGGGAATATCGTTGACCGTGCCGTTGACGCGCTGATACCAGTAGTCGAGCGATTGCAGCGTCATGACGCCGTCGACCAGCATGATAACGGTAAAGATGACGGTGGCCGAGTAGCGGCTCTTCCAGGGGATCTTGTTGATAAGCTTAAGCAGCCTCGGCAGCAGCAGCTTGATCCAGATGAGGCCGCCCAGGCCCCACAGGCAGGCGAAGCCCGTGCAGGTGCGTCCGCCCGTGAGGACCACGAGCGGATCGGGCAAACCGAACAGCGTTATGTGCGAGTAGCTCCACGAGACCACGCCAAACGCGGTCTGCATAAACCAGCCCACGAACACCTCAAAGCTGGCGCCGAGCAGGGCGCTCACCAGGAAAATGATGATGGGGTTCTTTTTGTAGAAGCGGTTAAGCACCATGGTCATGAGCACGGCGCCAAATCCGTAGATGGGGCTGAAGGGGCCAAACAGCATGCCGGCGCGGTTCTGATAGACGCCCGGGTCGGCGACTGTCATGTGCCAGATGTCCTCGGCGATCAGGCCGAGTATGCAGCAGACAAAGAACACCCAGAACAGGTTGAAGTAGTTGAGCTTGATGTAGCCCTCGCCGGTTTCATCGCGGCCGAGCATGCCCTCGGCGGCGGCGTCGCGGTCGAGCATCTCCTGCAGGCGGCGCTGCAGTTCGCGCTCCTGACGAAGCGTGGGGTCGACGGTTGCCGAAAGCGCAACGAGGATGCCGAGCTGGATCGCGGGACGCAGCAGGAAGGGCCCGATGCCCTGGAGCATCACGTCGACCAAAAGCTCGACGACGGTGAATGCAATAAGGATGTAGGACAGGCGGGCGGCGTTGCGGCGCTGGTTTTTGATAAGGTCCAGGCCAAAGATGATTAGGATGACGGCACTTGCCGCAGAGAGCATGATGCCGGCGACGATAAGGCCGACTGCGACGAGCGTGTTGTCGCCGAGCTTTTCGGTGGCGTTGCCGTTAACAAGTGCCGTGATGACCTGCCACATAAAGGCAGCGACCGACGGGAGCGTGCCCACGCCGGAAAGGATGCACAGGACGGCGTACACCTTAATGATGAGGGGGATCTTCTTGACCTCCGTGGCGCTGGGGACGCTGGGGTCGAGTTCGTTTCGATCCATACAGAACCTTTCTCGCTTTGTTGTAGGTTACAAGGATACGCCGCCGACCTGCCAAAAGACAGGACGAACGTCCCAATTGCAACAATGTAAGCCCTAACGGCGGGCGAGACGCGCCGCAACGGAAGCATGCGGGATCGTCGGTCCCGAGGCGATTGCCCAATAAAATGTTTGGCTGCAAAACGGATTATAAGCTCGGTGGGCTTTTAAAAAGCGCTGTTCATGCGCGGGAGTGCTTGTCTTGCCGTGCGTATAATAGGGCAGGTAACGCCAAATAACGAGGCTCTGAGGGGATGCCATGTCTCAAGAAACCATCCACGCGGCCGAGCGCGCCGCGGGACAGGTGAAGACCATGTCGACGTATGATCCGGACTCCGACCAGCTGCATGAGGAATGCGGCATTTTTGGTGTGTGGGCACCCGATCGCGATGTGGCTCGACTGACGTACTTTGGTCTGCGCGCGCTGCAGCATCGCGGCCAGGAATCGGCGGGAATCGCCGTGGGCGACGGCGGCACGGTTATGGTTCGCAAAGACCTGGGACTGCTCGATCGCGTGTTCTCCAACGCCGACCTGTCGACGCTCTCCGGCCAGCTGGCCGTGGGCCACGTACGCTATGGCACCGCCGGCGCCAAGAGCTGGGAAGCCTCGCAGCCGCATCTTTCCACCATCAACAGCGTCATTATCGCGCTTGCTCACAACGGCACTCTGGTCAACACCGACGAGTTGCGCCGTCAGCTGATCGAGCTGGGCGTGCCGTTCCTCTCCAATTCGGATTCCGAGGTCGCGACCAAGCTTATCGGCTACTTCACCCAGCGTACAGGCCATCTGCGCGAGGGCATTCGCAAGACCATGGAGCTCGTGCGCGGCGGCTACGCCATGACGCTCATCAACGAGCAGGCGCTCTACGCATTCCGCGATCCACACGGCATTCGCCCGCTCGTGCTGGGCAAGCTGGTGGACGAGGGTCTGGACCAGGCCGATGCCGCAGCCGTTTCGCAGCTGCCGTCGCAGGACGGCGCCGCAACGGTCGACTCCGCCGTCCGTGTCACGCGCGCCGGCGGCTGGGTCGTTGCTTCCGAGACCTGCGCACTCGACATCGTGGGTGCCGAGTATGTCCGTGACGTCCGTCCCGGCGAGATCTTGCGCATCAGCGCCGAGGGCCTGGTATCCGAGCAGGGCGTGCCTGCAGCCGAAGAGCCCGCCAACTGCATCTTTGAGCAGGTCTACTTTGCCCGCCCCGACTCCATCATGAACGGCAAGAGCGTCTACGCCTGCCGTTACGACATGGGTCGTCAGCTGGCACATGAGGAGCCCGTCGAGGCCGACCTGGTCATCGGCGTGCCCGACTCCGGCCTGCCGCCCGCGGAGGGGTATTCGCACGAGAGCGGTATTCCCTTTGGCGAGGGCCTTATCAAGAACCGCTACGTGGGCCGTACGTTTATCGAGCCCACGCAGGAGCTGCGCGCCATGGGCGTGCGCATGAAACTCAACCCGCTGCGCGACAACATCGAGGGCAAGCGCCTGGTCGTCATCGACGACTCCATCGTGCGTGGCACCACTATGGTGCAGCTCGTCAAGATGCTACGCAACGCTGGCGCCAAGGAGATTCATATCCGCATCAACTCGCCCGAGGTCATCTGGCCGTGCTTCTACGGTATCGATACCGACGTGCAGTCGCAGCTTATCAGCGCCAACAAGACGGTCGACGAGATTTGCGAGTATATCGGCGCCGATTCGCTGGCCTTCCTTTCGGTCGAGGGCCTGCTTAAGGTCATGCCCAAGGGCGGCTACTGCGACGCGTGCTTTACCGGCCGCTATCCCGTGGCGATTCCCGATAGCTTTGGCCGCGACAAGTTTATGGAGGGCTTTAAGCCCCGCAACCTGGACAAGCCGCTGTACTTTGACGACGACGCCGTGGTCGAGAAATACGACGACCGCAGCTGGGAAGAGGAGCACGGCGAGGCCTAAAACCTGCCATGTGGGGACAGGTTTATTTTGGTAGGTTTTACCTGCTGTTTTGTTGATATGACGGCGCGTGCTGTTATGGCGCGCGCCGAAATGAACGCAACTATGAGCACCGTTTGGCGCCCGCGCGGCGCCACGGTAGTGGGAGAGGAAGGCTCAGATGAGCGACAGCAAGCATGTGACGTACGAGGACGCCGGCGTCGATACCGCCGAGGGCGGCCGCGCCGTCGACGCTATTAAGCAGATGGTCAAGGACACCAACCGCCCCGAGGTCATCGGCGGCATCGGTGGCTTTGGCGGCCTGTTCTCGGCCGCCGCGCTTAAGGATATGGAAGACCCGATCCTGATTAGCGGCACCGACGGCGTGGGCACCAAGCTCGTGCTCGCCCAGATCATGGACCGTCACGAGACGGTGGGCCAGGACTTGGTCGCCATGTGCGTCAATGACATTTTGGCTTCGGGCGCCGAGCCGCTGTTCTTCTTGGACTACGTTGCCATTGGCCACATCGAGGCCGAGCATATGGCAAAGATCATCAAGGGCGTTGCCGACGGCTGCAAGCTCGCGGGCTGCGCGCTCGTGGGCGGCGAGATGGCCGAGCACCCGGGCGTCATGGCTCCGGCCGATTACGACCTCGCCGGCTTTACCGTGGGCGTCGTCGATCGTCCCAAGATGCTCGACCCCGCGAACGTTCGCCCCGGCGATGTGATCCTGGGCCTGCCTTCCACCGGCGTGCACTCCAACGGCTACTCGCTCGTGCGCAAGGTCATCGGCGTCGACGGTATCAAGCCGGGTACGCCCGAGGCCGCCGCTAAGGCCGAGGAGCTGAGCCGTCCGCTCGAGGAGCTCGGCGGTGCTTCGCTGGCCGACGCTCTGCTGGCTCCCACGCGCATCTATGTGAAGCCGATTCTGGAGCTGCTGCGTGGCGGCGCCAACGTTCATGCCATTGCCCATATCACCGGCGGCGGCATCACCGAGAACCTCAACCGCGCGCTTGCCGACGATGTCGACGCCGTGGTCACCCGCAACGGCGCCGAGATGGGCTGGGATGTTCCGCCCGTCATCACCTATGTGTCGCGTCAGGCCGAGCTCGTGCCCAACGAGGCATGCAAGACCTTCAACATGGGCGTCGGCCTGTGCCTGATCGTCGCCCCCGAGGACGAGGCCGCCGTGACCGAGGCTCTGGTCGCGCTGGGCGAGAAACCGTTCCGCGTGGGCGAGTGCGTCGAGGGTTCCGGTAAGGTCGTGTACTCCGATGAGCGCTAACGAGCAGATGGCTGCTGCCGAGGGCCTGGGCTTTGTGCCCTACACCCGTCCGACCGGCACCGATACGGCCGAGCCGCTTAAGATTGGCGTGCTTATCAGCGGCTCGGGTACCAACCTGCAGGCGCTGATCGACCTAATCGCCGCCGGCAAGCTCAACGTCTCGATTGAGCTTGTGGTGTCGAGCCGTCCTTCGGCCAAGGGCTTGCAACGCGCCGAGCGTGCGGGCATCCAGACGCTCACGCTGTCCAAGGATGTCTATGCCGACCCCATCGCCGCCGACGAGATCATCGCGCACGAGCTTCTCGAGCGCGGCTGCGAGTATGTGGTCATGGCCGGCTACATGCGCATGGTGCACACGCCGCTGCTGGCGGCGTTCCCCAATCGCGTGGTCAACCTGCATCCGGCGCTGCTGCCGAGCTTTACCGGCGCGCATGCGATTGACGATGCCTTTGCGCGTGGCGTCAAGGTGACCGGCGTGACCGTGCACTTTGCCAACGAGATTTACGACAACGGCCCCATCATCGCCCAGCGTGCGCTGGCTGTCGAGGAGGGCTGGGGCGTCGACACGCTCGAGGAGCACATCCACGCGGTCGAGCATGTGCTGTATCCCGAGGTCGTGCAAATGCTCGCCGACGGCCGCGTCCACGTGCTGGAGAGCGGCAAAGTGGCAATTGATGCGGCACGCTAGTCGCGTGTAAGAGAGTTCGCTGAGCGCTCTTTGGGACGCAAGCGATCGAAAATGTTGATAGGGCTCCGTCCGTACGCGGGCGGGGCTCTTTTTGTGTGGCCTCTCAAGTTTGCTATACTGCTAGCAAGCAGAGAGGAGTCGCCATGGCAACAGCAACAGTGCAGCTCAACACGCGAATCGACCCTATGCTCAAGGCTGGCGGCGATGCGGTCCTGACTCGCAATGGGCTGGGGCCGAGTGACGCTATTCGTGCGCTTTGGACCTACCTTGTCGAGCATCAGACGTTGCCAGGATTTATGGTGGAGGATAGGTGCGAGGCATCCCGTGCGGAGAGTCTGGCCGAGCGGGGATGCGGGCTGGCTTTTTTCTCATTGGGGTTGAGCGCGGCGGATTTTGCGCCAGCTGAATCATCGGCAGACAACTGGGGTGCCGTACGCGACGACATGTACGATGCGATGATCGCTGGCATAGAGGCGAATTGCCGATGATTGCGGCAAAACGACTCTTGGTAGACACAAACGTTTGGCTCGATTATTACCTGCAAGAGGGAGCGTTCGACGAGGCGAAAAGATTGATTGAGTTGGCCGAGGCGGGAAAGATTGACCTTCTGTACGCGCCAACGACGGCAAAGGACCTGTTCTACATTGTGCCGCGGCGTCTAGCTCAGCGGAATGTGAATGGGGTTAACGCTCCGTTCGGTCCGGCTGCATGGGCCTGTATCGAGCATATGATGCAGGTGGCAACGGCTTCTCCGCTTTCGTTGGCGGAATGCGAGATGGCGCGTATGCTTGGCAAGCGTATGCCGGACCTTGAGGACAATCTCATCATTGCATCGGGCGATACGGCGGATGTCGACTACGTAATCACGAGCGACCGACGCATGTTGGAGGCGATGCCCGAGGTATGCTTGACGCCCGCGCGCGCACTCGAGCTCATCGGGATCCTCGGCTAACCTTGCATACTCCGTTTCGCTATCATATTGAGCATTGTGGCCCTCATGCAACTTTGGAGGACGATATGGCGGATAACGAAGCGCTGTTTACGCCTGAGCTGGTGTTTTTTGATTGGGAGTGTGCGACGCCGGATGAGGTGTTTGCGCGGCTCGAGGGCGAGCTTGCTCCACGTGGCTACATTGCCGAGGGTTGGCTCGAGGCCGTTCGCACGCGCGAGGATGCCTATCCCACGGGTCTTGCCATGCCGGCGGCAAACATTGCCATTCCGCATACCGATCCGGGGTTTGTGGCCAAGCCCTATATCGCGGTGGTGAAGCCCGCCGCGCCCGTGACATTTAACGCTATGGCTGGCATGGGCGCTCCGGTGCCGGCGCAGATCGTCATCAATCTGGGCATCGCCGAGCCGGGCGGCCAGGTCGAGGCCCTGCAGGCGCTCATGAACATCTTTATGGACGCCGATGCCGCAGCCGACGTGCTCGGCCAAACCACGCCGCAGGGCATGGTCGACGCCATCCGCCGTCACTTCTAAGGTGGGGCTGAGCCGGCACTTGGGGACGTTCCTTTTCTGCCGGCAGTTAGGGACAGTTCCCAAGTGTCGGCACATAAAGAACGTCCAACTGCCAAGTGCCACATCTGTCCCCTTTGCACCAAAATGGTGCAGATTAACCTGTCCCCAATGCACCAAGCGTGCCGCGGGGGCCGCGTTGTGACACAATGGCGTTTGTTCGATTCGTTATGCGAAAGGCCAACTATGGCAAATAAGAAAAAGAACCCTGCGCCCGAGCCGACGCCCGAGCAGCAGGCTCGCGCTGCCTCCAGCTCTCGCAAGAAGCAGCGCAAGACGTACGTGTCTAAGACCGTCAAGATCGTCCTGGTGGTCATCGGCGTGCTGGCGATGCTGCTTTCCGTCTCGGCGATGGCGTGCTCCGGCCTTATGTCGCAGGCCGAGGACACCTCGGGCTACAAGCTGACCGGCGGTGTTGCTGCAACTATCAACGGCACCAACCTCACCGAGGACACCGTGACCAAGCAGATCATGAGCATGCGCACGTCCTACGGCTACACCAAGGATAAGGATTGGGCGCAGTATCTGGTTGACAACGACCTCACGCCCAAGAAGTACCGCAAGCAACTCATCGACTCCTACACGCAGCAGATTCTGCTTCAACAGGCACAGAAGGAGAACGGCGTGACGGTGTCGGACGAGGAGGTCGAGAAGGCTTGGAAGGACGCGTGCAAGAGCGCGGGCGGCGCCAAGGCCTTTAAGAAGACCCTCAAGACCTACGGCTATACCGAGGACACCTACAAGGACTCACTCAAGGAGAGTCTGGCGCAGCAGAAACTCAAGGATGCCGTCGCGCCCACGAGCAAGCCCAAGGACAGCGAGATTGTCGATTACATCAACGAAAACCTGTCCAGCTACAACGACGCCCGCCGCTCGTCGAACATCCTGATCAAGGTTGATTCTGACGCTTCCGACGAGGACAAGGCTGCCGCCAAGGCCAAGGCGCAGGAGTGCCTGGACAAGATCAACTCCGGTGAGCTGAGCTTTGAGGACGCCGTTGAGCAGTACTCCGAGGACACCGGTTCCAAGGAGAAGAAGGGCGATGTGGGCTGGGATAAGCTCACCACTTTCGTCGACAGCTACCAGACGGCGCTCGAGGGACTCAACAAGGGCGACGTGAGCGAAGTCGTCGAGTCGACCTATGGCTACCACATCATCAAGTGCACCGACTACTTCCATGTCGATAATCAGGTTGATGACATCAACCAGGTGCCCAAGGACATCAAAAAGTACGTCTCCAACGTGGTGAAGACGCAAGCGGCCAGCACCGCGTACAGCGAGTGGCTGGAGCAGTACAAGAAGGATGCCGACATCACCGTCAACCCCATGCCCAAGGACGTACCCTATAACGTGAGTCTGAAGGGCGTCACCAAGAGTTCGACCGACGATTCGTCGAAGACTGAGTAACCATGGGGCGGTGCTCGCGTGAGTGCCGCCCACCCTATTAGAGAGGATTTGCAGATGACCAACGAAGAGCTGCAGAAAGAAATGATCGCGGCCATGAAGGCCAAGGACAAGGTTCGCCTGTCCATCATTCGCCAGGTCAAGGCCGAGGTGAAGAATATCGAGGTCAACGAGCGTCGCGATGTGACCGAGGAAGACGTCAACAACATGATCAAGCGTCTGATTAAGCAGACGAGTGAGACACTGGAGATGTCCATTAAGGCCGGTACCGACCAGGAGCGTACCGACAACCTGACCGAGCAGGTCAAGATTCTGGAGAGCCTGCTGCCCGCGCAGGTTTCGGGTGAGGAACTCGAGGCCCTGATCGAGCAGGTCATCGCCGAGCTGGGCGCGACCTCTAAGAAGCAGATGGGCCAGGTCATGGGCGCTCTGGGTAAGGCCACTGGCGGCAACTTCGATAAGCCGGCAGCAGCAAAGATTGTCGGAGCAAAGCTTGCGTAATTTGTTACGCGGTTTTACCAAACCGCGTAACGGCTCGACGCTGCAAACCCGTACACACGGCAATCTGACGTTCAATTTCAAGGGCGCGACCATAAGGTCTGCGCCCTTTCATTTCACGTCACCTTGCTCGCGTGTACGGGTTTTCGCTGACTTATGCTCAACAAGGGCGGTTGGAGGAAGGGCGTCCTCCGCGGGCACTCATTGGGGACAGGCTTAAATGAGTGCCCAATGAGCAGGTACTCATTTAAGTCTGTCCCCAATGAGTGGGTGGAAGGTTGCGGGTTCTTTACGGGAATGTAGTGTGGGCTGCGGAAACGTGGTTCTTTCCGTACAATAGTGCAATTCGTGTAAGCGCAGGAAAGGGACATTCATGGCAGACATGATCGAGATCAAGCATCTCAACAAGTACTTTGGCGACCTGCATGTGCTCAAAGATATCAATCTCACCGTCAAGCGCGGCGAGAAGCTCGTAATGATCGGGCCTTCCGGTTCGGGTAAGTCGACGCTCATCCGTTGCGTCGATTATCTGGAGGAGCCCACGTCGGGCGAGGTCGTCATCGACGGTACGCCGCTCACCAAAAAGAATCACCTGGAGATGGCTCGCAAGTACAGCTCCATGGTGTTTCAGCAGTTCAACCTGTATCCCAACATGACGGTGCTGGGCAACCTGACGCTCGCGCCCATCAAACTGCAAAAGAAGAGCAAGGAGGAGGCGACCGAGATCGCCATCGCCGCGCTCAATCGCGTCGGCATGGCGCATAAGGCCGGCGAGTATCCGCAGAACCTCTCGGGCGGTCAGCAGCAGCGCATCGCCATCGCCCGTGCCCTGTGCACCAAGCAGCCCATCATCCTGTTTGACGAGCCGACCTCGGCGCTCGACCCCGAGATGGTCCAGGAAGTCCTGGACGTTATGATTGAGCTCGCGCAGGAGGACATCACCATGATCTGCGTGACGCACGAGATGGGCTTTGCGCGCCAGGTGGCCGACCGTGTCATCTTTATGGAGGACGGCCGTATCCTGGAGGAGGGCACGCCCGAGCACTTCTTCGATAACCCCGAGAACCCGCGCTGCCGCGAGTTCCTGTCCAAGATTCTGCACTAGGCGCGGTGATGGACATGACGGATATGACGAGGGCGGCCGTGTCGCGCCGTCACTTTTTGCAGCTGGCGGGCGCCGGCATGCTCGCGTTGACGGGGACCGCGCTTACCGGTTGTGGCAACTCCACCAGTGGCGAGGGCTCCGACAAGGGGTCCAAGCTTGCGGCCATTAAGTCGCGTGGCCATCTGAATGCCGGCGTTAAGAAGGACGTTCCCGGTTACGGCTATTACGACACCGCCAAGGGCCGCTTTGAGGGCATGGAAGTCGATTTGTGCTACCAGATCGCCGCTGCCGTCTTTGGTGTGAGCTACAAGGATGCTCGCGCCCAGGAGCTAGTCGAGTTTACCGACGTAACGCCCAAGACGCGCGGCCCGCTGATCGACAACGGCCAACTCGACGTGGTCGCGGCGACCTACACCATAACCGACGAGCGCAAGAAGAGCTGGGATTTCTCGACGCCATACCGCACCGACTACGTGGGACTCATGGTCAAGAAGCGTTCGGGCTTTACTTCGATTGAGGATTTGGATGGCAAGGTCATTGGCGTGAGCCAGGGTGCCACCACGCAGGGCCTGATTGAGCAGATGATCAAGGACAACGGCTTTAGCTGCAAGCCCGAGTTTAGGGCCTTTAGCGGCTACCCCATCATCAAGAGTTCGCTCGACGCCGGCAATATCGACGTCTTTGCCATGGACCGCTCCACGCTGGCCGGTTACATGAACGAGACCGTTGAGCTGCTGCAGCCCGAGGTCAAGTTTGGCGAGCAGGGCTACGGCGTGGCGACCAAGAAGGGCTGCGACCTTTCTGCCGTGGTCGATCAGGTGATTTGCGATCGCCTGGCCGATGGCTGGCTCGACCAAGAGGTCAAGACCTGGGGTCTTGTATAGGCGCATCGTCCAAGGAAGGAATCAAATGCTCGAAGGATTATTTGACGCCGACCGTTGGTCGACGACATTTCAAAATATGGGGCCCTTCTGGGAGGGCTTTGGCGTGACGCTACAGGTGGTCGTTGCCGGTCTGCTGCTGTCGCTGGTGCTGGGCACGCTGCTGGGCGTGTTCTCTACCACTCGCTCGCGCGTGCTGCGCGCCATAAGCCGCGTGTACGTGGAGTTTTACCAGAACACCCCGTTGCCCGTGCAGGTGCTCTTTATGTACATGGCCGGTCCGCAGTTTTTGCAGGCCATAACCGGTGCCGACCAGCCGGTGCGCATCGCGCCGTTCGTGCTGGGCTTCTTGGGCGTGGGCCTGTATCACGCGGCCTACATTTCGGAGGTCATCCGCACTGGTATCGAGGCGGTTCCGCGCGGTCAGATGGAGGCGGCCCAGAGCCAGGGCTTCACCCGTGCGCAGGCGTATTGGTACATCGTGCTGCCCCAGACATTCAAGATCATTCTGCCGCCGCTGTGTAACCAGGCGCTCAACCTGGTCAAGAACACGTCGGTGCTGGCACTTGTGGCCGGCGGCGACCTTATGTATCGTTCCGACAACTTTGTGAGTCTGTACGGTTATTTGCAGGGATACATCGTCTGCTGCCTTATGTACTTCATCATCTGCTTTCCGCTCGCCATGCTGGTGCAGTGGCTCGAGCGCCGCTCCAAGGAGCGTCCGCGCGGCGTGAGCCTGGCCGAGCTGGGGCTCGACAACGTAGAGGAGGCCTAGCGCATGGAAATCTTCAACGCGACCAACCTGCTCTACATTTGGGGCGGCTTTGTTAAGACGATCGAGATCTCGGCGCTGTCGATCTTTTTCTCGCTCATCTTTGGCACGGTGCTGGCGCTCGTTAAGAGCTATGCGCCCCGCCCGTTCCGTATTTTGGTGAGCGCCTATATTGAGCTGTTCCGTTGCACGCCAAACCTGCTGTGGATCCTGTTTATCTACTTTACGGTGCAGGGTTTGGACATTGTGATTTCGACCATCGCCTTTACGCTGTTTACCAGCGCTGTTATGGCCGAGATTGTGCGCGGTGGCCTCAACTCGATTCCGCGCGGCCAGTTTGAGGCAGCGCAGAGCCAGGGCTTTGGCTTCTTTGCCACCATGCGCTACATCATTCTGCCGCAGACATTTAAGACGATCATTCCGGCGCTGTTTAGCCAGTGCACGACCGTCATCAAGGATAGCTCGTATCTTTCGGGCATTAACGTGGCCGAGCTCATGTACACGGCAAACGTCGTGATGGCCCACGCGATCGACCTGTCGCAGGTGCTTATGCTCTACGGCCTGGTGTTTGCGATGTACTTTGTGCTCAACTTTGGTATCTCGTTGCTGGTGAGGGCGTATCAGAGGCGAATGGTGGCAGCGTAGAATGTGGCAAAGGGACAGTCCCTTTGTCACATAGAGAAAGGAATCGCGATGAGCGATCTGGAGAATAAGAAGAGTCCTGTGGTCATTACCATCGCGCGCGACTTTGGCGCCGAGGGCCACGAGATTGGTCGTATCCTCGCCGATGAGCTGGGGATTCCGCTGTACGATAACGAGCTGCTGGTGCGTGCTTCGCTGCGCGCGGGCGAGTCGCTCGACAAGATGGCCGCCTACGACGAGCGTCTGGCCGTGGAGAACATGGCGTTTCTGCCCGACCGCTACGATGCGCGTTCGTACTCGGACAAGTTGTTCCAAAAGATGAGCCAGGTGATTTTGGATCTGGGCGAGACCGAGAGCTGCATTATCGAAGGTCGTCTGTCCGATTACCTGTTGCGTAACAACCCCAACCACATTGCCGTGTTGGTGACCGCTCCCTTTGAGGACCGCGTCGAGATCGTGCGCAAGAAGCGTGGCCTTAACAAGAAGAAGGGCGCTAAGCTGGTTAAACAGCAGCAGAAGGCGCGTGAGGCGTTCTATAAGCGCTACAGTGCCGGTAAGTGGAAGATGACGAGCGGCAAGGACATCGTCGTCAACCGCGCCAAGCTGGGCCGCGAAGGCTGCAAGGACGTCATCGCCGCAGCCTACCGCTACAAGGTGGCCCAACTCGAAGGCTAGTCGACCAAAACCACCACAAAGGGGACAGGCACCTTTGTGGTGGTAGGGCGATCGGCATAGAAAAAGTCCCCGCCGGGCGTGTGCTCGACGGGGACTTTGCCGTTTGATGGCTAACGCTGTAGGTGATTACTCGCCCAGCAGGCTCTTGGTGATGGAGGCAGCGGCCTTCTTGCCGGCGCCCATCGCCAGAATGACCGTAGCGGCACCGGTGACGATGTCGCCGCCGGCCCAGATGCGGGGATCGGTGGTCTGGCCGGTCTCCTCGTCGGCGACGATGTAGCCCCACTTGTTGAGCTCCATCTTGCCACCGATCTTCTTTGCGAAGGGGTTGGCGTTGGTGCCGATAGCCGAGATCGCGACATCGCAGGGAATCTCCTCGATGGCGCCCTCGATGGGCACCGGGCGACGACGGCCGGACTCGTCGGGCTCGCCGAGCTCCATCTTCTGGACCTTGACGGCGCATACGGAGCCGTCCTCGCCAGCGACAAACTCGAGCGGGGAGACGAGCGGCAGAACCTCGACGCCCTCGGCCTTAGCGTGGTGCAGCTCGGCGCGACGGCAGGGCATCTCGTCCTCGGTACGACGGTAGGCGATGATGGCGTGCTCGGCGCCCAGACGCTTGGCGGTACGGACGGCGTCCATAGCCACGTTGCCGCCACCAAAGACGACGACGTTCTTGCCGTGCTTGGTGGGGGTGTCGTACTCGGGGAACTTGTTGGCCTTCATCAGGTTCACGCGGGTGAGGTACTCGTTGGCGAAGAAGACGTTGGGCAGGTTCTCGCCGGGGACGTTGAGGAACTTGGGCAGGCCAGCGCCGGTCGCCACGTAGATGGCGTCGAAGCCCTGCTCGAACAGCTCCTCGGCCGTGGCCATGTTTCCCACGACGGAGTTGTACTCAAACTTGACGCCCATGTCCTCCAGGCCGTCGATCTCGCGCTTGACGACCGCCTTGGGCAGACGGAACTCGGGGATGCCGTAGACCAGCACGCCGCCGCCGGTAAAGAAGGCCTCAAAGACGGTGACGTCAAAGCCGTTGCGGGCGAGCTCGCCGGCGCAGGTGATGCCGGACGGGCCGGAACCGACGACGGCGACCTTCTTGCCGTTCTTGGGAGCCATCTTGGGCGTGGAGGCGAGCTCGGGGCGGTCACCCAGGAAGCGCTCGAGCTGGCCGATGGCCACGGGCTCGGACTTCTTACCACGGATGCACTTACCCTCGCACTGGTTCTCCTGCGGGCAGACGCGACCGCAGATGGCGGGAAGCATGGAGTCCTCGCGGATGGTATCGAGAGCGCCGCCGAAGTCCTTCGCGCGGATCTGCTCGATAAAGCGGGGGATGTTGATGTTGACGGGGCAGCCCTCAACACAGAACGGCTTCTTGCAGTTGAGGCAGCGCTCGGCCTCGGCCAGCGCCATCTCCTCGGTGAAGCCCTTGTCGACGGGGCGGAAGTCGCAGGCGCGCTCGGCAGCCGGCTCCTCGTTATCGGGGGTGCGGGGCGACTTCATATCGGCAACGAAACGACCGTTAACTAGTGGCATGCGCAGCTCTTTTCCTCATAGGCCTTGAGGGACTCGCCCTCTTCGGAACGGTAAGCGGCCTGGCGGGCACGAAGGTCATCCCAGTCGACCAGGGTGGCATCGAAGTCGGGGCCGTCGACGCAAGCGAACTTGGTCACGCCGCCCACCTCGACGCGGCAGCAGCCGCACATACCGGTGCCGTCAACCATGATGGGGTTGAGCGACGCGGTGATGGGGGTGTCGTACTTCTGGGCGGTGAGGGTCGAGAACTTCATCATCGGAACGGGGCCGACGCAGAAGACCTGGCTCACGGCCTTGTCCTGCAGCAGGCGCTCCAGCGGAGCGGTTACAACGCCCTGCTCGCCGTAGGAACCGTCGTCGGTAGTGATGTGGATGTGGTCCTCGTCGAGGAGCTCGCGGAACTGGTCCTCCATGAGCAGGAGGTCCTTGGTGCGGGCGCCCATGATGGCGTGCACCTCGTGGCCGGTCTCGACCAGGTGCTTGGCGACCGGGAAGGCAATTGCCAGGCCAACGCCGCCGCCAATGACGGCGCAGGGGCCCTCGGCCATCTCGGTGGGAACGCCCAGCGGGCCCACGACGTCGCGCAGCGACTCGCCGGCCTCGTAGGTGGAAAGCATTTCGGTGGTCTTGCCGATCACCATGAAGATGAACTCGACCCAGCCCTCGTCACCGTTCCAGCCGGCCAGGGTAAACGGGACACGCTCGCCCGTCTCGTTGGCGCGAACCATGAGGAACTGTCCAGCGTGCGCATGCTTGGCGATTGCAGGCGCCTCGATGCGGAACTTGAACACCTTCTCCGAGAACTGCGTCTTCTCCAGGATCTTATACATAGAACCCCTCTCTTGTTAGGGCCGCCGAACCGTGCCTCCACGGAAATGGACGGTAGCCCGAATAAAACCGTACGCGCACAGGCGTTGTGCAGACATACGGTGCAAATTATACCCTCATGGACATGTCACTTACGTGTGTCTTCGGCGGTTGGGAGCAGGGTTTGTCCACTTTGGCCTACCAAATAGGGAAAGGTTTATTTTGGTCGGTTTTATCAGGCAAAACGGCAAAGGGGGCCGGCCTCGGGTTGTGATGAGGCCGGCCCCCTTTGGGGCGCTATGTGTGTATGGCAGTGCGGGGTTTATTTCGATGCGGCCACCGGGGCGTTTTCGTAGATAAAACCTGCCAAAATAAACCTGTCCCTAAATAGTAGGTTTTAGTGCTTGCCGTTGGCGGAGGCGGCGCCGTTGACGTGGTCGCGGGCATAGATCACGCCGTGGACGATGGCTAGACCGGCGGCATCTGCGGCACGGGCGCAGGTGTCCTGGAAGTCCTCGGCTTCGCGGGCGCGCAGCTGCTTGAGCACGTAGTCTGCTACGGCCATCTTGCCGGGAGGGTTGCCGATGCCGGTGCGGATACGGCTAAAGTCGCGGCTGCCCATCTTGTCGATGATGGAGCGCAGGCCGTTGTGGCCGGCATGGCCTCCGCCCACCTTAACACGCACGTCGCCGGCGGGAATATCGAGCTCGTCGTGGATTACGAGCAGCTCCTCGGCCTTGATCTTGTACTCGCGGCAGAGCTTGGAGATGGGGCCACCCGAGGTATTCATATACGACTGCGGCTTGACCAGTACAATCTGGCGCTTACCGCCCTCTTCCTCGGGATCGTTGATGTTGATGAGCGCGACCTCGGCGCCGGCCTGGTTTTTCCAGTACGTGACGCCGGCCTGACGGGCCAGCTCGTCGATCGCTTTGAAGCCAGCGTTGTGGCGGGTTTCGGCATACTCATCGCCAGGGTTGCCAAGTCCGGCAACCATGCGAATCTTAAGCGGCTGTGCAGCTGCCATGTTCATCCTTTCGTTGATTTGTCGCCTGCTATGGTGAGCGACCCTGTTGCCGCTGTCAAATGGAGGGCAATTGAGGTTGTTTGGGGGCGTTTGGACGGCCGCCGAAATTCGAGGTGGACAGTTAGTTCAGATACGTATAAGTTCTGAGGATTCGAGGTGCTCAATTCAATGCCGATACGTTGTTTTGGAGCCCTAGTTAGTCCATACGGCGTTGTTTTGAAGTTTACCCTGCCTTCAAATAGGGCGAATGGTATAGAGATGGCTGCAAAACAGCCTAATTCAATGTGTCCATTTATACGTATCTGAACTAACTGTCCAGCCCTGTTCGACGGCGTGCGGGTGATTCGCCGTTAGACCGGCGCAAGGCCGATTCCGGCCCGCAGGGCGTTGAGCCAAGCGGCCTGACGCTTGCGATAGCCCTTGATACGGTATCGGAATCGGACTCCCGCGAGTCGATGCATCGTTTGGGCGAAGGCTTCGAGTGCAACAAGGTCTTTCATTTGGTCGCGATTGATAACCAGGACGTGGATGCCCATTGCCTTGAGGCCATTATTTCGATTGCCATCGTGGATGCGAGCGTTTTGAAGCTCATGCCCAATTCCGTTGTATTCGTTGTCGACTCCGGCTGCCGGGCAATATAGGTCGCAGATGGCATAGGGGATGCCCGAGGACATGTTGACCGCAAGAGTGTCGAAGTCGATTCGATAGTTGAGTAGCAGGCCTCCCATGGGCAGACTGCAACATCCGAATCCTCCAAAGCGCATGGGCGCTCCGAGAACGGCAAACATTAGGGATTCGGCTGGGGATGCAGATCCGGGTCGGGCAAGTTTGACTGCCGTGCGAAACGAGGTGTATGAGCTACTTTTGGCAAGCTGTGCAACAGCCTCGAGATCTTCGATGGTCGTGGCGGGCTCGCATTTGTAGTGTGCCTGTTCGTAGCGGGTTTCGTTCTGCTGTTCGGTCGCCGACTGGTCGCCCCGGCAATCGAGGTCGTCCATCGCTTCGTAGTCATCGCCCTTGGGCCAGATGTCGTCATAGGCAATGGGGTATGTTGCCCCGGGAGGAAGGGAGTAGGTTCCGAGCAGCTCCATAAGGAGCATCAAGGTTTTGGCGACTGATTCATTTTTGGAACAAAGCATGGCTGTCATGGCAGGAGACGTTGCGTAGATGTCGGCCTCGACGTGCATAATTGCACCTTCAGGAAGAGGAGTGGAGAGAATATGCTGAAGAAGTCGCTTGTCGGGGCGCCTGTTGTCTTCGTTTGAAACGAGAAGATCGAGCAGTTCGGAATCATCTTCATTCCAGGCGTCGAGTATCGAAAGTGCGCCAAAGTCTATCGCGTCATTGTTGGGAATGCAGCCAGCCAAGGCCTGTGCTTGCTGTTCGCTATCAACGGAGTCCCAGGGTAGGGCAGAGTACGCCCGTCGTGCGCGACGAATTGCGCGGAGGGCGGAGAGATGTGAAATCACGGTCGTCATAGCTATAACGTACTAAGTTGGCGGCAGAATGCGACCGCCATACCGTTCTTTTCGCTCAGCGGGGCGCTGCGCGCCATGAACGGCTGGGTGTTATGAAATCGGTGGAATCGGTTGAGGGGATTGCAGGAAATTGAGCTCTGTCGCGAAGGTTGACGATAGCTACTGGACAGTTAGTTCAGATACGTATAAGACGGTGGGCGTTCGAGGCGTTTCTAAGGGCTTTCGAGGGCGATTTGAGGGTAAATATGCGGCGGTCGTACTCGAAAGCGATGAGCTTTGGGCAGTATGGCGTTCGCCGGGGAGCTCAGAACGGCCTTTGGAGCTTTAAAAAAATACGTATCTGAACTAATTGTCCAGGGAAGGTTGTCGAGGGGTAGAAAAAGGGTCGGAAGCGAGCTTCCGACCCTTTAAAAACACCAAAGATGATGAGATGCACGCTGGATTACAGCGCGAAGTCGCCGCCGACGAGCGTGGAGACGGGCTCCTCGTGGTAAACGGCGGAGATGGCCTGAGCGAACTCCTCGGCGACCGAGATGGTCTTGATCTTGCCGCCGACCTCGACGGGAATGGCGTCGGTGACGAGGCACTCGACGATCGGGGCGTCGTTCAGACGCTCGATGGCCGGACCGGAGAAGATGCCGTGGGTGGCGCATACGTAGATGTCGCCGGCGCCCATAGCCTTGAGCTCCTTGACGTTGGCGCACAGGGTGCCTGCGGTGTCGATCATGTCGTCGTTGATGATGCAGGTCTTGCCCTTGATGTCACCGATGATGCCCATGACCTCGGCGGCGTTGTGGCGCGGACGGCCCTTGTGGGCGATGGCCAGGTCGCAGCCGAGCATGTCGGACAGCTTCTTGGCGGCCTTGGCGCGGCCCACATCGGGGGAGACGACAACCAGGTTGTCGGTGTCGAAGTGCATGTCGTTGTAGTACTGGCCAAACAGCGGCAGCGCGGACAGGTGGTTAACCGGGATATCAAAGAAGCCCTGGATCTGGCCCTGGTGCAGGTCGAGGGTGATGATGCGATTGACGCCGGCGCGCTCGAGCAGGTTGGCGACGAGGCGGGCGGTGATGGGCTCGCGCGGGCCGGCCTTGCGGTCCTGGCGGGCATAGCCGTAGTGGGTGATAACGGCGGTGATGGAGCGGGCGGATGCGCGCTTGGCAGCGTCGGTGGCGATGAGCAGCTCCATAAGCATGTCGTTGACGTTGCCGCCGGCCACGGACTGAATCAGGAAGACGTCGGCGCCGCGGACGGTCTCGTCGTAGCGGGCGTAAATCTCACCGTTGGCGAACTGCTTTAGCGTAAGGCCCGAAAGCTCGACCCCAAGGTACTCAGCAATCTTCTGAGCGAGGGGACGGTTGGAGGAACCGGAATACACGCGGATGGACTTGCGCATATTCTCCGACTTCTCGGGATCATTAATCGGCATTACCCTTCTCCTTTATATATCGAATGCCATATAGATGCCTTGTTGCATTGTAACCGCGCGACGGGGTTAATCGGGTCTTGATAACGTCTTTACCGTCAACGGACACGAACCGACCACTCATCCGGTTGCGCAGGTCACGATAGAAAAAGGAGCCGCCCCCATGGGAACAGCTCCTTAGATGCTTGGTAAAACGTTATACCTCGTCGTCCTCGTGCAGACGGCGGCGATAATCGGCGGCCCAGCCCTCAATGTTTACCTGACGGGCACGACCCAGGCCGAGTGCGTCTGCCGGGACCGGCTCGGTGATGACGGAGCCGGCGGCCACGAGCGCGCCGTCGCCGATCTGGGCGGGCGCGACCATCATGGTGTCGGAACCGATGAAGGCGTCCTTGCCGATGACGGTCTTGTGCTTGTGCACGCCGTCGTAGTTGCAGGTGATGGAGCCTGCGCCCACGTTGACGCCGGAGCCCATGGTAGTGTCGCCGATGTAGGACAGGTGCGGCACCTTGGAGCCCTCGCCGATCGTGGACTTCTTGATCTCCACGTGCGTGCCGGCCTTGGAGCCGTCGAGCATGTGGGTGCCCGGGCGCAGGTAGGCGCGCGGGCCGCAGTCGACGCCGTTCTCGATGACGGCCTCGATGGCGATAGTCTCATCGATGGTGCAGCCGCTGCCGACGGTGGTGTCGGTGAGGCGGCTGTTGGGGCCGAGCTGGCACTCCTCGCCCACGGTGACGTGGCCGATCAGGTGCGTCTGCGGCCACACGACGGTGTCGCGGCCGATGGTGGCATCGGGGCCGATCCAGGCCTGCGTGGGGTCGATGAAGGTAACGCCCTCGGCCATCCAGTGCTCGTTGATGCGGTCGCGCGCGATGGCGGTGAGCTGCGCGAGCTGGATGCGGCTGTTGACGCCCAGGCCGTCGCGGTAGTCATCGCAGTGGAAGATGGAGACTGCCTGGCCGTGGCCCTTGAGGATCTCGAGCATGTCGGGCAGATAGTACTCGGACTGCGCGTTGTCGTTGCCGATCTCGTCAATGTGCGCGGCGAGCTGCGCGCCGTCGAAGGCGTAGCAGCCGGCGTTGCACTCGAGCAGCGTGGCGGCCTGCTCGGGCGTGCAGTCCTTCTGCTCGATGATGCGTTCGATCTGGCCGTCGGCACCCAGCTTGATGCGGCCGTAGCCGAAGGGGTCGGGTGGGGTCATGGTCATGACGGTGCAGGCGAGCTCGCCGGTGGCGACGGTCTGCGCGAACTTGGCGACGGTGTCGGCGGTGATGAGCGGCAGGTCGCCGTTGAGCACGACGACGGGGCCTTGCGTGATGCCGCAGGCCTCGAGCGCGACCTTCACGGCGTGACCGGTGCCCAGGCGCTCGGTCTGCTCAACGCACTCGACCTTGGTGGCGCTGTTGGCGTAGGCGCCGTCGATGAGGGCGCGCATCTCGTCGGCGTGGCTGCCGATGACGACCACGACGCGGCTGCAGCCGGCCTTGATGGTGGCGTCGACGATCCACTGGACCATGGGCTTGCCCAGGATCTTGTGCGAAACCTTGCAGTGGTTCGACTTCATGCGGGTGCCCTCGCCGGCAGCGAGGATAATTGCGGTTGCGTCCATGTGATCTCCTGTTACGTTATAGAGACGTGTGTTTGGAAACGATACACGGCGCAATATGATACCGCAGGCATATGTTGAGCGCGTAGCGATTGGCTCATGGCGGCCGATGTCGGTGCCGCCGGCGTGGCGTTTGCGCTGCTTGCGTGCGGCGTTGGCGGTGCTGCGGAGCTGTCGTTTGAGCGAGGGGACGGGGGTGCCCGTGGACAACATACAAGAGGAGTTTGGCGGCGAGCCCGTCGCGGCATTCTCGATGTCGCATCCGGCTGTGCCGGCCCTCTACATGGTGCTGACGCTGGGGCTCACCATGTTCTCGATGCAGCCGGTGCTGATTGCGCTGTCACTTGCGGGCGGGCTGGCGTATGGATTTGCGACGCGCGGGGCTGCCCGCACGCTGGGCGCACTCCGCTGGCAGCTGCCGGTGATTTTGATTATCGCGCTGGTCAATCCGCTGTTTAGCGCCTCGGGCTCGACGGAGCTGTTCCGTATTGGCATGCGCGCGGTGTATCTGGAAAGCATGGTATACGGCCTGTGCATGGGCGGGCTGTTTGTGGCGAGCGTGCTGTGGTTTGAGGCCGCGGCGTCGATGCTCGAATACGACAAGGTGCTCGCGCTGCTGGGCAATGCCGCACCGGTGATTGCGCTCATGATCTCGATGTGCATGAGGCTTATCCCGCAGTTTTTACGCCGCGGTTGTACGGTGCTGGCGGTGCAGGATGCGATTGATGTGCCGGGCCGCGCGCCCACCGATCCCGTGCGATCGCGCCTGCGGGCGTCGAGCGTGTTGATGGGCTGGGGCATGGAAGATTCGCTGGAGCGCGCGGACGCCATGCGCTCCCGTGGGTGGGGCGCCGCGACGCGTCGAACGACGTATGCGCGGTATCGGCTGGGGCGCGGCGATGTTGCCGCGCTGGTTGGACTTGCGCTGTTTGGCATGGCCACGACGGCAGTGGCGTGGACTGCGACGATGCAGTATTCGTTTTACCCGCAACTATCGGTGCCGGCGCCGTGGCTGGGCTATGTCGTGTACGCTGCCTGGATGATGCTGCCTTGCGCGTCGCACGCGATTGATGAGAAGAGGTTTGGCTGATGGCTCGGTTGGATAGGAGCTCGGCGGCGGGTGTGGCATATGGCTCGGCCGCGCCGGCGATTGAGGTGCGAGGCCTTAGTTTTGCCTATCCCGGGGCCGAGGCACCGGTGCTCGAGGGGCTTGATTGGCGTGTTTCCCAAGGTGCGTTTGCACTGCTTGTTGGCGGTACCGGTTCGGGCAAGTCGACGCTGCTGTCGCTGCTCAAGCCCGAGATCGCGCCGGCGGGTACGCGCTCCGGCGAGCTGCGCGTGCTGGGCGAGCCCGTCGCCGACATGGATGTGCGGGCATCGGCGGAGCGCGTGGGCTATGTGTTCCAGGATCCCGAGAACCAGATCGTGTGCGAAACCGTGTGGCACGAGATGGCGTTTGGCCTGGAAAACTTGGGGCTAGCACGTGATGAGATGCGCCGTCGCGTAGCTGAGACCAGCTATTTCTTTGGGCTGGAAGATTGGCTTCACCGCGATACTGACACGCTTTCGGGTGGTCGCAAACAGTTGCTGTCGTTGGCGGCCGTTCTGGCGCTGCGCCCGCGCGTGCTGCTGCTCGACGAGCCCACGTCTCAGCTTGATCCGGTTGCGGAGAAGAATTTCCTGCACGCGCTGTTTCGTGTGAATCGCGAGCTGGGCTGCACGGTTGTTGTGGCGACGCATCAGCCGCGGCCGATGCTCGAGTATGCGACGTGTACGTACCGGATTGAGGGCGGTCGCGTGCGCGAGGTGGCGGATATGTCTTCTTTGGGACGCCGAGAATCGCTGTTTTCCGATGACATGTTGGGGTGGGGTGCCATCCGATGTGCAAAAAACGGAGTATTCAGCAGGCGTGAGGACAATTTGGGTTCTCTGGAGCCGCCCGGGGACGTATCGAGCGCGAAAAAAAGTTCGGAATTGGACAAATCGTCCGAATTTGTGGCGCAAACGTCGCTCGAGAACGGCTCGGAAGCCTTCTCGCGCACGGATGGAAGCAGAATACTCCAAAAAATGCACGGCGGGTCGGCTACCACCCTGTCGGAAGGCTGGTTTCGCTACGATCGAGCGTCCGGCTGGGTGTTGCGTGGGCTCGATGCGTCGTTTTCGGCCGGTGCGGTGCATGCGGTTGTTGGCGGTAACGGCTGCGGCAAGTCGACGATGCTCTCGGTGCTGGCGAAGACCGCCAAGCTGCAGCGCGGCCGCATGGTGCGCGGAGCGGCCTCGGCGGCGCTGCTGCCTCAGAATCCCAAAGCATTGCTGGTTGCCGAGACGGTTCGCGATGAGCTGATGGAATGGGCCTCGACCTGCGGATATGACGAGAACTTGGCGCGGGAGCGTGCGGCGAGCTTGGGGTTGTCGGGTCTGGATGGACGCCATCCGTACGATCTTTCGGGCGGGCAGCGTCAACTGCTTGCATTGGCAAAACTGCTGCTAATCGGCCCCGAACTGCTATTGCTCGATGAGCCCACCAAGGGTCTAGACCTGTTCAGCCGCCGCATCATCGCCCGCGCCCTGCGTGACCATGCGAAGGCTGGCGGCACCGTCATCATGGCTACGCACGATTTGGACTTTGCCGAGCAGGTAGCCGACGACGTCGTCATGATGTTTGACGGCGAGATTGCCTGCATGGAGCCGCCGGCCGACTTCTTTGCCGATAACGTGTTTTATAGGGCGTGATGGGATGACGGATTATCGCGTCGCGCGCTTGCTTGCAAAACTGGAGGTCCCGCTGTTGTTGGCGGTGCCGGCGGTGATGGCTGCCGCGTTGCTGTCGGGTGTTGAGCAGGCAGCATTGGCCATGCTGGTTGTGGTGGCGCTGGTGCTCGCGCTGTTCTTTGCGGGCTATGAGGCATCGCGTCCAGGCCTGCGTCAGATTATGCCCACGCTGGTGCTGGCGGCGCTGGCGGCGGCGGGGCGCATCCTGTTTGGACCCATTCCCGACTTTAAACCCGTGAGTGCCATCGCCATTATCGCGGGGGCGACGCTTGGTCGCCGCAATGGTTTTATGGTCGGTGCGTTGGCGGCGCTGACCAGCAATTTCTTTTTTGGGCAGGGCATGTGGACGCCGTGGCAGATGTATGCCTGGGGGCTCGTGGGATACGTTGGCGGTGCGCTGGCGCATGCCGGCGCTTTTGATCGCGCCGATGGCACCGTGCGTATGCCGGCGCTGCTGACCTACGGCTTTGCTTCGGGTTTGCTGTACGGCGTTGTGATCAACGCCTACGACATTATCGGTTTTGTTCAACCGCTCACGTGGGCGGGTGCCATGGCACGTCTTGCCACGGCAGTGCCGTTCGATATCACACACGGCCTCGCGACCTGCGTGTTCTTGGCTGCCTTGTACAAGCCTTGGTGCCGTCGCATTAACCGTGTCGTCGTGAAATACGGGCTGTAAGGCATTTCGCGTTCCCTCACGAACTTGCGGTGGAATGGTTCTCGTTTTTGGCTATTTGCTGCCCAAACAGGAACTATTCCACCGCGCCTTATAGGGGGAGAGGGGTCACATGATCTGTTTTCCTCTGTCCCCTAGAGGAATTACTTGGGGCTAGAGCTCTAGCGTGAGGGTGACGGGGCAGTGGTCGCTGCCAAAGATGTCGCCGCGGATGCCGGTGTCGCGAACGTTGGCGGCGATCGAATCGCTTACCAGAAAGTAATCGATGCGCCAGCCGGCGTTGTTCTTGCGGGCATTAAAGCGATAGCTCCACCAGCTGTAGACGCCCTCGACGTCGGGGTTTGCCGCGCGCCAGGTATCGGTAAAGCCGGCGTTGAGCAGCTCGGTAAACTTGCCGCGTTCCTCGTCCGAAAAGCCTGCGTTGCCGCGGTTGGACTTGGGGTTCTTAAGGTCGATCTCCTCATGCGCCACGTTAAAGTCGCCGCAGGTTACGACGGGTTTGCCGGTCTCGCGCTCGAGCGCGTTCAAAAAGCCGCGGTAGGCATCGTCCCAGGCCATACGCACGTCGATGCGCGCGAGCTCATTTTGTGCGTTGGGCGTGTAGACATCCACAAACCAGAATTTGTCGAACTCGAGCGCGCAGACGCGGCCCTCGGTTGCGGCTTGGGCGACGAGCACGGCCGCCTCGCCTTCGCCGGCGTAGGGCAGCAGCGCATCGGCGCGCAGTACGCGCAGCGGCTCCTGGCGGCTAAAGACCGCGGTGCCCGAATAGCCTTTACGCTCGGCGTAGCTCCAGGTTTGGTGATAGCCGGGCAGGTCAATATCGACCTGGCCTTCTTGCAACTTGGTCTCTTGCAGCGCCAGGATATCGACGTCGAGTTCTTGCGCGATCTGGATAAAGCTCGGGTCCTTTTTGAGCACGGCGCGCAGGCCGTTGACGTTCCACGAGGCGAAAGTGTAAGTCTGAGGCATGGTGTCCTTTCGGCGGGGTTGGCAGGCTTAAGATTAGCGCAACAGGGGCGGGGTGGGATCCGCGCATGCTGACTTAAAGGCCGCATGCTGGGACGTCGCTCAACGCTGCCCGACTAACAAGGACGGAGGACTCATATGACGCAGGCAATATCGGACCCCAGGCAGGCCTCCGCCGCGCTGGCGGATCTGTTTGACACCCACAAGCGCGTGGTCTTCTTTGGCGGCGCTGGTGTTTCTACGGCAAGTGGCATTCCCGATTTCCGCAGCGTGGACGGCCTGTATCACCAGCAGTTTGCCTATCCGCCCGAGACCATGCTGTCGCATAGCTTTTACGAGGCGCATCCGGCGGAGTTCTTCGACTTTTACCGCACCAAGATGATCGCGCTTAACGCTAAACCCAACCGCTGCCACACCAAGCTGGCCGAGCTGGAGCGCGCCGGCAAGCTCAGCGCTGTGGTAACGCAAAACATCGACGGCTTGCATCAGATGGCCGGCTCGAAGCACGTATTTGAGCTACACGGTTCGGTCCACCGCAACATTTGCCAGTCGTGCGGCGCGGTCTATAGCGCCGAGTGGATTTGCTCGCGCGAGCACGAGGACGCCGCGGGCGTGCCCGTGTGCCCCGCGTGCGGTGGTCGCATCAAGCCCGATGTGGTGCTCTACGAAGAACCGCTCGACGAGCATGTGTTGACCGGTGCCGTTGCCGCCATCGCCGCGGCCGATGCCCTCATTGTAGGCGGGACCTCGCTCGTGGTGTATCCGGCGGCGGGCCTTACACGCTACTTTACCGGCGATACGCTGGCCATTTGCAATCTTGCCCCCACCGATCAGGATGCAAATGCCGACCTGCTGATTTCTTGCGACATCGCGGCCGCGTTTGCGTTCTAGCCCGCGTGCGCGGATACAATAGAAAGACTGATTGCAAAGCGACCACGCCGCCAGCGCCCGAGCGCGGCGGCGTGGGCATTTTAGGAGGATGTTCATGGCGAACGACAGCAAGACATGGCGGTGCGGAAAGTACGAGCTCAGCTTTGACCGTCCGCGCATCATGGGCGTCCTCAACGTGACGCCCGATTCGTTTAGCGACGGCGGGGAGCACTTCGACCCGGATGCCGCCATCGAGTACGGCCTGGCGATGCTCGACGCCGGCGCCGACATCATCGACGTGGGCGGCGAGTCCACGCGCCCCGGATTTACCCCGGTCAATCCCGATGAGGAGGCTCGCCGCGTGCTGCCCGTGGTGCGCGCGCTGGCCAAAGAGGGCGCCATCGTCTCGATCGACACGCGCCACGTGGCGGTTGCTAAGGCGGCCGTGCGCTGCGGCGCCTCGATCGTCAACGACGTGACCGGCTTCACCGACCCCAAGATGGTCGAGTTTGTTAAGACGAGCACCTGCGGAGTCATTGTGATGCATGCCGGCGAGGTCGCCGTGCCCACCCGCACGCACGCAACGGTGCAGCTCGATACCTCGGCAGCGGCGTTTGTTGCCGAGAAGGCGCGCGAGGCGGCTGCCGAGGCCGCGCGTGAGGCCGAGAAGCCGGCTCGTCGCCGTCGCGGCAAGTTGCTGGGTGAGCCTAAGCCGGAGGCCAAGCTTCCGGGTGGCGTGGTGCAGCCCTCGTTGCCGTTTGGCGAACCTGAGCCCGCGACCGAGCCTGCAAGCGAGCAGGAGACGCCTGCCGCCGAGCAGGCTGCTGCCGCCGAGACCGTCGCGCCCGCGCCCGAGGCCGCGCCCGCAGCCACCGAGGCCGCATCGGAGCCCAATGATCACCTGGCGGCCATGATGCGCCGCAGCGCCCGCCGCGAGGAGGCCTACGTGCCCACCTCTCAGCTCCGCCGCTTCACCCTGCCCGATTCGGCGCCCATCATGCGCCGCGTTATGGGCTTTCTGTCCGACCAGGCCCGCACGCTCATCCACGCCGGCGTGTCGCGCGACCGCATCTGCATCGATCCTGGCCCGGGCTTTGGTAAGTCGGCTAACGAGGACATCGTCATCCAGCGCGAGACTGCCAAGATGGCGTCACTGGGCTATCCGCTCATGTGCGCCGTATCGCGCAAGCGCTTTGTGGGCGCCGTCTCGGGCGTGACCGAGGCCGCCGAGCGCGATGCCGCTACGTTTGGCGTGTGCCTGGGCGCCATCCAGGCCGGTGCCAACATCGTGCGCGTGCACGACGCCGCGGGTTTTGCGCAGTTCCTGAACGGCTACTGGGCGGTTGCCAAGCCGCAGCCGCGCCGCGCGTTTGTGGCCGTGGGCTCCAACCTGGGGCATCGCTGTGACAACATCCGCGCCGCACGCGACATGATCGCCGAGATTCCACTCACCTGCGTGTCCAACTCCTCCAAGATCTACGAGAGCGAGCCGGCCTACGAGACGCGTCAGGACGCGTTTGCCAACGCCGTCATCGAGATCAAGACCGAGCTGGCGCCGTTGGTGCTGCTCGACGAGCTCATGAAGATCGAGGCCGAGCTGGGCCGCGACCGCTCCAAAAAGGCCAAGGCCAACGGCCCGCGCACCATCGACCTGGATCTGCTGTGGATGGACGGCGAGACCCACGGGGGCAAAAAGCTGCGCCTGCCGCATCCGCTGATCGGCGAGCGCGACTTTGTGCTGGTGCCGCTCGAGGATCTGATGCACGATCCGGCGCGGTTCTTCCGCTACAACGGCGTCGAGGTCAAGGGGCCCGAGGACCGCGTGGGCCATATCGTGGGCGAATTGGGGCGCATGTAGATGATCGAGATGAATGCTGTTGCCGCCGGCACCGAGCTCGACGCGGCGCGTGACGCGGGCCGCGAGGGCGTGTCCGCGGGCTGGCGCGCGTGGAGCGCGGGCGATGCTTCGCTGACGTTTTCGCTGGTCGTTCGCCCCGACGTGAACATGCACGCCTTCCACGGTCTTCCGTTTGTGGCCGCGATGGGCATGATGGACGCGCTCGTGGGCACGACGTCGACGCCGGGCCTGGGCCTTGCCGGTAAGGTGGGTATCCAGTGGCCGAGTGACATCGTGTGCGGTGCGCCTGCGTTTGAGACGTCACTCGCGCGTGTTGCCGTGAACGGCGGTGCCGGTGCTGCGGGCATGTTTGCCGCGGTGACGGTTGATATTGAGCGTGCGGCGCTGGGTGAGCTTGGTGTGGATATGGCAGATGAGGCGCTGATCGAGGCATTGGCCGCCGCCGTGCTGGTCCGCGTGGACACCTGGGCGGTTGCCGCCAACACACCACAGGGCGCTGCCGGCCCGCTGGCTCCGGTGCTGGGCGAGTACTTTGACATGGTGCCACTGTTGGGTCGTCAGGTCGCGGCGGTGTCGCCCAACGGCTTGCCGCTTGCGGTCGGTGTGTTTGCGGGCCTGGACATCTGGGGCCGCGCGACCATCAAGACCGATGCCGGCGAGCAGGAGTTTCCGCCCGAGGCCGTACGGATTCGCGGACTGTAACGCGAGGCGCCCGCGCTCAAAGATAGCGATGACAACAAGACCCTCCTCGGCTGTGCCGGGGAGGGTCTTGTTGTCTGGGGAATGGGCTGTCAGCACCCTATTCCTCAAAACTGAAAAATTTTCGATTTTGAGGAATAGGATTGGCGGCTGGTTGCTGCGACCTGGCGTTTACTCTATCCCAGCTCCTGCATGCGGCGGTAGATTTCGCAGATGCCCTTGATGGTGAGTTGCCCGTCGACCACGTCGAAGGCATCGGTCGAATCGGCGACAATGCCGGCGAGACCGCCCGTGGCGATAACGGTGGCGTCCTCGCGGCCCAGCTCGCGCTTCATGCGCGTGACCAGGCCCTCGGCCATGGCGGCGGCGCCCATCACGGCGCCGACCTTGATGCACTCTTCGGTGTCGCGACCGATGGCGTGCTCGGGCGCCTCGAGCGGCACGCTGGCGAGCTTGGCGGCACGGGCGGCAAGCGCGTCCATGGAGATGCGGATGCCCGGCGCAATCGCCCCGCCAATGTAATAACCGTCCTCATCGATGACGTCGATATTGGTCGCGGTGCCAAAGTCCACCACGATTGCCGGCGCGCCGTAGAAAGTCTCGGCCGCAACGGCGTTGGCTACGCGGTCGGCGCCCACGGCCTGGGGGCGCGCCGCGCGCAGCTTGGTCACGGCGGCCGTCTGCGGCCCGATGACGATGGCGTCTGCCGCGATGCGGTTGGCCACGGCGTGCCATTCGCGCGAGAGTTGCGGCACCACGCCCGCAAAGGCGATCGCGTCAACCGTATCGAGCGAGAGGCCGTACATCTTAAAGAAACCCATCAGGCGCACGTGGATCTCGTCGGCGGTATAGGAGCGGTCGGTGGGCATACGCCACGACTGCACCAGCTCGTCTCCGTCAAACAGGCCCATGGCCGTCTGCGTATTTCCCATATCGATAGCGAGCAGCATGTCTACTCCCGGTGTTGGCATAAAAGGACGCGCACCATTGTATACGTGCCGTCGACGGCGCTCGGCTGCAATTCGTTTACGGTGATAGGGGCTGAGGGGTTTAAATATGAAGGAATTATGCTCTACGAGATTTTCCTTGCCGTTTACCGAACTCCCGCGTAATATTCTTTCTTGCGCACATGAGGCGCCCAGACATTGCGGGGTGGAGCAGTCTGGTAGCTCGCCGGGCTCATAACCCGGAGGTCGTAGGTTCAAATCCTGCCCCCGCGACCAAGAACTTGCAGCTCGGAAGCAAAATTGCTTCCGAGCTTTTTCTTTATCGGTTTACTTTGCGGGTGAATTGCGGGTGAATCCTGAGTCAATTTATTATGTGAAGCAAATAAACCATTGATAATCGCGGGCCGGTCGGCTTGACTTATCGACCGATAAACTCCAATTGGGAGGAGTTTCGGCGGTCCTTAGCTTAATAATAGTGGCGGGGATGGACCGCGCCATCCCCGGACCCCTGCGCGCCAAAGGGACGTGTCCCCTTGGAACCCCGCCTATTCTTCTCAGCACAGAAACGGGGGAGTATGGATTACAGGTTGTAGGATGCCGACAGACAAGCACCATGCTGCCTCAAATCCGCATGGAGCTTGGCCGGGGCCGTCTCTTTGCCTCAAGGCGGGCAGTGAACTCAGGCAATCGAACCTCTTCGCATTTGTTCTCTAGGAACTGAGTGACACGCTCCTCCCAATTAATGTTGCCGAAGCATGCGGAATATCAGAAGAGAGATTGCAGGGCGTAAGTCAGCGCATGAAGAGCTGCCCGTCGTTTTGATAATGACATAATTAAGTGGCAAACTAAAGCGATCGGAGCGACCATGATTCTTGACAGCCTGCGTAACAGCGCGTCTTTTAATGAAACCGACCGAGCCATTGCTACCTATCTGCTCAATCATACCGGCGACCTTAAGACCCTCACTATGGCAAAGCTCGCACAGGAGACTTACACTTCGAACGCGACTATCATCCGCTTTTGTAAGAAATTGGGCCTAAGCGGCTATCGAGAGTTGATCATGCAGCTCATCCAGGAGATAAGCGGAGACTATCTTCTGGCTGCCACTGTCGATCACAATCGTCCTTTTGGCAGTACCGATTCAATTGAGGCCATCGAGGGCAACCTTGCAAATCTCTTGAAGGGCGTCATAGATCAAACGAAAATCGAGCTCGATAGCGCCAAATTGAGCATAATCGCCAAGGCAGTTCTTAGCGCCCCGCGAATTTACATCTTTGCTAAAGGGGAAAGCTATCTGGCGGGATGTATCTTTCGCAACAATCTTCTCAAGCTCGATCGTCATGTCACCATGGCAGACGACGGGGGCCTGCAGACGCTGCACGTTAAGAACGGTAGGCCCGGCGACCTGTTTTTATTCCTAAGCTACAGCGGCATTCACTATGATTATTCCAAATACGCCGCCGCTCTTTCCGAGCGCGGAATCAAGCCGTGTTTAATCACGGCGTTTTCTGATTCGGCGCTCGCCAGGCAATGCGACACTGTCTTGCTCATTCCAAAATCAGAGCGCGTGATTGGAAAGGTTGCCAATTACTCTTCCATGATCTCGCTCACGTATACGCTTCAGGTTATTTATTCGCTTATATTCAATCAGGATTATCAAGAGAACTATCGTGTAAAACACGAGGCCGATTCGTTCATCTTTACGAGTTTTGCGGAGATTTAGTCATACAAAAGGTGACCCCAAAGCATTTTGCCTTGAGGCCACCTTTTGTGCTTGTGCTATCTGGATGGCTTCTCTACTTCAGCTCAGGCCAATAGCCCTTGTTCGCCTCGATCATGTCGTCCAAGACTTCCTTAGCCACGCGCGCTGAGGGAATCGTGCGATTGAGGGTGAAGGCCTCGAGTGCCTTCTGGTAGGAGCCCTCGATAACGGCCTCGACCACAAGGCCCTCGCAGGCATCCTGCTGCTCGATAAGGCCCTTGTAGAAGCGGGGAATCTTCCCGACGCGGATCGGTTCGGCTCCTCGATCGGTGATGTACGCCGGAATCTCGACGGTCGCGTCGTCCGAGAGATTCTCGATTGCGCCATTATTGGGCACAATCACCAGCTGGCGATGGCGCAAATCCTTCGCCAGGGACTTGACGACATCGACAATGAACCTGCCGTGGACGCCTACGTAGAACTGCGTGAGATCGACCTTTTCACCGCGCTTAAGCGCCGCAGATGCGTCGAAGATACGCTTTTCGCGGCCGTTTACGACCTGCATGCCACGCGTGTTATTGATGTCCATGTACTCCACGCAGGCATCGGGCAACAGGTAATACTGGTAATAGGTGTTGGGGAGGTAATCCTGGAATAGCGTAGAAATCGTTGCCGCATTCTTGAAGGTGTGGGCCCAATCTGGGTCTTTTACCAAGGCGTCATTGAGACTTGCCTCGGAAATGTAACCGTACTTACGCACGTGCTCTTTGAGCTTGTCCGTAACGTCGACGCCCTTGCAGCGTACGCTGGTATACCACCCAAAGTGATTGAGGCCAAAGTAGTCGACTTCAATGTCGTCGAGTTCGCAGCCCAAAATCTCCGCCATGCGGGCTTCAATCTCTACCGGCATATCGCAGATGTCGAGAATGCGAGCGTTTGGACGCAGCTTGTGCATCGCCTTGGCTACGATGGCAGCGGGGTTGGAGTAGTTGACGATCCAGTAGTCCTTGCAGGCGTACTCCTCGCAGAAATCGACAAGCTCGCACATGGGGAAGATGGTCCTCATGCCATAGGCCATGCCACCTGCTCCGCAAGTCTCTTGGCCGACTACGCCATGGCGCAGGCTGATCTGCTCATCCTGGATACGCATCTTGAGCCCGCCCACGCGCATCTGCGCCATAACAAAGTTCGCATCTGTAAACGCCTCTTTGGGGTCGACGGTTACATGCAAGGGGATCTCGGGAGCAAGGTCATCGATAACCGCTTTAACCACCACGGCGACTGTGTCTTGGCGCTCCTCGTCGATGTCATAGAGCCAAAGCTCGCGTATTCCTAATTCATCCTTTTGGTCGATCAGGTCTTTGACGATGCCAGCGGTATAGGTGCTGCCGCCGCCGCAGATGACAATCTTGTATCCGTTCATGTTGTTCATGCCTTTCAAATCAAATTGAGCTGCAGACAATCTTGGTTACTATCTGCACGAAGTAGGTGGCGATGTTGATGACCGCCGCCATGCCTGCAATGCTGCCTGCGTCCGCGTGCCTTCCTGAACGCCGGGTCCAAACCGCAGCGAGTAGACCCAGGAGCGGCCAGATAAAACCACATGCGAATGCAGCCATAAGTACGAGAAGACCCCTTGTCGACTTTTCTTTGTACATGTTGAGCAGGCGTTCGAACATGCCTTGGATTGAATGAAACGTTTTGGTCAACATGAGGTCCCCTCGCTTATCGCTTATCGCTTATCGCTTAAGCGACTGTTAATCTTCCAGATTAAGGATGGGACGCAGCAGGTCGTAGACGGAGTGCACGTTGGTTCCCACGATAATCTGGACATTGGTGCCGTTCTTAAACAGGCCCTTGTCGATAGCCTTCTTGATGGTCTCTTCGTTGACCTTGTTGGGATCTTTGACTTCGACACGGAGACGAGTCATGCAGCAGCCCATGGTGTTGATATTGTCCTTGCCGCCAAGGCCGTTGATGATGTTCTGCACCATCTCCTGCTGTTTTGCGTCGACTTCCGGAGTTCCGGAGGACTCGAGAGCATTGTTGTCTCCGGAGACCTCTGCAGACCACTCTGCGGAACGGCCGGGCGTCATGAGGTTGAGTTTCTTGATCACCATCGCCAGAACGATGAACGAAACGGCGGCAAACACGATGCCCAAGACGATGTAAATCGGGAACTTGGTGACGCCCATTGGCAAAGGCAGGCCGAGCGTGAGCAGCTCGATGCCACCGTACATGTTAAGCAAGCGGACTCCCAGGACAAACAGGAGCATCTCGCCCAGTCCGTAGAACAGGCTGTAGGCAACCCAGAGAATCGGAGACGCGAACAGGATCATGAAGTCGAGCGGCTCAGTGATGCCGGAGAGCATGGCGGTGATGTAAATGGGCACCAGCATGGCTGCGACAGCTTTTCGATTCTCCGGACGGGAAGTCGCAATCATTGCGAGCACAGTGCCGAGGGTTACGAATTCCTTGCCAAAGCCGAACATGGCAAAGCGGACAGAGGGGTCGACTGTGGTGAGGGATCCGTCGGCGATATGGGGAAGCTCGGCATAGAAGATGTTTGCTGCGCCGGAAACACTCTGGCCGGCGACGACCGCCGTGCCGCCAATCGCGGAGTAGTCAAACGGCATCCACATAAAGTGGTGCATGCCGAGAGGTACGAGGACGCGGTTCAGGAAGCCGTAAATGAAAACGCCCAGACCACCCGAGGCTGCGATGAATGAAGAAGCGTTGCTGATGGCGTTGGCGATAGGGGGCCACACGATAGTCGCTCCGATGCCGAAGACAATGCTCAGCGGAACCATCGCCAGAAGGGCCAGGCGGGGTCCGCCGTAAATCCGGATATACTCCGATACCTTTACGTCGATCAGTTTGTTATAGAGCCAACCGCAGAAGCATCCGATGAGTACGCCGCCGAAGACGTTGACATCGGTAACTTGAAGACCCAGTACCGTTGCCTGGCCAGTGCCATACAGACCCATCGCGCCAGCTTTTGCCAGCTGATCGGTGAGCGTCAGGTAGGCGTTGTTGACATACAGGAACATGAGGTAACTAATAAGTCCAAACACTGCCGCGTTGGATTTTTGCTTCTTTGCGAAGCCTGCCGTAAGGCCGACTGCGAAAATCACCGGCAGGTTGCCGATCACCGCGGAGTTGGTTGCCGCGGAGAGCAGCGTGCCCAGATCTGCGACAACTCCGCTGCCGAGCGAGCATACCGTGGCGATGGCCAAAATGATGCCCGTCACCGAAAGGTACAAAATAGGGTCGACGATAACGCGGCCAAAGTTCTGGAAGGCCGTTTTGACTTTATCCATCTCTTCCCCTCTCCTAACTAATCTCGGGGGCTTGCCCCTTAGGCAGAGACGACACTCGCATACTTGCCGGCGTTGGATGTTGATGTCTACCTCTGTTTACTGGCTTCATGATAGTTAGAGTGTTCACAAAACATGTGGGACGGAACAAACGGTGCTTAAAACGAGCTCGGCTAGTCTTTTTCGCTGTTACCATCTTTCCATTTCGGCCAGCGGTATACATTTTTAGGCAAACGGCTTTGGGTGCGAACGGCTAGCCGTGTCTTGATTTGCCAGGTCCGTCTCTATTCGCATTGGGCTTGCGTGAAGTTTGGATATTGAGGAGACGTTCCGACTCTTGCCGTCCGGGCATCCTGGATGAAAGGAGGAGGGGCAGCCGGAAAAGGGATGAAATGTCCGGAATTGCGGGGTTGACACGCGCTCGGGTTGCTGTGGCCCTCGATATGACGGCGGGGCGATGCCGTCGGCCTGTCCGCTTTTTCGCTCGGGCCTCTGCTCTCAGCCTCTCAAACATAATCTCGATCTGTAACAGGTGGACCCGATTTGGGCGGCTAGGTGTTACAGATTGAGATCTTTCGGCAGGACGGTCTCCGTTTGTCTAAATCTGTAACACGAGGGACGGATTTTGCCGAGTTGTTGTTACAGATTGAGATTATCTTGCAGGTGGGTCCCGTTTGTCTCGATTTGTAACATCTGGGGCCCATTTTGCCGAGTAACTGTTACAGATCTAGATCTTTCGGCAGACGGGATTGGTTTGTCTCGATCTGTAACAGTTAGGGTTGGTTTTGGTCTGTAATTGTTACAGATTGAGATTTTCCGCCGGGACGGTTTTGGTTTGTCTCGATCTGTAACAGGTGGAGGCCAAAAGTGGGCCTAACTGTTACAGATCGAGACAAACCGACGGGCCGCCCCGCCCCTTCCACCTGCCGCTACCTGCTGTCTGCCGATTTCCGTTGCACCACTGTGCTCCCATGTCATATCCTCTAGACAACTACGCGGCATCATCGCCGCCGCGCCTACAAGAGAGGAATGTCCATGACCACACCTGCGTCCAAGCTGTTTCAACCCATTACGGTTGGCCCCCTTGAGCTCAAAAACCGCATTATGTTCCCGCCGCTGACCACCGGCTACGAGGAGCGCGACGGTTCCATCGGCGAGCGCAGCCTGGCCTTTTACGAGCGTCTGGCCCGTGGCGGCGTGAGCTACATCGTCATCGGCGACGTCGCTCCCGTTATGACCGCAAGCCCCACGCCCAAGCTGGCGACCGACGCTCAGATCCCCACGTTTAAGGCGCTGGCCGACGCCGTCCACAAGCACGGCGCCAAGATCGCCCTGCAGCTGTTCCACCCCGAGTACGACGTCCCCGGCGTCGGCCGCATGGTCATGGGTTCCATGGCCGCCGCCAAGGCCGCGCAGGAGGCCAAGGCCGCCGGCGACGAGGAGACCTTTGCCGCCAAGATGGCCGAGTCCAACGAGATCCGCAAGCAGGCATACGCCAAGCTGCACCACGACATGCAGCACTTTGTGAACGAGGCCACCGTGGAGCAGCTCACCCAGATCAAGGAGGCTATCGCCGCCTCGGCCGCCCGCGCGCAGCAGGCCGGCATCGACGCCATCGAGGTCCACGGCGACCGCCTGGTGGGTTCGCTGTGCTCCGCGATCCTCAACAAGCGCACGGACGAGTACGGTGGCTCGTTCGAGAACCGCGTCCGTTATGCGCTGGAGGTCGTCGCCGCCATTAAGGAAGCCGCGCCGCAGCTGATGGTGGAGTACAAGCTCCCCGTGATCATGGAGAACCCCGACGGCACGCCGCGCGGCAAGGGCGGCCTGCTGCCCGACGAGGCCTGCGAGTTTGCCAAGCTGCTCGAGGGTGCGGGCATCGACATGATCCAGGTCGCGCAGGCCAACCATACCGGCAACATGGGCGACACTATTCCGCCCATGGGCGCCATGCCCTACAACTGGACGCTGCCCGTGGCCGAGCGCGTCAAGGCCCTGGTCTCCGTGCCGGTGGCAACCGTCGGCCGTGTGGTCTCGGTCGAGGCCGGCGAGAAGATCCTGGAAGACGGCGCGGCCGACATCATCGCCTATGGCCGCTCGCTCATGTGCGACCCCGACATTGCGCTGAAGGCCGCCACGGGTGAGCCCATTCGCGAGTGCCTCAACTGCAACAAGGGCTGCGTCGACGCGATCCAAAACCGTCAGTACATCTCGTGCGTGCTCAATGCCGAGAACGGCGACGAGGCGACCGTCGCCATTAAGCCGGGCGAGGGTGACAAGAAGATCGCCGTGGTGGGCGGCGGTATTGCCGGCCTGGAGGCCGCGCGCGTGGCGGCCAAGCGCGGCTACGACGTGACCGTCTACGAGGCGAGCGACCATTTGGGCGGCCAGATTGTGCTGGCGGCCGCGCCTCCGCGCAAGGACGAGATCATGCGCTCGGTGGAGTACTACGAGAAGATTCTGCCCGGCCTGGGCGTGAAGGTTGAGCTCAACCACGCCGCTAGCCCCGCGGACCTCAACGCCGCCGACGCCGCGATTGTGGCCGTGGGCGCGCACGACGTGGTCATTCCCGTTCCGGGTGCCGACTCGGAGAAGGTCGTCTCGAGCTGGGACGTGCTGGCCGGCAAGGTGGAGCTCAGCGGGCGCGTCGCCGTCATTGGCGGTGGCCTGGTGGGCACCGAGACTGCCGAGTACCTGCTGCAGCACGGCTGCGAGGTGGCGATCGTCGAGATGCTCGACAAGATTGCCGCAGGCGAGTCCGAGACCATTCTGCCGCTGATTATGAGCGATTTTGCCGAGCATGGTGTTGAGCAGCATGTTAAGACCCGTCTGACCGCCATTACCGACGAGGGCGTGGAGGCCGTCCGCACCACCGAGGACGGCGCCGAGGAGCCGGTGAAGATCGCCTGCGATTACGTGGTGATGGCCGTGGGCTCCAAGGCCAACGCGTTTGACCTGGAGGGCGTGACGGTACCCGTGACCTGCGTGGGCGACTGCTCGGGCGAGCGCACCGCCGACATTGCGAGCGCCATTCGCACGGCGTATCACGCGGCCAACGAGCTGTAGCTGAACATCGCGGCCAGGCGGGACGGTAGCACGGATCCGTCTCGCCCGGCTGTGTCCCGTCGGGTGTCAACCGGTGCGGGGCCTGCAAGCGCAGCAGGCCCCGCCCTTTTTGTTTGGCTCTGTTAGACCAAATTTGACACGATCGGCTGTTCGTCGAACCGGAAAAT
>DXMK01000007.1 GCA_019414245.1 Collinsella sp. | reverse complement strand
CTGGTGATCTCCGCCTTGAGAGGGCGGCGTCCTAAACCGCTAGACGAACGGGCCACATGACATCTGCACTGCCGTGCTGCGGGGTAATATATTACGGGACAAAAAACGTCAGCGCAAGAAGAAATTCCAAATTGCCGAAAAATTGTCGGCAGGTTATGGAACACGCAGGTAAACTAGGTAGCTAATTCAAGTTGAGATGGACCAAAAGAGCTTCGCGATCGTTGGGAATGTTGTCTTCGATCACGGCGTCGAGGGCGGAGTTGAGAAGCTGCCCCAGTTCCGGCCCGGGCTTGACTCCAGCACGGATCAGGTCGCCGCCGTTGATGGCGAGCATCTTGAGCGTATAGGGCTCCCCCGCCCTCAGCAGCTCGTGCGCCATCGCGCGCATCTCCTCAATCGTCTCAACGTAATAGAAGCACGATGGGGCCTTGCCAAGCGTGTCAGCACGCTTGAGGTCCATGAGCTCGTCAATCAGGCGGGCCGTGTCGACGCCCTCACCCGAAAGCGCGCGCATCATATTGAGCAGGCAGGAGCGCTCGGGGCGCAGCGGCTTATCGTGATATTTGATGAGCAGGCAAACGTCGCGCACCAGGTCGTGCGAGAGTGCCAGGCGATCCATAATGACGCGCGCTTTCTTGGCGCCGAGCTCGGGATGACCGTAGAAGTGTCCGCTGCCGGCGTGATCGACCGTAAAGCACTCGGGCTTGGAGACATCGTGCAAAAACGCCGCCCACATAAGGCTCGACGATGGCGCGACGCCGTCGCACAGCGCCAGCTCCCCTGCCACCGTCAGCACACGGGCGATATGCTCGTAGACGTTAAACGCATGATAGACACTTCGCTGATCAAACCCGCGACCCGCTGCCAACTCGGGCACAGCGGCGCAGATGAGCTCAGGGTAGCGCAACATGGCGTCTCCCCCGTGACCGGTCGAAAGAATGCCCTCGAGCTCAATACCCACACGCTCACGCGCCACGGCATCGAGCAGCGGCGCGCACTCGGCAAGCGCACGCTTGGTCTCGGGCTCAATCATAAAGTCCAGACGGCAGGCAAAGCGCACCGCACGCAGCATGCGCAGGGCGTCCTCGTTAAAGCGACGCTTGGGATCGCCGACAGCGCGAATCAGCTTGCGCTCCAAGTCACCCTGGCCGTCGTAGCGGTCGACAAGCCCGCGCTCGGGATGCCAGGCCATGGCATTGACGGTAAAGTCGCGGCGCGCCAGATCGTCCTCGAGCGAGGCGGCACGCTCCACACTCTGGGGATGGCGACCATCGGTGTAAAAGCCATCCAGACGGTACGTGGTGACCTCGATACGCTCGCCATCGGAAATAGCCGTGATTCCGCCAAATTTAATGCCCGACTCCACAACCGCGATGCCGGCGGCCTCGAGCGCCGCTTTGGACTCCTGCCACAGGCCGCTACAGCACATATCAACATCGTGGCTGGGGTACCCCATCAGGGCGTCGCGCACCCAACCGCCCACGTACCAAGCCTCAAGACCAGCCGCCTCAAGCGCGCGCAGGACGCACAGGGACGCATCGGACGGTTGAGTACCGTTGAGCGAAACATTGCACATGCCTATGGCCTCCTGCGACTATCAAATTGGCTATCGATTGCGTCTGCAAGAAGTCTAGCAAGAAACAGCCTCCACTGCACACGCAAGTCCGATAAACAAAAACGCATCCGTCCTAGTCTAAGACGGATGCGAAATAATCAAACTATTCAGACAAGGTGCCGGAACTAGCAGACCTGGCGAACCTCGATGTGCTTCTTATATTCGTCCACCTTGGCAAAATCACCCAGACCCGGGCACTCGACCACGTTGGCGCCGGTGGCCATCGAGAGGCGCAGGGCATCCTCGACGCGCTCGGGGGCGTCGTGCCACACGGACAGGAAGGCAGCGAGCGAGGAATCGCCGGCGCACACCGTCGACAGCAGCTTGACGTCGAAGGTGCGATTGGCAAACCAGATATGCTCGCCGTTGGAGAAGTACGCGCCGTCGCCACCGAGGGTCAGCAGCACGTTCTTGGCGCCCTTGGCGTGCAGCTCGGCCATGGCGCCCTTGACGGACTCGTCGTCGCCACCGCTCACCTTGATGCCAAAGATGTCGAGCAGCTCGTCGTCATTGGGCTTGATCAGCAGCGGCTCCATGGCAATGAGGTCTGCCAGCTGATGGCTCGAGATGTCGAGGACGAACTCGGCCCCCTTGGCCTTGACGCGGCGCAGGACCTCGGCCAGGAAGCCCTCGGAAGTGTTGGGAGGCAGCGAGCCGCTGATGACCAGGCAGGTCATGTCATCGAGCGAATCGATGAGCTCAAACATCTCCTGCTCGTTGGCCTCGTTGATGGCGGCACCGGCGTTGACCATGTTGTACTCGGTGTCAGGGCCGGCGTTGAGGAACACATTGACGCGCGTGATGCCGTCGGTCCACACGGGCTTGACGGGCACGCCCAAGGCCTCGGCGCCCTTAACGATAAACTCGCCCGAGAAACCGGCGAAAAAGCCCAAGATCGTCGTGTCGACACCGTAGTGATCAAGGGTGAACGAGACGTTGAGGCCCTTGCCGTTGGGCGTATAGACCGCGTCACGCGTGCGGGTGACGGTGTTGGCGGAAAGACCGTCGCAGGCGATGTTGTAGTCAATAGCGGGATTTGCAGTGAGCGTATAAATCATGAATGTTCCTTTCACGAAGCAACGTGTTAATGAAAGTATATTCCACGCATCGGTAAAAGGCTAGGACAACTCGGTGAACGGTGTGGAAGCGATGAAGTACGGCGGGACACCTCTCCCCCGTGGCGGAACAAAAAGGCGCCCCAGCCGAAACCGGGGCGCCACATGCGCACGAATATGTCGCGTTTCGATTACTGACGATCGAGCTTGCGGACAGCAACGCGCTTGCTATACTCATCGACGTGACCGAAGTCGCCGATGCCGACGGACTCGGCGACGTTGGCGCCGGTGGCCATAGCGAGCTTCATGGCCTCCTCGACGTTGTCGCGATCCCTGTACCACTTGTGCAGGAACGCAGCGAGGGTGCAGTCGCCGGCGCAGACGGAAGAAACCAGCTTGATGTTGAACTCACGCTTGGCATACCAGATGTCCTCGCCGTTGGAGAAGTAAGCGTCACCGCGGCTACCACGGGTGAGCAGCACGTTCTGGACGCCGGCCTCGTGAGCCAGCTTCATGGCAACGCGGACCTCGTCGTCGGTGTCGACCGGCACGCCGAAGATAGCCTTCATCTCGTGATGGTTCGGCTTAATGAGCAGCGGCTTCTTGTGAGCGAGCTCCTTGAGCTTGTCGGAGGACAGGTCCAGGACGACGTCGGCGCCACGAGCCTGAGCGTGCTCCATGACCTGAGCCAGGAAGTCGGGCGTAGCTTTGGGAGGCACGGAGCCGGAGACGATCAGGCACTCAAGGTCGCCCGCGGTGTCCAGGATGTTGTAGAGCTCCTCCTGGTGCTGCGGCGTGATCGGAGCACCAGGGTTCAGGATGCCGTACTCGTGCTGGCCATCGTTGACGTAGGTGTTGATGCGCGTGATACCGTCGGTCCAGACCGGGCGGCAGAGGCAACCCAGGTTCATGACCTCCTCGACGATGAACTTGCCCGTGAAGCCGGCGAAGAAACCGAGCGCGACGGTGTCGACGCCCATCTTCTTAAAGGCGAAGGACACGTCGAGGCCCTTGCCGTTAGCCGTGTAGCTGGCCGAGCCGGTGCGGACGTTCTCGTCGGGCTCAAGCGGAGAGCTCGAAACCGTCATGTCGACAGCCGGGTTAGCGGTTAGCGTGTAGAACATTTACAGTACCCCCTGTATATGTGAGGGCCGCGTGGCCGGCCCATTCCAACCACGCGGTTACCTCTGATACCAAATTAGCGAGCTGCGGACTCGAGCAGTGCCTTGACCTCGGCAGCGGTGTTGCAGGCGAGCGCCTTCTCGGCGAGCTCGTCGCACTCGGCCTTGGTCCACTGGCTGATGGTCTTGCGGGCGCGCAGGATGGACGGAGCGCTCATCGAGAACTCCTCCAGGCCCCAGCTGATCAGCAGCGGCTCGAGCAACGGATCGGCAGCGGCCTCGCCGCACATACCGACCATGATGCCGGCCTTCACGCCGCTCTCGATGATGTTCTTGAGCGAGCGGAGCACGGCGGGATAGTAAACCTGGTACAGGTTGGAGATGGTGTCGTTGCCACGGTCGGCGCACATGGTGTAGCCGATCAGGTCGTTGGTGCCGATGGAGAAGAAGTCGGCGACCTCGGCCAGGCGGTCAGCGAGCAGCGAGGCTGCAGGCGTCTCGACCATGATGCCGACCTCGATGTTCTCGTTGAACTTGCGGCCCTCTTCGGTTAGCTCGGTCTTGCACTGCTCGACGAGCTCCTTGACAGCCAAGACTTCCTCGACGCAGGTGACGAGCGGGATCATAATCTTGACGTCACCGAAGGCGCTGGCGCGCAGCAGGGCGCGGAGCTGGACCTTGTACTGGTCGGGGTTGGCCAGACAGTAACGCACGGCGCGGAAGCCCATGAAGGGGTTCTCTTCCTTGACCATGTGCAGGTACGGAATCTCCTTGTCGCCACCCACATCGAGCGTGCGGATGATGACCGGAGCGCCCTTGAGCGCGCTGGCGACCTTACGGTAGGCGTTGAACTGCTCCTCCTCGGAAGGAAGCTCAGCAGAGTCCATGAACAGGAACTCGGAACGGAACAGGCCGATAGCCTCGGCATCGTGATCGAGCGCGTTGGGCACGTCATCGGGGTTGCCGATGTTGCAGGCAATGATCTTCTTGATGCCGTCGGCAGTCACGGACGGCTTGCCGCGGAAGGCCTCGAGAGCCGCCTTCTCGGCAGCGAAAGCCTCGGCCTTGGCAGTGTAAGCGGCGAGCGTCTCCTCATCGGGATCGGCCTCGACGATACCCTTGCCACCGTCGACGACAACGGTCATGCCGTTGCGCAGTGCGGTGCAGCTGTTGGAAACCGAAAGGACAGCCGGGATCTCGAGGGCGCGCGCAATGATTGCGGAGTGCGACGTGCGGCCACCAGTCTCGGTGACGATACCGGCAACGTGGGCCTTATCGATCGTGGCGGTCATGGACGGCGTGAGGTCGTGCACGACAACGACGGTGTTCTCGGGCAGGACGGAGAGGTCGACGACCTCCTTGCCCAGCAGCTCGGCCAGAATACCGGTGCGGATGTCGGCGATGTCGGCCGCGCGCAGACGGAACATCTCGTCGTCCATGGACAGGAACATGTTCTCGAACATGGTCGAGGTGTCCATGAGCGCCTGCTCGGCGCAGGTGCCGCCGTCAATGGCGGCGTTGATGGCGTCGGTCATGCCCGGATCCTGAGCTAGGACAATGTGTCCGCTCATGATCTCGGCCTCGGCCTCGCCCACCGTCTCCTTCATGTGGTCGGCCTGAGCCTGGGTCTTCTCGCAGAAGACCGAAAGAGCGGTCTGATAGCGCTCCTTCTCTGCTGCCGAATCAGCAACCTCGTGCGGCTCAAACGTCAAGTCGGGATCGACGGCGACCATAACGGTGCCGATTCCGATGCCCTCGGATGCGTTGACTCCCTGATACATTCCCATTCCTCTCTCCGTGCCATGTGATAAAGCGTTTTGCCATATCCATGACAAAAGAGCGCAGCTACCTTGATACAGGTCACTGCGCCCCCAAGTATGAACTTAATTGTTCAACATGCGACCCGTTTGAGTTCTACTCGCCAAGACCGCTCTTAATGAGCTCGATGGCAGCAGCCAGAGCCTCGGCCTCGTCGGCACCGTCGCACTTGACCTCGACCTCGGTACCGCAAGGGATACCAGCAGCCATGAGGGCCATCGGGGACTTGCCGTTGACCTCCTTCTCGGGGGTGACGACCGTCACGTCACAGGCGTACTTGCCCATGGTGGAGGCGAACAGACCAGCCGGACGCATGTGCAGACCCTGAGGATTAACGAGGGTAGCCTTCTCAGAAACCATAGTTGACTCCTTTTTTGTGTTTAACCCCTGTCATGCATGTGGCAGGAGTCAGATTCACGACGTTGTTTATATTAACTCACATCAAACGGTTTTTCATTATGTTTCAGACGAATTATTGGACAGATGTGTTTGTCGTCCGCTTGCTCGCCCACAGGGGCCCGTGCGCGGCCTGTGAGATTTCCTGCTCTACAGTCCTGCTCGCACGAAGAGCACATTAAGTGCTCTTCGGCTCGTGCGGAACTCGCGATAAATCTCACAGGCCGCGCACGGGCCCCTGTGGGCGAGCAGGCTGCGGAAACTCGGTCGGTCCAGAGCAATATCGTGCAAACGGAAATCTGGCTGATGATCTGTTCGCGACAAAGACTCGATAGGTAGCCCCCTCTATGCCCTTTTGTAAGTTGCGGTGAAATAGGGACTGAATTTGGGGTTGAATCGTTTAAACAGTCCCTATTTCACCGCAACTTATGGGAGGGATAGAAAAAAGGCGGAGGCCCTGGAGAGGGACTCCGCCTTATATACAGGGGGCGATGGTATTCGCGTGTTGCGGGATTAGACCAGGCGGGCGTTGATCGTCTTGGCGATCTTGGCGGCGTCGGTGGAACCCTTGACGGTGGCACGGAAGTCCTCGTCCATGAGCGCCTCGGCGACCTTGGACAGGATCTTAAGGTGCGTGGTGCCGGCCTGGGCACCCGGGATGAGCAGCGCGATGGCCACGTTGACGGGAGCGCCGTCCATGGTGTCCCAACCGGTCACACCGGACTCGTCCTTGACGACGATGACGGCAGCCTCGGTAATGGCGTCGGACTTGGCATGCGGGATGGCGAAGCCCTCCATCATGCCCGTGGTGCCCTCGGCCTCGCGGGCCAGGAAGGCGTTCATCACGGCGTCGGCGTCGCTGGCGATACCGGCCTTGACAGCCTGGTTGGAAACGAAGCTCAGAGCCTCGTCACGAGAAGCGAAGTCCTCGGCGACAAAGACATTCTCGACCTTCACGAAGTCGGCAGCCTCGGCCTTGGGGGCCTCGACGGCAGCGGCCTTGGGGGCCTCAACGGACTTGGCTACAGGAGCGGCCTTCTGATTCTTCTCGAAGTCGTACTTCTTGAAGGCCACGAACAGGATACCACCGACCACAGCGCCGATGAGGATCGCGAGGACCCACAGCGGACCGTTCTCGACAACGGGCAGGACCAGGAAGCCGCCGTGAGGCGCCGGATCGTGAACGTTGAAGAAGATGGTCAAGATGGAAGCGATGGAAGAACCGAGCATCATGATGGGCATGACGGGCCAGATGTTCTTGGTCATGAACGGAATGGCGCCCTCGGTGATGTGGGTGCAACCAAGGATGAGGTTGACGATACCGGCGTCATGATCCTCCTGGCTGAAGTACTTCTTGCCGACAACGACGGCGAAGGTGGTGATCAGCGGCGGAACGATGCAAGCGGCGGAGACGGCAGCCATGAAGTTGGTGCCGAAGTTGTAGGTCTCGGTGCCGACGCCAGCTTCGAGAGCGGTACCGAGCAGGAAGGTGCCAGTAGCGTAAGCAGCCTTGTTGACCGGGCCGCCCATATCAAAGGCGCACATGCAGCCGATGGCCAGGCCAAGGATCACCGGACCGGAGTTACCGAGGCTCTGCAGGAAATCCATCATGCCCTGGTTAATGGCAGCCATGGGGCCGGAAATACCGAGCATGACCAGGCCGACGATGGCGGTAGAGCACAGCGGATACAGGAAGATTGCCTTCAGGCCATTAAGGCTCGCAGGAATTTTAGAGAAAACCTTCTCGAGCAGCAGGATGACATAGCCAGCGAGGAAGCCGCCGACGATGCCGCCTAGGAAGCCAAAGCCCACACCTGCGCCACCGGCGTCGATCATGCCGGTATCGGCGTTAACAGGCAAGCCCTGGATGGCAATCATACCGGCGACGAAACCGGGGACGAGCGCCGGGCGCTTGCCGATGGACTCGGCGATGTAAGCGGAGAGCACCGGAACCATGAGGTTCATTGCGATACCGCCGATAATCTTGAGCATCGCGGCAAAGCTGTTGTAGTCGGCAGCCGTCGAATCAAAGGACGTGATGCCCCACAGGAACGAAATGGCGGTCAGAACACCACCGGCAACGACGAAGACCAGCATGTGGCTGACGCCGTTCATGAGGTGCTTGTAGATGACGTGACCGATGGACTCCTTCTCCTCGACCTCGTCCTCGACATCGGCGGCAGCGGCAACCGTGTCGTCGCCCTTGGCGGCGAGCGCGCGGTCGATCAGCTTACCGGCGGCCTCAACAGACAGGGCCTTGGAAACACCAACGGAAACCATGGGCTTACCGGCGAAACGCTCAGCCTGGACATCCTTATCGGCTGCGACGACGACGGCCTTGGCACCGGCGATCTCGCTCTTGGTGAGCTCGTTCTCGACACCGACCTGGCCATGAGTCTCGACCTTAATGGTCAGACCTCGCTCGGCAGCAGCCTTCTCCAGCGCCTCCTTCGCCATGAAGGTGTGCGCAATGCCGGTCGGGCAACCGGTCGCGGCGATGATGTCAAACTTAGCCATGTGTCCCTCCTTCTTGAGTACAGCGCCCGCGGGCGCTCCCCTACACGCGCTTCGATGCGCGTTTTTCCACACTTGAAAGATACCAACCTACCGTCCGCGTGAGAAGAGACAAGGCGCAATTCTCCGGTGAAAGGTTCTTTCATAACCGTAAACGGCAAGTGAAAGTTTACCATCAACACTTGAAACGGCAAGGTGTATCTTGTAATTGAAAATGCCCGTATACTATGGCATTGCAAATCAAGCTAGATTTTCATGCCAACCAGGAGCCATCCATGACCGATAGTAGCAAGAGCGCACTTTCCCTCATTAGTACCCATCAGGGATACAGCGAGTCCGAGCAGCGCATTGTCGACTATATATTGGAACACCAGTCCGAAGCGCCACGCCTCACGGCCGCTCAGCTCTCGCGCGCTGCCGCCACGTCCGAGGCGACCGTTTCGCGCTTCTGCCGAAAGCTGGGCTTTGGCAGCTTCCGCAGCTTTCAGTTTTCGTTGGCGAGGGATTTGGAAAGCCAGCGCAACGAGGGCCTGACCGACGAGGTCTCGCTCGATAATATGGAGCAGAGCCTAAAAAATATCCTCGCCGCCAAGGTGAGTGAGCTTAATGCGACCATCGACGGCATAGATCACGACACGTTGGCCGCAGTTGTACACGCGCTTAAGAATGCCGGTGTTATTGAGTTCGCCGCCGTGGGCAATACGAACGCGGTCGCGCTCGATGCGACATTTAAGTTTTCGCAGCTGGGCCTTCGCTGCATGGCAAGCACCATCAGCGAGACATCAATCGGCTTTGCGCTCACGTTGCGCCCCGGCGACGTTATCGTGCTGATCTCGAACTCCGGCAAGTCTCGCCGTCTGAATCGCATGGCAAAAGCGGCTCGCGACTGCGGCGCCACTGTAGTCGTCATCAGCAGCGACAGCAAGTCTCCACTTGCGCGCCTAGCCGACTACACCTTTAATACCGTCAATCACGAGGCACTGCTGACAACGGGCGACTTCGCATTCTCCAAGATGAGCGCCACGATGATCATCGAGGTCATCTACAACTTCCTGCTGCCCGAGATTGAAGACGCGCGTGAGCATATCAGCTACTACGAGGAGCTCATCCAGCCGGATAAGGTCGTTGAGTAAAACGCGTAGTGGGACAAAAATTTCAGTCAATTTTGTCCCACCAACACCGCTGATACGACCTAACCTCGAGCTTCTTCGAGCATCTGCTTCGCGTGGGCCAAGCTTGCCTCGGACTGATCGCCGCTCAGCATGCGGGCGATCTCTGCGGTGCGAGCATCCCCAGCCACCTCATCCAGATGCGTCTGGGGAACGTCGCCCGGTTCCTTGCTGACGACATAATGCTTGTCAGCCATGACGGCGACCTGCGCCAAGTGGGTTACGACAATCACCTGATGCGTAGCGGCGAGATCTGCCAGCACGCCTGCGAGCGCACGCGCCGTGGAGCCACCGACACCGGCATCGACCTCGTCAAACACCAGCGTATCGACACCGTCCGCGTTACCGAGGACAACCTTACTTGCCAACATGACGCGGCTGAGCTCGCCGCCCGACGCAATGCGGCGCAGGGGACGTGGAGTCAAACCGGCACCGCTGCGGTATAGCAGCTCGTAGCTCGAAGGACCAACGGGCGTCCACTCAGCACGGGGAAGATCACGCGACTCCCAGACGAGCTCGGCGCCGCCCATCTCCAGGCGAGCCATCTGGCGGCAAACCTCGTGGCAGAAGCGCGGGGCCGCCACATTGCGAGCGCGCTTAAGTGCCTTGGCAGCGGCAAACAACTCGTGCTCGGCGCTCCCGAGTGCCTCACGCGCCTTTCTGATCTGTTCATCGCCATCATCGACCAGGGACAGCAGCTCTTGCGAGCGATCGCGCATGGCAAAAACATCGTCCATGGTAGGACCCCACTGACGCAGCAGGCCCTTGAGGTCGGAATACCGCTCACGCATGCGAGCGAGCTCGCGCGGATCGAAGGCGACGCCATCGCGATAGGCACGAAGTTCGTTCGCGCAATCCTCAAGGGAGATACAGGCATCCGAAAGCAAATCGGCAATGTCGCCAAGTTTGCGATCGACGGAAGCCATACGGGAAAGTTCTGCCACGGCGCTGTTCACGGCATCGAGCGCTCCCCCTTCGGAGGCAAGCGATGCATGGGCATCATTAGCTGTGGCAACCAGCACCTCGGCATGTTCGGAGCGCGGCAGCAGTTCCTCGAGTTCCTCATACTCGCCCGGTTTGGGGTCGATCTCGCCGATACGCTCGAGCGCAAAGCGCGCTTCCTCGACGCGACTCCCCCGCGCACGTGAGGCCTCCTCGACACGTCGAACCTCCTTAGCGGCAGCGCGCGAAGCCTTAAAGCAGGCGCGGTAGTGCTCGAGCGCCTCGAGTGCAGGGCGCCCTGCCCAGGCATCGACCATCGCAACATGATGCGCCGGATCGAGCAAGCGCTGGTGCTCGTGTTGGCCGCACAGATCCATCATCACGCCAACGCGCTCCGAAAGCTCGCGCACACTGGCGATGCGTCCGTCAATCTTCACTCGGCTGCGGCCCTCGGCAGAAAGACTGCGCTGCACGATGAAGCCCTCCGTGTCGTGCGGGCCGTCAAACAGGCGCGCCTCGACGCTCGCCAGCGCCTCGCCCTCGCGCACCATAGACGAATCCGCGCGCTCACCCAAAATAAGCTTGAGGGCCGAGAGCAGCGCGGTCTTGCCGGCACCGGTCTCGCCGGTCAGGACAGTCAGGCCGGCACTCGGCAGCAGCGTCGCCTCGCGAATGAGCGCAATGTTAGAAACCTGCAGCTCATCGATCATGACGGACTCCGTAGAATACGCGGCTCACCGAGTTATAGAAGCTCTCGGGGCCGTAATCCAGCAGCAGCACATCACCGGGCCCGCGACGCACCGCCACGCTCTCAACGGTGCCATCGCAAGTAATAAATTGTCCATCGATAGCGATCGCCGGAACGCTCGGACGGTCATCAGACATAAAGATTTCGACGACATCACTCGGCGAAGTCAAGAAGGCACGGGCCTGAATGGTGTGCGGCGCAATAGGTACGCAGACCATACCCGTATAGTCGGGGCTCACGATGGGGCCACCGGCACTGAGCGCGTACCCCGTAGAACCAGTCGCCGTGGACACGACCACGCCGTCGCCACGCAGTCGGTCGATATGGTGGCCCGACACCGTGATGTCGAACTCGACCATATCGGACAGCGGACCGCGGGTAAGCGCCATGTCGTTGAGGGCGAAGGTGCGCACGACATCCTTCGTACCGTCTTCGCGCACGGACACGATATCCGCGGCGATGGTGGCGCGACGGCTCACGTGCAGCTCGCCGGAAAGGGCGTCGCTCACGACCTGCAGAATGTCGCGCTCCTCGGGGCTCGCAGCAGTTAAAAAGCCCAGGTGACCATAGGAAAGACCGAGGATAGGAATCTCGCGATGGTTGAGGATGCGGGCAGCGCGCAGCAACGTACCGTCACCGCCGAGCGTAATGACCAGATCGGAGCCGTCAATATCAGGCGTGCTCTGAATCTTCGATCGCTGGTCGGCAGCCCATGCGACCTCATAGCCCTGGCGCGTCAGCCAAAGCTCGAGCATCAGGCCGCTCTCGACCGCCTCTTGCTTGTAGTAATTGGGAACCAGAAAGACCTTCATAGCGTTGCAGCTTTCTCGCTCAAAACCGATACCTGGGATTGCAGCACGTCTTGCGAGCGGTCGCCAGATTCAAATCTCGTGCCGTACAGGAAAAACTCAACGTTTCCCTTGGCACCATGAATGGGCGACACGCACACATCGACCGGGAACAGGCCCTTGGCAGCAAAGAGTTCAACCACCGCCACAAGTGTATCGCGGCGCACGACGGGGTCGGTCACAATGCCGCCCTCGCCCACCAGCGCCGCCGGAGCCTCAAACTGCGGCTTTACGAGCGTGCAGAATGCACCCGTAGGAACCAGGCACGACAGCACCGCATCGATAATGTTCGCGATGCTGGTAAACGAGACATCACACACAGCCAGGTCGATGGTGCCGGAATAGCCAAGCTCAGGCAGCTGCGTCACGTTTGTGCGCTCATGCAGCGTCACGCGATCGTCCTGACGCAACGACCAATCGAACTGGGCGCGACCCACGTCCACCGAGACAACGGTCGCAGCACCGCGCTTGAGCAGGCAATCGGTAAAGCCTCCGGTAGAGCAGCCCACATCCAGACAGGCAAGGCCCGTCGGATTGATACCAAACGCATCAAGCGCGCCTTCGAGCTTAAGACCGCCGCGGCCAACATAGGGAATGCGCCCCTTCACGTGCAGCGGCAGACCCGGGGTCACCTTAAGGCCCGGCGAAGTCAAGCGCTCGCCGCCACTCGAGACCAAGCCGGCCATAAGAGTGCGAAGGGCATCCGCGCGATCGGCGCAGATGCCCTGTGAAATCAGTTCGTCATCAAGACGCACGCGTTTCATGAATGCCATCAACCATTCGTATCCGGAGATGCAGCCTGGCCATCCTGTGATTCGTTTGCCGCATCCTCATCGTATTCCTGCTCGAGCTTATCGGCCTCTCGCGGCGTCAACTCAAACTTGTCGACCATATCGACCGCGCGGGAGCCCAGCTCAATCGCCTCGTCAAACAGATCGAGCGAACGCTCCAAGGACGTATCCTTGGAGCGAACGGTAGCGATGATCTGGTCCAGACGATCAGAGATCTCGTCAAAGTTGCGGACAGAACCCTCTGGCATGACTACTCCTCGACGGAGTCGACGACAACCTCGGAGGCGTCCGCGTCCTCGGCCAGCACGCCAGCCTCAGCCTGAGCAACCGAAACCTTTGCGGCAGCCTCAGCAGCCTGTGCCTCCTCGCGAGCACGATCCTCGGCCAGCAGCTCCTGGTATAGGTCCTCGCCCGGCAGCTCCTCGCTGCGAGCGATCTTACCCAGCACGCCGTTGACGAACGACGCGGACTGGTCGGTGCCATAGGCCTTGGCAAGCTCGACGGCCTCGTTGATCACGATGGCATCCGAGACCTCCTCGTCGGTGAGGAAACGCATCTCGTAAACGGCGATACGCAGCAGATTGCGGTCGGCGCCGGGCATGCGCATAAGATCCCAGTTTTTGGCAACGGAACGCAGAGCGCAGTCGATGCGGTCGATATGCTCGTAAGCACCGCGGCACAGCTCCAGCGCATAGGGGTCGAGGGGACCCTTAGAGATCAGGAAATCGCCCTCGAGGACGCGCTCGAGCGGGCTGTCCGTGGCCTCGGCCTGGAACAGCAGCTGCAGCGCCTGACTGCGGGCAAGCGTGCGCCCGCGATAAACCTTAAGGCTCAAAGGTTACTCCTTGGGGAAAACGAGGCCGTCGATGCAAACGTCAACGCGCTCGACCTCAACGCCCACCTGGGCATCGATGGCGGCGACCACAGCGGCGCGAACAGCCTCGGCGAGTTTCTTGAACGGATAGCCAAAGAACACCACGACACGCACGGTGAGTGCGAGCTTGTCGCCAACGACCTCGGCCTCGACCGCCGGCTCGGAAGCCGGGGCCTTGGACGAGAGCATCATGGAGACAAGGTTGGTGGCAAGGTCCTTGACGCCAACGGAGGCGATGCCCTCGACATCGGACACGGCGCGCGAGACGATGGCGGTCAGAACATCGGGCGAAATGCCGATGCCGTCAATCTTGATTTCCTGGGGCATGAGTCCTCCTAGAAGAGTTGGTTGCTAGACGCGGGAGACGAACTTGCCGTCGCGGGTGTCAACCTTGATGACCTCGCCCTCGTTGAGGTACATGGGGACCTGGATGACAGCGCCGGTGTCGATCGTGGCCGGCTTGGTGGAACCCTGGACGGTGTCGCCCTTAAAGCCCGGGTCGGTCTGGACAATGGTGGTCTCGATGAACATCGGCGGGGTCACGCCCATAAGCTCATCGTCGGCAAAGAGCAGCTGGCAGATGTCGTTCTCGCGCAGCCACTTGGAGTTCTCGCCCACCATGTCCTCGGGAACGGGAACCTGCTCATAGGACTCGTTGTCCATGAAGATGTAGTCGGTGCCATCGTTGTAGAGGTACTGGAACTCACGGGTGGTGAGCATGACGCTCTCGAACTTGGTGCCGGCGTTGCAGGTGTTCTCGACGACGCGGCCGCTCTTGATGTCGCGGGTCTTGTAGCGCACAAACGCGCCGCCCTTGCCCGGCTTGACATGCTGGAACTCGACAATGGTGTAGACCTTGTCCTTGATGCGGAGACCGAGGCCGTTCTTGAAGTCGGCGGTAGAAATGGTAGGCATAGCGACCTTTCTTGTTATGGGCAGAACGCACAAGCGTCCAAATTACATACGAGCGAAATTATACACTTGCAGACGGCGCCTGCGGCGAACGCATAAAAAGAGAACGCGGGGCGTCCGAATCGATCCGGACGCCCCGCTCCAAACTATCTACCGAAGTAGACTAGCAATCGATGACGTGAAGGTCATGCGGTGTCTTGGTGAAGGGCTCGTAGCCGTTCTCGGTGACCACGCCGTAGTCCTCCAGACGCACGCCGCCCACGCCGGGCAGGTACACGCCAGGCTCCATGGTGATAACCGAGCCGACCTCGATGATGTTCTTGCTGCGGTTGAAGTTGGGCAGCTCATGGATGTCGATACCGACACCATGGCCCAGGCCATGGTTATAGTAATCGCCATAACCGGCATCGCCGATGATCTTCTTGGAAAGCTTGAAAATGTCATTGCCCTCGACGCCCGGATGGATGGCGGCGACGCACTCCTCGTGCGTACGGCGCACGAGCGCATAGAGGTCGAGCTGCTCCTGGGTAGGCTCGCCCATCACGACGGTGCGCGTCATGTCGGAACGATAGTCGCAGTAGCCCGCGCCGTAATCCATAAGGACGAAGTCGCCCTTCTCGATCACGCGGTCGCTCGGGACGGCATGCGGATTGGCGGTATTGGGGCCGCTCGCCACGATGGAGCCAAAGGCCAGGCTGTCGGCGCCATTGGCGAACATAAAGTTCTCGAGCTCATTGCGAACCTGTTTCTCGGTCATGCCGGGCTTAATAAAGCCGAGCATATGCTGGAAGGCGGCATCGGTGATCGACTGCGCATGGCGCATGAGCTCGATCTCCTCGGCGTCCTTGATGGCGCGCATCTTGCGAATGTCGGCATGCATCAGCGGCAGCATGCAGGCGACGGAACGATCCTCCAGACCACGCTGAATACCCTGATAGAAGTTGATCTGCATGTCGTCCTCGACAGCGCAGACGCGGCACTTGTTGGCCGCGATTTTGCCGGCGACCCAACCGGGGATGGTGCCCTCGTCCATGTCGTAGACCCAGGGGCTGCCGGCGGGCGTGTTCTCCTCAAAGCTGTTGAGGTAGCGCGAGTCGGTATGGAACAGGCACTGGTCAGCCGTAATAAACGCCGCGTGCGGGAACTCGAAGGTGTAGTCGAAGACGCCCTTCACGCCCGTGAGCCAACGAAGATTGGCCTCGTCGCGTACCACGATAGCGTCGTAGCCGCGCTCGACCATCAGGGCACGGACACGTTCGATACGACCGGCAGGACCGGCAGCAATCTCAGACATGCAGATTCCTTTCTTATTGTCTCTATAAAGACGGGACGGGTCTCAACCGAACGTCGGAATCGCATGCGATCCGCAACCGATTGGAAACCCGTCCCACAACATGATACGAAAGACGATGGATGTCAATAAATCTTAGAGAAGTTCTTTGCGAGAAGCCAAGTAGGCATGAGCATGGCGCTCAAGAACCTCGTCCTCAACGCTCGTTAGACGAATGGCGCCGAGTGCCGCGGGCAGCGGCAACATGCTGCGGTTCGAGCGAGCGAACTGCTGCTTGCGGAACTCCTCGATATATACGGCAGGCTCCAGATCGAAGGCAAGTTCCTCGATACCAAAGTCCTCCAGGCAGTCATCGACCTCAAAGACGTAATCGATATCGAAGTCGCAGGCATCATGTGCTAGGCGCGCCTCAAAGCGCATGCCCTCGGATAACAGCTGATAGGCAGGAACCTGCGAAGCAGCATCGCCCAAGCAAGCGCGCAGAGTACGCTCCCCCGTCTTGCCAAAATCGAGCGCATGGCGGGCGCTCGGGTTCGTGGCCATCAGTACGTCCTTACGGGCAGTCTGAGACCATTGAACTGCATTGACGAGCGCGACCTCCTCGCCCGCGAGAATCTCGGGAACGGTCTCAGTAAACTGATTCCAGCGGGACTTGCTGCTCGAAAGCATGGTACCAACAAGTACCACATAGCCGAGCTTGAGGTACTCGGGGTCCGCCTCGCGAACAAGGTCGAGGTCACACACGACCAAGCCCGGCTCAGGACGGAACGCGATAGCGGGAAGCGCATTGGCCGACGAAGCGACGAGCGGCTTCATGGTCGTCGCGACCGTGAGCATGGCGTCGAAGGTCGTCGGCAGCAACGCGCACTCGGTGCGGCCGCACCACTGATTGGCACACCAGCTAACAACCGAGCAGGTTGCGGCATCGCCAACGGCGACAACCAGATCGTCACAGGTAATGCCATTGGCAGTCAGGGCGCCAAAGATAGCATCGGCATCAGCAAGCGTGGCACCAGCAGGCGAAACCTCGAGGACTAGCGGCGACACGGCAAAACCGGCGTCGACCAGCGCATGCTCGACGACTTCACCAAAACGCTCGGATGTGGCGGTGTTCCAAACGACCATCGCGCGCTTAGGCTTGCCCACGGCCGAGGCAAACATACGCGACAGTTCATCGAACGCACCCAATCCGACACGGACATCGACGCTGCGGTTTTGGAAATTGATCAGTTGACGGCGAATCATAGCAGCCCACGCTCCAAAAGCATCTCGGCACAAAGGTAGGAAACGTCCTCGAAGGACTTGTTGCGAATATCAAGGGTAAGGTCGGCGGCCTGGCGATACAGCGGACGGCGATGCTCAAACAAGCGCGCGGCATGCTCGGGCGAGCGGAAATCGGGGCGCGTGTCGGACCGACGAATCTGGCGAATCGAATCCTCAAAGTCGCCCTCGAGGTACACGCACGTACCCATTTCGTGCATCAGCTCAATATTCACCGGCGTCTCGACAATGCCGCCCCCGCACGAAACCAACAGGCTGCGCTCACTTTGGAGCGAACGGAGCGCCGAGGTCTCGAGCTCGCGAAAACGATCCTCGCCCTCGGTCTCAAAAATCTCGGTTACCGACTTACCGCAACGGCGCACGACCAGTCGGTCGGTATCGATAAAACGCCGCTTGAACATAGTGCCGACGTTGCGCGCGAGCGTCGATTTGCCCGCGCCCAAAAAGCCGATAAAGAAGATATGGTCGCAGCCGTGTTTGGTGTGCTGGGACATGACGAGACCTATTCCTCGCAGGGAAGGTCGCGCAGGGCCCGGCGCTCAAAGATACGGAAGATCTGCGTATACCACAGGTCCTGCGTGGCCTGCGGCTTTACCAGGATGGTATCGACGCCGGCGAAGTTGCCGCTCCACACGTCCGTGTAGAGCTGATCACCGATCAGCACCGCCTCGTCGGCCGTGGCGCCGAGGCGCTTAAGACCCGCCTTGAGGGCAAACGGCGCCGGCTTCATGGCGTGGCTGATGGCCTCGAGTCCCAGCTCGCGTGCCGATGCCATGACCTGGTCGCGATGCCAGTTATTGGACACCATGCACAGCTTAAAGCCTTTGGCGCGGGCGGCGTCGAGCCAAGCGGAAATCGCGGCGGGGACCTGCTCGGTGTCGCGCGGCACCAGGGTGTTATCGCGATCGAGCAGAATGGCGCGTTTGCCGTCGGCCCACAGGGTATTAAGGTCGATGCGATCGACCGAGGCAACGTATCGTTTGGGGCTAAAAATCCTCATGCTAATTCCAAGACTGTTGATGCTCTTCGTAGGTTTGCGAGAAGTACTCCTCGTCCTGCGTAATGTAGAAATACAGGTCATCGGAGTCGGTCGGCTCAAGCGTGGCCTTGAGTGCCTCGAGCGACGGAGAGCAGATGGGCGTGGGCGGTAGGCCCTCGTGCTTATAGGTGTTATACGGACTATCGCTCTGCAGGTCGTCGGCGGTAACCTCGCCACCGGTGACATACATCATGGTCGCATCGCTGTTGAGATAGCGCAGACCGTCGAGTTTGCCGGCAAGGCGGTTGTAGAAGACCGAGGCCACGTGCGCACGTTGATCGGCGTTGAGGCCCTCGCGCTCAACGATAGAGGCCAAGTTGACGATGTCGTAGTCGGACATCTCCACGCCGTAGCGTTCCTTGATCTTGGCTTCGCAGCTCGCAAAGTCAAGCGACTTGTACTCGGTCTTAAACTGATCGAGCATGGCGCGAATCACGTCATCGGCCGTCGGCGAATCGCCCAGCGAATAGGTCTTGGGGAACAAGAAACCCTCGAGCGAATCGTTGGCGGCGCCCTTAAGGAAGCTATAGTCGTCAACGTAGTTGGAGGCCTTGGCCTGGTTGAGGAAGTCTTCCTTAGAGATGCTGTCGTAGGCCTGGGCCACACGGTCGGCGACTTGATCGACCGTTAGGCCCTCAGGGATAGTCAGCGCATTGGAGCCCGCGTTGGGGCCTTCCATGAGCTGCTGAACAACCTTGGTCGCATCCATGAGTGTGGTGAACGAATAATCACCAGGCTTGAGCGACATATCGGCGTTGAGCTTTTTCACCGCCGCATAGTAATCCTTGGGATTTTCGACGATATGGTTCTCAGAGAGAATCGAGGCGATAGTATCGCCCGAGGCACCGTCGGGAATCGTGATAGTAACTTGCTGGCCAGCAGCGACTTTCGCATCCTCACCGCCAAAGAAGCCCTTGACGGCTGGCACGACAAAGAAAACGATCGCGACAAGCGCAAGCACGGCGACGACGCCACCGATAATCATAGGCACCGGGGAGCTTTTCTTTTGAGCACCGCGACGAGCATGCGTGTTGTAGCTCGAGCGGGTCGCCGGAGCAACGCCATGCGAACCACGAGCGTGATGCGAATGCGATTGGGGGGCCTGCGTTCGCTGGGTAGGTGCCTGCTGCTTAAAGCGGGTGCCGCCTGCAGGCTGGGCCGTACGAGCAGTGGGCTGCTGAGCCGCGTGAGAAGCCGAATGCTGAACCGAACGAGCAGAAGGCTGCTGACCCGTCCGTTGAACAGGTTGGGCCGAACGAGAGAAGGACTGCGCCGGGCGCGCGGCAGGCTGAGCTGCGTGCTGCGTCGGCTGTGCCGGACGCTGGCCAGGCTGGGCAGGGCGCGACGCCGGCTGCTGTGTACGATTCGGCTGGCGCGGATCGGAAGCACTAGGCATGCGAAACCTCCTCGTTTTTACGATCGAGCCACGTCTGCAAAAACAGGCTGGCGGCAATCATGTCGATCTTGCCCCTCATCTGCTTTTCGTTGAGTCCCTGCTCGCGCAGGATACGCTTGGCCTCTTGCGAGGACAGACGCTCGTCCTCAAACTCCAACGGAAGATCGAGCTCGTCGGCAATCTTTTGCGCCACAGCGGCAACGCGCTCGGCCTGAGGGCCGGGCTCACCGGCCATGGTCAGGGGACGTCCGCTTACCAGGATGTCGGGCTCATAGTCCTCAACCAGGTAGCGGAACGTCTTGGCCACACCGGTGACCTCGGCAGCCGGAAGCACCTTGACAGGCATCGCCATCTTGCCATCACGGCTCGAGACGGCGATGCCAATCCTGGTCTCCCCTATGTCCAGCGCGAGCGCAACCACAGCGACTTCTTAGATTCTTAGGCGCCGAGCGCGGTCTTAGCGGCCGCGAGGGCATCGGCGATGCCGGCAGCATTCTTGCCACCGGCCTGGGCCATGTTGGGACGACCGCCACCGCGACCGTCGACCAGACCCGCGATCTGCTTGATCACGTTACCGGCGTGGAAACCGGCCTTGACGGCGTCATCGGAGCCGGCAGCGAGCAGGGCCGGAGTGCCCTTCTCAGTCACACTGGCGACGACACAAGCGACAGGGCCGGCGACCTTCTGATGCACGGTATCCCATACGTTGCGCAGGTCGGCAGCCTCAAGGCCCTGGAGCTCAGCGACAACGAGCTTATAGCCGTCAAGCTCGACGGCGTCCTCGATGGCGCTGGAGATGGCGTCGGAGGAGCCACCGGTCAGAGCCTTCTTGAGCTTATTGGACGTCTCGCGCAGCTCGGCCTGCAGGTTCTCCACGCGGGCGGGAACCTCGTCTACGCGGCACTTGAGCGCAGCGGCGGCGGCGTCAACGAGTGCCAGGCGGTCGGCCATATAGTCGAGGGCACCCTTAGAGGTCACGGCCTCGATACGGCGGACATTGGAGCCCGTGGAGGACTCGGAAATGATCTTGAACAGGCCGATCTCGGCGGTGTTGGCAGCGTGTGTGCCACCGCAGAGTTCGCGGGAGAACGGCTGGTCCTCAGCGCCCACGGAGACGACGCGGACGACGTCGCCATACTTCTCGCCAAACAGGGCAACAGCGCCGGCAGCCTTAGCCTCGTCGATGCCCATGACACGGGTCACGACCGGCTTGGAAGCGAAGATCTGCTGGTTGACCAGGTCCTCAACAGCCTTGAGCTGCTCGGAGGACAGGGCCTCGAAGTGCGTAAAGTCAAAGCGCAGGTGCTCGGGCGTCACCAGCGAGCCGGCCTGGGAGACATGCTCGCCCAGGACCTGCTTAAGGGCAGCGTCGAGCAGGTGGGTGGCGGTGTGGTTGCGGCGCAGGAAACCACGGCGCTCGGCGTCGAGCGCGGCGGTCACGGTAGCACCGACGGTCAGCGTGCCCTCGGCAACGTGTGCGACATGGGCATACAGGCCGTTGTGGTTCTTGGTATCGGCAACGGTCAGAACAACGCCCTCGGCGGAAAGCTCGCCGGCATCGCCCTGCTGGCCACCCATCTCGGCGTAGAACGGGGTGCGGTCGAGCACGACCTCGACGTCCTCGCCGGCGGCAGCGGACTCGACGGACTCGCCGTTGCGAACGATGGCGACAACCTTGGCACCCTCGATCGCATCGTTGTCATAGCCGTCGAACTCGGTCGCGGCGACCTTGTCGGAAAGCTCGACCCACACGTCGTTGAAGCTGCCCCAGGCATCGCCCTTGGCGTTGGCACGAGCGCGGGCCTTCTGGTCCTCCATGCAGGCGGTGAAGCCGTCCATGTCGACGTCGTGGCCAGCAGCGCCGGCGATCTCGACAGTCAGGTCAATGGGGAAACCAAAGGTGTCGTGCAGCTTAAAGGCAACGTCGCCCGGAAGGACGGAGCCGTCGGCAAGCGCTGCCAGGGCCTCATCCAGGTAGACGCGACCGTTGTCGAGCGTCGTGGAGAAGCGCTCCTCCTCGGAGGCGACGATACCCTTGACGAGCGCGACGTTCTTGAGCAGCTCAGGATAGGCCTCGCCCATCTGAGCGTTGACCTCGTCGATAAACTTGGTCAGGAAGGCGCCCTCGATGCCCAGCAGGCGACCGTGGAACACGGCGCGGCGGAGCAGGCGGCGAAGGACGTACTCGCGGCCCTCGTTACCGGGGAGGATGCCGTCGGAAATCATAAAGTCGACGGCACGGGAGTGATCGGCGATGATACGCAGCGAGCGGCTGGCACCGGAGTAATCGTCGGCGTCATAGGTCTTGCCGCTGATCTCCTCGCCCAGCTTGATGAGGTGCTGCATCAGATCGCCGTCGTAGTTGGCGGTCTTGTGCTGCATGATAGCGGCCATGCGCTCCAGGCCCATGCCCGTATCGAGGTTGCGGTGCGGCAGCTCCGGCATGGAGCCGTCCTCCTGGCGGTCGTACTGGGTAAAGACGAGGTTCCAGAACTCCAGGAAGCGGTCGCAGTCGCAGCCGGGCTTACAGTCGGGGCTGCCGCAGCCGACCTCCTCGCCCATGTCAAAGTAGATCTCGGAGCACGGACCGCAGGGGCCGGTGGGGCCGGCGGCCCAGAAGTTGTCGTCCTCCCCCAGACGCGAGATGTGGTCCTCGGCAACGCCCAGGGAACGCCACACGTCGTGGGTCTCGTCGTCCTCGGTAAAGACGGTGAAGTACAGGCGGTCGAGCGGCAGCTTGAACTCCTTGGTGATGAGCTCAAAGGCCCAGGCGCAGGCCTGCTGCTTGGAGACGCCGCCAAAGGAGAAGTCGCCGAGCATCTCAAAGAAGGACAGGTGACGGCCGTCCTCGCCGATGCAGTCGATGTCGTTGGTGCGGACGCACTTCTGGCAGGAGATCGCGCCGATCTCCTTCATGGTCTTCTTGCCCTGGTAATACTCCTTAAACTGGTTCATGCCGGCGTTGGCAAGCAGCAGCGAAGGATCGTCGGGGACGAGGGACGAAGAAGGATAGAGCTTAAGACCGCGCTCCTCAAAGAAGTTGAGGAACTTGGAGCGAATCTCAGCCGTAGTCATTGACGGGTAGTCAGCACTCATAGAGGGAATCTCCTCGGTTTCACATCGAAACAGTTCAAACGTAACGATATTACCATCCCACCGCGCCCATGCAAAAAAGAGGGCCGCCAAACAGCGACCCTCCAGCGAAAGTGCACGTTATTTGGGACCGAGCAAGCCTTTGAAAAAAGGCTGCTGTAGAATTACATATAAGAGTCACCCGGAAGGAGCGATCGATGAAAAGTAAACGATTTGTCCTGAATGCACTTCTGGTTGTAGCACTTTTAGCGCTCTTGGCCTTCTCATGCTGGTACGCAAACCAACCAGCATTTGGCTACTTATTGTATGCAGTAATGTCCGGCGATAAGGCTTACTACACTCTACGCGCAATTGACGTTCTCTTTTTCTATGTAGCCGGCCCCTTATCAATCGCTTTGCTCGCGTTTCTTGTCATTTACAACTTCAAGAAACGTTAATAGGACCTATTTAGAATCCGAATCGTCCATGGAACCGTCGATGCCGGTTTTGGTGTCGTCGTCCGTATTGGAATCATCATCCTTGGCGAAGGGGTTCTTGAAAAAGCCCGTCGCGTCGGGCTGAAGACCCGAGAGCTTAATCCAAGGATTATCGAGCTCGGGCTTGGGCATAGCCTGGGCCTCGGGCGCAGTCTCGTTGCCGATGAGCTCGGACTCGTAAATGAAGGTGTCGTCGCCGAGCGCGTCGTAGGCGGCGACCGGGTTGCCATCGGCATCGCGGTACGGTGTGCCCTTAAACACGGCGCCGTCATAGGCCACAAGCTGGCGGCCGGTCTCATTCTCGAAGTAGAACACGAAGATACCTTTGAGGGCCGCACAAAGCGGGATGGCAATAATCATGCCGATGGGGCCCATGAGTGCCGAGCCAATAACGAGCGCCGTGAGGCTCATGATGGGATGCACCTGCACCGAGCTCTGCATAACCTTAGGCGAAATCACGTTATCGGTGACGTTTTGCGCGACCATCGTCACGACGAGCGTCCATAACGCCAACATGGGGCTGAACATGAAACCGAGCACTGTGGCGATTGCCGCGCTCACCCAAGGACCGACGACTGGAACCAAATGCATGATGCCGGTAAAGATAGCCATGAGCGCCGCATACGGATGGCCGATGATCATAAAACCGATAAAGGCGAGGAAACCACCGCAGATGGACGTCACGACCATACCGCGCATGTAGCCGCCGACAGAGCGAGAAAGGATGGCGACCATAAAGCGGTACGTGGTCTCCTTCTCCTGACCGATGATGGTGCAAATCTCGTGGTGCATGCGAGGGTAGTCGCAGGCCATCCAGTACGCAAGCACCAGACCAAGGAAGATCACGAACAACTGCGAGGCCGTATTGGTGATGAGCGGGAACACACCGCGGCCAAGCTCGGCAGCGATCTGAGACACGTACTTCGATGCCACAGTAACAAGCGACGAAAGATTATCGTCCAAATACTCCTTGAGCGGCGTGTTGTTGAGCGTCTTGGCATGCGAAATCATCTCGTTGAGATCGCCACCCGCAACACGAAGCTGCTCGGGCAGACGGCTCAGGACTTCCATGATCTGACCAAAGAGAATCGGCGACAAGATGCAAACGACACCGACGAGCACGGCAACAACAACAATAAGCGCGATAAGCGAACCGATGCCGCGATTCACGCCATGGTGCTCGAGCCAGTTGGTGATCGGGGACATCACAAAAGCAATGATGGAGCCGACGGCAAGAAACTCAATAACCGGTGCCAGGATGCCCATAAGGTTAAAGATGACAGCAGCAATAACAATGCAGCCGACAACAGCCCAAATGCGCAGCGTCAGAATGCGGGTGTCGCGCAGCACGCGATCGGTTTGTTGGGGGTGCTCACTCATGAACGAATCATCACTCCGTCGGGGTCGATCTTGTCCTGAATCTTCTTAAGCGTGCGGCGCAGCAGACGCGAAACCTGCACCTGAGAAATACCCAGCTTCTTGGCGATCTCGATCTGGGTCATGCCCTTCACAAAGCGCAGCTCGATCACCTCGCGCTCGCGCGGCGAGAAATCGCGGATGGCTTCCTCGATCACCAGGCGGTCATCGGTAAAGTCGAGCTCGTTATCATCGTCGGCGTAACGGTCGAGAATCGACGGCGCATCGTCGGAATCGGACGCACCAGGAGCCTCGATGGGCACCGAGGTATAGGCCGAAGACGATTCCATAGCCTCGAGGACCTCATCGACAGTCACATCTAGATACTCAGCGATCTCCTCAACCTTGGGCGAACGCTGCAGCTCGTTGGTAAGTTTGTCAGTAGCCTGGTTGACCTTGGCCGAGAGCTCCTGCAGACGACGCGGTACGCGCACGCTCCAGCCCTTGTCGCGGAAATGGCGTTTGATCTCGCCCAGGATAGTGGGTGTCGCAAACGTCGTGAACTCGAGTCCGCGCTCGGGATCAAAACGGTCGATAGCCTTGAGCAAACCGAGATAGCCGACCTGCATGAGGTCGTCGAGCGGCTCGCCGCGATTCTTAAATTTGTTGGCAAGAAACCTTACCAGGTTCATATGGGACATGACGAGCTGCTCGCGGGCGTCCGGATCACCGGTCTCCTTGTAGCGACGAAACAGCTCGCGGGTTTTCTCCTTGTCCCAAGCGGTCTTGCCGCTCCGGGAACGTTCGGTCATATTAAATATCCGCCTTGAGGTCGAGGGAAAGCGTCAGGGGCGCCGCAGTCTTTTCGTAGGAGTCGCACACGCTCGCGAGGATGAGCTCGGCATACACCGCAGCCTGGTCGTCTTCATCGACCGTAGCCTGGTCGCCAAAGGTAATAGTCATGCCAACGTGGGTCTCATCGACATCGAATTTGATGGTGATGTCATCGCAGTCGACCGCGGTGCAACCAAAGATGAAAGCCTCCTCGGCAGCCATGCGGATGTCCTCAATGCGATCGACAGACATAGAGCACAGGGCACCAACGTTGGCTGCCGTCATGCGCACAAGGCGAGCGAGACGCGGGTCACCGGCAACGGTCAGCGTGATAGGGCAGGTTGCTTCGCTACTCATCGCAGGACTCCTCAGAGGTCTCGGCGGGCGTATAGGTGTAATACTGAGCCGGCTTGGATACAGACTTCTGACCATCATCGTCGCCCGCGGCGGCCTCGTCCTCGCCAATTAGGACGCGCTCGGTAGGCTGCTCGGCCTCCGCAGCGGCAGCGGCGAGCTTGCGATCGGCGTCGGCTGCAGGAGCCTTCACCTTATTGAAGAGCTTCTGCACAGCACCGGCGGCAGAATCAGTCACGCTCGACACGGCGCTGCTGGCCTCGGCCACACTGCCCGTGACCTCGGAAATGTCGCGAACGACGGCCTCAACCTCAACAAGGTTGGACGTCAGGGCATCGACCGCGGTCTTGCTCGACTTAAGCAGCGGCTCCATCTGGGCAAGCGCCGGCGTAAGCTCATCGACAGCGCCATCGAGCTTTGCCACCACAGGCTGAGCCTCGGCGATGGTGTTGTTGAGGTCGTTCACGGTCTTATCGAGCGAGTCGACAACGGTGCGGGTCTTGCGCAGGGTAAGCGCGAGCTCAACGATAGCCCACACGCCGGCAACGGCGAGCAACAGCAAGGCGATTTGAATGGGACTCATACAAGCCTCCCAAAGGAATCGAAATACAGACGGTTTCCATGGTACCCCAAAGGGGACCGAACATGCCAAGAGCAGCAACGTGGAACAAAATTATCAGCAGCTACTTCGGTGCATTCCCGCTGCGGTCGCGTTCGCTTTGCTCTACGCGCCATTCTTCCCAACCGCGGCCAGCAGGCTGCCAGAACGCGCCGCGCTCCAGTCCCTCGGGCAAATAGCGCTGATCGACCCAGCCTTCGGGATAATCATGTGGATACTTATACACACCGTAATCATCGCTGCCCGGGCGATGGCGATCGCGCAGATAACTAGGCACCTCGCGAAGCCCACTAGAATGGATATCGGCCAGCGCCGCATCGATCGAAGCCTCACACGCATTGGACTTAGGCGCCAAACAAACATAGAGCGCAGCCTGCGCGAGGTTAATACGGCACTCGGGATAGCCAATAACCTCGGCAGATTTAAACGCAGCATGCGCTATAAGAAGCGCCTGCGGGTCAGCGTTGCCAACGTCCTCAGAGGCATGAATCATAATGCGACGGGCGATAAACTTAGGATCCTCCCCTGCATCGATCATGCGCGCAAGCCAGTAGACCGTGGCATCGGGGTCGCTACCGCGCATGGACTTGATGAACGCACTGATGATGTCGTAGTGCATGTCACCGTTTTTGTCATACGTAAAGCCGCGACGCGGGTTGGCAATCTTTACGTCATCCACGGTGATGGGATAGCGCTCCCCCGCCGACGGCGCTGGCGTTCCCTCGGTATCGGGACGCGTGACGGCAAACTCGCTCGCCAGCTCAAGTGTCGTCAGGGCCGAGCGTGCATCACCCGCGGCCAGCGTACAAATGGTCTTGACCGTATCCTCATCGGCCGAGAACTTACCGTTCAGGCCATGCGGAGCCTCGAGCGCACGCTCGATCAGCGTGGCTATGTCCTCGTCCTTAAGGTGTTCAAGTTCCACCACACGACCACGCGAGAGCAACGCCGAGTTGACCTCGAAGTACGGGTTCTCCGTCGTGGCACCAATCATAATGACGGTACGGTTCTCAACCGCATGCAGCAATGCATCCTGCTGTGACTTCGAAAAGCGATGAATCTCGTCGATAAACAGGATGGTGCGACGGTCGTACGTATTCAGACGCGTCTTTGCCTCGTCGATCACGCGACGCAGGTCCTTCACGGTACCCGTGACGGCGCTGACCTCGACAAACTCACTCTTGGTATGGTTGGCGATAATGTGGGCCAGCGTCGTCTTGCCCGTACCGGCCGGCCCGTACAGTATCACGCTCGAAAGCACATCGTGCTCGATCGCGGCACGCAACCATGAGCCCTTACCGACGGCCTTTTGCTGGCCCACATACTCGTCGAGCGAATTGGGGCGCATGCGCACCGCAAGCGGCGCATTCTGAAAGGAACGCTCGCGCGTCGAAGCAGAAAAAAGGTCGTCCATAGCCATCCCGTGCATCAATCAAAAAAGTTATCCACTAACAGTATACCTAATAGATACGAACTACCGTTCGTTAATATAGGTACGGTGCGGAAACTTCAATCCCGGAAACAGCTTGCTCGTGAGCTCGCAGAAATAACCGTCCGTCATGCTCGCAATGTAATCCACGACCGCCTGGTCCTTATCATTCTGCCAGGCATAGGCGCGATCGTAGTAGGAAAGCTGCTGCTCGATGCGCGAAATATGGTGCTTAAAGATGTACGAGGGCTCGTCACCACTGTTTAGATCCCGCAGGCAACGGTCGTAGAGCTTTTCGAACGCCTCACGCAGCTCCACCTCGGAATCGCCTTCGATACCACCCTTGCTATAGATCTTCTCGTAGTTCTCGCGCTTGGCTCGGCGGATTTCCTCAAACAGGTCCTCGCTCATCTCGATGCGCGGCTTACCATAGCTGTGCTCAACGATATCGATGGAAGCGTGCGTGAGGATCCAACTGTTGTAGGCACCGCCCCGGCCATCATCAAAAGCGTCGGGCGAAAGCAGGCCAGCCGCGATCGCATCCTGGCGGTCGCGACCGACGTAGGCAAGAATATCCGAGATGCGAACGACGCAGCCTTCGAGCGTCATAGGACGCAGATGCTCAATTGCGCTATAGCCCGTGGCAATGCAATCCTCAACCGTCTGGTCAAACTGGTCAAAAGAACTCATGTCCGAGAGCTCAAACACACGCTGCTCGTACTCGCCGTTATGGCATAGCACGCCGTCAAGCGTCTGGAGCGACACGTTGCGGCCATACAGCGTGTCGAGCACTCGGACCGACTGCACGTTATGGAAAAAATAACGCCCCGTACGCTCATGATAGATATCGTTGAGGAAGCGCTCGCCGGCATGGCCGAAAGGCGTGTGTCCCAAGTCGTGACCCAGGCCAATCGCCTCGATCAAATCGCAATTGAGCCCCAAGGCGCGACCGATATCGCGCGCAATGCGGGAGACAAGCTGCACGTGCAAACCGCGGCGTGACAGATCGTCATTGCTACGGAAGCTAAAGACCTGCGTTTTACCTGCATAACGGGTGTACGACGGAAGATGAAGTATCTTTTCGGTATCGCGCATAAATGCCGGACGCATGAGCGTGCCTTTGTCGGCAGCGCGATCAATACGACGAATGACCTGATCGTCGTTGCAACGATACGGGTTGACGACACCCGAGGCGCGGTCGGCGGCAATACGCTCGACCAGATCGGGCGACAACGCCGCGGGAATGCGATCCATGCGCGCCTTGATGGCGGCTGTTTCTTGATTAATTGCCATGGCATGCTCCTTAAAAAGGGCGCGCAAACGGTTACACCGTACTACCCACGCACTCGATTATGGCAAAAATCGGCACCAAAAACGGGAGCAATGGCAGGGAGCGCGATTTTGTGAAGAGGCAGGAGAGGGCAAGGACCAGGAGCGCGACGGCAAATGCCACGATGCCGCCCAGAGGGTCAAGCGTGCAAAGCGCGAAGAGCGCCTTGACGTCCCCCATGCCGATGCCGGGGGCGTGGCGAAGGCACCGCCAGAGCGACTCAGTGAGCACAAGGGCAAGGTAGACGATGACCGCAAGACCGGCGTGGTCAAGCGCCGTGGTAACGCCCTTGTCGAGCCAGACGCCTGCCAACGCCGCCACCGCACACACGCCGGCAAGCTCATTGGGAAACCGTCGCTCACGGGCATCAACCAAAGCACCGGCAAAGATGCAAATCCAAAATGGGATGTAGGGCATCGTGCACCTCCTTGGGCAGCTACTCGAAAGCAAAAACCACCACAAAAGTGCCTGTCCCCTTTGTGGTGGTTTTGGTGGTGGTTATTTGGCGCCTTGCATGACCTCGTCGAGGGTAACGTTGACGGCGTGCTGCGTCGGGACCCAGTCGACCTTTAGGAACAGGGCCGCCACCGTGATGGGAATATAGCTGAACATAAAGATCGGGAAGGTAAATAGGTTGGTCACCAAACGCCACTTTTGCGCGCAGTGAATATGCTTGTACTCGAAGATGGTGGTGAGTAGCGCCAGGATAAAGAAGGTCTGGTACATCATCGCGAAGGTCATAATGAGCGAGGCGGCACAAGCCTGCATCTCGACCTCGGTGGCCAAGAAGCCATGCGAAAGTCCGCCCACGATGAGGAAGGTCGCGTTGGCGAGCATGGAGATCAGGGACAGCAGCATGCCCGGAGCGATGGTCATAAACATGTCGTAGGCAGCAAAGCGATGATAGCGGAACGTCGACTTGACCAGGTGCTTACCGTAGGTAAAGAACACCTGGTAGAAGCCCTTGGTCCAACGCATGCGCTGTTTCCAGGACGCCTTAAACGTCACGGGCTGTTCGTCAAAGAACTCCGCCGGCGCATAGCCAATGCGAATGCCGTGAATGGCGCAGAACGTGGTGAACTGGATATCCTCGGTCAGCGTATGGAACTGCCAGCCGTGCATGCCCTCGATAACGCTGGCGGAGATGAGATAGCCCGAACCCGAGACAGCGCAGGACGTCTTGCAGATATTACGCGCGTTGTTGAGGAAGCGCGCCTCGCGCAGGTACCAAGTGGCATTAGCTGCCGAGATCCACGAGCTGCCGAAGTTCTTGGAATTGCGATAGCTCGTGACCACATGGAAGCCCTGGTCAAAGGCATCGTTCATCTTAGACACGTAATCGCGGGAGATAACGTTGTCGGCATCGAAGATAAAGTAACCCTCAAACGTGTCGGGATACTCGTTGAGAATGCGATCGAAACCAAAGTCCATGACCCAGCTCTTGCCCTTACGGGCCAGGTCATTGCGTTCATAAACAATAGCACCGGCCTCGCGCGCAAGCTGCGCCGTGTTGTCGGTGCAGGCATCGGCGACCACGAAGACCTCGATGAGCTCGGACGGATAATCCTGGTCCTTGATGGAGCGTACGAGGTTGGCGATCACGGCTTCCTCGTTATGCGCCGCGATAAAGAAGGCATAGCGGTGGAGTTTTTTGGCCTTGGGAGGCGCGACCTCGCCACGAAGAGCACCGATGACAAAGAAGACCACCTGGTACAGAAAGCAGACCGTGAGCAGCGTGACGACAATCTGGTTGAAAATCACGATGGGTGTGTTGGTTTGTAAAAAGGCGAGCATGCAGGCTCCCAGGAACGCATTACGTAAACAATCGTATATCTTACCGCAGGCTTACCGAGTTCAAGAAACCACCTAATACCGGCTAGGCTTCGAGAAGGCCAAGCTGCGGGACGATGTCGTCGCCGGCGGCGGTGCGGCCAATCGAGCGCGGGGCCAGGTCGTCAAGAACCGCAGCGAGATCCCACGGCAGCTCATCGCGGCACTCAATACGCTCCCCCGTCACGGGATGGTCGAATGCGACGCGCCAGGAATGAAGGAATTGCCTGGTCAGACCCTGATCGGCGCGTGCATCGCACTTGCCGTAGAGTGGATCGCCCACGCAGGCGTGGTTGATATGGCGCATATGCACACGAATCTGATGTGTGCGGCCCGTAAACAGATGGCACTCGACGAGCGTATAGCCGTCGTCAAAACGCGTGGAATCGAAGCGCTCGAGGACCTTAAAGGTCGTAATGGCCTGGCGCGCGAAAGGGTCGTCCGAAACCGCCATCTTGACACGGTCGCGCGTAGAACGCGCAATGCCGGTGTTAATGGTGCCCTCATCCATAGCGATATGACCGTGAACGAGCGTGATATAACGACGATCGAGCGTACGCGTGCGGATGAGATTTTGGAGCGCGCGCTGGGTGTCGTCGTCCTTTGCCGCAAGCATGAGACCCGAGGTATCGCGATCCAAACGATGCACGATGCCGGGGCGGTCCTCGCCCTGCACGGTGCCCAGATGGTCGATACCGCAGTGATAGACCAGGGCATTCGCGAGCGTACCGCTCTCATGACCATGTGCAGGATGGCACACCAGGCCGCGCTGCTTGGAGAGCACGATAAGGTAGTCGTCCTCATAGCGAATGTCGAGCGGGATGGCCTCGGGAATCACATCGGTGGGATCGTGCAGCTCGGGCAAATCGACCGAAATACGATCGCCGGCGCGCACGGCATACTTTTTGGACAGGCAGGTCTCGCCATTGACACATACGGCACCGCCCTCAATCAGATGCGCGCAGGCAGAGCGCGTGGGGCAGCCGTCGTTGGCGCCCAGATAGGCATCAAGGCGCTGACCAGCGGAATCATCGGCAACGAGAATATGGATGTCGGCCATTAACGCTCATTCCTTTCGCGAATCTTGCGGGCACGCTCCCCACGTTGTTTAGCCTTGCGCATGGCGCGGGCCTCGTCACGGGCGTTAAGCTCGGCGGTCGCATCGACCTCACGGGCCGCGGGACTCAAGAACATGTAGCCGAAGAGGGCGAGCACGACGCCCAAGGTAATGCCGATATCGGCCACATTGAAGACGGGGAAGTCGATGAAGGTGGTTGCAATAAAATCGGTCACGAAGCCAAAGGCCAAACGATCGATAGCGTTGCCGATAGCACCGCCCGCAACCATCGCCATGCCCACAACCTCAAGATGGGCGAGCTGGGGTGCACGAACGAGGTACACGGCAATAGCGATAATGACCGCCAACGCCAGCACGGCAAACGCGATGCCATGCCCCTCGCCCATACTAAAGGCAGCACCGATATTGCGGACAAACATAAAGTCGATGACACCGGGGATGACAGTCACATGCAAAGCTTCGCCCACGGCACGAACCGCAAGCTTGGTCAGCTGGTCAACAAGCAGCACAACGAGCGCTACCCCACCAGCAACACCCAACCGCCAACGCAAAGGCGGCGTCATATCCCCAGCACGACCCAAATCAATCCCCTACCCTCAAGAACATCGAATTCCGTTTAACGCAAGTAATCATCTTATAGTGACAAACGCCAAACGCGCAGCATATTCACCAACGCTAGCGAAATAACCAGCTAAAAACGAAAGCGGCATTCCGAAAAACAGAATGCCGCTTGGACGTGACAAAAGTTGACGTTGGGGACGTTCTTGTTTGACAGTCGTTTAAGAACGTCCCCAACGGTTAGTTCAGCGCATCGGCGCAGCGCTTGCAAATATGCGCGTGGCCGTTGTACTCGCCGACAGTGGTGCGATAGTTCCAGCAACGGTCGCAGCACTCGCCCTCGGCAGCCTCAATAGCAACGGAAAGCTCCTCGCCCTGGGTCAGCTCAACATCGGAGACGATGTAGAACTCGGCCAGGTCGACGGCTTTGTCGCCGGTCAACAGCGCATACATCTCGGCGGGAACGACCGCCTTGACGCGAACCTGCTGGCTCTTGGTGAAGGTGCCGGCAGAACGGGCATCCTCAAGGGCCTTGGTCACGGCGCTACGGAGCTCGAGCGAAGCCTCGAGCACGCCCTCAAACTCATTGGCCTCGTCGACCGTGATAGGCGACTTGTACCAATCGAGCAGCGCGGCGTACTTCTGGTGATCGACGCAGCCGGCGGGCGCATAGGCCATGGCCTCGTCGACGGTGTAGGACAAGATCGGCTGCAGATCGCGCATGAGCATCGAGAAGAGCTCGGCGAGCACGGTCTGAGCGCTGCGGCGCTCGAGCGAGCCGGGCTTCTCGCAGTACAGACGATCCTTCAGGGCGTCGAGGTACACGTTGGAGAGCTCGGTAACCACAAAGTCGTAAAGCGCACGGTAGGCGCGCGGGAACTCGTAGCAGGAGTAAGCGTCGTCGACCTCGGCCTGGACCTGGGTCAGGCGGGCAACCATGAGCTTGTCGAGCGGCAGCAGGTCGGCAAAGGCGACACCGTCGGTCTCGGGCTCAAACTGACCCTCGAGCTCGGAGAGCAGGAAGCGCAGCGTGTTGCGGAAACGGCGGTAGGCATCGGACGTACGAGCGAGAATCTCGTGGTCGATGGAAACGTCGGAGCTGGTGTCGACCGAGGCGACCCACAGGCGGATGATGTCGGCGCCCATCTCGTCGCAGACCTTGTTGGGGTCGATGACGTTGCCGAGCGACTTGGACATCTTGCGGCCCTGACCGTCGAGCGTGAAGCCCTGCGAGACGACTGCCTTGTACGGAGCATGGCCGTTGGCGCCCACAGAGGTGAGCAGCGAGCTCTGGAACCAACCGCGGTGCTGGTCGGAGCCTTCGAGATACACGTCAGCCGGGTACTCAAGCTCGGGGCGATACTCGCAGACGGCCTTCCAGGAGACGCCGGAATCCCACCACACGTCGAGGATGTCCTTATCGGCCTTGAGGTGATGGCCGCCGCACTTGGGGCAGACGCAGGCCTCACCCAGGTAGCTCTCGGGAGCGTCGGTGAACCAGGCGTCGGAGCCCTTCTCGTGGAAGAGCTTGATGACAGCGTCGAGCGTGGCATCATTCATGACCTTCTCGCCGCAGTCGGCGCAGGTGTAGCTGGGGATAGGCACGCCCCAGTTGCGCTGACGGCTGATGCACCAGTCGGGACGCTGCTCGACCATGGCACCGATGCGGTTGGCCGCGTGGGCCGGATACCACTTGACGTTCTCGCGGACCTCTTTGCCAGCCTGCTCGCGCAAACCGGTCTTGTCCATCGAGACAAACCACTGGTCGGTAGCACGGAAGAGCACCGGGTGCTTGCAGCGCCAGCAGTGCGGATAGCTGTGCGTGATCTTCTTCTCGAGAACCAGGGTGCCGCGCTCGCGCAGGAACTCGATGATATGCGGGTTGGCCTCATCGGTATCCATACCGCTGAAGGGACCACCGGTGCCAAACTCCTCGCCGGTGTAGAACTTGCCGTCGTCATCGACCGGCATGCAGATGTCGGTGATGCCCTCCTTGAGGCAGGCAAAGTAGTCGTCAACACCGTGACCGGGCGAGTTGTGGACAATACCGGTACCGTCGTCGACACCGACGTAATCGGCCAGCAGCGCCACGCCCTCGACACCGTCGAAGATCGGCTGCTTGTAGTGGATGTGGTGGAAGGTCTCGGCGGGAACCACATAGGGCTTGCCGTCGACCATAATCGGGGTGTACTCCCAGCCAAACTCCTCGCAGCACTTGGGAGCCAGGTCCTCGAGCATGACCTCGGCGCGGTCGTCGTGCTCAACGGCGACGTAGGCGGCGCCGGGCTTGAGGGAAACTGCCTGGTCGGAGGGGATGGTCCACGGGGTGGTCGTCCAGATGATGAAGTCGACCGGGCCGTCGAAGTCCTCGAGGCCGGCGGGCTTGGAGGTCATCTCGAAGCGCACGAAGATGGACGGGCTCGTCTCGTCGGAGTACTCGATCTCGGCCTCGGCCAGCGCGGTGTGGCAGTGCTTGCACCAGTGAACCGGCTTGTGGCCGCGATAGATCATGCCCTTGTCGAACATAGCCTTGAAGACCTCGATGTCGGCGGCGTCATGCTGGTGATAGAGCGTCAGATACGGGTTGTCCCAATCGCCGAGCACGCCCAGGCGACGGAAGCCGGCCTTCTGCAGCTCGATGTTCTCGACAGCGAACTTGTTGCAAAGCTCGCGGATCTTAGCCGTGGAGGTCTGGTTGAACTTCTCGGTGCCGAGCTTCTCCTCGACTTTATGCTCGATCGGCTGGCCATGGCAGTCCCAACCGGGGACATAGGGAACCTCATAGCCCTGCATCATCCAGTAGCGGTTGATCATGTCCTTGGAGATCTTGTTCATGGCGTGGCCGATGTGGATCGGGCCGTTGGCGTACGGAGGGCCGTCGTGCAGCACGAACTTCTTGTGACCCTCGTTCTTCTTCAGAACCTGCTCGTAGACCTTGTTGTCCTGCCAGTCCTTGAGTCGCTTGGGCTCGGACTTGGAAAGACCGGCACGCATGGGAAAACCGGTTTTGGGCAGATTCATCGTCTGCTTGTACTCGTTTGCCACGGTACCCCTTTCATGTCGTGGGCGCGCACGCCCGTTGGGCACCAAAAAAGCGCCCGTCCCTACAAGCTGGGACGAAGCGCCACAAAAACGGGCTGTATGCCCGCAAAAGCTCTTCGTTTAACCACCCAGCTTAGATGCCCTCGCCCGCGTATTCGCGCGCTCGCATCCGTTACTCGGCTGGCCTGTATCGACGACCATCTCGGCGATATCTACTAAGACGTGCCTGCGCGGCACGTCCGTTGGGACCGCAGCTCCGGGGTGATTTTCATCGGTCGCATGCACGGGTTCTCAGCGCTCCCCGCTCTCTGTGGCATGCGGACGGCCGACTACTCGTCCCCATCAACGCTTATGCGGAGTATGCTAGCACGTTCCGCGCCGGCGAAAAACCCTCAACACTGGTTTCATACGTAAGAAATTTCTCGTGGTCGTTAGCCTTCTCTAGGAGCAAAATACCTGAAAGCACTTTAACTAACGAAAGAAGGCTGCCATGCGCACAATCGGAATGAGCGACTACACCGTCGGCGAGGATTGCTTTACCGAGCTGCCCGCCGCACTGGCGGAGTACGGCGCGAAGAAAGTCGCCATCATTGGTGGAAAGCGAGCCCTAGCTGCGGCGCTGCCGGGCATCGAGGCGGCGCTTGAAGGTACCGACGTCGAGATTCTGGAGACGCGCGTCTACGGCACCAACAGTACGCGTGCCAATATCGCCAAGGTCGTGAACTCCCCCGCTTGCCAGCAGGCAGACGTGCTTATCGCCTGTGGCGGCGGCAAGGCACTCGACACCGTCAAGACAGCGGCAATCGAGCTCAAGAAGATTGTCTTTACGGTGCCGACGATTTGCTCTAACTGTTCCGCCGCGACCGCCATTGCCGTCGTCTACAACGACGATGGATCGCTCGAGGGCTATTCGTACCCCAACCGACCGGCGCACATCTTCATCAATCCCAAGATCATCGCCGAGGCTCCGGCGGAGTACTTCTGGGCCGGCGTGGGCGACGCCCTGTCCAAGCAGCCCGAAGTCGAGTACGCCACGAGCGCCGGCGACCTGGAGCACACCGCCGGCCTTGGCCTGGCTCTTGCCCACACCTGTTCCGAGCCGCTGTTTACCTATGGTGTTCAGGGTCTTGAGGACGTTCGTCAGAATCTGTCGAGCGAGGCCGTCAAGCAGATCGCGCTCGACATCGTGGTCAACACGGGCTATGTCTCGAACCTGACCAACCAGAACGATTACTACTACAACTCGAGCGTGGCGCACGCGTTCTACAACGCCACCTGCAGCATTCCGCGTGAGGGCACCTACCTGCACGGCGAAGTCGTAAGCCTGGGCGTGCTGGTGTTGTTCGCCTACACGGGCGACACCGAGAACCTTAAGCGCTATGCTGACTTCAACAAGCAGATGGGGCTGCCCGTAACGCTTGAGCAGGTCGGGCTTTCCGAGACCGATATCCCTGCCCTGTGCGAGCACGCGCACGCCACCAACGAGTGGAAGCAAGGCAACCCGGAGCCCTTCACCGACGAAAAATTCGCCGCCGCCATCAAGACCGCCAACGCCTACGGCCACACGCTCTAGACCCAGGCCAAAACCACCACAAGGGAGCAGTGCCCTTGTGGTGGTTTTTTATTGCCCCAGCATGCTGGGGTCGAACTCGCTTGCCGGGATCACACGGTAGCCGTGGCGCAGGAGCAGGTCGACGAAAACACCGTTGCCCGCGGTGAGCGTACTGCTAAAGGTGCCGTCGTAGATGTGACCCGCACCGCACGAGGGGCTGCGGTCCTGAAGGATGCACGCGACTATCTCTTCCGGTCCGCCTGCCTGCTCGCACATATCGAGCGCACGTTGGGCACCCAGGCGAAATTCACGATCAACCGAGATGCCCTCGCAGGTACGAACCTCGCCGTTCACAATCTCGGACGGCTTGCGCGGCGTGAGCAGGCCGCCAAAGACCTCGGGGCACACGAGGAGGACCTCGGTCCCCGTGCGCTCGCAAGCCTCGACCAACGCGCGGTGGTAGTTATTGAGCCCGTTATACTTGCAGCTCTCGCCCATCAAGCAGGCGCTCACCACGATCTTCATTTCCATCCCTCTCAAGCAAAACGCCCCATTTGAGAAAGCTGCTCAAATGGGGCGTCGGCGTTTACTGGCTCGGCCGCGGCGTTACTGTTGCTTGGGCATCAGCGGATTCTCGCGCGTGAGGAGGTTCATGAACTCCTCGCCCGTGATGGTCTCCTTCTTATACAGATAACGAGCCAGCTCGTGGAGCTTAAACTTGTTCTCCTTCAGAATCTGCAAAGCGCGGTCGTGCGCATCCTCGATCAGCTTGGCGACAATCGCGTCCACGCGCTCGGCCGTACCGGGGGCGCAGGTGAGCGACGTGTCCTGATTGAGATACGCGTTCTGCACGGTACCGAGCGCCATCATGCCAAACTCGTCGGACATACCAAAGCGCGTCACCATATTACGGGCGAGCTTGGTGGCCTGCTCGATATCGTTGGCGGCGCCGGTCGTCATCTCACCAAAGATGAGCTCCTCGGCTGCGCGGCCACCGCAATAGACAGCGAGCTTGTCCAAGACCTCCTGGCGCGTCGTCAGGAAGCGCTCGTCCTCCTCGACCTGCATGGTATAACCAAGAGCACCGCTCGTGCGCGGCACGATGGTGATCTTCGTGACCGGCGCAGAGCCCTTCTGGCGGGCAGCGACGATGGCATGGCCGATCTCGTGATAAGAAACGACCTGCTTCTCGTGGTCGGACAGCACCGTGGACTTACGCTGTTGACCGGCAATGACGACCTCCACCGACTCCTCGAAGTCGTCCTGGGTTGCACGCTTGCGACCCTCGCGAACGGCGCGCAGGGCGCCCTCGTTGATGATATTGGCCAGGTCGGCGCCCGAGGCACCGGGCGTGGCGCGGGCAATCGCGGTCAGGTCGATCGGCGGCTCGGTCTTCACGCTCTTGGCATGCAGCTCGAGGATGTTCTTGCGGCCGGTCAGATCGGGCAGCTCAACGGGGATGCGGCGGTCAAAACGACCGGGGCGCAGTAGAGCGGGATCGAGACTGTCGGGACGGTTGGTTGCGGCAAGGACAACGATACCCTTGTGGTTATCGAAGCCATCCATCTCGGTCAGCAACTGATTGAGCGTCTGCTCGCGCTCGTCGTTGCCGCTAAAGCCGCCGCCATCGCGCTTCTTACCGATGGTATCGATCTCATCGATAAAGACGATACACGGGGCCTTTTCCTTGGCCTGCTTAAACAGGTCACGAACCTTTGCAGCGCCGCGACCAACAAACATCTCAACGAACTCAGAGCCCGAAATGCTAAAGAACGGAACACCGGCCTCGCCGGCAACAGCCTTGGCAAGCAGGGTCTTACCGGTACCCGGAGGGCCAACAAGGAGAGCACCGCGCGGCAGCTTGGCGCCGATCTCCTCGTAGCGCTGCGGCTTCTCCAGAAAGTCGACGACCTCCTTGAGAGACTCCTTGGCCTCTTCCTGGCCGGCGACGTCCTTAAAGGTCACGCCCACGTCCTTGGAGGCGATCACGCGCGCGCCGGACTTACCCAGTCCGCCGCCGCCAAAACCGCCGCCGCCAAAGTTCATCGACGGGCCGTCATCGCCCATAGCCTTCTTCATGCGGCGGTTGAGCCACCAACCGATGAGGAAGAAAATCGCCATGGGAAGAATGAGTGTGAGCAGGTAGTAGGTCATCAAACCCGAGTTCTTATCGGGAACGACCGACTCCAGCGAAGCGCCAGACTCAAGCACGCGATCGGTAAAGCCCGCATCGTTCGGCACACCGGTCGTCTTATAGGCGATGTTCTCGTCCTCGCCCTTCTTGGTGTAATAAATCGAGTAATCGTCCGTGTTGTACTCGACCTTGTCGACACTCTTCTTATCGAGCGCTTTGACAAACGTCGAGTAATCGGTCTTCGTAATCTGCTGCGTGTGACCGATGTTGGGGAACAGAACGGTCGAGAGCACGAGGTAGACGACGAAGGCGATGAGCACGTAGAGGATCATATTCCGTCTACGCTTGTTGTCATCCATCTCCATCTGCTTGAACTCCATCTACTGGGGTTGATAATGCTTTCTAGAATACCCAACCCGGACGGCGATAAACCGACGCCGGGCACGAAAGGACAGAGATGGCATCACTGTAAGTCGGCAAGGTTCAAATCTATACAGGCGACGGCAAGGGCAAGACGACGGCTGCGCTGGGGCTCGCCTTGCGCGCGACGGGCTACGGACTCGACGTGCTTATGCTGCAGTTTGCCAAGAAACTGCACTGCGCCGAGCATGGTGCGGCGCCCCGTTTGGGTCTGCGCATCGTACAGGCCGACCGCGACACGCCCGAGGCTTGCGCCGCACAGATCATGGAGCTCGCACGCGAGCAGATCTCACAGGTCGACGTTCTGATTTTGGACGAACTCGGCGAGGCCATGCGCCGCGGCTTCGTGACGCGCGAGGATGCCGAGGAACTGATCGCGATGAAACCCGACACCACAGAGCTCATACTGACCGGCCGCGGCCTGCTGCCCCTCGCGGACCTCGCCGACCTGGTCACCGAAATGCGCCCCGTCAAACACTACTTCGACGAAGGCCTCCTGGCCCGCCAAGGCATCGAATACTAATTGATCCGAAGGGGACGGAGGAAAACGGATCATCGACATCACGACGGAGAGCAATGATCCATTTTCTTCCGCCCCAAGGGATCATTAGGCGGTGGCGCGGCCTAGCCAGTTGCCGCTGTGGTGGTAGATGGTGAACATCGTGGCCGTAATGAGCCACGTTACGGGGTAGACCAGCAGTAGATGCTCGAGCGACGGATCGAAAGGCATGATCGCAAACAACCAGATCACCCTCAAGACAACGGTGCCAAAGATGGTGAGCATCATAGGCTGCAAGCTCACGCCGGCACCGCGAATGGAGCCCGACGCGTTTTCGATAATCGAGAAGATCGCGTAGAACGGCGCGATGAAATGAAGAATCGTCGTGGTGTACGCCGAAATCGAAGCATCGTCGACAAACAGACGCGACAACGGACCCGAGAACACCAGCAGCACGGCAGACAGGCCACCAATGAGCATAAACGACAGCACGAGCGACGTATGGTAGCCCTTGCGCATGCGCTCGTAGTTGCGCGCGCCAAAGTTCTGTGCCGAGAACGTGGTGATCGACACGCCGAGCGCCTCGGTAACCATCCAGACAATGCCATCTAAGCGGCCCGAAAGACCCCACGCCGTGGTGACAGCGGCACCAAACGAGTTGACCGACACCTGAATCAAAACATTGGAAATCGAATAGGCAGCAGACTGAAAGCCAAGCGGCAGACCACACGAAATCATGCTCTTGCAAATACCGCGATCGATGCCGAGCTTAGACAGCGAAAGACGCCATGCGCCCGGAGCGCGCATCATGCGAAACACGATCATCGTTGCATTGGAGCAAATGGTCAGCGCCACTGCGATGCCGCAGCCCAGCGCCTCCATATGCAACACAGCGACAAAGATGATATCCAGCACCACGTTAACCAGGCAGCCAGAGGCAATGATCACGGCGGGCCCGCGTGTGTCGCCCACGGCACGCAGCAGTGCGGTTCCCATATTAAGCAGCAGTGCCGCAACCATCGCGGCAAAATAACAGCGAGCATAGGCCACGCCCTCGGCCAATAGTTCATGCGGCGTGTTCATAAGCACCAGCATGGGCTCAACGAACACTATGCCAAGAATCGAGAAAACGATACCGCCCACCAGCGCAAGCGTCATGGCCGTATGGACCGAACGACTCAGTCGCTCATCATCGTGCTGGCCAAAATACTGACCGGTAATGACCGCGCAGCCGGCACCGACGCCAACGCAAAAGCCAATGCAGAGCTCGGTGAGCACCATCGTGGCCTGAATGCCGCCCAGCGCAAGCTTGCCGCCAAACTGACCGACGATATACGTACCGATAAGCGTATAGGCCTGCTGAAAAAACGAACTAAAAAAGATGGGAACGCACAGCGACAGTAATTGCTGCCAAATGACACCTTGCGTTACATCGATAGCCGTAGATTTCTTAGCCACACGCCCTCCCCACACGCATACGTCAAACAACAAAACAGCAATTTAAAACCAAAGCCAAAACCAGCTTAGCACCGACTGGCGGCGACCGAAACACCCCGAATTAGAGCACGGTGCGGAATAACTGCCTAGTGATACAAACCCGGCTGGTAGTGATACTCATTGCTCACGTGCGGGCACAGCTGCCAAAAGGCGACGGCGCTCGCCGCGGCCACGTTGAGCGAATCGACCCCGTGCGCCATCGGAATGCGCACCGCGTGGTCACAGCCGGCAATGGTCTTGGCGCCCAAGCCGGCACCCTCGGTGCCCATAAAAATCGCCAAGCGGTCAATCTCCTGCAGCACTGGATCGTCCAGCGACACCGAATCATCCGTCAACGCCATGGCGGCACACGAAAAGCCGGCATCGTGCAGCGCCGCCAGCCCATCATGCGGCCATACGCGCGCCTCACTGCCAATACGCGTCCACGGAACCTGAAACACGGTGCCCATGCTCACGCGGGCCGAGCGACGGTACAACGGGTCGCAGCACGTCGGGCTGACCAAAATACCGTCAACGTTCAATGCGGCAGCCGAGCGAAAAATCGCGCCAACATTGGTGTGATCGACAATACCCTCAAGCACGCACACACGCACCGGACGATCCCCCGCCGCCTCGACGACGCCGCCCAAGAACTCATCAACCGGAATCTGCCGCGGGCGACGAAACGCCGCGAGCGCACCGCGCGTCACGTTAAAGCCCGTCAGCTGCTCCATGAGTTCCATGGAAGCCACGAACACAGGAACCGGACCTGCGCCCTCGCGCACAACCAGGCGCTCAAACAGCGGCATCATCTGGTCGAGCCAGCGTTCGCCCAAAAGAAAGCTCACCGGCTCATATCCGGCGCGAACCGCGCGCTCGATAACCTTGGCGCTCTCGGCGATAAAGATGCCCTTTTGCGGCTCTAGCACGCAGCGCAGTTCACGCTCGGTCAGTCGCACGTAGGCATCGAGCCGCTCGTCCTCGAGCGAATCAATTCGCAGAACCTCAACGGCATCAGTCATAGCAGCCTGCCCGCACCCTTCTTTACAGCACATCTATACCAAACGAGGCGACGCTAAGCGCCGCCCCATACATTCAATCAACCCGATAATACCGTTCACGCCAGGCGATTTACGCCTCAACGCGACGATACGTCACGAACTCATAATCGACACCCTCGTCGCCCTCGCCCGAGGCAATCGTGGCAACACCGCCACGCCACGCAATCTCCCACGCGGGATCGGCGTCCAAATCGGGAAAGTACGTGTCCACGGCATGAGTGCAATGGTTGTGCGTGACCTCGGCCTCGGCGCAATACGGCAAAAACTGCCGATACACCTCGCCGCCACCGATCACCCAGGCAACGGGCTCATCGGCAACCGCGGCGAGCGCCTCGTCGATGCTATGCACCACGTCGACGCCCTCGACAGCAAAATCCTCGTCGCGGGTAAGCACGATATTGCGACGGTTCTTGAGTGGACGCCCACCGGGAAAACTCAGCAGTGTCTTGCGCCCCATAATAACCGGGCAACCTTTGGTGCACGCCACAAAATGGCGCATGTCGGCGCGATTGGACACGACCATATCGCCCTCGCAGCCAATGCCCCAGTCTTCACACACGGCGACGATGGCAGAAAGCTTACACGTCATGCCCGCCACCTACACCGCGATGGGAATGTTCTTGACCTGCGGGCCGTGCTCGTAGCCCTCCACGATCAGGTCGTCGGTCGTAAACGCATAGAAATCGTGCACGTCGGGGTTCAGCGTTACCTTAGGCGCCGCAAACTGCGGACGCTCGATAAGCTCGCGTACGATATCGACATGACGGTCGTAGATATGGGCGTCGGCGATCACGTGCAGCAGCTCGCCAGGAATCATATCGACCGACTGCGCAACCATCATGAGCAGAATGGCGTACTGGCACACGTTCCAGTTGTTTGCGGCCAAAATATCCTGGCTGCGCTGGTTGAGAATCATGTTGAGCGTGGGCTTATCGTCCTGCGGACGCTGCGTCACGTTATACGTCACGCTGTACGCGCACGGATACAGGTGCATCTCGGACAAGTCGCTGAACACATAGGTGTTCGTCATAATGCGGCGACTGTACGGTGTGTGCTTAAGATCGTACAGCACTCGGTCCATCTGGTCGAAATCGCCCTCGGCATAATGGCTCTTCTGGCCAATCTGGTACCCGTAGGCCTTGCCGATGGAGCCGGTCTCGTCGGCCCACTCATCCCAAATATGGCTGTTGAGGTCATGGACGTTATTGGACTTCTTTTGATAGATCCACAAAATCTCGTCCATCGCAGACTTAAGCGCCGTGCGGCGCAGGGTGAGCGCAGGGAACTCCTCGCGCAGGTCGTAGCGCGCCGTAACGCCAAAGTTTTTAATGGTATAGGCAGGGGTGCCGTCCTCCCACACCGGACGGACCTTTTGGCCCTCGGTGGTGGTGCCATGGTCCAGAATGTCGCAGCACATGGATACAAACTGTTGATCAGCTTTGCTCATTGACCCTCCTGTCAGTCGCCTACAAGCGAGATTCATTGTAGCCCAGGCGCACGCGGCCCCACAGCCCAAACATAAGCCCTCATTTTCTGACATATGCCAGAAATTCATTGCGCAAATCTGCACGTTCGCTATTCTATTGTTGACATATGTCAGATAAGGAGTGCGCATGGCAGGAAGACGCGAGAAACTGCGCCACGTCGGGATCATCCCCGAATATCGCGGTTTTACCCCCGATGGCCTGGCGAGCGGCGATGCCATCGATATGACAGTCGACGAGCTCGAGGTGCTGCGCCTGTGCGACTTGGAAGGCCTTAACCAAGAGGCAGTCGCCCAACACATGGGCATTGCCCGCACCACGGTGGCGGCAATCTGCAGCCGCGCGCATCGCAAGGTGGCAAACGCGTTGGTCAATGGACGGGCGATTGTCATCGAGGGCGGCAATATCGCATACTCCCCCATCACCACGACAACGGCCGCATGGCCAGCAAAGGAGGTCGACACCATGAGGGTGGCAACCACGTACGACAACGGCAACATCTTTATGCACTTTGGCCGCAGCGAACAGTTCAAGATCTACGACATCCAGGACGGCAAGGTGCTCAACGAGCAGGTCGTAGGCACCGGCGGCACCGGTCACGGCGCCCTGGCGGGCCTGCTCGCCAACGGCGGCGTGGACACGCTCATCTGCGGCGGCATCGGCGGCGGCGCCATCAACGCGCTTACCCAGGCCGGCATTAAGGTCTATGCAGGCGCCCAGGGTAACTGCGACGCATGCGTCGAGGCGCTCATTGCCGGCACGCTCGCGCAGACCGGCGAGGCCACCTGCGACTGCCATGGCCACGACCACGAGCACATCCATGAGCACGGCGGATCCTGCGGTTGCCACGGCCATCACGAGAACGAGGGTCACGAGGGCTGCAGCAGCCACTAACAGCAGGCAATCGATGCCATCACGCGTCTGCTCACACAACATATAACGCACCAACGACGAAGGCCGCCTGGAATACCATCCAGGCGGCCTTCGCCATACACGACTCAACTAGTCGTTACTTCTTGTTGCGCATCTGCGCTTCCATCTGGCGCAGCAGGTCCATATCGGACTTGGGGCCGCCCGTTCCCAAGCCGCCCATGCCGCCCAGCCCCATGGCATCCAGACCGGGAATATTGGGCATGCGCATCTTTTTGCCCTTCTTACCCTTCTTGCCCTTCTTGCCGCCGGCCTGCGCCTGATTGGCCATCGTGCGCATGCGGCCCATCATCTTATTCATCTCGCCCCACTGCTTCATAAGGCTATTGACCTCGGTGGGGGTCACGCCGGCGCCCTTGGCAATGCGGGCACGGCGCTGGCCGTTGATGATGGAGGGGCGAAGGCGCTCCTCCTTGGTCATCGACATGATGATGGCCTCGTTCTTATCGAAGATACCTTCGTCCAGGTTACCACCCATCTGGTTAAGCGCACGCTGGCCACCGGGGAGCATGCCCAGAATGCCCTTCATGCCGCCCATCTTCTTGACGGCCTTCATCTGGTCGAGCATGTCGTTCATGGTAAAGCCCTCGCGCAGCATGCGCTCGGCGGCCTCGAGCTGCTCGGCGTCGGCCGCCTCCTGGGCCTTCTCGATAATGCCGACAACGTCGCCCATACCCAGAATGCGCTTGGCCATACGATCGGGGTAGAACGGCTCCAGCGAATCGGGCTTCTCGCCCATGCTCACAAACTTGATGGGCTTGCCGGTCACCTGGCGCACGGAAAGCGCGCCGCCGCCACGGGCGTCGCCGTCGAGCTTAGAGATAATCACGCCGTCAAAGTCGGTGCGCTCGGCGAAGGTCGAGACGACGTTGACGATATCCTGACCGGTCATGGCATCGACGACCATCAGCACCTGATCGGGCTTGACGGCCTTCTTGATGTCCACGGCCTCCTGCATCATCTGCTCATCGATCTGAAGACGTCCGGCGGTATCGACGATGACCACATCGCGCAGGTGGTCGACGGCCTCCTGGATGGCGCCCTTGGCGATATCGACCGGGTGCTCGCCGTCACCGCGGAAGACCGGCACGCCGATCTCGCCGCCGAGCGTGGCCAGCTGGTCGGCAGCAGCGGGACGGTAGACGTCGCACGCGGCGAGCAACGGCGAGCGACCCTGCTTCTTGAGCAGGTAGGCCAGCTTTACGGCAGCCGTGGTCTTACCGGAGCCCTGCAGACCCACAAGCATGATGACATTGGGAATACGGTTGCTAAAGACGAGCTTGCTCTCGGTTGAGCCAAGCATCTCGGTGAGCTCGTCGAGCACGATCTTGACGACGTTTTGCGCCGGCGACAGCGACTCCATGACCTCGGCGGTCATGCAGCGCTCCTTGGTCTTGGCGACGAACTCCTTGACGACCTTGAAGTTGACGTCGGCCTCGAGCAGTGCCATGCGAATATCGCGCATGGCCGAAGTAATATCGGCCTCGGTCAGCTTGCCCTTGCCGCGCAGGCGGTCAAATGTGTCGTTGAGGCGATCGCTCAGGGAATCAAACACTAGTCACTCCTTAATTGGACTCGCCCACCAGGGCGCGGCAGAAATCTTTGGCATTGAACTCCTGCAGGTCATCGACCTGCTCGCCCACGCCCACGCGCAGGATCGGGAGCTTGAGTTTCTCGGCCACGGCCATGGCGATACCGCCCTTAGCCGTGCCGTCGAGCTTAGTCATGATAATACCGTCCAGGCCCAGCGCCTCGTTAAACTCGAGCGCCTGGTTCAGACCGTTTTGGCCCGTCGCGGCGTCGATCACAAGCACGACCGAAACCGGCATGGGACCGGCGGCCATATTGGCGGCGCGCTTACGGGTCACATTGACCACCTTGGCAAGCTCGCGCATGAGCTCAGGGCTCGTGTGCAGACGGCCGGCGGTATCGATAAGCACCAGGTCGCTGCCGCGCTTGTCAGCCTCGTCGAGCACGTCGTAGCAAACACTTGCCGGGTCGGAGCCGCGGTCGCGCTTGATGACGGGGACGCCAGCGCGCTGGCCCCACACATCGAGCTGTTCGATGGCGGCGGCGCGGAACGTATCGGCAGAGCCGATCACGACGTTCTTGCCGCGGGCGGCCATGGCGCTCGCGATCTTACCGACTGTCGTGGTCTTGCCGGCGCCGTTGATGCCCACAAACAGCACGCAGCTCGGCGTATCGGAAAACGGATCGCGCTCGATGGGCACAAAGTGCTGTTCGAGCTGCTCGGCTAGGGCACGACGGAGCTGCGGGGCGGTCTTGAGGTTCTTCTTGGCCGCGGCATCGCGCAGGTCATCGGACACCTTGATCGCGACCTCGGCACCCATGTCACCCATAACGAGGGTGTCCTCTAGGTCCTCCCAAAAATCTTCGTCGACCTCGCCGCCAAAGTAAAAGACCTCGTTGAGGGCCTCGCGGCTGCGCTCAAGTCCGCGCGAGAGAGCATCGAAGAATCCCATTATGCATTCACGACCTTTCCGGTTTCGCGATCGAGTTTTTGCGAGACGACGCGACTGACGCCGTCGGCTTGCATCGAGACGCCGTAGAGGACGTCAGCATCCTCCATAGTACGGCGCTGATGCGAGATAACCAAGAGCTGCGTATCGGAACGCAACACATCGAGCGCGCCGATGAGCTTGGACAGGTTGGCGTCGTCGAGCGCCGCCTCGACCTCGTCCAGTACATAGAACGGCACCGTGCGCGTGCGATACACGGCAAAGAGCAGGGCGAGCGCCGTCAGGCTCTTCTCGCCGCCCGACATGAGCATCATCTTGGTGATGCGCTTGCCGCGCGGCTGCGCCACGACCTCGATACCCGTCTCGGCAGGATGCTCGGGATCGGTCATCTCCAGATGAGCCTGGCCGCCCGGGAAGAGCATAGCGAAGATCTCGCGGAAGTTCGCGTCGACCTTCTCAAACGTCACCAGGAACGCCTTGCGCATCTTACGGTCGATAGCCACGGTGATCTTGGTGAGCGCCTTGCGCGCGCTCTCCAGATCGGCCAGCTGCTCCTCGATGTAGTCGGCGCGGCGCTTGAGCTGCTCGTACTCCTCCATGGCAACTTGGTTAACGGGACCAAGGTTGTTGATCTGGCGCACAAGCTGGTTGAGTTCACGCTCGGCGGCATCGCGGTCCGTGGGCGCCGGAAGCATGAGTGCTTCCTCGAGTACCGTGGTGCCATCGGCGGTAATGGCCTTAATGGCGGCTTCTACCTGCACCTCGAGCTTACCACGCGCGACCTTGAACTCGTTTTGCGTGGCGGAAGCGGTATCGACTCGCTCCTTAGCGCGGGCAACCTCTGCCTTGGCATCCTCGATGGTCTTCTTGAGCGAAGCAGAGTCCGCCTCCTCGAGCGAAGCCTGGTCACGCAGACGCGCAGCCCAATCCGAGGCACGCTCCAGCAAGGCCGAATAGCACTCGTGCATGGGGTCGACGCGCAGGCGCAGCAGCTCGAGCGAGCGCGAGGCCTGGCGTGTTCCGCGTATACGACGGTCGATGCCCTCAAGACGATGCTCCAGGTCGGGCACGCGGCCCTTCAGCGAACGCAGGCGTTCGCTCGTCTGGGCTAGGCGAACCTTGGCGTCGGCGAGCTTGCCGGCAGCCTCGGAATCGTCACGGCGAACGCGGTCGAGTTCGTCGTTGGCCTCGGCAATCTGCAAGCCCAGATCGCTTGCCTGCGCGCGAGCCTCGTCACGCGAACGGGTGAGCTCGTCCACGCGCGGGCGCGAAGCGCGAACGGCCTCGGAGGCCTGCTCGCGGCGCTTGGAGATGCGCACGCGCTCGACCTCGGCATTGTTGGCGCTTTGCTCCAAGCGGCCGATCTCGGAGAGCAGCGAGCGGCGCTCGCCTTCAAGACGGGCGATCTCGCCGGCGGCATCGCCCTCAGCGGCACGCGCCTCTTCGACGGCCGCATTGGCCTCGACGACCTGATCCGACACCTGCTCAAACACGGCAGCCAGATCGGGCTCAAGCCCCTCCAGCTCGCGAATGCGACGCTTACGCTCCAGAGCACCCGAGGCCTCGCCAGCATCGAGGCCCACGCGCACCAGGCCGCCACAGCTTACGCGGGCGCCATCGGGAGTCACATAGGTCACACCGTCAACGACCGGCGCCAACAGCGCGGCAGCCAAGTCATCGACCACGTAATAGCCGCCGAGCAGCGCCTCGACGACGGGTCCGTAGCCTGCGCGCACGGACAGACGATCAACCAGGCGGATACCGGCAGCGCCCTCAGCGGCGGTAGAGCCGCTCACGTCGCGCGCCACCAGCAGTGCTTCGCCCGAGGCCTTCTTTTGGTCCAGAGCCGCACGACCGGCACGCTCAAGCGCGGACGTATCGTCGAACAGAAGCGCATCGATATCGCCGGCGAGCAATTGCTCAACCAGGCCCTCAAGCTCGCGCGGGGCTTCGAGCACATCGCCCAGGCGACCCGTTACGTCATCGCCCAGCGCACCCACCAGACGGCTCACGAGCGGCGAGCTGTCGGCCATGCGCGCATCAAGCTTCTTTTGGCTGGCAAGCTCCGAGCGCACCTCGGATAACTTGTTGCGCGCCTCGCTCTCACGATTACGCAAGTCCTTCAGGGCCGCACGGGCGACCTCGGTGGCCTCACGCGCATCGACCTGAGCCTGGCGCGCCTCCTCAAGAGCGCCCTCAAGCTCCTCGGCGCGGTCGCGACGGCTCTCGAGCGAGGCCGTCACCTCCTCGAGCTGTTCATCGATCTGCTCCAGGCGCGAGGCATACATGTTGTCCTCGACCTCGGCATTGGAAAGCGAATCCTTCACCTTGGCGAGCTCGAGCGCAGCATTATCGGCAACGCGCTGCACATCGCGCTGCTCGCGCGTAAGCTGCGAAATCTGATTGTCGAGCGCAACGCGCCGCTCGTGGAGCTCGGCGGCGGCAGGACCAGCGGCGTCAACGTCCTCCTGGACCTGCATATGCGCGCCGGTCACTTCCTCGAGCTGAGCACGTGCGTCCTCGAGCTCCTCGACCACACGACGACGCTGATGCTCGGAGCTCGAAATCTGCCCGCGCATGTCGGACAGGCGCGACACCATGTTATGGCCCTTTTCCTCGAGCAGACGCATGTCTGAGTTAATGCGACCGACCACATCTTGCATATGGCGGCGTTGCTCGCCCAGATCGCCCACAAACAGGCCTTTTTCCTCGAGCATAACTTGGAGCTTCTCGAGCTCGCGCTCCTTTTCACCCAGGCGGTATTGCGCAAGCTCAAGTTCGGCGGCGCCCTCCTTAGAGCGGCTCTCCAGGTCGTTCCACTGCGACTGCAGCGAACGAAGCTCGTCGACGGCCAGCATCTGCGTAAGTTCGTTCGCGCGCGAGGACAGCTCTTTGTACTTGCGCGCGCGATCGACCTGACGCTCCAGTGGTCGCAGCTGACGGGCGATTTCCTTATTGATGTCGCGGGCACGCGTCAGATGCTCGTCCATCGACTTAATCTTTTTGAGCGCACGCTCCTTGCGGCGCTTGTGCTTGGAGATGCTGGCGGCCTCCTCGATGAGGGCGCGGCGCTCCTCGGGGCGGCTCTGCAAAATGGCGTCGAGCTTGCCCTGGCTGATGATGGAATGCGTATCCTTGCCCAGGCCCGAATCGTGCAGGATGTCCTGAATGTCCATCAGGCGGCACGGACTCGAGTTGATGAGGTACTCGCTTTCGCCCGAGCGATACATGCGACGGGTGATGGCGACTTCGTCAAAATCGACGGGCAGCATATGGTCCGAGTTATCGAGCACCAGCGTGACCTCGGCGACACCCACCGGCTTGCGCGCTGACGAGCCCGAGAAGATGACGTCCTCCATGGCCTGGCCGCGCAGCTGCTTGGCGCTCTGCTCGCCCAGGACCCACAGAATTGAGTCGGAGATGTTCGATTTTCCCGAGCCGTTGGGACCGACGATGACGGTCAGGCCCGGCTCAAACGTCATATGGGCGCGGTCGGCAAACGACTTGAACCCTTTGAGCGTGAGGGACTTGAGATACACGGTTCCTCGCTTACACGTGCTTCTTGTTCAGAATCACGCCGTTGGTGGTGTAACCCATGCGGTCGAGCGCTTCGAGCGCGGCGGCTCCCTCGGCTTCCTTCTTAGAGGAACCGGTGCCGCGACCCTGGCGAATGCCATCGATGAGCACCACGGCGGTAAAGGTGGGCGCATGCGCCGGGCCCTCGGAGCCAACCAGCTTATACGCCGGGGGCTCGTGACCGTCGGCTTGCACGCACTCCTGCAAAAACGACTTGGGGTTCGCGGGATGCTCGGCGCGCTCGGAAGCCAAATGCGGCTTAAGCGTACGGTGAATGAACTCCGCCGCGGCATCCCAGCCGGCATCCAGGTACAGCGCTCCCACGAGCGACTCGTAGACGTTCTCGAGGGCCGAATGCAGGCCGCGCGCACCGGTACCGGTCTCGGAGGCACCAAAGATGATGATGTCGTCGATGCCCAGCTCGTGAGAAACCTCGGACAGCGTAGCGCCCGAGACAAGCGACACCTTCAAGCGTGTGAGCTTGCCCTCGTCAAACTCCGGATAGGACTCAAACAGGGAGCGTGCGACCACAGCGCCCAAAATGGAATCGCCCAAGAACTCAAGGCGCTCATAGCTGGCAGAAACCGGCTGGCCCTCGACTGCCGAGGGATGCGTAAGGGCCGCGCGCAGCAGCACCTTATTGTTGAACTCGTGGCCCAGGATTTCCTGGGCGCGCGTAAGTCGGTCGGATAAAGCCAAGACTTAGGCCTCCTTGGCAGCTTCGATAGCGTCGACGGCGTCGGCGACAGAGTTGAGCGAGAGCAGGGTCTCGTCATCGATCTCGAGGTTGAACTCGTCCTCGATAGCCGTAACCAGCTGCAGGCGCTCGAGCGAGTTGGCATCGAGGTCGTCAAAGGTGGTCTCCTCGCTAATTTCGGCAACATCGACGCCCAGAACGTCAGCAGCGACCTCGGCGATCTTGTCGAAGATTTCGGAGCGGTCCATAGCGCTTCCTCTCATAGTGCATGAATACCAAAAGAATGGTACCGCCCGGGCGGTACCAAGACACGGTTCTGATTCTACCCCACGGCGTGCACCGCGAAGCACATAACAGCGCTCTAACTCGCTCTTATAAAACGATACCATCCATAGAGTTGGCGACATTCTCGACCAGCCCGGCGCGCACGGCTTCGGCCGCCGCAAGCGTACCGTTTTTAACAGCCTCGACCGAGGTGGCACCATGGCCGATCAGGACCACGCCGCGCAGGCCCAAAAGAATCGCGCCGCCCTTGGCGTCGCCCGAAAGCTTGGCTTTGATCTCGCGCATCTGCTTTTTGATGAGCAGCGCGGCAATCTTGGTGCCGAGCGAAGACATAAAGGCACCCTTGAGCTCCTGCAGCAAAAACTTGGCAGCGCCTTCGGTGGCCTTAAGCGCGATGTTGCCCGACATGCCATCGGCAACGACGACATCGAAGTTACCTGAGGTGATGTCCGTTCCCTCGCAGTTACCAACAAAGCCGGGAACGGCGGCTTTCATGGCCGGGAAGCAGGCCTTGGTAAAGTTGGAGCCCTTCTCGTCCTCGGTGCCATTGGCGAGCAGACCTACGCGAGGATGCTCAACGCCCAAGACGACGCGGGCATAGGCGCTGCCCATCTGCGCAAAGCGCACCATATCGTCCACCTCAACATCGGGGTTGGCGCCCATATCGCACAGCACCGTCAGACCGCCGGCGCGATTGGGTAGCGCATTGGTCAGACAGGGACGTACCGGCTGCTTCTTGCCTTCGGCCATATATCTAAACGGCGTCACATAGGCGGTGGCGGCAGCAGTCATGGCACCGGTCGAGCCGGCAGAGAAGAACGCGTCCGCATTTCCCTTCTTGATGGCGCGGCACGACAACACGATCGACGATTTACGCTTGGTCATCACGGCGCGAATGGGATCGTCATCCATGGCGATAACGTCGGGTGCCTCAAGGGCCTCAACACGTGCATGGGAAGCAGCAAAGGGATTAACGATTTCAGCGGGGCCAGCTGCCAAGACCTCGATATCGGAATCGGCGGCAAGTGCAGCCTCGATACCATCGAGAACAACCTGAGGTTTCTCGTCTCCGCCCACAACGTCTACACAAACGCGAACGTTACTCATATACATGCTCCTTATACAAAAATGGCCGACTCATTGAGCCGGCCATTGTGGTTCCATTTGGAACGGCATCGCATCCAGAGTATACCGTTACTCGGTAACGATAACCTCACGGTCCTTATAGAAACCGCAGCTGGGGCACACGTGGTGCGGAAGCTTGACAGCGCCGCAACGGGGGCACGTGGACTGAGCCGCAGCCGAGATCTTCATGTTGGCGGAACGACGGGTGTGAGTGCGGATACGACCCTGCTTTTGTTTAGGTACGGGCATAGTGACCTTCCTTATGAACTATCCAGTGTGGCGATTACGCGCAAGTAGCGATACTACCACAGTTTTACTCATCGAGCTTGAGATTCTTCAATGCTGCAAATGGATTTTCCGTGGCAGCGACCCATTCTGCCTCTGCCTGGGCGGCGCAATCGCATTGCTCGACGTTGAGATTGCAACCGCAAGTGGGGCACAGACCGCGGCAATCGGGCTTGCACAGAACGACAAACGGCGTGTCCATAACGACCGCGTCGTTGATGGGCTCACCCAGATCGACGATGCGGTCCTCACCCAGGAGCTCGTAGCCGTCCTCGTAGGCCTCGGGATCCTCGGGCTCCTCAAAGAGGTAGAACTCCTCGATCTCGCCGGCGATATCAAACGAGGCGGGCTCCAGGCAACGGTCGCACTCGCCGGTGGCGTGCGCGCGGACCATGCCCGTGAGCAAGACACCGGTACCGGCATTGGTAAAGACAACGTCGTAGTCGATGCCGTCCTGTAGCTGATACTCCTTCTCGCCCACCATGTAGGTGGCGACGTCGACCTTACCGGTCAGCGGATACGAATCACCAGGAAACTCGAGCTGCTCGGAAAGATCGACGGTAACGCTCGGGAACTCAGCCATTACCACTGACCATTCTGTTGGGCGGCACCCTCGTTGAGCTGCTGACGGCAACGGGTAACGGTGCCGGTCAGGCTCTTGAGGTTCTCCTCCAGGTGCGTAAAGACCTGCTCTGCGTAGTCCTCGGCAGCATAACGCGTCTCGCGCTCGTACTGCTGGGCACGATCGCGGATGTCGTCGGCCTGCTGCTGTGCCAAGCGGACGATCTCCTGCTCACCGGCAATGGTGAGGGCCTGCTGCTGAGCGTCGGCGATGATGGAATCGGCCTGAGCGGCGGCGGAAGCCATAAGCTCCTCGCGCTCCTTAAGGATACGGCGGGACTTCTGCCACTCCTCGGGATAGCTCATGCGGATCTCGTCGAGGATGTTGAAGAACACGTCGGCGTCGATGACCTTGAACTGAGCGTTCTTGCCGAAAGGCGGCTTGGCTTCCTCGATCAGCCCTTCGAGCTCATCGACCAAGCTGACGATCCTATCGCCAGGAAAATTCTCGCCCGGCATCCGGTCTCCTTTCATAGGTAACATATCATCGTGCTAGTTTACCACATGCCACCAGGCAATAAAAAACGTCACGAAAAGCGGTGTCTGAGCGCTTCGACCACGTTGGGCGGGACAAACGTCGATACATCGCTGCCGAGCGAGGCGATTTGGCGAACGACCGAACTCGAGATATAGCCGTACTGCGGCGCACTCATGACAAAGATGGACTCCAGCTCGTTATCCAAGCGATAGTTGAGGTCTGCCTGCTGCAGCTCGTACTCAAAGTCGGTCATGGCGCGCAGGCCTTTGACCACGGCCCCCGCCCCCTGCTCGCGAGCGAAGTCGACCAAGAGGCCGGTAAAGGGCAGGACCTCGACGCCGTCGATATCACCGAGCGCCTCACGAGCCAGCGCCACGCGCTCATCCAGCATAAACGTGGTGCCCACACCGTTTTTACCCTGCGACTCGGCGACAGCGACGATCACGCTGGGAAAGATGCGGCGGGCGCGGCGGATGACGTCGATATGGCCAAACGTGATGGGATCGAAGGTGCCCGGGACGATCACGCGGTTGATGGTGTCACTCATGGGCGTTCTCCTGAACCGTCATGGCATCGGTGTTGTGAGCATCGGTGCCGGCGCAATCTTCCTCACCATCGTCATCGCCGACCCAACGAAGCAGGTCGACCGAGGTAATGCCGTAGCGCTTCTCGCGCACGATCTCAAAGCCTGCCGGATGCGCGCCCGCATCAGCGGCGGCATGCTCAAACAGGGCATAAGCGCCAGGTGCAAGCAGACCCTGCTGAGCCAGGTTCTGCAGCAGTATCTCGACCGGCTCGGCACCAAAAGCATAGGGCGGGTCGAGCAGGACCAGATCAAAGGGGCCGCCCGGCACACGACCGCGCGAGGCGCTCGCCAGCATGTCGCCCGTTACCACGCGCCAACGCGCACGGTCACGGCAGAGCGACTCGATATTCTTGGTAATGAGCCGCGCGGCATTCCGATCGATCTCGAACGTCGTGAGCGAGCGGGCGCCACGTGAGAGCATCTCTAACCCTAAGGCGCCGGAGCCGCCAAAGGCGTCCAGCACGCGGACCTCGTCCAGATCGAAGTCAAATGCCGACATGACCATAGATGCGCATGCCTCGCGCACACGATCGGTCGTGGGGCGGGTGACATCGCGACCACGGGGCTCCTCGATCTTACGACCGCGCCATTCGCCGCCGATGATTCTCATCCTCCGCTGACCTCCTTAAAAATGTGTCGATATCGCATGGCGACCGCATCGCGCAGGGGGCGCGTCGCCACGGAGTCAAGGTTGCAAGCATACCGCAAGAGCTCGACCGCGTCCAAATGGGCCCACTCGATCAGCTCCTCGTCGGCATCCAGGTCGACAAAGCGCAGAGTCACACCGCCATGCTGGCGGTACCCCAGGATTTCGCCCTCGTGGCGCAGACGAAGGTCCATCTGGGCGAGCGTAAAGCCGTCCGAGGTCTTTTCGAGCGACTGGAGACGGTCTTGCGCCGCCGAAGCGCCGCCGTTGCCCTTGGAGTGCGTCATGACCAGGCAGGTGCCCGACACGCTGCCGCGGCCCACGCGGCCGCGCAGCTGGTGCAGGGCCGCCAAGCCAAAGCGCTCACCGTTCTCGATGACCATGACGGTGGCGTTGGGCACGTCGACGCCCACCTCGACCACCGTGGTCGAAACGAGCACGTCGATCTCGCCGCGCTTGAAGGCGTCGATCACGCGATCCTTCTCCCCCGCCGGCATGCGGCCGTGAAGACGCTCGATGGTAAGCCCCGGCAACGCCAGGCGTAGGCGGTCGAGCTCGGTTGCCGTATCGTGCAGCGGCACGGGCACGGTTACGCGACCCTCGTCGTCACGGACGATACCGGGCACATCCTCAAGCTCATCGGCCGAGTCGCTCGGCTCCACGAGCGGGCAAATCACGTAGGCCTGCTGACCCTTTTCATGCGCCTCGCGGATGGCGCCATAGGCAAGGTCGCGGCTCGACTCGGTAAGCACGCGTGTCGTCACGCCAGCGCCAGGGACGGGCCGATGGCGGATGATGCTCGTGTCCAGATCGCCGTAGACCGAAAGCGCCAGCGTACGTGGGATGGGCGTTGCCGTCATAACGAGCAGATCGGCACCAGGGCCCTTCGCACGCAGGGCGTTGCGTTGGCCGACGCCAAACCGGTGCTGCTCATCGATGACCACGAGCGACAGATGCTTAAACGCCACGTTATCCGAAAGCACCGCGTGGGTGCCAAAGAGGACATCGAGCTCGCCCGATTCCAGCTGGGCATGGATCCGCTCGCGCTCGGCCGCCGGCGTGGCGCCCGTCAGGAGCGCCCAGGTCATGCCAGCCTGCAAGAGCAAGGGGCCGGTCTTATCGGCATATTGACGCGCCAGCACGCCCGTGGGCGCCATAACGCAGGCCTGCGTGCCGCTATCGGCAGCCACAGCCAGCGCGCAGGCGGCAACGGCGGTCTTACCGGTACCGACATCGCCCAGCAGCAGGCGGTTCATCACGCGCCCGCCATCGCACATATCGCGCAGGATATCTTGGAACGCGGCCTCCTGCTCGTCGCTCAGAGAAAACGGCAGGGCCAGCTTAAGCGCGGCCAGGTGCTCGCCCGCGGCGTGGGCGTAGGGCACCACATCGACCAGGCTGCCGTCGTTGCGCAGGCGCAGCGCCAGCTGCAGGTAGAGGCACTCCTCGTAGGCAAGCCGTGCGCGCGCGATATCGCGCTCAGCCATGCTCGAAGGAAAGTGGATCGATCGAAGCGCACGAGCATCGCTCATCAGGCGACGTTTAACGCGCAAGCGTGCGGGAATCGGGTCGAAGGGATTGCCGACGACCTCGAGCGCGCCACTTACGATGCGGCGCATCCATGCCTGGCTCACGCCGTCACTCACATAATGGACCGGCAAAATGGTGCCCGCAGCACGCCCCTCATCGAGCTTTTCAAAGTGCGGCGAGGCCATCTGCTTAAAACCGTAGGCAAACTCAACCTTGCCCATCACGGCCAGGCGGTCGCCCTGCTTAAGCTGCTGGGCAATCCAAGGCTGACGGAAAAAGGCGACCTGCAGCACGCCCGTCTCATCAACGAGTGAGACCTCGGTCACCTGCATGCGCGGACGCGGCTTCTTTTGAACGATACGGTCGACCGTGGCGATGATGGTACACACGGTACCGATGGGCGCCATCTCGATGGACCAGGAGCGCGTAAAGTCCAGGTATCGATGAGGGATATGGAGAAGGAGGTCCCCCACCGTCCGAATTCCCAGACGGCGAAGGGCCTCCTCACGTTTACCCGAAACATATTTGAGTCGCGCGATATCCTCGTCGAGCGCATTGCTCTGGGCAAAGCGCTCCGAGACGCGCGGCACGGAGCACAGTTCGGACATGGGCAGTTGCCTACTCGATCGAGAAGATCACGGGATAGAGCGGCTGCTCGCCACGATGGGCGTCAATCTCCAGATCGGGCTGAGCCTCCTCAATGGCGTCGACAATCTCCTGGAAGGCCTCATTGGACAGTTCCTCGCCGGCCAGAATCGTCAGCGCGTCGCCTTCCTCTTCCTCCTGCATACGGTTGATGCAGTCGAGGGTGACCTGTTTCACATCGGAGCCGACCACGTCGATGGAACCGGCGATGATGCCCATGACGTCACCGGAGTGAATCGGAGAGCCGTCCGAGGCGCTGGAATCGCGCACGGCGCGGGTGACCTCGCCATCGCGGACCTCGCTGATGGCGTCGACCATGGCGGCGACGGCGTCCTCGAGCTCGGAATCGGGCAGGACGGCGAACAGCGCGGAGAACGCCTGGGGAACGGTCTTGGTGGGAACGACGGCGACCTTCTTATCGGTGCAGGCAGAGGCAGCGGCCTCGGCAGCCATGCGGATGTTGCCGTTGTTGGGCAGGATGATGACCGAGGTCGCGTTGACCTGGTCGACGGCGCCCAGCAGATCGGCGGTCGAGGGGTTCATGGTCTGGCCACCCGAGACGATCACGTCAACGCCGAGGGACTTGAGGATGTCGGCCTCGCCCGAACCGGCGGCAACGGCGACAAAGCCCAGCGCCTTGGCGGGCTCGGCGGCCTTTTCCTGATCCTCGTGGATCTTGGCGGTACGGTCGTGGGCCTCCATCTCCATGTTGTGGATAAAGACCTCATAGATCTGACCGAGCTGCAGCATGTGCTCGAGCACCAGGTTGGGGGTGTTGGAGTGCACATGGATCTTGTAGTCGGGATAGGCGCCCACGAGAAGCTCGCAGTCGCCCATGGAACCCAGGAACTTAAGGCACTCGTCCTCGTCAAACGGGGCGTCGGCCTTAAACAGGAACTCGTTGCAGTAGCGGAACTCCGAGCCCTCCCAATCGTCGTTGGCCTCGATCTCAACGCGACCAAGGGCCGCGTCGCGGGCAGAGACAGCGGAATCAAACGTGGCGGAGAAATCCTCGACAACGGTGCTGCGGCCAAGTGCTGCAGCCACAAAGTTCTCAAGGAAGATGGCGAAGCCAAAGGCGCCGGAGTCGACCACGCCGTTCTCCTTCAGAACGGGCAGCAGGTCGGGCGTGCGGGCGACGGACTGGTACGCCTCGACGACGATAGCATCGAGCGCATCCTCGGCCGAGAACTTCTTCTTCTCGCACTCATCGGCCTTGGTCGAGACATCGCGCAGGACCGTGAGGATCGTGCCCTCGATGGGCTTGCGGACAGCCTGGAAGGCAACCTTGACGGCACGACGGAAGGCGAAGGCAATGTTGGCGGACGTAATAGGCTCGTCGGCAGAGACAAGACCCTCGGCCACGCCGCGCAGAATCTGCGAGGTGATGACTCCGGAGTTACCGCGGGCACCCATCAGGGAGCCGTGGGTGATGGCGCCGGCGATGGCCTCCATATCGGCATCGGCGGGAAGGGCGGAAAGCTCCTTGGTCACCGAGGCGAGCGTGAGCGACATGTTGGTGCCGGTGTCGCCGTCGGGTACGGGGAAGACGTTGAGCTTGTTGATCTCCTCGGCCTTGTCGGAAACGGCAGCCGCAGCGATCGGAAAACAGGTGCGAATGGTCTTTGCAATCATGGGTATTTGAATCTCCGTTTTCGGATGCTAGTTCAGACGGCTCTTGAGCGCGTCGATATGGATGCCGATCTTAAGGCTGGCGGGATCGATCTGGGCGATCTCCTGCAGGGTAAAGGCAACGGAGCTCGAAAGATTGTGGCAGACGGACTTCATGTTGACGCCGTTCTCGAGCACGACGTGAAGATCGACCGTAAGGCCGTTCTCGTCGGCGGAGACAAGCACGCCCTTGCGGAGGCGCTGACCGGCAAGCAGGCGCACGCTCTCGGCGCCCTGGAGCTGTTCGGCCATACCGACGACGCCATAGCACGTCATCGCGGCATAACCGGCAATATCGGCAATAACGTCGTTCGAGACGCTCAGGCTGCCGTTAATGGTCTCAGACACAAGAATCTCCTTATCTGGTGCTCGCGGCACCATCTCGTGGGAGCAATCATTGGAATATTCTACAACGACCGCGCCATGTTGAGGTGGCGGGCCTCGGGATTACATCCTCGACACGAAATGTTGATACGGTAACGTTCGCGAACAGCGATCGCGGCATGAAAAAACCCGCCGCATAAGCGACGGGTTTTACAACCTGGCTCCCCGGGTAGGACTCGAACCTACAACAGCGCGGTTAACAGCCGCGTGCTCTACCATTGAGCTACCGAGGAATTTAAAGCCCAACAGAAAGGGCTGAAAAATTCTGGCTCCCCGGGTAGGACTCGAACCTACAACAGCGCGGTTAACAGCCGCGTGCTCTACCATTGAGCTACCGAGGAATAGGTGCGTGCTCTCAAGCAACGAAGTTTATTATACGGACGAATCAGCTCAGGGCAAGAACTTTTTTAAGAAATTTTCCGACCTAGTCATTGGGGACGTTCTTAAACGACCAGTCATTCAAGAACGTCCCCAACGACTACATGAAAGCGCCCTCAAGCGGATGTGCTTGAGGGCGCCTCTTGCTTGACTAGCTTTCGATATAGTCCTTGAGCTTGCTCGAGCGGCTCGGGTGGCGAAGCTTGGCCAGAGTCTTGGACTCGATCTGGCGGATGCGCTCGCGCGTGACGCCAAACTCGCGGCCGACCTCCTCGAGCGTACGGGGATGTCCGTCGACAAGGCCAAAGCGCAGCTCGATAACCTTGCGCTCACGATCGGCAAGCGAATCGAGCACCTGGGTGAGCTGCTCCTGCAGCATGGAGAAGCTGGCCGCATCGGGCGGAACGATAGCCTGGGAGTCCTCGATGAAATCGCCCAGCTGGGAATCCTCTTCCTCGCCGATGGGGGTCTCGAGCGACACGGGCTCCTGCGAGATCTTCTGGATCTCGCGAACGCGGTCGGCGCTCATGTCCATCTCGGCACCGATCTCCTCGGGGGTCGGGTCGCGACCCAGGTCCTGAAGGAGCTGGCGCTGCACACGGACGAGCTTGTTGATGGTCTCGACCATGTGCACGGGAATACGGATGGTACGGGCCTGGTCGGCGATAGCGCGCGTAATGGCCTGACGGATCCACCACGTGGCGTACGTGGAGAACTTAAAGCCCTTCTGGTAGTCGAACTTCTCGACGGCGCGGATCAGACCGAGGTTGCCCTCCTGAATAAGGTCCAGGAACAGCATGCCGCGACCGACATAGCGCTTGGCGATGGAGACGACCAGACGCAGGTTTGCGCTGATGAGTGCCTGCTTGGCTTCGAGACCCACGTTCTCAATGCGCGTAAGACGACGCATTTCGGTACGCGTGAGCTCGAGCTCGCCTGCCTCGGCAGCCTCGAGCTTCTCGGTGGCCTCAAGACCGGCCTCAATCTTCATGGCCAGATCGACCTCTTCGGAGGCGGTCAGCAGGTCGACCTTGCCGATCTCCTTGAGGTACATACGGACCGGGTCGCCGGTCAGCATCACCGTGGAGGCATCGATGCCGCGCACGCGGGAGCGTGAACGGGACGTGCGCACGGTGCGCTTCTTCTTGCTCTTGGAAGAACCCATCTCGGCGTCGGCCTGACGGGCCATCTTGAGCTCGTGATCGTCGAGCGAGCCGGAATCGTGCTCGTCGTCGTCATCGAAATCGTCGGTATCGGTATCGTTATCGTCATCGTCGACGTCCATGGGGGCGTCGTCGTTACCGCTCGCGGAGATAATCTGGATGCCGCTGTTGCGCAGCGCGGAATACACCGCGGTGAGCTGCTCGTCAGAAACATCGATATCCTTCAGGGCGACCTGAATCTCGTCCTCGGTTACCGAAGTCCTGTTTGAGCCGTTGCCCATGAGCTTTGCAACGTAGGATTCCAGCCCAGTACCCGTGCTCTCAGTCTTTTTTGGCACAGATTCTCCCTTCATAGTCCACAGGACTCAATACTTTAGCACACACATTGACGTCTATACCCAAAAAGAGGGCTGGATATAGGCGAGAATACGCTGGTTGACCACAACATCTAGGCTTGTTCGGTGCCTGCGGCCTCCAGGCCAATCAAACGGAACGGGTCCGCCACGCCGCCGATTGACTTTTGCAGTTCGCGCTGACGCTGCGAATCCTGCGCGGCCTGCATGGTTAGCGCGCGACGGGCCTCATCATCGAGTGAACGGTCCTGGCGCAGCTTGGCCTGTGCGGCACGCATGCGACGCTTGATGGTGTAGAGCTCAAGCGTATCAAGCATAAACACGATGTTCGTCTCGGTGGGGTGCTTGCTCGTCGCGGAGATGCGCCCGGCACTCACAAGCGTTGCCGCATCGGGACACACTGAGCGCGCCGCATCCATGCAGGCTGCAGGATCGGTTCCCGGCGGCGTTGCCAGAACGGCCCATGCAATGGACTCGTGACGCGGGTCAACCCACTCGATGGAGCAGATGCGGTCGGCATACGTGCGGAACAGGTCGGGGTAGCTCGTGAGCATCGTCAACAGCTCGCGCTCCCCTGCCAAGGACTTGCGTTCAAGATCGGTAAGAACCATCGGCGCCGCCGCAGCCGGTGCGCCCGAACCGTCAGCCACAGGCACAGCGCCCATACCATCAGGCACATCGATCGGCGGCAGGTCGTCGACGACCTCCACGGGCGCGGCGCCGTAGGCATCGAGCGGGACGTAGTCGTACGGCTCTTCTTCGACCGGCGCGGACACCGGCGGCGTCGCGCCCGATGCCCAAGCACCGCGACCGGCATCGCGAGAACCCGACGCCCGACCGCCCGCGCTACCGGACCGCTCAGTCTGTGCCCGCTGGCGCTCATAGTTCTGCTCACGACGTCGTTCCGCATCCTCGCGCTTGGCGACATCGCGAAACACACGACCCGAGCTCGCGCGCACCGTCTCCAGATCCAAACCCAGCAGATCGGCAATCTGGATAAAGTACGTATCGATCATATAGCTATCGCGCAGCGGATAGATGAGCGTGAGAGCGTCCTCCAGCGCCTTGGCGCGACCGCCCGGCGTGGTGATATCGCTCGACTCCTGCAGCGAACGGTACACGAAGTCCATGAGCGGCTCGGCAGCGTCGATGCGCGCCTGCAGTGCCTCACCACCATGCGCCGTGATGAACTCCATGGGATCGTTACCGTCGGGCAGCACCACGCAGCGCAGGTCCATAGAATCCTGCTCGATAAACTGAATCGCACGGCGAGCAGCCTTTTGACCGGCGGCATCGCCGTCAAACATATACACGATGCGCTTGGCAAAACGAGTGAGCGTCTTGACGTGATGCTCCGTGAGCGCGGTGCCCAGCGTAGCGACAACGTTTTTAATCCCCGCCTCCCAACAGGCGATGCAGTCGGTATAGCCCTCCACCACGATGGCAGTATCCTGCGCGACGATAAACTCCTTGGACCAATTAAAACCGTAGAGGTTTCGTTTTTTATGAAACACGCTCGTCTCGGCGGTATTGAGGTACTTAGGCTGGCCGTCGCCCATAATACGACCGCCAAAGGCAATATTGTGACCCTGCTCGTCAAAGATGGGAAACATCACGCGGTCGTAAAAGCGGTCGGCAAGCTGCCCGCGCCCGCGGCTCACGGCAACGTTCGCATCGATCATCTCCTGCGGGGTAAAACCCGCCTGGGACAGGTGCGACACCAGCGCGTTACGGCCCGGTGCAAAGCCCAGGCAGTAGCGGCGGCAGACGTCGCCACCCATGCCGCGGCTGGCAAAGTACTCGCGCGGACGGCCGTCCTTACCGCGCATAAGCATGGTGTGGTAGAACTGGGCGGTCTCGGCGCACAAATCGTAGATGCGGGCACGCTTGGTGCCGCGCTCGCGGCGATCTCCGGTGTCATGCAGCTCAATACCCGCGCGATCGGCCAAATAACGGATTGACTCGGGAAAGCTCAGGTTCTCGCGCTTCATGATATACGTGAAAACGTCGCCACCCTCGCCGCAACCAAAGCAATGCCACACCTGCGTGGCGGGGATAATGTGGAAGGACGGCGTCTTCTCGCCATGGAAGGGGCAGCATCCCCAAAACTCATGGCCGCGAGGCTTGAGCTCGACCGTTTCCTGCACGATGACAACCAGGTCAGACGCAGCGCGTACCTGGTCTTTTTCCTCATCGCTAATCACGGATGCTCACCCCCTGATCGCCCAAGTTGTGACGAATATCCTCGATATTACCCTCGACGGTCGCGATCAACTCATCCAGCGAATCGAACACGCGCGACGGACGCAGCCAACGCGTAAACGCCAGCGAAACAGAAGAGCCGTACAGGTCGCCCGTATAACCAATTAAATTAGCCTCGAGATGCGCCGAAGCGACATCGTCGGCATACGTCGGCGGCAGTCCGACGTTCACGGCAGCGGGCCACGCGGTGTCATCGACCAGCACCAGACCCTCATACACGCCATCGGCAGGCACCTGAATACCGTCGGGAACCTGCAGGTTTGCCGTGGGAAAGCCCATGCCAGAGCCCTCGTGACGGCCGCGAATAACACCGCCACGCACCATATACGGACGGCCGAGTAACTCAGCAGCAAGCTCCACATGGCCCTGTCCCAGCTCATGACGAATGCGGGTGGCGCAAATGGCCTCACCGCCCTCGCAAAGCAAGTCGTGCCCGCATACGTCAACGCCGCGCTCGGCACCCCAGGCGCGCATCTCGTCAACACCAGAAGCACCGCCACGACCCAGCCTAAAGTCGCTGCCAACGCGAATCGATCGAATGTCGACCAGACGCGACACCAGCGAGAGAAAAGCAACATGGTCAAGCGCCGCAACCTCAGGCGTAAAGGGAACGGCCACCACCGCATCGACCCCAGTTTGAGCCAGGGCATGCAGACGGTCGGCCGTCGTCATCAATTTTTGAGCGGGCGAAGGGCTCACCACGACGTCCGGGTCGGGATCGAAGGTAACTACGACCGCCTTGCAGCCATGGGCACGGGCATCACGGACAAGCGCCGCAATGAGCTCCTGGTGTCCACGGTGCACGCCATCGAACACGCCGATGGCAATCGATGCGGCACCCAGGTGCTCACACTTATCAAACACATCGGCAGTAACGATGCGAGCCTCGTCCGACTCGCCCGCGAAAAAGATACGCGCGAGCTCGCGAGCGGACAACATCATCGAACACCGCCGATTGCCTGCGGAAACACGTGCTCCATGACAAAGCGGCCACCCTCAATGCGGGCGAGCGCCTTGAGTCCCCCATCGAGCACCAGCGCAAACGGCGCCTTCGAGGCATCGAAATCGGCAAGCGCACGCTCAACGGGAATGCGTCGGCCGCAGAGAAGGTCGTCGGCAAGATTGCCCGGCAAGTCAACACGTGTGGCGCCCAGGGCCGCAATGGGATCCAGGGCAAAGCCAGCCGCGGACTCGGGAGAAAGCTCCTCGACCGCATGACAAGCGCCAATGGAAACAACACCGGAGGCCGTGCGGCGCAGCGCGGAAATATGCGCGGCGCTATCGCAAGCGCGGCCCAGGTCGCGAGCGAGCGCACGGATATAGGTGCCCTTGCTCACCGAGAACGCCACGGTCCACACACACGTATCACCTTCGCCGCCCACGGCGATCAGGTCGGCGGCATAGACCTCGACGGGGCGCAGAGGTAGGTCCACCGCATTGCCCTCGCGAGCAGACTTGTAGGCGCGAACGCCATTGACCGAGATAGCAGAAAACGCCGGCGGCACCTGCATCTGCGGACCCAGCATGGCGACCAAGCGCTCACGCGCATAGGCAGGATCGCGGAGCTCGTCGGCAACAGCCACCGTGCGGACCGCCTCGCCCTCCGCATCATCGGTATTGGTCTCGACGCCAAACGAGATATCGGCAACGTAGCTTTTGGTATCAAGCGTAAGCATGCCCAGCAGACGTGTGGCCTGACCCACGCCCACCACCATGACGCCCGATGCCATGGGGTCGAGCGTTCCGGCATGACCGACGCGCCGCTCATGGAGGGCGCGTCGGCATTGCGAAACCACGTCGTGGGACGTGCAGCCCACCGGCTTATCGACGGCGAGCAGCATATTCAATTGAGAAGGCGTACGACGAGCCATGTACCATCCAAAATGTTAGAGCTCGACGGTCACCGAAGCGGGATCCTCCCCCACCAGCTCGGCCAGCATGGGAAGTGCCACGGCGAGCGTCTCGCGAATCGTTCCGTTGTTGGAAAAGCCGGCGGCGGCATGATGCCCGCCACCGCCAAAGTTGGCAGCGATCTCGGACACATCGAGGTCACCCTTGGAGCGCAGGTTGCCGCGCACCTTGGTATCGCCGTCGATGCCCTTTAAGAACAGGCAGACCTCGACGCCCATCACCGAACGCACCACATCGACCAGACCGTCACATTCATCCGAGGTGACGCCGCAGGCCTCAAGGTCGCTCTGGAAGGCATAGCTATACGCCACGCGCCCGTGCGCGACCGTCTTGATACGGCCCATGACAATGGACTTGAGGTGCAAAAACTCGACGCGCATGCTCTGATAGACCTCGAGTGCGACACGAGCCGGATTGGCGCCATGCGCCACCAGGCGCGAAGCAGCATGGAACGCGGCAGCATCGGCGTTCTGGTACTGGAAACGACCGGTGTCGGTCACCAAGCCACACAGCAGGCAGGTCGCAACGCCATCACGTGCGACAATGCCGCAATTGTCCAAAAAGCGGTCGATGATCATGGCGCAGGCTGCGGCGCCGACGCACCTCAGGCTCAGCTCGGCAAATTCCTCGCGCGCCGGATGGTGATCGAAGCACACCACATGCGACGAGCGGCGGAGCACCTCGGCTGAGTTGTTCAGACGCTCGACGACCGGCACGTCCACCGAGATGAACAGGTCCGGATTGCCGGTATACGCAGATGCCGGCACCAGACGGTCGGCACCCTCCATAAAGCGGTAGATGCGCGGAACCGGGTCATCGTCTGCCAGCAGCAGGGCAATGTCCTTGTTGGGGAAAAACTTCATAAGCGATAAGCCCAGACCCAGCACGGAGCCCAGGGCGTCACCATCGGGAGACGTATGTCCCGAAATCGCAATGGAGGACGCATCCTCGATGAGCTCGAGGATGCGTCGCTGAATATCTGCAGACTCGCACGATGCGAGGTCGGCGGAATTACTCATCTAAAGCTGCCTCCTGGGCGGCATCCGCTATGGGATAGCCGTCCTCGTCCTTTTCGATCGCAAGCGTGGCGGGAACGTTTTCCAGCGCACGCGTGATGCGCTCGGCCTCATCGGTCGAGCGATCGATGCGAAAATCGAGCTCGGGCGTGACGCGCCAATCGAGCGAGCGGGCCAACAGGCTACGAATGCGGCCCTTGGCGCTGGCGAGCGCCTCCATGACCTCATCGTAGCGGCTCGCGTCGCACGACACGTACACGCGCGCGAACGAACGGTCCACCGCGACCTCGACCGCGGTCAGAGTGACCAGGTCGAGACGCGGATCGGAAACCTCAAAGAGCAGGATATAACCGAGCTTCTCGCGAAGCTGCTCGCCCAAACGGCGGGTTGCCTGCGTTTGCTTCATAGCGCTACCCCCTACTCGGTACGGGCAACCTGGTCGATGCGGTAGCCCTCAATGGTGTCGCCAGGCTTGATGTCCTGGAAGTTCTCCAGGCCAATACCGCCCTCGGAGCCGCTCTTGAGGCTCTTGGCCTCGTCCTTGTAGTGGCGCATCGAGGCGATCTTGCCGTTGAAGACCACGATGCCGTCGCGCACCAGGCGTACGGAATCGGTCGCGGCGATCTCGCCCTCTTCGACGCGGACACCGGCGGCGATACCGACCTTGGGCACCTTGAAGGTGTCCAGAACGGTCGCAGTACCCGTGGAGACCTCGACCTCGGTGGGCTTGAGCATACCGATGCGGGCAGCGTCGAGGTCCTCGAGGCACTTGTAGATGACGTCGTAGCAACGGATCTCGACGCCCTCGCGCTCGGCAGCGGAGCGGGCCTTGCCGTCGGGACGGACGCCAAAGCCGATGATGATGGCGTTGGAGGCGTCGGCCAGGACGACGTCGGTCTCGTTGATGGCACCAACGGCGGAGTGGATCGTGTTGATGCGCACCTCAGACTGATCCATCTTGTCAAGAGAGTCCTGAAGGGCCTCGATGGAGCCCTGGACGTCGGCCTTGATGATCAGGTTGAGCTCCTTGACCTCGGCGTCGGCGATGGTCTCGAAGAGGTTCTCGAGCGTGACGTGCTTCACGCGGCTCTGCTCCTCGATACGGGCCTTGAGCGAACGCTCATCGGCCAGGGCGCGAGCCTCGCGCTCGTCCTCGAACACACGGAACTCGTCGCCGGCGTTGGGCACGGACTGCAGGCCCAGGATCTCGACGGCGTCGGAGGGGCCGGCCTCGGTGACGGCGTTGCCCTTAGGATCGAGCATGGCGCGGACGCGGCCGTAGGTAAGGCCGGCGACCAGCGTATCGCCCACGTGCAGGGTACCGCGTGTCACGAGAACCGTGGCAACCGAACCGCGGCCCTTGTCGAGCTTAGCCTCGAGGACGTTACCGGAGGCAAAGGTGTCGGGGTTGGCCTTGAGCTCGAGCACGTCGGCCTGGAGCAGCACGGTCTCGAGCAGGTCGTCGATACCGATCTTCTGCTTGGCCGAGATGTTGACGAACATGTTCTGTCCGCCCCACTCCTCGGGGATGATGCCGTACTCGGTGAGCTCCTGGCGCACGCGGTCGGGGTTGGCGCCCGGCTTATCGATCTTGTTGACGGCGACGACGATGGGTACGCCGGCGGCCTTGGCGTGATTGATCGACTCGATGGTCTGAGGCATGACGCCGTCGTCGGCAGCCACGATTAGGATGACGATGTCGGTCACCTTGGCGCCGCGGGCACGCATAGCCGTAAAGGTGGCGTGGCCCGGGGTATCGATGAAGGTGATCTTGCGGTCGTTGATCATGACCTGCGAAGCGCCGATGGCCTGAGTGATGCCGCCCGCCTCGCCGGCAGCGACACCGGTGTGGCGGATGGCGTCGAGCAGGCTCGTCTTGCCGTGGTCGACGTGACCCATGACGGTGACGACCGGGGCGCGGGGCTTAAGGTCGGCGGGATCGTCGTAGAACGAGAAGGTGTTCTCCTCCTCGGGGGTGATGATCTTGATCTGACGGCCCAGGTCGTCGGCAACGAGCTCGACGAGGTCGTCGGACATGGACTGCGTCATCGTAAGCGGCGTGCCCAGCAGGAACAGGCGCTTGATGATGTCGTTGGCCGGCACGTCGAGCGCCTCGGCGAGCTCCTGGACGGTAACGCCCTGGGAGACCTTGATGGCATCGAGCTCCTCGGGGTTCACGCCCTGGGCCAATGCCTCCTCAATCTTGCGCTCCTCCTGAGCCTTGGCAGCCTCGCGCTCACGCTTCTCCTTGCGCTTCTTGCGGCGACCGGTGGACTCACGAGAGGCCTCCTCGACGGCAGCACGAGCCTCCTCGAGCACCTTCTCGCGGCTGTACTCCTCGGCCTCGCGAGCCATGCGGCTATAGTGGTCCTCTTCGTTGTTGTGACCGCCCTTGCGCTTCTTGCCCTTGCCCTGCTTATCGGGGTTGGGGAAGTCCATGCCGGCAGCGACGTTGTTGCTGGCGTTGGTGCGATGACTGTGCGGACGGCTCTCGGAGGCGTTGCGCTCGGAGTTGCTGTCGGAGGCGTTACGATCGTTACGACGGCCTCCGCGGCGGTCGTTGTTGCCGCCACGACGGTTACCGCGCTCGGCGGCACGCTCGGCCTTGGCCTTGTCCTCGGCGTCCTTCTTCTCCTTGAGCACGGTCTCCTGTGCGGCGATCTGGTCGAGCAGCGAACGGAAGCGCGAGCCGGAGTCGGAAGCGGGAACGGCGCGGCGCTGGGCCTCGCGGGCAGCCTCCTCCTTCTCGCGAGCAAGGCGCTCCTGCTCGGCCTTCTTCTTGGCCTCGGCCTCGGCGCGGGCAGCCTCCTCGGCAGCCTGGGCGGCTGCGAACTGGCGGCGCTCCTCCTCGCGTGCCTTCTCGGCGGCGATGCGCTCGCGCTCGGCCTCGGCAGCGCGCGCTGCCTCCTCGGCGGCGGCTGCCTCCTCCTCGGCCTGCTTGGCGGCCTCGACTTCCTTGGCGCGGGCCTCGATCACCGAGGCGAGCTGCTTGCGGACCATGGCGACGTAGGCGTCCTCCAGCGCGGAGGAAGCGGACTTAGCGGGAATCTTCATTTCGGCGAGATGACCCATCAGTTCCTTGGAGGTCATGCCGAACTCTTTGGCCAGGGTGGACACACGGACTTTTGCCATATGACTTCACCTACCCTTTCTGGCACCTTGGGTGCCTAGAGACTGAACGAGCGTGGGAGATGCGCCGGGACCTGCCCGGCGCGACCGCGCGCTAGATCAGGTCCTCCGCATCATCGAAGGCGTCGGTGTCGTGGACACCGCAGAAACGGGAGCCGGGGCGGGCCTGGTTGCGGCACTGAATGCCGTCCTCGGACACGTACTCGCAGCGACGGACGTCGTCGTCCTCGTCACCGATCAGGTCGGCGGCGGGCTCCTCGTGAACGGGGACGTTCTTGAGGATGTCGGCGGCAAGGGTCTCGGACTTGATGTCGATGTGCCAGCCGGTCAGGCGAGCGGCGAGGCGGGCGTTCTGGCCCTCCTTGCCGATTGCGAGCGAAAGCTGGTCGTCGGGCACGATGACGCCGGCGTAGGCCTTCTCCTCGTCGATGAGGACGCGGGTGACCTTGGCGGGCGACAGGGCGTTGGCGACGTAGACGGCCGGATCGGCATCCCACAGGATGACGTCGACGCGCTCGCCGCGGAGCTCGCCCACGACGGCGCGAACGCGGCTGCCCTTGGGGCCGACGCAGGCGCCCACGGGATCCAGGCGGTCGTCGAGCGAGTGGACGGCGACCTTGGAGCGCTGGCCGGGCTCGCGGGCAATCGACTTAATCTGGACGGTGCCCTCATAGATCTCGGGCACCTCCTGCTCAAACAGACGACGCATGAGCTCGGGGTGGGTGCGGGAGATGACGATCGGCGGACGGCTGTGCTCGCCGCGAACCGGCTGCAGGTTGGAGTTGGGATCGCGGACGTCGATGATCACGGCCTTGATGTGCTGGTTGTGCAGATAGCGCTCGCCCATCGGACGCTCGTTGCGCTCGTTCTCGTAACGGCGCTGGTCAAAATGCGGCAGCTCGGCCTCGACGCCATCGCGGATCTTGACGATCGTGAAGTCGGGCGTGGACTGCAGCACGGTACCGCTGATGAGGTCACCGATACGACCGGAGAACTCCTCGTAGATCTGCTCGCGGGCTGAGTTACGCACGATGGCGTTGATCTCGGCCTTGGCGTGCTGAGCGGCGATGCGGCTCGTGTTCTTGGGGGTGACGTCGATCTCCTCGAACTCGGTGAAGTTGCCCTCCTCGTCCATGGAATCGTCGATCGGCTCCAGACGGTAAACGTAGATCTTGCCGGTGGTGCGGTCGATGGTCACCTTGGCGCCCCACTCAAGATGCAAGATCTCGGCATAGCTCTTGGCGAGCGACTGCTCCAGGCGGTCGATCAGGTAGAGCTGGTCGATGTGCCTCTCCTGGCAAAGCTCCATCAGGGCGGACATCATGTCGGATGCTGCCATGTTAGTTTCCTTCCTTCGCGGGCTTGAAGTCGTAGGTGGGCTTCAACTTGCACTTTTTAACATCAGAGAAATCGAGGGTGACGGACTCGCCGTCCTCGAGCTCGAGGGTCACGTTCGTCTCGGTCGCGGCGACAATCTTGCCGGAGTACTTGCGACGGCCCTCGGTGGCGGTGGAGGTGAGCTCGCAGTCCTCGCCCACAAAGCGGGCAAAGTCGCGCGGACGGCGCAGCGGGCGCGCCATACCCGGGCTCGACACCTCGAGCGTGTAGCTCGAAGAAATGGGGTCGAGCTCCTCGATCACGTCGCCGACCCACTTGGTGTTGGCCGTGACGTCGTTGAGCGACAGGCTCTGACCCTCGGCGCCCTCGATACGCACACGCACGCAGGGGGCCTTGGTGGCGCCCACGAGCTCAACGTCGACAATATCGACATCGTGCTGGGGAGCGACGGCCTCGAGCGCGTCGATGATCGCCTGCTCGGTCTTGGTCTTGACCATTGCGGCACCTCCATCCATACAAAAAAGAAGCGGGGCCGAAACCCCACTTCTTTCAATTACAACTTCATTTGCAAGCAAACTATAGCAATAGCTGCGAAAACGTGCAAGCACAGTACGAATCTGCAGGTCAGCGTGCGCACAGCTTCTCCACAAGAATAGGACAATTGACCGCAGACATCAGGGCAGGTACATGAAAAACGAGGGACGACCCAACCGGATCGCCCCTCGTCTTTTATGCGTCAGTTAAGCGCGCAATGCTTACTTGACCACCAGGTTGACCAGCTTGCCGGGCACGCAGATGGCCTTGACGACCGTCTTGCCCTCAAGCCACTTGGCGACGGCTTCCTCGGCGGCAGCCTGCATATCCTCATTGGAGGCATCACGGGCGACGTCGACGCGGCCGCGGACCTTGCCGAGCACCTGCACGACGATCTGCACCGTGTCCTCGATGGACTCGGCCAGGTCGAACTCGGGCCAGGCGGCGGTGTAGGCGTTGCCCTCGCAGCCGAGTGCCTCGTGCCACAGCTCGTCGGCCCAGAACGGGCAGATGGGGGCGAGGACGCTCACGATATCCTTGGCCACGCCGTAGCACAGCGCCTTGTCGCGGGCGGTACCCTCGGTAGCGTTGAGGTAGGCGCTCGCCGCGTTGACGAGCTCCATGACGGCCGAGATCGCGGTGTTGAACTGGCCGCGATCGAAGTCCTCGGTGCACTTGGCGATAGTGCGGTGACGCTCGCGGTAGAGCTTCATCGCGGTCTCGTCGAGCGCGGACTTGTCGAAGGCCACGTTGGCGTCACCCGACTGGACGAGCTGCCACACGATACGCCAGGCGCGTTTAATGAAGCGGTTGGCGCCCTCAACGGCCTTGGGATCCCAGTCGAAGTCCTTCTCGGGCGGGGCGATAAACAGGATCGCCAGACGCATGGTGTCGGCGCCGTAGGGCTCGATGACCGAGCTCGGGGGCACGACGTTGCCCTTGGACTTGGACATGGTGTCGCCGTTTTCGTCCTTGACCATGCCCTGGCACAGCAGGTTGGTGAAGGGCTCGTCAACGCTCAGCAGGCCCAGGTCGCGCAGTGCCTTGGTAAAGAAGCGACTGTAGAGCAGGTGCAAAATGGCGTGCTCGATGCCGCCGATGTAGTTATCGACGGGCATCCAGCGATCGGCGGCCTCGCGGGAGAAGGGCAGCTCGGTGTTGTGCGGATCGGTATAGCGCAGGTAATACCAGCTGGAGCAGGTAAAGGTGTCCATGGTATCGGTCTCGCGCTTGGCTGGGCGACCGCAGACCGGGCAGGTGGTCTCGTAGAACTCCTTGCACTCGGCGAGGGTCTCGCCGGCGCCCAAGTCCAGGTTCTCGGGCAGCGTCACCGGCAGCTGATCCTCGGGCACGGGCACGATGCCGCAGTGCTCGCAGTGAATGGCCGGGATGGGGTTGCCCCAATAACGCTGGCGGCTGATGAGCCAGTCGCGCAGACGGAACTCGACCTTGCGACGGCCGCAGCCCATGGCCTCGAGGTCGGCCACGATGGCAGCCTCGCCCTCGGAGTGCTTGCCGCCGCGCATGCCGGTGTACTTGCCGGACTGGACGAGTGTGCCCTCAGCAGCGTGGGCGCAATCCCAGTCGACGGTCTCGGCATGGAAGGTATCGATGGTCTCACCGCTGGCCTCGACGGCAGCGCGGTCGTCATCGTCCAGGATGATCGGCACGATGGGCAGGTCGTACTTACGGGCAAACTCAAAGTCGCGCTGGTCGCCGCAGGGAACGGCCATGACGGCGCCGGTGCCGTAGTCGGCAACGACATAATCGGCAACCCACACGGGGACCTTCTCGCCGTTGACGGGGTTCACCACGTAGCGACCGGTAAAGGCACCGTGCTTCTCGAGGGTGCCCTGGGCACGCTCGACCGCAGAGATATGCTTGGAGTCCTCGACGATCTTGGTGACGGCCTCCTCGTACTCCGTGCCCTCGACGAGCTCGTGCAGGCGCGCGTACTCGGGAGCCAGGACAAAGAAGGAGACACCGAAGAGCGTGTCGGCACGCGTGGTGAAGACGGTGATCTTACCCTCGTCGCCCTCGATGGGCTCGCCATCCTGGTCGCACAGGGTAAAGTCGACCTCGGCGCCCTCGGAGCGACCGATCCAGTTGGCCTGCATCTGCTTGACGCGCTCGGGCCAGCCGGGGAGCTTCTCCAAGTCGTCGAGCAGCTCCTGAGAGTACTCGGTAATCTTGTAGTACCACTGCTCAAGGTCGCGCTTCTCGGGCTCGGTGCCGCAGCGCCAGCACTTGCCCTCGGTAACCTGCTCGTTGGCCAGAACGGTCTTACAAGTGGGGCACCAGTTGACCGGGTTCTTCTTGCGATAGACCAGGCCCTTTTCCCACATCTTCTCAAAGATCCACTGACCCCAGCGGTAGTAGTCGGGGCTGCAAGTCTTGACCATGCGATCCAGATCGTAGGAGAAGCCCATGCGCTTCATCGTGGCGAGCGCCTGGTCCATGTTCTTATACGTCCAGGCGGCAGCCTGCGTGTTGTGCTTGATGGCGGCGTTCTCGGCAGGCAGGCCAAAGGCGTCAAAGCCGATGGGGTGCAGCACGTCGTAGCCGCGCATGCGGGCCTGACGAGCCATGGCATCGCCGATGGTATAGTTGCGCGCGTGGCCCATGTGCAGGTCGCCCGACGGATACGGGAACATCTCGAGCACATACTTCTTGGGCTTGCTCTCGTCGGTGTCGACGGCAAAGAGGTTGGAGTCCTCCCAGGCCTTCATCCACTTGGACTCAATGGCCTGCGCGTCGTAGGCAGGGATCTCGTCCTTATGATCTGTGCAATCGCACATATCAGCTCCTTTAATCTTAGCTGGGGTCGGGCGGCTTGGCTTTATTCGCTACTGCGGACAGTCCTGCGCAAGACGAAGAGCACATTAAGTGCTCTTCTTTGCGTGCGGAACTTGTAGCGAACAAAGCCAAGCCGCCCGACCCTAAGGTTAACTTGACTGATGATAGCAAATACGACAAGCGAGATGCCTGCGACTTGCGGGCATCTCGCTTTATCTAAATAACGTGGTTGAAACTCAACCTTTATGTGAGGCTCTTACCTTATCGATAAGATACGGACTGCTGAGAATCCTTCACGACTACATCGTGGGCGCCGCCTTCGACGATCGAGGTCGAGCTCACCAGGGTCAGGCGTGCCTTTTCCTGAAGCTCGGGGATCGAGAGGGCACCGCAGTTGCACATCGTGGACTTGACCTTGTAGAGCGTGCCGCCCACGCCGTCTTTGAGGGAGCCGGCATAGGGAACATAGGAGTCGACGCCCTCGACGAAGCTGAGCTTCGCGGCGCCGCCCAGGTCGTAGCGCTGCCAGTTGCGGGCACGCGCAGAGCCCTCGCCCCAGTACTCCTTCATGTACTGACCGTTCACGTTGACGCGCTCAGTCGGGCTCTCATCAAAGCGGGCGAAGTAGCGGCCCAGCATCATAAAGTCGGCGCCCATGGCAAGGGCGAGCGTCATGTGGTAGTCGTAGACGATGCCGCCGTCGGAGCACACGGGCACGTAGACGCCGGTCTCCTCGTAGTACTCGTCGCGAGCACGGCAGACATCGATCAGCGCGGTGGCCTGGCCACGGCCGATACCCTTGGTCTCACGGGTGATGCAGATGGAGCCGCCGCCGATACCGACCTTGATGAAGTCGGCACCACAGTCGGCCAGGAAGCGGAAGCCCTCGGCGTCGACGACGTTACCGGCACCAACCTTGACGTCCTCGCCGTAGTTGGCGCGGATCCACTCGATAGTGCGCTTCTGCCACTCGCTGAAGCCCTCGGAGGAGTCGATGCACAGAACGTCGGCACCGGCCTCGATGAGCAGCGGCACGCGCTCGGCATAGTCGCGGGTGTTGATACCGGCGCCGACCATGTAGCGCTTGTCGTTATCGAGCAGCTCGTTGGGGTTGGTCTTGTGGCTATCGTAGTCCTTGCGGAAGACGATGCCCATGAGGTGATCGTTATCGTCGACGATGGGCAGGGCGTTGAGCTTGTTGTCCCAGATGACGTCGTTAGCGACCTTGAGGCTGATGTTCTTGTCGCCCACGATGAGCTGCTCACGCGGGGTCATGAACTCGGAGACCTTCGTCTGGTGGTCATCGCGACTGGGACGATAGTCACGGCTGGTGACGATGCCCAGGAGCTTACCCTTGGGAGTGCCGTCGTCGGTAACCGGCATGGTGGAGTGACCGGTCTTCTCCTTGAGCTCGATGACCTGCTCCATGGTCATGTCGGGGGTCAGCGTGGAATCGGACTGAACGAAGCCGGCCTTGTGATCCTTGACGGCCTTGACCATGGCGGCCTCGGACTCGGCGCTCTGGGAACCGTAAATGAAGGACAGGCCACCCTCGGTAGCGAGCGCGACACCCATGTCGACGCCCGAGACGGACTGCATGATGGCGGAAACCATGGGGATGTTCAGGGTGATTGCCGGCTTCTCACCGCGCTTAAAGCGGGTTAGCGGCGTCTTAAGAGAGACGTTGTTGGGAATGCACTGCGAGGACGAGTAACCAGGGACCAGCAGATACTCCGAAAACGTGTGGGACTCACCGGGAAAGAACGTAGCCATGTTTCTCCTTTTTCCATGCGACCGGTCGGCTGCAGGCCTCGTAGGACCCAGCCCAACCTTGGGCGCCCAATACTGGGGAAGTATCTTAACGCACTTTGACTGCTACAATGCATGATTTAAGAAGAGCACACGAGGGTTTGACGCAGGCTTTGCGTTTGCCCAGCAAACACTTTAGCGGGGAGACGTGGAGCGTATGGAGTACAAGACGACGGCAAAGTTGGTCATTCAAGCGTGCGACAAAGATCTGCCGGGCGTGTTTGGACACGGCTGTGTCTTGCTGCTGCAGGGTATCGCCCGCGAGCACTCGCTCAACCGCGCCGCCAAGAGCATGGGCATGGCGTATTCCAAGGCCTGGCGCATTGTAAACGAGGCAGAAGGTCAGCTGGGCTGCAAGCTCATCGAGCGCGACGGCGCCCGCGGATCCACGCTCACGCCCGCCGGAGAGCGAGCCATAGCGGCCTACGAGGAGCTGCAGACCGACATCAACAACGTCATTGCCACCAAAGCCGACGCCCTCATAGCCAGCATCAACGCAAAGTAGTCTATTTGGTCTGATTATTGATCCGCCGCACGAACTAATTAAGACGCGCGCCATAAAATGGGCCTATCTACTACGTTTAGTTGAACACCCTCGACCACCCCAGATTTCTTGAAAACAAAACCGCTGGTAGACAGCTTGCCAGTTTTCAAAAAAGGCAGGTAAGGTCGCCCCCTAAGGGTTAAACGTAGTAGATAGGCCGCTTTCGTGGCACAGTCCCCCACGGCCCAGTCCCAAAGTAGCTAAAAAGCCCGTCCCAAAAAGACTACCCCGAGACAAGCCCCAAAATAGCTAGTTGCGGAGGGCGTTGTCTAGGGCGCCGGCTACGGTTAGGGGGTCGTCGGTGCCGGCGAAGAGGCGGATGGTTCCCCCCTGCTTGCCGCGTGGGGCCGAAAGGCGTGTCGTTGCGCCGCCGGCGGGCGACGTGCGGAACTCCCCCGGCAATGTGTCGAACAGCTCACCCGCACTTCGCTCGATAAGGTCAAACTCAACTGCCGGGCCAAAGCCGTGCTCGAGGATTCCCGTTGCAACCGCATGGTCGGGATGAGAGCTCAGCCCGGGATAGCGCACGTTGCGCACCATCTCGTTGGCGGCCAGATACTCGGCCAGCGCACGTGCGCGGTCAAAGTGAGCCTGCATGCGAGCGTCGAGCGAGTCGAACCCGCGCTCCAGCACAGCGGCCTCGTCAGCAGGCAAATCAAGCTTGGCCAAGCCACAGCCCTCAAGCAGGGCATGCGCGCACTCGGCAGCAGCATCCACATGATGGCGTTTGAGCTGCGAGCGCGCCACCGAAGCGGCAACGAGTTTGCACGGAGCCTTGCCGGCGCACACGCGATCGAGCGCCTCAAGCGACAGCGCAGCACCCAGCCGCAGCGGATCGCAGCCAAAAGCCGACGCCACGATGTTGTCCACAACCAGCAGCGCGTGGGCCTCACGAGCAGCGCGGCCCAGAGCGCGCAGATCGGGCACACGCAGACCAAAGCCACCGATTGAGTTAACAAACCACCACAGGTGCGACCCCTCGGCATCAAACGAAGCATCAAAGCCCTCGGACGCGGCAGCAAACGCATCGGCGGACCCCGAGCCCACCAGCGCGACATCGCAGCCATCAAAGCCGCGCGCAAACGCATCGACAAAGTCGTCCGCAAAGGCCACCAGGCGGTCACCGGGACGCACAATACCCAGCAGCGACAGAGCCGCCGGCACATGCGGGGCCGCAACAAGACGCGCCTCACGCGCGCCGGTCCTTACAGCCCAGGCCTCTTCTAGCTGCTGTACATCCACAAGGCATCGCCCCTTCATAAGCAAAAACCCACGATGCGGGTGTTCCCCTCATCGTGGGCAACGGCTGCAGTATAGCGCCGATATGCGACGAAACGCCTAGATATTGAGCGTGTGATAGTTCACGCTCGCACCCGGAGCGTCAACGGTCACGCCATAGGCCTCGGGATAGATGCGCGTCGAAAACACGAGCGCGCCATCGTTCACAAACACCTCGACCGACGAGACATCACCAACAATGCGCACATTACGAACCTCGTCGATGGGCTCCCAGCGCATGGTACGACCGCAGCCGGCAGAAGCGCGACCCTCATCGGTAAATCGCATCTCAAAGCGCGAGGGCAGTTCGTCCCCAGCGGGCACAAGCGCCAGCTTTAGCTCGCCATCAACGGTCGCGGTAAACGCGCCGTCGACACCGTCAACAACAACGTCAAAGCAGGTATCGCCGGCAACCTCCAAAGAGCCCTCCCCCACACGCACCGAGGCATAATGGAGCTCGATCTCGCGCGCCGGCTGCTGCAGCACCACGCCGCCGTCACCGGCCGTAAGCTCGCGCGGCACTGTCATGCAGTGCTGCCAGCCGCACGCCACGGTGGGCGCATTGTCATAGGTCGGCTCATCGGGCATGCCCATCCAGCCGATCAAAATGTGGCGACCATCCTCGGACGTAAACTCCTGCGGAGCATAGAAGTCAAAACCGGCGTCCCACAGGCGGAACTCGCCCAGCTCATAAGCGTCATTGCCACCGGTAATGTCGCCCGTTACAGGCATGTAGCCAGCAGCGTATACGTTGCCGCGGTCCCAACGGCCGCCCTCAAGCCCCTGGGGAGAGAAGGACAGCCACTTCGCCGGCACACCACCATCCGCCTCAAGCTCCAGATACCCCGGGCACTCCCACATAAAGCCAAAGCGCTCGGACGTAGAAACACGGCTCTCGAGCTCCCAGCTCAGCATATCGGGCGAGCCATACACCAGGATCTCGCCCACATCGCGCCCGGCACCCTCGCCGTGCATCGCACAAAAACGGCTCTCGACATGCGGCCCGTCCACGCGACGACGCGCGCCCAGCACCATGTGATTACGCCCATCATCATCGCGCCACACCTTGGGGTCACGCACGTGGCAGGTCAAATCCTCGGGATAATCCTCGGACGCCAACACCACGCGCTTTTGGCTGAACTCCCGACCGGCAAGACCATCAACGCTCTCGACATAAACAGTATCGGCGCGGCGGCCGGTATTGACGTAGTCGTACGTGCCGTCCGCATCGGAAAGCTTCACGTTGCCCGTGTACAGTACGCGAATGCGACCGTCTTCGGCAAGCGCGGAGCCCGAATACACGCCATGGCAATCGAACGGCTCGTCGGGCAGCAGTGGAGCGCCAACGTAGTCCCACGTCATAAGGTCGCGACTCGTCGCATGACCCCAAGCCTTAACGCCACCCTCGACATCAAACGGCGCATACTGAAAATAGGCATGGAACACGCCGCCCGCCTGGCAAAGACCGTTGGGGTCGTTGAGCCAGCCAGCCGGCGGCATAATATGGAAGCGCTGGCCATACACGCCATGACCGCACTCAGAGGCGGCGGCGTCAACAGCGGCAACCAACTTTGCAAGGTCGCGGCCAAGTGCATTAGACATATCAAAGTCCTAACGGATCGAAAGTTACAAGGCGCCAGAGATCGGCACCAGATACGGGAAACGCCCGCGAGCATACAACCCGCGGGCACCCCTCAATCAAAAACTCTTAGGCCTGCTCGGAAGCCTTGGGCTCATCCTTGTACAGGACAAACGAGATGGCAAAGGACACGACCGCGGCGACCGCAAACATGATCGCGTACTGCACGGGCTGTGCCAGGCACAGCAGGATACCGAAGATGCCGGTAACGCCGGTGCCGGAAGCGGCAAGCGAGGTGAGAGCGCAGACCAGGGCACCGCAACCGCCGCCGATGCAGCCGGCAATGAAAGGCTTAAAGAAGCGCAGGTTCACACCAAAGATGGCCGGCTCGGTAATGCCCATGAAGGCGGACAGAGCGGAAGGAAGCGCCAGGCCCTTGATCTTGGCATCGCGGGTCTTAAAGGCAACGGCAAGTGCGGCGCCACCCTGGGCGATATTGGCAGCGCTGGCGATGGGCAGCCAATAGGTCACGCCGTACTGGGCGAGCTGGCCCAGGTCGATGGCGGTGTACATCTGGTGGATACCGGTAACGACCGTGGGGGCATAGAACAGGCCGACGATAAAGGAACCGATGCCGAAGGGCAGGGTCAGCAGGGTCTGGATCAGACCGAGGATGGCGTTCTCGGCCCAGACAAAGATGGGGCCGACGGCAACAAGAGTCACGAGCACGGTCACGAACACCGAGACAAGCGGAGTCACAAAGAGATCGAACATCTCGGGAACGATCTTGTGCAGGCGCTTCTCGAGGAAGGCGAGAATGGCACAGGCGATGACGATGGGGATCACATGACCCTGATAGCCGACCCACTCAAAGCTGTACACGCCGGGGATGACGTTGACCATGGTCTGCACGCCCTCGGAGGCAACCGTATAGGCGCTCTGCAGCGAGGAGTTGATGAATGCACCACCGACGACGGCGCCCAGGTACGGGTTGGCGCCAAAGGCCTTAGCCGCGGAGTAACCGATCAGGATCTGCAGAATGCCAAAGGACGTGCCCGAGACCAGGTCGGCAATCTTATAAATAAAGTTATTGGTGTCGAGCGCGATAAAGCCGTTGGAGGCCATAAAGTTGAGGGCGCTCATAATGCCCAGCAGCAGGCCCGAAGCCACGATGGCGGGGATGATGGGGACAAAGACGTCGCCGAGCACCTTAATGGCACGCATAAAGATGTTCTGCTGCTGCGCCGCTGCCTCCTTGACCTCGGCCTTGGTGGCAGCCTCGACGCCGCTGAGCGCAATGAACTCGTCGTAGACCTTGTTGACGGTGCCAGTGCCAAAAATAATCTGGAGCTGGCCCTGGGCCTCAAAGACGCCCTTGGCGCCGTCGATATTCTCGAGGGCCTCCTTGTCGACCTTGGCGTTATCGGCAATCACAAGGCGCAGACGCGTGGCGCAGTGTGCGGCCGAAACAACGTTGCCGGCGCCACCGATGTTGTCGAGCACCTCTTGGGCTGATTTGCGGTAGTCCATGACTTCCCTTTCCTCCAACGGGCGCATCTGCACCCGGCCATCTTTGACACTTACACTGTAATCGTTTTCAGTCTCATATGTCTGCAATCGTTTTCACAGTAGGGTGAACGGTAGAAATAAGCCGGCGAATGGTAGTTTTAGGACAAAAAACAGGGGCTCAAAGGCAGGCAGACGCGTCCAAGGCCTAGACATTCATGAGCTGATGCCCAAGTTTGAGCGTCTTGAGACCGCTCTCCCCCTCCTCGCCATCGAGTGCGTCGAGCAGCATATTGGTCGCCTCGACGCCGCTGGTCAGGTAGCCGTAATGCACGGTGGGAATGCCGCCCGTCAGCGCGCTCAAAAATGCGTTGTCGCCAAAACCGCTCACGCGGTGCACGCCCTCGCCCATACCGCGCACCTCGTCAAGCGCGCGCAAGGCGCCCGCCGCCATGGTGTCGGTCGCGCAGGCGATAAACGAAACATCGGGCACTTCGCCCAGCAGCTCGCGCGACGCACGATAGCCGGAATCGAGGGTAAAGGACCCGCGGCGAATCAGCTCGGGATCGAGCGCAACACCCGCGGCGCGTAAGCCCGCTTCAAAACCACGACGACGGTCGTAACCGGCGGCACGGTCTTCCTCGGTAACACCGATATAGGCAATCTTGCCCTCAACATGCTTCGCGAGCGCCTGGCCCAGCTCAAAGGCGGCCTCGTAATCGTCATGGTAGACGCAAGCCGCGCCCTCGACGTTTTGACCGATCAGCACAATGGGCACACGGCAAGACGCAATGGCCGCACGATGTTCGTCGGTGATCATGGTCGCCACGAGCACGATGCCATCGACCGGGTGGTTCTGGAACAGGTCGAGATACTCGAGCTCACGCTCGGCCACGTTATCAGTATTCGCGAGCAGCATCTGGTAGCCACGGCGACCGAGCACCTGGCCAATACCGGCGGTGATGCGGCTCACGGATTCCGAGTTAATCTTAGGCACGATGACGCCGATGAGCTTGGTGGAACCGGTGCGCAGCGCGCGAGCCTGACTAGATCGCACGTATCCGGTCAGCTCAATCGCCTGCTTAATGCGCTCGGCCTTGTCCGCCGAGATATATCCACCGTTGAGGTAGCGCGAGACCGCGGCGCTCGAAACGCCAGCCAACTCGGCCACATCTTTCATCTTTACCACGAGCACCCCTGTCATTGAAATCGCTTTCACCATGATACCCGTGACGGCGCTTCGGATAAATCAATATCACCCAGGTCGAGCAAACGTCAGCGAGCGGGCAGCTGCCGTGGCGAGGTACCGCGAAAGAGGAGCGAAGCGTACTTCATGTACGCGAGCGACGGTTTGAGCGGCAGATCGCCCGGCAGATGCCCGCGCAGCGTCGAGCGGTCCGGCGTTCGTTAGAACACCGGAACATAGTTATCCATGATACTCGCCGTTGTACTGGATGAGGGTCAGGTCCTCAACGCCATCGAGCGTGCGAATCGCGTCGGCATAGGGCATGTCCACGCCGTCCGAGAATACCTCCACGGCCATCTCGACTTTGTCGCCGCGCATAGTCTTGGACTTAACGGTGAACTTGGTGCGCCCAAATGCACGCACGATATCGTCGCCGGTGGTCTGGCCCGTGTAGTGAATGACCATCATGTACACGCGCGACTTGTCCTGGTGGCTCGCAAAGCCGGCGATCATCACCACGATCACCACCGCCGTGAGCCCCACGAGCGCATACATGCCGGCGCCGGCCGTAATGCCCGTGGTAATGGCCCAAAACAGATACAGCAGGTCGAGCGGGTCCTTGACCGCCGTACGGTAGCGGACGATGGACAGAGCACCGACCATACCGAGCGAGATGACCACGTTCGTCGAGATCGCGAGCGTGACCATGCAGGTAAGCACGCACATGCCCACGAGCGTCACGGCAAAGCTACGCGAATACACCACGCCGGTAAAAAAGCGCTTGTACACGTAATAGATCAGGATGCCCATGGCGAGCGCCACGAGCAGCGAAAGGCCGATCTTGGCAGGGTCGACCTGGCCAAACGCCTCCAAGACGGAGTTCTTAAAAAAGTCCCTGGTGCTCATGGTCTAAATATCCCCTCGGTTCTCAAAATCCGATTCCCAGTAGTTAAAACCGCGCAGGTAGGCGGTCTTTTCGTAACACAGGCAGTACTTGGAGACCGCCGTAAGCTCGGCCGCGCCCGGCGGCACCATATCGCGCACGAGCTGCGGGCAAAACTCCGTAAACTTGACCTCCATCACCAGCTTGCCGGGCTCCAGGACCGGCAGCGCGGGCAGCGTCGCGTCAAAGATATCGAAGCTTCCCACCGCGGCACGCACGTTCATGTCAAACGTAATGCGCACGGTGCCCTCATCCATCACCCACGGCTCGCGCTCGTAGTCCACGATGGTCCGCGGGCGCATCATGTTGCAGATGCACTCGATGTAGAACTCGCGACAGATCGGATAGGGGCTCCTCAGCAAAAAGCCGTAGTCGCCAGCCAGAATCTGCTCAAACTCGCCACGTGTGAGCGGCGCGTCCTCCTTATAGATCCAGCTACCGTACTTCTTTTTGCGCTCGAGCTTAATCACCTTGTCGCTGCCGTTATAGATGCGAACGCGAAACTTTTTGCGCATGAGAATGCCGGCGTCTTTTTCCTCGTAGGCCGAGTTGCAGTAGTCGTCAAAGTACAGGCTGCGAATGGTGTAACCGCCCGCCCGCGCATGCTTGTCCAGTTTAAATACCGGCGCCATGCGACAGGCAAGCGCGGCGTGCTCGCCCTCGTTAATGAGATATTTGAGCTCGTGGCGGTAACGCTCCTGCGTGGTACGCACAGGCGGAGCCGCCAAGCGCTCAAGCAGCGCGCTAGCCCTCCTCATACGTGTCCTCCACGACCTTACCGCCGTCTTGCACGTAAAAACACTTCATGCCGTAGTGCTTGCCGTCGTCAGTCACATAGTAGTCAAACGCATCTTGCGTAAAGCCGTCGGAGTTGGTGGCACGCACGCGCACAAAATACTGGCCGGCATCGGGCGCATCGCAGGTCACCTCGGGAAGCAGCACGTCCTCGGCCTTAAAGACAACGTCGCTTATGGCATAGTCGCGCGCTAGCTCTACAGTGTAGCGAATGTCGCGCGCCTTAAAGTCGTAGGACGCATCCCAGTTAATGCGCAGCTTACCGTTATCGATCTGCGGCACGCCGATGTAGAACGGCATGGGCTTTTTAAAACTCTCGCGAAAGCTCTTGTAGTTCTCCTCGATCTCGGAGGGAATCGCCGCGGCGATCTGCTCGTATTGGTCCTTGGTGACAGGCAGATTGTCGATATCGGGCGAAGCAAAGACCAGGGATTCAGTCACCTCGCGGTAGTGCTTGATCATCTTGGTCAGGCGAGTCTCGGTCAAATACGAGCGCAAGTCCTTGACGGCACGGTCGAGTTCGCTGCGGAACGACTTGCTGCGCAACGCGCGGTTAAACAGCACGTTACCCCAGTAGTTGCTTGCGCCGCGCTCCAAGCTCGCGTAGTCCGAAAACCCGGTAAGAGAAAGCTCCAGCTTACGCAGCATGCCGTCGTTATCCCAATCTAAAAAGTACCAGGTATTTGAGTTAAGCGGGCTGTACAGATAGCAGTTACGGTTCTGCGTATCGCAATTTCCCGTCAAGATCTGAAACGCCATCCAATAGACCAGGTTCTCGGTATCGAAGTAGGTGTCGAGCACATCGTCGATCTTTTGCGTATCGTCGTTGAGCGCATCGAGCATCTCGATGAGCTTGGTGTGGTCCGAATCGCCCTTAATCTCGAGCATGCCCTCAAAGTTTGCCTGGTTGTATTCGGGATCATCGGCAAGCTTAATGGTGTCCTCGTAGCGATGGAAATCAAAGCTGTTCACCTTGTACAGGTGCCCGCTCTTATCCAGGCCATGTGCCTTAAGCGCCGTCTTGTTGAGCTGCTCCACCTGCGTAAACAGGCCGTAGTCCTCAAAGGTATCGTTGGACTTTTCGGTCTGGTCGCACACCCACAGATGCACAAACTGTGTGCGAAGGCCCATCATCTGGGGAATCCCGCGGATAAGGTCGTAGGCCATCTTGTTGCGAAAACGCATACCCTCGCCCATGTGCTTGTTGAGCGCAATCGCGCGCTGCTGGCGCCAGGTACCCTTGCCCTTTTTGAGCTCCACCTTGTAATTCTTTTGCGTGTAGGAGCTCGACGTCTGGCCACGCACCTGCACGGTAGCATTGGGCGCTTCCTCGCCATAGCCAACCTCGCCGGCCACCGGGCCGTCTTCGTCGCCCGCCTGCAAAAGGCCCATAACCTGATAGCGCGTCACGCCCATGTCGGCATAGTCATACACCGAGTACGTATTGATCTCGGCCCAGCTGTGGTCGGTGTTCTCGGAGCTGTTGCCGCGTGAGACCGTCAGGTACATGGTCACAATACCCGAGTCGTCGTAGACCTCGTACAGCTCATCTTTATCGCGTAGATGCTTGGTACCGTCCGAGGACTCGGCCTTTTTGATCTCGTCCTGCTTTTTGACTTTTTTGGTCGAGGAGTCTTCCTGCACCGAGCAGCCCGAAAGCAACAGCACACCGGCAGCCGCCTCAAACAGACGGCGGCGAGACATCATTCTATCGGTCATCAGGACCTCCCCAATGCTTTTGGTACAAGCGAACCACAGCGCGCTCAAACGCGCCATGCGGCTCGCCCTGCTGACGGCGTTCCTCATAGCGCTGCTCGGCACGGTCGAGCAAGCGGCCCAGCTGTGTAAAGCGACCCGTTTTGTCGGTCGCCACAATGGGCTGCTGGCTCAGGATACGATACGGCAAGTTGGCGGTATAGGTATCGAGTCGCAGCAGCGCCACGATAAAAAACACCGCCGCACCCAACAAAAAGCCAAAGCCGTAAAACTGCTGCGGCAAAAGCAACGACACCGCAGTCGCCAGCCCAGCCACACCGGCAAACAGACCCGAAGCCAGCACGGCCCCCTTATAGTCGGTAAAGTACAGCAAGATAAGCATCACCGTATTGCCCACGGCATACAGGCCATAGCCCACGCACAGCGTACGAAAATAACCGTGCATCAGGTTGTTAAAGCCCAACGGCAGGGCCGACAGCACCGTGGTCTCGAGCGAAATGACCGCAGCAGTCACAAACAGCTGCTTGAGCGCACAAAAGCGCAGTTCTCGATTGAGCGTGGCAAGCATTTCCTCCTCGGCCACCACAATGTCGCCCACCACGCCACCGTCGTTGAACAGGCTGTAGTAGTCGCGATAGCGCGGATAAAAGTTGACCTCGACCGAGACCACAAAGTTGACGGACGTGACCAGGATCGTCAAAAACGCGATGAGCGCCGGCACATCGTGGTAGGGCGCACCATAAAACAAGCCCTTGACCTGCACGCCAATGGGACCGGCCCAAATTATCACCAAGTGCGCAAAGAGACCCAGGTTGGTAAACAAGCCCGTGAGCGCCAGCGGCATAAGCTGATCGAGCCACTGCAAAAAGAGCCAGGGGCTGCGGTCGCTCTGAGGAAAATAACGGTACAGCAGCACCACGTCCCAGGCGAGCATGACGCCGTAGCCCAGAGCAATTGACGCCAACAGGCCCTCGACCGGCGGCAGTCCCAGCGCCAGCGCGGCCAGGGCGCACAGGCACGCCACGCCAATGGCAGCCGCAAAGCTGCATAGGATACCGCGGTAATCCTTGGTGGCAGTGAGGTAACTCATGCCGTTCCAGTTGACGATCATAATGTTGAACAGCCACAGGCACAGCAGCCCCTGCAGCAGCGTGGCGCCCGAGAACAGCAGGAAGACGCCGTAGAGCACCGTGCCCGCAACGAGCATGACAGCATTGGAGCCCCAAAACGAGGGCAGAATCTCGTCCTCGCGCTCGGCAAACAACATATCAGCCAAAAAGCGCGTGACCGGCATGGAGAAAAAGCTCGTGAGCGTGAGCGACGCCAGCAGCGTATAGGTCACCATGCACACCAGCAGGTCTTGGTTGGCGCGTCCCACGCCCCACAGACCGCACAGCACCAAGATACCCACCTGGAGCAGCACGCCCAGCAGCATCGGGCCCGTGCACACAATGCCGGCGTAGCCATAGGCGCGCATCGTGGCAAACAGGCCCTTGCGCCTAAACAGGCGCTTGAGCTCAAAACCGATTCCGGCCACCGGCTACTCCCCCTCTCTGGGCAGGTCAAACGCTTGCGCCGTCACGTCGTACAGCGCGCGATAGTTGGCGAGCATCTGCTCGTGCAAAAAGTACGTGGCAACGCGACGCTTGCCTCGCTCCCCCATCTCAATGCGACGGGCGCGGCTTGTGCACATGCGTTCCATGGCATCGGCCAAGCCCTTGCGATACATAGGCGGCGTCACAAAACCTGCCACGCCAAAGTCATCGCCCGGAGCGCCTTCGAGCAACTCACGGCAGCAGCCCACCTCGGTCGTCACGCAGGGACGACACGCGGCAAGCGACTCCAGCACGCTGAGCGGCTGGCCCTCGGAGATGCTCGTCAAAATGGTAAAGTCGAGCTTTTCCATGTACTCGACCACGTTGACGCGGCCGGTAAAGATCAGGTCGCGCACGCCCAGGGTTTCGACCAGCGCGTGGCACTCGGCGCCGTACTCTTCGTCGTCCACGCCGCCCATGATGTGCAGGCGCACCTTGGGCAGGCGCTCGTGCAGCTCAAAAAAGGCATAGATCATAGTCTTGACGTCCTTGATGGGCGCCAGGCGCACCACCGCGCCAATGTCCACCCAGCCGTCATCGGGCTTTAAGGGAATGTCCTTAAAGCAGTCGAACTGGATGCCGTTGGGGATGACCAGACATTTGTCTGCATCGCAACCCATATCGATCTGCGTCTTGCGGGCGTTATGGAACAAACTCGTCACGCGGAAGGCGCGGCGGTAGATCTCCTCCGAAAGCAGGTAGAAAAAGCGAATCCAGCGGTCCTTAAACGACGGCACCACCCAGTCGGCGCGAATGATCTCTTCCTCGCGCTCGCGGGTATAGATGCCGTGCTCGGTGAGCAGCACCGGCGCATGGTGAACGCTTGAGCCCAGGCAGGCGAGCAGGCCGCCGTAGCCGGTCGAGATAGCGTGGTACACATCGGCAACCGGCACCTCGCTGCCCAGCAGGTAGAGCACCGGCAACAGCATAGAGCGCATGGTGTGGAATGCGTCGGCGAAGGGCGTGTAGGGGTACTCGGCAAGGCACACGTCGCGGAAGATATCCATAAACGTGCGGCTCTGCAAAAACGAGAGCGGATGCACGCGACGGCGCTGGAAGATATCGAACAGCACGTCCCAGTCCGGATTGGAGAGCGACACCAGGCGGCGTAGCGCCTCGCGCTCGCGGTCGTTAAAACTGGCTTCATGTTGCTCGCCCGAAAGCCGCAGGGCATCGTCCAGGAACACCTCGTGCACCTCGACCACGTTGCTGGGCAGCTCGTAGACAAATTTGCCGCGGTCGGCAGCATGCGCGCCAATCACCCACAGCACGAACTCGTGCTCGGGCATGGCCTGGATATAGCCATGCATCCAGGTAGATACGCCGCCGTGCACATAAGGGTAGCAACCCTCGAGTACCAAGCAGATTCTCATCTGTCGCCACCCTCCTTGCGCTCGATCGTCAGGGTATTATCATTTGCCTTGAGCAGATACAGATCGCCCGTAAGGTGCGTCAGTTCGCCACCCGTCACCGCACCCGGCTCGCCATTATTGGCGCGGAACATGAGCCACGCCTCGTCGTGGAAATTGCCCAGGCTGAGCGTCCAGGCATCCGCACCGGTATCCACGCTCACCGTAACCGACGAAAAGCGCTGAATGGCACCGGAGCACTCCGACGCCGTCTGGCGGCGCAGGTCGGGCGCAGACTTGGTAAGCCAGTCCAGGTAGTCGGTCAGGCCGCCCTTGTAGACTTCCCAGCCCTCCTTGGCGCCGCGATCGGGATCGAGCAGGTCGTCCGGGTGCATAAAGTGCGTACTCACGTAGTGCATGTTGAGCTCGGACACGGCAGCCAGGCGCATATAGGAATCGTCGACCATGCCGCCCGAGACAATACGCGGCTGCTCCACAATACCATCGCTCGCCACGCCAAACTCCTGCACGTACGGCAGGTCGGTACCGTCCTCAAAATACGTACTGGCAATAGTCTTAATGCGCGGAACATCGGTGCCGATAAGCTGGCGCGCGCGGGCCGAAAGGATATTCGACGGTGGCACGTAGACCGAGCCGTGCGCGTTGGGCAGCACCTCGTCCTGGAAGGCTATAAGCTCGTTGAGCGAAGCGACGAGCGTTTCCTTGTTCTTCCAGGTCTTGTAGTCATACAGCGTGCCATAGTCGGTATCCCAGAGCGCCAGAGGCTGATGGTTGTAGCCGTGAAAGCCCAGCTCTCCGCCCATCTGCAGCAGCATGCCGCCAAAATAGCGGAACTGCGTGGTATCGGCCTGGCGCGCGGGCTCGGTCTGGTTGACCGCGTCCTCGTAGTTTTCGATCATCACGCCGGTATAGCGAATGCCGTATTTTTGCGCAAGCTTTTGCAGATCGGGCCACCAGACCTTGGTGTAAAAATCCGCAATGGAAAGGCCGTAGTCACGCTTGATATAAGTACCATCGCCCGAGGGCACGGGGCTAGGAAAGTCGTCCAAATAGAACACGGCGCTGTTGATGACCGGATAGGCCGAGGCATCACCCAGCAAGCTTATGGCCGAAGCATAGAACCCACGCATGACCTTGTCGTAGATACCAATGTTGCACACCACGGTGTGACCACTGCCGCAATCGTTAGACCAAATGAGCGGCGTGCCCGCGTCACCGGTCTTTGCCCATACGTGCGCCGTTTCGCGCAATGAAACCGAAAGCGAAGAATCGAAGGGATCCGAGAACTCGTAGCGCTCTCCTCCGCCCAACATAAAGTCATCGCTCGGCACAATGCTTTCGGCTTTCGCATAGTCATATCCGGCCGATTCGATCCCAAGCTTGGAAGCAATAGCCTGCAGGCAGTTCGAGTTATCTGGCGTCATGCCCAGCATGAGTGAGCCGCCCACACTCACCCAACTCATCAGATCGGTCAGATGCGTACCCAGTCCGTCAAGCGAGGGCATAAGCACAATCACGCGATCAAACGACGTGAGCGATGGGATCGCGTCCGCACCGTCGGTGGCAATATCAACATCGCGATGGGCGATCTTCATGTCGAGCAGGATCTGGTCGAACTGTTCCTTTACGTCCTCGACGCCAGCTTGATCGGAATCGGTAATGACCAGGCACGTGGGCTTTTGGCCAAAGATTGCCGAGGAGGCCGGCACCGCATCGTTGGCGGCCAGCATCCCCAGCTTATGCTGGCCCGCACTGTACTGCACGCCGGCACGCTCCACCAGCAGCACAGCGGCCATGACAATAAAGACCGCCCACACCACGAGGAGTCCCATCCAACGAAAGCGCCCTGCACGGTCGCGGATATGTTGCGCCACGCTCATCTGGCCTCCTCCCCGTCGCGCCAAAACGCCAACTTTTCGCGGTTGTCGGCGCTCAAATACACATGTTGCTTGTCAATCGCATCGATCACACGGTGGACCTCGTCACCGTCGCGGCGCATCACGGCCAGGCGCAGGCAAAGCATCCAAACCTCCTGCTCCTCGGGCACGTCTATCACCAGCTGGTCGGTCACGGCCTGCGCCTCGTCGATCTGTCCGACATCGGCCAGCGCCGTCGCGTATCGAATGCGCAGCTCAAGGGTATCCTCGCGCTCGCAGCGACGCGCAAGCAGGCGCGCGTACTGTTGGCGCTGAATCAGAGCCACGCGCCCCTCAGCCAAGCCCGAGCACAAGTATTCACCAAGAAAATCGCAGTATTCGTTGAGGTTTTGCGCGCTCGGGTCCGTCTTAAAGGCACGCTCCAGCTGCTGCAGTTTAAGGTCGGACTCCTTGGAGATCTGCGCCACCGCCGTCGCGGCATAGTGAGCCACCTCAACGTCGTCGTTAAGCTTAGCCGCCTGCAGCTGCGCCAGGTACGCGTCGGGCTCCTCGGTGAGCATGGAGAGCATTAGTCGGCGCCGTTCTGCCGGGTCGTTGACGATGAGTGCCTCCTCGAGCGGCACTACGCCTGAATCGTCCTCACCACTCGGTACCGACATACTGCGATGCAGGTCATCGTTGAAGCGCAGCGACTCCAGCGCAGACCCTTTCAGCCCCTCGCCAAACACCGCGCTGCACACCGATAGCAAAACCACCAGCAACGGGCCCCACAGCGGCACCAGCACTATCACAGCCAGCATGTGCCCGCGCACCGGCAGCAGGCCCAGTTTCATGAGCGTCCACAGCATCAGGCAAACCAGCGCATGAATCAGCAGCAAGACGGCAGCAACGACAAGCGAGATCAAGCGGCACCCCCCTCACCGTCACCGGTGTAAGAGATGTGCTGCAGCAGCTCCACGATGTCCTCGCCGTCGACGGGCTCCACCGCAATCTGCTTTGCGCTCAGGCGCTCGCGGATAATGGGCAGATCGCATGCCTTTGCCTGGCGCATAAGCAGGTAGAGCACGTCGCCGTCGACCAAGCCCGCCGCGTCGCTCTCGCGGATTGCCGACCCAATTGCGCCCACCAGCTCGCCGACAGGCTCCATGCCCGGTACCACGCGCAGGAGCAAAAAACTCCCCATCTTGCTATCTGCCAGCGCCTGCTCCGCCGCGAGCTCTTGGCCAAAGGCAGCCTGCTTGAGCACGCAAGTGCCGTCAACACAGCGTTTATCCTGCGCCACCGCCTCATAGTCAAAGGCACGGCCCAGCGCGCTTTCGACCAACCCGCACAAGATGCGGAACAGGTTTTGATAATAGAGGGTCATTTGGTTTTCGGCCGCACTACGCACAAAGATCAACACAGCGGGTGCCCCGTCGCGCTCGATCGTGTATCCAAACATGGGAAGCCCCGGCGTCAGCTCGCGGTTCACCCACAGGTTCGAACGACCCCCGTCGCCCAAAAGAGGTGCAAGCTGCTCAAGCGTGAGCGAGCGCGCGGCATCTTCGGCAATCGCGGGACTTGCTGCCACCAGGCGTGCAAATGCCCCGCCCGAAACATGGTAGATCGCCACCGAATCGTTCTCGAGGATCTCGCCCAAAAGCTCGCAGCACTTGCGATAGATGTCGCGTGGGTTGAATACGTCGAGCTCCTGCGTCACGGCAAAGATCTTGCCAAAGCTGTCGTGGCGACCCACGATCTGGCGCCTGTACGCGCGCTTGTCCTCGATCGCGTCGTGGTAGAGCTGCGTAAGGAACGTATTGCGGTTGCGCACGAGCTCGTTTTGATCGCGCTCCGCCCTAATGGCTTCGCTGTTGCGCAGCTGCACATAGCCGCACACGGCACCCACAACAAAGTACGCAATAAACGGCAGCCAGTTAGACGGCTCGTAAAAGAGACCCTGGAAGGTATAGCCATACTGGGTAAAGTAGCTCGCGGCCAAACCCACCGACGCCAGCAGCGCCGCAACCAGGCCAAAGTCCAAGCCATACAGCGTGCCGATCAACACCACGAAGAGCAGGCGATAATCGAGCACGTTGAGCTGGGCCGATTGGGAGAACAGGTGCTCCAGCACCTCGAAAAGGACCCAGGCGGCTGCCGTCTCCAGACATTTAATAGGCAGCGCGCGCATTTGGATGCGGTCGATGGCGGCACGCAAGGGGTTGACCTTCTTCGCGCGACCGGCATCCCAACGAGCCTGAATGGTCGAAAGATCGCGCATCAGGTCGTAGCGCTGAAACCAACCATAACGAACGCGAACGATGTCGCTGACGGGCATGGCGTAGCCAGCAGAATCGCCATAGGCAACCGAGAGCCCTAGGAACAGCGCCTTGAGAGCCTCGCCCACCTCACCCGCCGTGTGATGGAAGGTATCGGCAATATCGAGCGTCTCAAAGTTACCATCCCAGCTATCGAAGATACGGCGTACCAGCACCGCAAGCTCCTCGGCACACAGCAGGGGAAACGCCGCATCCTGCGCGCCCTGCAGAGCAACCGATCCGGTTGAGCATGCGTCGAACATCGGCACCAAAAACGGGTCTTCCAGCGCGGCAGACGCGGTATACAGGAACGGCACGCGCAGGATCTTGGTCTGAACGCCCTCGCGAGCAGCGTAGTAGCGGCACAGGTCGTTGGCTGCGTGCGCGATAATGCCCTTGCCCGTTCGCCCCGCGGCATCGGCGGCACCCTCGGCACCCGCGGGCCCCGCTACATACAGCAGTTGGACCCGGCGACCCGCGCACGTACGAAAGACCGAGCGCAGCAGCTCGATATCGCCCACGGTATCGGTATGCGGGGTTAGGTAATTAGACAGGTAGACCACGCGGTCGAACTCATAGGCCTGCTCCAAGTGCTGGAGGAGCTCTTTCCACGAGGCATGGGGCGACGACTCGTCGCGGCGCGCTTCCGCGGCAGCGACGACCTTAACGTGGTCCCCGGGGAACGCCTTGGCGCAAAAGTCATCGTCAACATATGCGGTGTTGCCAACAACCAGCACCTCCATGGCGTACTCCTCCCCCAAAATCCACTTCTGCCATAGTCAAACATGCGTATTTTACGCTGTCAACGCGAGTTGGAACGCCTTTAAGGCTGTTTTAAGAACTTTTTTAGGGGATGTGGAGACACCAAGGTTGCTAAATGAGCGCCCAATCCGGAAGTGCGGTGAGAAAACGAGACCTGTCGACCAGACCCTAGTTTTGGGCACCCGCGACCTGCGATTTTGTTGTCTGAAATCGGGCTATGCTCGGCGAGTTTCGATTTTTCTCCGCACTTCTCCTACGCACCGGATTTGCAATAGCGCATCACAATCCGCCAATCGCCCTAACCGGAAAGCCAATCCACAGACTCGACTAGCCAACCAGATACGGCCCGATTACATCGAAAATTTCGCCCACCTTAGTTGCAGGGTTTTGTGCGGATGGCTTAACGTTACCCAGTCCCCTATGGTATGTGACGAGACGCCCAACACGCTGCAAAGCCTCGCCTCGTTTGCCGTCCACCACCTCGAACAGCCCGTCCAAGTTCTTGCGGTACTCGATGCCCAGGTCTCTCGACATCTCCTGCGCGAGGGCATGCTGGCAGTCGGACGCGGACATATGCGCGGTCGTGTAGCGAAAGTGCAAAAGCGGCCACAGCTCGAAACAGGGGTTGGACCACAACGCGTGGAAGGTCCTCGAACCATCAGAGAGCTCGTTGCACTTACGTTCCATCGCGTCGAAGTCGGACGCAGGGAAGTCATCCTTGTCATACACGAGCCACACGTGGTCGAACGTCTCGGGCGCATAGAGGCAGTGTTCGACGGCGAAGTCGAGCAGGTCGAGAGTATGTTTGCCAGTCCCCTTAACGACTACGGCAACCTTCCGCTCGTTTGCTGCGCCCAACGCGGCGCGCACGCCCTCGAAGTAGCGAGGCTCAGTCTCCTTGCCCTCGGTCACCACGAGATGGCGCGTCATCTGTACCATGCGAGAGCGTCCCTCGCGCTTGCCGCTGCGCCAGTCCCTCGACTTTTTCGCGGCCATACTAATCCCACTCCTCAATGCGCGTGAGATACGGGTCGGCACCATAGCGGCCAGACAGGTACTGCTTGTCGAATGCCGCGTTCTTGCTGACCAGGTTGCCATTTGACTCGTGGATGTCGGCGAGCGACCATAGCTGGCTCGCCTCCCCCTCGCCGCGTGCGGCAAACCATATCTCGTCGCGGCGAAAAACATCGTTTCGCATAGTGGACACGTCCTGAGACGAGAAGATGAGCTGCGCGCCGCTCTTGTTGACTTCGGGATCGTTGAACAGCAGGATCACGTAGCGCAGGAGCTTCGGATGCAACTTGGCGTCGAGTTCATCGACAACGACGGTACCGCCGCGTTCGAGCGCCGCCAGCAGAAACGCCGCCAGCCCCATGAGCTTCTGAGTACCGGCCGACTCCTCGGACAGGCGCAGCTCATAGCCCTTACCGTCCACCTCATGCTTTACGAAGACGCGCTGGCCCCGCCATTCCGGAGCTTTCTCAACCCTAAAGCCATCGATACGCACGTCAACGGCACGCAGAAAACGCGTGATCTCGGGTGAGTCATCCTCATCGAGCAACTGTTCGAGCATCTGCTCCAGATAGGAGCTGTTGTAGTTCAGGAACACCCCATCAAGAAACCAACTGGCAGCCTCCTTGATCACCGGCGCGTCAAAGTTGATGCAGAGAAACGACAGGTATGGCAGGCTCGGGTTGAATCTCGCGGCCGTCACGAGCTTACGCAGCGTGGGACCAAGCTCAACCTCTGCGCCCTCACGCTCGAACAGCATCGCCGTGCGTGACGCCCCCAATTTGCGCCGCCACAGTCCTTCGGACACGATCTCGTCCGCATGCACGGACAGGGCATAGCGGTACTCATGCTCACCCGCGCGATAGTAGAGCTCGAACTCGGTGGGCTTAGCAGCCGACACGTCATCGAACTCGAACGCAGAGCAACGGGGTATCGAAGGGCGATCACCCCCTGGTGCATCAGCACTGGCAGACAGCAGCCTAATCGGTCTGGCTACCGCCGAACGAATATAGTCAAGAGCCTCGAGCAGGTTAGACTTGCCGCCAGCGTTAGGCCCGTAAACCGCAGCCACCGGAAGGAAACTCTGCCCGTCAGGACACTCTATGAGGGAGCGCTCGAACTCCCTCATCGATGTTGCCTGCATGGAAAGCACAGTTTCGTCGCGATAGGATCTATAGTTCCTGAAGGTAAACTGGCAAAGCATGGTTCTCAAAATTCCTTTCATTATTTTGAAAAGATATTTCAGAGTTTTTATTTGATTATAGACCTTAAATAGCATCAATCAAGTGTTTGCAGCATCTGGAGCAAGGGGTACAAGGCCAAAACTCGGAAGTATGCGGCTGCGGACACGCTAATCCATGCCCGCAGCCGCAATGGCGTCAAGCCCCTATCCTCTCGGCGGAAAGGGATCGTGCCCATGGGAATCCTTTGCGCGGATTCTGCCATCGGGAAGTTGGGTGATTAGCTCAGAGTGCTGATTAGAACTAATTTGACGACCGCGCTTTATAGCTTCGCCCTGGGTCGTCGTAACAAAGGAAGCGCGACGCGCCCCCTCGCCCTTAACCTGCCAATTGCCATCCGCCCGCTTCGTAACGTGCTGGTTTCTACCTTTCATACCCACCTCGCCTTCACGACCGATTGGTTAACGTGCTCACAGCATGAGGCTTGTAGCAAGTTCACTCGTGCCGCCTTGCTTAAAGCATAACTACTAACGCGGACATAAACTAAACCTGAAAGACCTCGGTGTCGGGTCTCAAAGAAGCGCAAGCCAGCCTCATACTGAAGCAGCCGTATCGCGCATAGCCCAATAAGCGCGGAACATAACGCCAGGACAAATACGCCTCATCCACCTCAGCTCTCCCCTCCCCGACTCAATCTGTTGATGTCCACTTAAAAGTAGTCCGAATGGTCATCGAGAATTGAGCACGGTGAGCATTAAGAATTGAGTAGTTTAACCAGAAGAGCCGCGCCCCAGAAGCCCCCCCTGGGGGACGATGCGCTTTATGCTAAAAAGGCCGACGCTCTCGGGGATTCCAGAGGCTACCGCGCATTATCGACAGGTGAACTCGGAAGTGCAGTAAAAAAATGAGACCTGCCGACCAGGCCCCGGTTTTGGACTCTTACGACCTGCGATTTTGTTGGAAAAAATCGGAGTGTGCGCGGCAAGTTTCGATTTTTCCCCGCACTTCCGAAATTCGCGATAATAGCCCACTGCCCAGAAGCGAATACGGACAAATGCCCTCGGTGAACAGCCCCTTAAACGCGAAAACCGCCTTTCGGCGGTTCCCACGGACCAAGCCGGACATACCGTCGCAAGGCCTCATCATGCCTATTACTTTAAGGGATAACTTGCAAGGCGGTCAATCCAATACCGCCAAGCTCTCGAATCAATTTTTAATCCCTTCCTCGGTCAGCCATTCATCAAGGCAATCGTGTCGGAGCAGTGGCCACCGTCTAGAGCCATACCGACCCGTTCCCCTGCCAGCAGGCAATCTGACCCGAACGTCAATAGATAAGAAAGGCTTTGCCATCATTGGGGATCCTTAAATGAAGAAAGGCGATCATCCCAAGAAGGATAGCCGCCTTTCCGCAGGACGCGGGGCCCGTAGGTTACCTGCGTCAATACCGCTATTAGATAGGCTACTGATTATTGATTCATAAATCAACGCTATTAATTTGAACCGAACGGTAACCCTATACCCCAATTCAAGTGCCCTTGGTTGTCAACCAAACGAAACGTCACTTGGAACCTGGCAAGCGTGTCATACATTGCGCGCATAAAAAGGGCAACACTCTCTATTTGAAAGCGTCGCCCTTAAAGCTCCCAAAGAGCTTTTGTATTGCAATTAGAGACCTTACCACGCATAGAGCCGCTACTGTCTCTTTAAATCTAGATTTGCGTACTCTCCCTTGCGGGTTCCTTCTTCAACTTTAGGAAACCCAAGTCGATACGCACGCAGACGAAAATAATTGCTGTTCTTCTCCAGATAAACTCTGGCATCGTCTTCGCTCATCAGCGAGAAATGGACACCTCTAGATTTGAGGTGATTGATCTGCTCGGACGCCGTACGCCACGGCTTTCTATTAGCGACGGTCATCAGGTCTCCATTCGAGATGATTGGCTCGAGTTTCCATATTAATGCGTTTAGCTGGGAGAATCGTCAGGACATGACTGTTACGTCAAATACCCCTTAGCGCAATAATCCAAATACTCTGAAACTAAGGAATGCCAATCCGATTAATGGAATTTTTCACCGTACATTTGAGAACATCATCCTGCCCAGCAAAAGTCATTGGAAAATACTGCAGGTAGCGGTTACCAAGTATGTCCGAGTACATGACGAGGATGCGATAGCCGGCCTCCATCACCGGCTTTGCTTCGCCCCCAAAATAGATAACTAGCTCGCTCTCCCCTCCCACAGGAAGCTGTCGGGTCTGGCACCAAGCGATCCGCGGAGTTCCAGAATGGGCCGACTCATTTCTATTGGCAATCCCAACCCTTAGATTAACCGCTGGCCCAGCACCCATGCTCGACACCACATAACGATTAGCGGCATGCTCGTCCACAGGACTCTCGTCGCAAGGAATAGCTGGGGCTCCGCCATCAATCAGCAGACGATCAACGCAGTCCAAAGCACCCGATTTGTATTCATCGTCCCTGGGATCAGCCTCGGTAAACACACCGTGAGCGAAACCGTTCTTCGACATACATAGTTGCTTTTCCGACAAACGGGTTAAGGCAATACAAGGGAGAACGTTCATCACATCAGAATGATTCCGGTCTTCTATACCAGCTAGCAGCGAGAAATACAACACCGCGACCGCCGAAATTGAGCCCACTAACGCGCCAAGATACCCAAGCAGGCCGTTAGCGTCCCATACGGGATGCAACCATGGAACTGGTGTATCAATTGAAAACGCGATCTGAATGACTATTAGTAAAAATACAGAGAGCACCACAACGCAAGCAATAAACGTCTTAATTAAATCGAATACCGAAGGCTTCCTCTTGCCCGAACACATTCCAACCAAACTCATTTCACGAAACACACGTTTTAATAAAGTTGGCCCCAAAATCGGTTACCTGGTAGCTCCAGCGATGGAAAACGAATTTCTTGTCATCTTCAAGCTCAACCTTCGCCTTCGCATTTTGGATAGCCTCGCTTGATTCGAACCTTTCAAGCGTAGCTTTAACATCATCAGCATAATAATCACAACGCTTGAGGATGCCAAGTCGATCCAGGTTTCCCAGATACACCAGCGATTGATCAGGGTACTCGCAAACACCCTTACAGCACTCGTTATAGCCTTCTACGATTAGCGTCCATTTAATTGGAACTAGCTCGTCTGCGCTGACAATTCTTAAGTCAACGAGCGGAATAGACGCGTGTTCAGCATCATCAGAGCCAGTCAACGTACTCAGTAACTTAGCCTCATCGGGACTAATCTCCTTAAGTAGCTGAACAAAACTGGGGTGGACGTACTCTGCCGTCCGATCATCCATCGAGGAAAGTAACAGATTCGCATACATCCCTCGTAATTCCTCGCTGTCATAGCAATATGCGAGTTGTTGAATTGCTGGAACTGCGATATGCGCCGGAGGTTCGGTAAGATGCTCCTCGGGAATCTTATCAACACGAGACTCTATAGCATCGATGGTCAGCTTGATGCTTTCCTCTCTATTAACAACCCAGCGATTCCACGAGGAAAGCCAAATGGCAACAGTCCGTGGAACCAGGCTAACCGTTTTTCCTATCGACTCCGCAGAGGGATGAACAAGGTCGTCATATGCCTTTTCAAGCACCGGTATAGTGGCAATTTCATTAACCTTATCGAGATCCATATCAAACTCCTTGCACATCAACGGTGACGCATAATTTCTTTCGCAAATTGACAACCGCATAGCGGAACACGGCCCGCGCCCCGTCACATGATTTCTAGCGGCTAAATAACAAATCGTTGACGAAGGGGGGCACGGGCAATGCCTGCGAACATCGTATCAGTCGACGAGGAGTCGCTGCGCAAGGACATAAAGAATCTGGTGAGGAAGACTGTCGAGGAGACGCTCAACGCGCTGCTCGACGAGGAGGCGTCCGAGCCCGTCGCGGCCGAGCGCCACGAGAGGACGGCGGGCCGGGAGGCCTACCGCAGCGGCCACTTAGCCAGAAAGCTCATCACCGGGGCCGGGGATGTCGAACACAGCGTTTGTTTTGAATGCAGAAAAGCGAACCCGAACGCAACCGCATCCGGTCCTCTTGGCAGGTCCCATCTTGGATTGATGTCCACAAATACTAGCCCTTGCGGTCGGTTAAACAAGTTTCAGCAGCCTTTGATACTCTCCGGGATCACGCATACGCATAATATCCATGTATATTCTGCTTTTTGTGACCATGACATCGTCGAACTTGGCTAAGCCGTGCCCGTTTGCTCTTGTGACAACCATGCGGTCATCGCAAAAATATGAAAGGAAGGTGTCCTTGTCGGGATGGTGCATCCGTCGAACGTCGAGCACGTTCCGGAAGTCATAGTAAAGTGCGGCGTTCACGGTTTCCTCAAGTTCAGTCAGCCTGTCGATACCTTCAAATTGGCAAGGATAAATTAGCAGCAAGTTTTTCGAATGATTGATTGAGCGAAGAAGTCCTCGGGCCTCACGGTCTTCTTCGCTCAATTGTTTATTACTCTCAGTTTTTAGAAGGTCGTCAAGCTTGGCGAGGCTGTAATCCCTGAGAATTGCATGCAGGCGTAAGCCTCTCTGTTCTTTTTCATAACTTTTGCCAAGTAGTTCTAGAGTCATTCCGCGGTCTGAGACTCGCCTTGACGAAGTGAGGCTTACGGCGCGCGTCATGGATTTTCCGAAGATGAGCTTGAAATCTAACTGATACGCGTCTGATACCGCATCACACTCCCCATTGGCCTCGGAGACGGGCGCATGAAACTCCGCACCTCTGGTCAGTTCCTTGAAAGCGTTAGAGTGGTTGATAAGCTCGCGCGTCCATTCCTCGTATGTATATAACGGACGCCCAGAATAGTCTTGCATGAGGTCCTTAACAAACAAGTCTGGGGTAATCATTGCGGATTTCAGCCTCTCGGCTCCGGGAACGGCTTCAACAAGCCTCTTATCAATCACGGTGGCCTCCTCCTTGCGGTAGTTTTACGGATGTTGACGGAAGCCGTTCCAACAGGGTACGCCAAAGTTGGCCGAGCGAGCGGCCCGTCCTGGCTCGGAAGGGTCCGTGCCTTCGCCTAGAATACGCGCACCATGGCGCGTTCAGGCCGCTTTCGGGGTTATCCTGGCCGTTTCCATGGCAACCTCGCGCTACTTCTCGGAGAGGAAGATGGCCGAGTTGCACGACGCGGCGCTCCGGAGGGGAGCATCGTGCTGTCATGACTGGGCCGAGCTGGAAAAGACTGCCGGGAAGATGGTCGAATCCAGCCTTGAGCTTGCCGACAGAGTGGAGTCGGCCTAGGATATCGATAGATTCCGAATCCTGGACACAGGGGCCAAAGAGTCCATTACATCAACTTTCGCGACACTACTGTTCTTGTCAGATCATTCTGATGTTCGGCGCGAGTTTCAGAGACATCGTGCCACGACGACGAGAAGGCACATCAATTATTACCCGGTGATCAGAATTGGCCGATATCGATTAAGTATTTATGGCTATGAATAATCCAGTGCTAAAACCATCGTTTACCGAGTACTCAAGCGTTTAATCTTCCTGTAAATCTTAGCCTCATCAGGGGCAATCGGATCATTTGGAAACGCCTTTTGGGCTCTCGCCACGTAAGAAAGAAAGTTCCCATAGCGAGAAAATACAGAAGAGCCAGCATCACCCGAAGGACACAACCGTCTTCCCTTAATACCAAGTGGCGAATAATGTTGATACAGAGCAGAGACCCGCTTCTTGGACGCATGTCTCCCCTCGCCCGCATTAGAACGCGCAATCGCGCTGGCTGCCTCATGGAGACGCTTATGGTACCTTCCAACCGTAGACCGTCGAAGTCTTACAACGCGACCGTCAAAGTCAAACCCCAAGAAGCTGACTTTCTGTGCCGGATGTGCACCGGAGTACGAAAGGACCTTACCCGTACGAACGCTTTCAAAATCAAGCTGAGCAACCCCGCTGCTATCAACCCGGAACGCCTTGGTTTTCTCAGGCTGAAGTTTAACGGAATCAACATCGGCCATTAGATTGATGGCCTCTACAAGTGCATCAAAGCCAGACTATGGAACGGCAATAATAAAGTCATCGCAATAACGAAGATACAAGCCGCCAACCCGTTCAACGGCAAGCCTGACCTTCATGTCGATATCGGCCATATAGATGTTAGCGAGCACTCCGCTTGCGGCAAGACCCTGAGGAATTCCCAGCCCAATACCCGTTTGCTTCCACGGTCTGGTGATGACCTTACTTTTGTTTGCAAGAAACTCAGACTTTGGCAAGATAACATCAAGCTTATTAAGTTCGCGAATAGACTTGAACCGAAGCTCGATAGCTGCATCGCTGATCATTTTTTCCCGAGCAGGATCGATTGCTGGCCATGGCAATTCATGTCGAGCAGCCAAATCAGCAATAGGCCAGCACGAATAGCGAAGGATATTTTTAATGACTTGATAGTGATCGTCCGGTAAGCGTCCACAGGGAAACAACGAACGCAACGACGTCATTATATGAGCATGATTTAAGTTGTCGAAGAAGCTCTCAAAATCACCCGTAAGCACAAAAGCCGAATCTTGCTCGCGTATATAATCGAAGGCCTTTTTAGCTGAGGAAATATTGCTGATAGCAGTTACGGCGCCATCTGATGAAAGCGAAGAGCGGTACGCTACGGCAACCTCATTAAACTTTTCGGCAATAGCCTTCTTGTTATATAAGTCCGACCAAAGATAAGAGTAGTACTGGAAGACGCGGTGATCGAAATGCGAGGCATAAGCGATATTGCGAACCTTGCAGCTTCGCTTACCTCCACGATACCGAACAGCAATGATCTCGTTGGAAATTAGAGGGTAGAACGCGTGTTGGGAAACGTACCCTGGATCTAAGATCTTGGCCTGGGCTTCGGCAAAAGAAATCCTATGATCAAAATGGGCATATGAACTTTTGGAACTATATCGAGGAATACGAGTGATATCGAACTCGGCCAAAATACCCCCAAATAAATCAACCTGTCCGGATCAACAAGCGGCGGCTAACCCTCCCCGGACAGGCTAATTAAAGGCGCAGCAAGTGCAACCAACGCTTTCGCGGCCACCTAAAACAATGCTTGCCTATGCCATACTAGACGAAAGCGAGGAATTGGTACTTATGACCATCGAAGCCCTTATCCAGCTAGCCGCAGGCAACGCTGGTGTCAATGTTGCGAACGTCGGAATTGCGTCGTTTGCGATATTGACGGCAGTAGCGTACCCCATCGCCAATTCGCGATGGGCATTAAAGTTTATTCCCCGTTCTTGCTTTGATTAAACAGGTTATGAAAAATAGTGTCAGCCACTGGTCAGATTTTACGTGACTAAATCTCAATTGGCCAAGCACGGTGATCAAGCTTGGCCAATTAAACACTTATGTACTTATCTGCAAAGTATTAGACCATGAAGAACCTCTTTATAGCACCGCTTCTTTTAGACAGCGCAATTACGCCGCCAGCGGTTAGGAGAGAGAGCACTAGCGCGAAGCAAAACAGCATCAGATGATTCACATCGCCATTCGAGGTCAGGTCAGATTGCCTGCTTCCGCAAATCCCAAATACATATAAAGCTATAAAAACCATATGGGTAAGGTATATGACAGTGCTCGCCTTCCTCATTAGAGGAAAAATCGGCGAGCTGGCTCTGCACCCCCCCCCGATAGCCAACAAAACAATCCCACCCGCGATTAGCGCGCAGAACGGCAGATGTTGGTCGCTCGAAATAAAAAAGCAGCCTAGAACTCCGATTACGATAGCCGCCATGATCGTCTTGAGATCGATGTTTTGAATCGACTCAAGATTCATTCCAAAGTACATTCCGAGAGCGATATAGAAAAAACCCTCAAATAGCCCGTTTCTCGCATTTCCAAACGTTGAGGAATAGATCTTGACCGGTAAAGAGATAGCCCCCGGAGCTCCCTCCCACGTAAGGAGCAGCGATAAACCAAAGCCTCCTAGGAGGAATAGGAATGAGATGCCCAGGATGTTTCGCGAAGACATCTTCTTTCTTAGCATGGCATAAACCAAACTGAAGCCAACAACGCTAGCAAGGAGATACCAAAGCGGCCATGAGAGCCTTCCCTCGCCCAACAAGAAAAAACCACGGAATTCCAAAACCACAGCCTTGAACAGCGAGGCTCCGTCAAGCCAATATCCCAGACAGTCGATGGGTATATATACCGCAAACCAAACGCAATACAGCCATACAAATTTACCTATCGTCGACTTCACGCGACACGAGCCATCCAAAACTCGCTCATGGAATTGCTCGGCACGGAGCCCCCTAAAACAGAGGAAGGACGATACAGTGAAGAAAAACGGAACCGAGACGCTTTCAAGAACATTCAGGGTACTTGAGGCGAACGGAGCATCAATTCCATACAGTGGGTTAGTGTGAACCGCTACAACCGAAACAGCCATGATTAACTTCAGAAAATCAAGCCATGGGTAAACAGGCTTCTTCATCTCCGCCCCTCCAGCAAAGGCCTTCTCTCAACAAGGTAGATTTTGAATTCATCTATCAGGAGTCAGATTTCTATCGGCTCCAAGCAATGCAGAAGCAGACTCTGCGATTAGACCCTTTGCCCAACCAATCTCTGTTTCCACCAGACCAATCCGTCGCGAATAGCCTGCACATATCCAAGCCCCGTACGCTTTAGCACATACTGAGGCCAATGCCAATTGTTGTAGCAAAGCTGAGGAATAGCTTGCCCAACAACAAGACCCCATACACCCCAGTCAAACGCGCCGCACAGAATGCAGCTCACGCAGATTCCAGCAGCAGTTGATGCCAAATACGCTTTGAAGTACGGAATCTCGTTCATGCTAACAATAATGTTGCAAAACAGAGAGTGCTGATTAAGCAGGAAGTAATAGAGGGCAATACCCAGGAACAAAACTGGATCGCAAATGAAATCATGCTTGAAAAGCGTGAGTATCGGCAGGCATGCCGTTACAAGAACTGTAGCGACAATATACATGCATACATAGCAGGAAATACCGCGTTCGACCACCGCCTTCTGAGTCTGCTTGTCATCCCTGACATAGGCAGACTGGAAGGTGGGAAAGCATGAACGTAAATAGGCGCTTGAAATCTGGTGGATCGCCGTCGCGAACTGCAACATGACGGAATACGTACCAGTTTGTTCAAGCCCTAGGAAAGCCGAGCAAAGCAGCGATGTTGCCTGCGTGGCTCCATACCAGGCTAGAGATACGACACCATCACGCCACGCCACAAACGAAACCGTCTTTAGAACGTCAAGCATTTCGTCCTTAGCAACAGCTGCGGCATCGGATTTAATCCCCTCTTCGACGTCATGATGGCTCCGAAATGTCCTAATCGCAAATAACCTCAGCAAAGTGCTGTAGGCCAAGAAGCCGAGTGCGGCAGCGAGAAGGCTTAAGCCACAAAACAGAAGGACCGCCGTAATAGCAAGCTGCCCAATCCGGGCAAGCGTTTTAGCCCTGTTCTCACCCGCAACGTCTCCCAGCCCACGGAGAAACGTGAGGCAATAAAGGAAATACAGATTGGTGAAAATGGAAACGACAAACACAATCCATGCAGGAAACGAGCCCTCGATTGAAAACGACCCAGTGACATAAGAAACGTAGAATGTTCCCAACGTCGCCGCAACACAAAGCGCAATGAGACCCAAGACAGCATAAATAGTTTTAGACGTGCCAAGAACGACGCGCATCAAGTGCCAGTCAACTTCTCCATCAACAGAAGAATAGTCGCAGCCTTGTTTAGTTAGTTTCTTTGCGCCACTCAGGCAATAAAGAATGTTGCGGGATAAAGTTGAAGTAAAACCGAATTCAAGCAGCTGCGCAAAACCCGAAATGGCCACGAACACGTACCAGAGACCGATTTGAGCAGTCGATAAAAAAGATAGGAGTAGCGGCAAGAGCAAAAAGTTACTGCCCATAGACGCGATCGTGCCGACATAATTCCAAATCACATCTCTTTTGGAGACGGTCACTTTCTTGCTTTCGGCCATTTACCCTAATACCTCCGCACAGTAATTTCGTAGCGTCTCGGCCGTTTTGGTCCAGCTATATTCATCAAAATCGATGGAATCAAACAGCCGCTTGGAGTTAGGAGCTTGAAGCAATCCCTCAATCTTATCGGCAACCTCGATCGGGTCCTCGCAGTTGTTCACGACATCGGATCCCTGAATCGACATCACTTCGGCAATTCCGCAGTTAGTCGAAAGAAGCAGCGAGCATCCGGCCTCAATCGCATCAAAGGCAGAGAGACCGAAGGGCTCATGCCTAGAATTCATAACGAATACCGAGCACTCTCGAAGCTCGTTCACAAACTGATCGGAGGCAACTTGACCCCTATATTCACCTTCAGCCGAGGCCATGAGACTATCTAAGGAAGAGTTATCAGAGTACCGTCGTCCGTACACTCTTAAAGAGCAATCGACACCACGATCTCTGAGAATCGAGACGGCCTTCGCGACTATTTCGTTGGCCTTAATTGGACGGGTGCCCCCGCTAACAGCAACGATATTTTCACGTTGGCCTTCGAAGCTGCATTGTTTAAACCTTTTGACCCCAAGGCAAGCGTGCTTAACCTTATCGGAGCATTCAGGCAGCTGTTTCTTAACAAAGTTCTCCTGGAGGGAAGAATTCGCAACGATCAAATCCGCAGTACGCAAATGCTTAATGATTGCCTTGACAGTTCTATCGCTATATCCGAGACCGTTGATCTCATTCTCAAAAGGGACGTACCCATGATTAAAGCAAATGACAGGTTTACCAAAGGCAGAAAGCACCCGATGCGCAATGATATCCGTCCAACCAGCGCCGCAAGAGACAATCACATCGCTATTAAGACCCTCAGAAATAGCCTCAAATAGCTTGGAGATTTTGCTTTTTGAATATAGCGGCCGTATCGAATCGCAAGAAGGCCAATAATCCACTAATGACTTATGTACATTTGAAGGTCCAGTATTGCCTGTGACCTCACCAATTAGAAGAATATTCATTGAATGCTTCCTTTAATGTTATGCAAGGGGTTGGAATCAGATGCTAATGAGACCTTAATTCCGTACCCCCCCCCTGCGTTTGAGCAAACCAATGCGAACTAGCAGACGTTTAAGCGATTGTTTGAAATACCTTTTGGGCAAAGACCTTCTTACCGCATCGGTAATTGATCTACCGCATGAAAGGTCCTCGAAGAATCGCGCTCGCGCAGATGGCTTCTCGGAGGGACTCCTCAACTGACCGTTATTCTTAATGGCGGTCTCGATATCAACCGTCATTAACTCAGCACCAGCAAGGTCTATCAGTCGCTGTCCTTTTTGATTCTGGATTAAAACCAGGGAGACACCCCGACGCATTTCTTCGGTAAGATTCGTTCCCCAGGAATCGCCTAATGTAACATCAGAAACTCTTTCAATGCTTGCGTACCTGCAGTGATAACAGTTTTCCGTATAGTCCAGCCCCGCCAAGAAAGCTACCGTATACCCATCCAAAACACCGGGCAAATCAATCGTTCGTTCGTTCTCCCTTAGCTGAAAGCCGCCTTTAGAACGAAACTCAATCGACACAAGCTGATCCATGTCAATCCCATTTTCACTCAGGAATTGACGAAGAATCGCAGGCGAAGGAGTGCCGTGGCAAATCAGATCGACCGTATATAAACTCAAAAGAAGCTTATTGCCGACAAAGTTTTTAAGAGAGGCCACTTGGCAAGGCAATCCTAGAAATAAGACTTCTTTACCCTCAACCAGCAATTTTTTTATACGAGCGTAAGAGCCAATTGGATTGCTTTTTACGTACTTAGATCCTTTATATTTAACAGCATCCGCAATCGAGCTAGAAAACTCAAACCCAAACTGGCCGTCCCGGAAACAGCAAGAGCAAACTACTCCGCCGGCAGAAATAAACCCTCGGCTAATCGCGGCCGCCAAGCCACCTGATGAAGAGGTTCCTCTGCTCTCCGAGCTAGAATCCCATCCTTGCAACCATTTACTAGGTTTAGAGCCCTGAGGCGGATTGCACTGTTGGCATACAGCCGTGCACCTACCGCAATCAATGCATTTGTTCTGATCGATACTGGGGGTATAGTACTCGGGCCTTTCAAGAACAGCGATTGCATCTTTAGGGCAGGCATCGACACATGCCATGCAGCCCGCACACATTTTGTCTTCGCAGATACTTTGCATTCATCTATTCCTTCAACGCGCGATCAAGCCAGGAGAGGCTGCGGTTGCGCTCCCCGTCAAGAACCTCACCAACATGCTTCCAATCGATATCGTCGTCCCAGGCATTGCCTTGGAACGAATCCCAGGCCCTATGCTCTAGGCCAAAGAGCCTAAGAACAGATTTATTTCGCGCGGCATTAGCCTTTGGGAAGATCTCAACAAATGGAGTGCCGAGATTGATACAAAAAGCAGTGCCGTGGAATGAATCCGTGTATACGCAGGATGCATCCCTAAACAGAGCAAGGAAATCCTCCAGAGGCGGAAGAACGACCTGTTTTCCTATCCTTCTCCTAAACGTAGGGCAAACACTCACAATCTCAAGATTAGAGCCAGCGGTCTTGTCTTTAACGTACTGCAGCATATCTGAATCAGGATGGAGGTTATAAACGAGGGCGTAGGGCTTTTCAACGGGAGCCTTTTCGCTGGCAATCTTGTTCCACTCGGAGCGATTGAGAAGCAGGGTCGGATCCAAAACCTGCTCAGCTTTGAGACCGTAGCTCTCGACGATATCTTTACCTGAATCCTCGCGGACGGAAATGGCATCGTAGCGCTTGAGCCAGTTACCAATTTGCGACTCATACCCCTTTACAACGTCACCACGTCCAAAGCTAGCGGCGTAGGATACAACTTTCTTTCCCTCGAGCTTAGAAAGCCCGTCCCAAAAGAAAACCGGATCTAGAGAGCCATCTCCAAGTTCATTCCAGACCTGATCGCTGCCAGTCAAATAGATATCTGTGTTAGGTAGCAAGGCGTCGATGCTCGTTTCATCACAATGCGGAGAAAGAGTCAGATACTGCTCTCTCATACTCTTAAAACGCATTTCACCTGCACCGTACAGCAAACGCCAAACCGTGTTCCTATAGATGCGATGAGGTAGAGACCTACCTTCTGAATAACGCTTCACGAGCGAATCAAGGGTCTCAGCGCTTCTCCGATAGTCAACGACAACAGGATCGTGCCCCAAGTTCTTAACAACTTCTTGCGTGGCATAAGCCTGAAGAACGGACCCATAGTTAAGAACGTTATGACGAGTAATAATTGAAACTTTTTTCATTGCATCCCTCTCATGAAACGGAAATTATGTCCCAATTCTTGAATATGGAAAAACTGATTAAAACTAGGAGTGGGTTATAGTCGACGGCCAAAGCAGTCGACTCGCAGAATCCAAATAAAGCAATGTAGAGAGCAAGGACTATGAGGGACCCGTCATCAAAACACTCCTCGGGCGCTCTTCTAAAAAGTAGTATTAAACCGATTAATAAAAATGAAGTTGGAATAAACCCGTAATTAATAAGCCAAAGTGCCCAAGCATTATCGATGGTGAGCATGGCATAAGAGGAACCAGTCCAGACTGTGGCCCCAAGAAGCAATGAGCCATTGCCAAACGGATGTATCGAATATTGTTTGAATAAATACCACATTGAATAAATACGGTTGCTAAGAGACTCACTAAAAGCCATAAGCATGGCGTTGGATGGAGAAAAAATAAATAGCAAGATTACCGTTAATAAAAAGGAACCGATAACAAGGTATAGGCATATCCTTGACTTACTAGCACTAGTAAAAGATTGCCGTCTAATATAGCAATATACCTGGAAACAAATCAGTACCAGAAGATATAGCTCCGCAGTCCTTGAGTTAGCGACCACCTCAAGGAAAACAACCGAAGAAACAGTTAATAATACCGAAAGGAGGGGCGATTTATTCCAACGCAAAAATACAACGCACGTACATATACGAGCTAAAACTGCACCGAGAGCATTAACTTGATTGAAGCCAAGTGAATGGCGTATCCTCGTTTCACCAGGACGAATCGAATCAATCGAAGTGATTAATCCAGAAAGCAAGCCAAATGCAACGATTAAGAATACCAGAACAGTTACAAGTAAGACGATCCGTGTCAGACGGCGAATATCAATGCCGTTCCCAGCAATAATAAATAAGCAGATAGAAAGGGGAATCCACGACCTAGTAACACCTAAAGTGATAAGAGATACAAGAAAGATGACGCCTGAATAAACTAAAGCATCAGCTGTAAATCGAATACTGAAAAACCGCACTAGGAGTAGGATGAGCATAAGCACATTGGCAATTTTCCCTACGGAGTCCATAGAGACCCCAAACATATACACGTAATTCGTACGCTCCATTAAATGGAAAAAACAATACATAGTAAAGGCTGCGTAATAACATGAATCAGCAGCATTTACCTTCAAACTATTCTTGATACCAGTCGTCATATTTATCAAATGGCCCCTTGTGTAGTTCCAATTAGCCCTGAGGTTAAGCGTTAGCGAAGTAATCCAAGACCTCGAGCTACGCAACAGAACAATCTGAACGCGCGTTTCCCAAAATAAGCAACAAGAGCCGCAAAGCGCTCACGTGGCCTAGCTTCTTTATCGCTAAGAACGGTCTTTCGATGTAAGGACAGCACCGACCACAGCAGATCTTCGTCTTGAATTTGACTTAAATTACTTTTCTTAGCAGGAATCTGCGCAAACACCATCCGGCAAACTGAAAAGCATCGTGATGCGGCGGCCTTCTTTAGATTTGGATACCAATTGCAAATATCGCGGTAAAGCTGATCAGCAATTACCAGTGCGGACTCGCCTTTAATGTGTTTGTACTCTTGTCTGATAATACTGTCGCACCTCATGCGATATGCATATAGCTCACGGCAATCAATAACTGCTACGGAATCGACCTTATGAATAATCTTGTAAATGCTAGCGAGATCCTCGTAATAAAACCCTTTAGGGAAAGGATCTATGCCCAGTGGCGCCTTTGCGTAAAGGCGCCACTGGGCACCGGTGTCCAGCGTCTGATATAACATCAGACGCTGGACATCGGGCGAAGGCAGGGCCTTTGCAGGCGCCACGGGGCCAAGCGACTCAACTAAAGAGCAAGCATCACCGTCGCTGAACGGTTTACCGAATGGAATAGCGGATATCTGACATCCAGAATCAAGACAGGCATTAAGAAGAATCTCGATAAAAACGGGAGAAACGTAGTCGTCACTATCGACGAAAGAAATCCACTCGCCTTGAGCAATGCGCAGTCCCGCATTGCGAGCGTCAGAAAGACCGCCGTTTTCCTTATGCAAAACGGTAGTACGATTATCATTCGCAGCAAGAACGTCACAAAGCTCGCCAGAGCCATCAGTCGAGCCATCATCAACGAGAATAATCTCGAGATTTTGATAGCTTTGACGGCAAATGCTATCAAAACACTCCCGCAGATAAGATTTAACGTTATATACCGGCACAATCACCGATACCAAATTGCTGTTTACCATCTAATTCCTTGAGTAGAGATCTAGGTATTTACGAGTCAGTCGCTTGCCTTGCAACTCAATGTTGTAATCGGCGAATAGTCCGCTTGAGATAGATATTCGGCTCTCATACGAGTATGTCGAAAGCGAATTGATCTCGTCGGCCCACACAACAGGGTTGTCAATTGGCAGGAATTTGCACTCCCCCGTCACATCCACTTCGCGTGTAATCGCATCACTCAGCAGACACGGCAGGCCAGACACCTGTGCCTCGACGCCGACGAGGCACAGGCCTTCGTAAAGACTTGGCAGAACGAACGCATCAAACGCCTGGTACAAACGATTGGCATCGCTTCTCTGTCCCAAAAACTTAACGCGATCGGTAAGGCCGCGTTCGTCCACCAAGGCCTTTACGGAGGCCCCGGCTTCGCCGGTGCCGACAAGCAACAGGACAGCATCGTCGCGGCGTTTTGCGACCTCGGTGAAAACATCAATCAAAAACGCATGGTTCTTCTGAGCTGTAAAACGTCCGACATGCCCAATGACAAACTGATCGCCGACGAGGCCCAGGTCGGCTCGCGCTTCCGCGCGAGCCTCCACATTGAAGCGGAAGCGATCCAAATCAATTGCGTTGTATACGACCTCGAAGTGTGCAGCTTTACCGAAAAGCCATTCACCGGAGAACTTACTGCATGCAAATCGATGTGTTGGATACCGATTCGATTGCGTTTTCAGCACGGACTTCAGGGCGTTCTTGGCATACTCCCCCTTACCACTCGTAGAGTGGCTATGGGCGATACGCACGGGGACGCCCGCCTTCTTCGCAGCGCGAAGTGGAAAGACGGAAAGAGCGTTGATGTGACTATGAACAATCTTCCAGCCCTCTTGTTTAAAGAGACGGTGGAGCTCTCGCTGGTATTCAATTACATGCTGATAGGGCGGAATCTCGAAGACTCGGCCACCGAGCGATTCAATCTCCTCGCGGGGAAGAAGAGTCGAATCGGAATCGACAAGGAAATCGAACTGCACTTTACTGCGATCGATATGACGGTAGTAATTCATAACGACGGCTTCAACGCCGCCGCCGTTCATTTTTCCAACTATCTGTGCGACTCGAATAGGATTAGCCATCTATCGCCCCGTCCTCTTCTTGCCGAACATGGCACCGAAAGTTCCGGTGAAGCATTTCCAGTCCATGCGGAAGCAGCGATTACGCACGTAGCGGAGCTCGATCTTCTGGCGTAAGCCGCTCTCGAAGGTCGCAGCGTTGCGGTCGGTCGCCTGCCACAGGCCCGTAATGCCGGGCTGAACAGAGAGCAGCTCAGCCTTCTCCTCGTCGGAAAAGTGCTGCTCAAGCTCATCCCTTGTAATGGGACGCGGGCCAATGACGGAAAGATCGCCGTTCAGCACGTTCAAGAACTGCGGCATCTCGTCAATAGAGCACTTACGGATGAACCGCCCAACCTTGGTAATGCGGGGGTCATCGTCGACTTTGCGCTCGACTTCCCACTGATGCAGCTGCTCGGGACTCAAATACTTCTGCACATCGCCAGCATCGGTGACCATGCTGCGAAGCTTGATAATCTTGATTGTCTTTCCGCCCTTGCCAACGCGTTCTTGCGTATACATAGGACTGCCGGGCGTCTCAAGGCTAATGAGCGCACACACAATGGCGATGGGGATAAGCAGCAGTACACTCATTAAAAGACTGAACACCAGGTCAAACAGCCTCTTAACAAAGCGATAGCCAAGCGTACCGCTCGGCTTAATCTGATTGAAAGCCAGTGCGTCCCCCACTGATGCACAGCTCTCTGTTACTTCTTTAGCAGCCACAATAAAACTCACGTTCCTGTCCCCAGGAACCCCCCCCCCCATCTATGAATCCAAAAACCAAATAAATTGCCGGCGCAACGTCTCCCTTACGATTTGCTGGGAACGTCAAGCGGTAGCAGCTCCCTAAATGTGGAGCCACCATCGCCCACGTCTACCAGGCACCAGCGCTTATGACGGTCGATCTTCTTTACACGGGCCTCTTGCCCCACCAAGGGCCCCTGCTCTATGTGCAACACGCCGTCTTCTATGCGCGCGACGCTGTTACGCACCACGCCGTCATCGTCCAGTACGCTGCGGTACCAGTCTTGTGCATCGTCCGGCATGGGCATGTATGCCCGCTCCCTACTGCCGGCGATGCGACAGCCAAAGCTCAACTGGGCCAGGGCCCTATCGAGCGCGGCGGCATCGTGCGTGGCGACGAAGAAATATTCCTTGTACATAGGTTTGGTTTGGAGCGACCAGGCGCCATCCCGCTTAAACCAGAACTCCTTTTGCATCACAAAAGCGTCCTGCAACAGGTTGTGCGGGATAATGCAACGGACCTTTTCGCAGGTCTCGCGCTCTTTTCCATTGGGGGTGTGGACCAGATACCAGCGGACGCGGCCGTGCTGGCTATTGGTGGTGGCGCCGTTAAATGCGCCCGGCAGCTGCTCTTGGCGCCGTGCCGTCTGTTCCATGTTCTCGCCCCCTCTTTTGGCTTTGCGATGTACGCAAATGCAGGGGCGTTTAGAACAGGCTTCTCGCTCGCAGCTAGGCGCAGTCGCAAAAGTACAGGTTTTTGTATCTTTCGACATAGGCAATTATACGAGCAATTAATCAACGATTGCCCAGATTACGCAAAATGTCCTGCCGGTAGATACATCTCCATAGCCCTCTACAAAAACCTGTACCTTTTTGTGCAACAAAAAAAGCCGCTCAACCAGCGGCTTTTCTTATTTGGGCATGAAAAAAGGCGACCGCCCTGTGTGGACGGTCGCCTTTGTTAATTGTTGTGAAGTTTGCCTTAGGCGCGGGTCTTGATCTCCTCGAGCACCTTCGCAACAAACTCGTCAACGCTCATCTGAACGGTCTCGTTGGAGCGATCGCGGACGGAGATGTTGCCGGCCTCGACCTCCTTCTCGCCCAGGATGAGCATGTAGGGCACGCGGTCGATGCTGCGGGCCTCGCGAATCTTGTAGCCGATCTTCTCGTCGCGATCGTCGCAGACCACGCGAATGCCGGCCTCCTCCAGCTTGGCGCAGACCTCGTGGGCGTAGTCGCGGCTCTTCTCAGAGACGGGAAGCGCCTTGACCTGCACGGGAGCCAGCCACGTGGGGAACTTGCCCGCAAAGTGCTCAATCAGAATACCGATGAAGCGCTCGATGGAGCCAAAGCATACGCGGTGTAGCATGATGGGGCGCTTTTTGGTGCCGTCGGCGTCCACGTACTCCAGGTCAAAGTTGAGCGGCATCTGGAAGTCGAGCTGCACGGTACCGCACTGCCAGGTACGGCCGAGCGAGTCCTCCAGGTGGAAGTCGATCTTGGGGCCGTAGAAGGCGCCGTCGCCCTCGTTGACCTCGTAGTCCATGCCCAACTTCTCCAGAGCGGTGCGCAGGCCCTCCTCGGCGCGAGCCCAGTCCTCGTCCGAGCCCATGGAGTCCTCGGGGCGGGTGGAAAGCTCAACGTGATACTTAAAGCCAAACTTTTGGTACACGGAATCAATGAGGTTAACCACGCCCACGATCTCGTCGGTCAGCTGGTCGGGACGCACAAACAGGTGGGCGTCGTCCTGGTTAAAGCAGCGCACGCGGAACAGGCCGTGCAGGGCGCCGCGCAGCTCGTGGCGGTGCACCAGGCCAATCTCGCCGGCGCGGATGGGCAGCTCGCGATAGGAGTGCGGCTTGGAGGCGTACACCAGCACGCCGCCCGGGCAGTTCATGGGCTTAATGCAGTACTCTTCGTCGTCGATGACGGTGGAGTACATGTTGTCCTTGTAGTGGTCCCAGTGGCCCGAGGTCTTCCACAGCTGCTTGTTCATGATGAGCGGCGTGGAGATCTCCACGTAGCCGGCCTTGTGGTGGATCTCGCGCCAGTAGTCCAGCAGCGTGTTCTTAAGGATCATGCCGTTGGGCAGGAAGAACGGGAAGCCGGGGGCCTCGTCGCGCATCATAAAGAGGTCCATCTCGCGGCCGATCTTGCGGTGGTCGCGCTTCTTGGCCTCCTCCAGCATGTGCATGTGCTCGTCGAGCTCCTCCTTGGTGGCAAAGGCGACGCCGTTGATGCGGGTGAGCATCTTGTTGTCCTTGTCGCCCTTCCAGTAGGCGCCCGAGACGCCGGTAAGCTTAAAGGCCTTGAGCGCTTTGGTGTAGCAGATGTGGGGGCCGACGCACATGTCGATGTAGTCGCCCTGCTGGTAGAAGGTAATGCGGGCGTCGTCGTCCAGGTCACCGATGTGCTCGACCTTGTACTTCTCGCCGCGCTCCTCCATAAGGGCGATGGCCTCGGCTCGGGGCTTCTCGTACACGGAGAATTTGAGGTTCTCCTTGACGATCTTCTTCATCTCGGCCTCGATCGCGGGGAAGTCGTCCTCGCTGATCTTGACGCCCTCGGGCAGGTCGACGTCGTAGTAGAAGCCGTTGTCGGTCGCGGGGCCATAGGCAAAGTCGGCCTGGGGGTACAGGCGCTTGATGGCCTGCGCCATGATGTGCGCGGCGGAGTGGCGGATGACGTGCGTGACTTCGTCCTGCGGGAGCTCGGCCACCGAACCGTCATTGTAGAGTGCCTTCATGGGTATGTTTTCTCCTCTCGGATGCCTGATGCAAGTGCGTGCGATGCGCTCGGTGTTTTTGACTTGCATCATTATAGGCAGGTTGCCTTGGTATACAAGCGCCCGCCGCACCTTAATGGCACGGCGGGCGATTTTCTACGCATGCTTCATCGTGTGGGGCGGGGTTTGGGGCGCGCGTGGCTTGCGGCGTTCCCGTGGCTTGCGGCCGGCCCGGCGATGGATGCGTTACTGGATGCGAGTTCGGCAGTAGGGGCAGACCTTCCAGTGCGCGTCGAGCGGGCGATGGCAGCTGGGGCAAACGTTGCGAACCTGGGTGTCGCACACGGGGCAGACCACAAAGTCCTTCTCGATGGGGGCGCCGCACTGCGGGCAGGTGCCGTACTGGGCAAGCTGGCGCTCGCGCAGGGCCATGTCCAGCTCTTGCTCCTCGCGGTCGGACGCATAGGAGTGCGGGCGCAGGACCAGGTAGGCAATGAGGCCCACAAACGGGATGAGGGCGATGATGCCCCATGCCACGTAGGCGCTGGCGCCGCGGCGGCGAGCGTCGATGAACACATAGACGACCGACAGCACATACAGGGCGATGATAAAACCAACGAAGGCATAGACGACGCCCATAAGCTGCGGCGACATGAGCTCGGAGATGTACTTGGACATTACGGGTACCTTTCGGAATATTTACAGTATGGTCAAGTTTACCACGGGGTTTGTTTATATGGGACCACGGCTGGGTACGGGGCCGGCGCGGACACAAACATCTCAATCTGTAACAGTTAGGAGCGGAATTCGGGTCTAGATGTTACAGATCGAGACGAACGGATGCGCCGTCAGACTAACGTCCCAATCTGTAACATCTTGGACCCCAAATCCTCGTCTAACTGTTACAGATCGAGACGAAAGGTTGCCGTAGTTGTCGGCAGACGAGGTTGTCGACGTTGTCGAGTTTCCTCTCACCTGCCGTTGGCGGGTGCTGTGGGGCTGTTCGCCGCATTGCCGCTGCGCTGGTGGTGTGTAGCCCGTAGGATAGTCTTATTGACAGCCTGTCAACTTGTCTTGGAGGCACCGTGGCAGAAACGTTTGATATCGCGATTGTGGGCGCAGGCATTACCGGGTGCGCCATTGCGCGGCAGCTCGCGCGCTATGACCTGTCCATATGCGTGATCGAGGCGGCGAACGACATCGCCCTGGGCGCGTCGAAGGCCAACGGCGGCTTGGTGCACGCCGGCTACGATCCGGCGCCGGGCACGGTCAAGGCGCAGGTCAACGCCCGTGGTTGCGAGCTATATGGCACGTGGGCCCAGGAGCTAGGCTTTTTGTTCCGCCGCACCGGTTCGATGGTGCTGGGGTTTAACGACGAAGACCGCGCGCACCTGGAGAAGCTGCGCCAGAATGGCCTGGCCAACGGCGTGCCCGAGCTGTCGATTGTCGGCCCCGAGCGCATCCACGAGCTGGAGCCGCGCGCGAGTGCCAAGGCGACGTGCGCGCTGTGGTGCCCCTCGACCGGCTTTGTCGATCCGTTTGAGGTCGCCATTGCCGGGCTAGAGAACGCCGTTGCCAACGGTGTGACATTTATGCGGTCCGCGCCAGTGGAGGCAATTGAGGTTGATGGCTCGGATGACGGAGCCGCACGCTTTACGTTGGCAACGCCCGCCGGCGACGTGCGTTGCCATTACCTGATCAACGCCGCAGGCAACGGAGCCGCGGACATCTCGCACATGGCCGGCGCCGAGGAGTTTCAGATGGTCTGGCGCCAGGGCAACATCGTGGTGCTGGACAAGGAACCGCGCACGCTCATGCCGCTCTACCCCGTTCCCACGCCGGTGTCCAAGGGCGTTATCGTCACGGGCACCGTACATGGCAACACCGTGATTACCGCGACGGCCGCCGTGCGCGAGCCAGGCGACACGCAGACCTATGCAAGCGATGTGAACGCGCTGCTGACGGGAGCGCGCAAGCTGGTGCCCGATCTAGACACACGCCGCGTGGTGCGCGCGTTTGCCGGCGGACGTCCGGTCATTCAGGGGACCAACGACTTCTTTATTGGGCAGTCGGACGTGGTTTCGGGACTGTTCCAGGCCGCGGGCATTCAGTCGCCGGGCGTGGCAAGCGCGCCGGCCATTGCCGAGCGCATGGAGCAGGTGCTGCGCGATGCCGGCGTGGCTCTGCGCGAACGGGACGACTGGGACCCTATACGCCGCGCGCCGGACGACTTCGACCGTGCGCCGCTCGCGCGCAAGGAAAAGCTGATTGAGTCCGACCCCGCGTGGGGGCAGATCGTCTGCCGCTGCGAGACGGTGCCCGAGGCCGAGATCGTGGCCGCAATCCGACGCCGCCCGGGCGCGGTTTCGGTCGAGGGCGTCAAGCGCCGCTGCCGTGCCGGCATGGGTCGGTGCCAGAGTGGCTTTTGCCAGAGCCGCGTGGTGGCGATTCTGGCCCGCGAGCTGGGGTGTGACCCCAGCAAGGTGCTGCTGGAGGATGCCGGATCTTGGCTGCTCGAGGGACCGCTGAAGGGGGTGCGCTAGGATGGCGACGTTTGGTATGCGCGACGATCGCGCGGAGACCGGAGCTGTAGCGTCGGTGTCGACGCAGGCGTTCGACGTGGTCGTTATCGGCGGCGGACCTGCCGGCATGGCGGCCGCGCTTTCCGCGCATAAGGCCAGCGCGCGCGTGGCTATCGTGGAGCGCGAGCAGCATCTGGGCGGAATCCTCCGCCAGTGCATCCATCCCGGCTTTGGACTATCGCACTTTAAGCAGGAGCTCACCGGCCCCGAGTATGCGCAGCGCTTTATCGACCAGGTGCGCGCGACCGACATTGCGCTGTTCTTGGACAGCATGGTGATTGGGATTGATTCGGGTGAGGGCGCGGCCGCGAGCGCGTCGGGCGTGAACGAGGCTCCGAGAGCCACCGCAGCCCACACCGTCACGCTCATGAGCCCCACTGGCATGCTGCAGCTCACAGGACGTGCGGTCGTTCTTGCTATGGGTTGCCGTGAGCGCACGCGCAGCGAGATCAAGATTCCCGGTAGCCGCCCCGCCGGCGTGTTTACGGCCGGCCTGGCGCAGCGATACATCAATATCGAAAACCTCAAGCCCGGCTCGCGTGCCGTCATTTTGGGCTCGGGTGACATCGGACTTATCATGGCGCGCCGCTGCACGCTCGAGGGGATTTCGGTCGAGGGCGTGTACGAGCTCATGCCGTACGCCAACGGCCTGCGCCGCAATGTGAAGAACTGCCTGCACGACTTTGGAATTCCGCTGCACCTGTCCACCACCGTCACACGCGTGATCGGGCACAACCGCGTGAAAGCGGTCGAGGTAAGCCAGGTCGACGAACATCTGGCGCCCATTGCCGGAACGGAGCGCATCGTTCCGTGCGACACGCTGCTGCTTTCGGTGGGATTGATTCCCGAGAACGAGCTTTCGGTGGGCGCGGGCGTTGAGCTTGACCCGCGCACGCGGGGCGCCGTGGTGGACCAGAGCCTGCAGACAGGCGTGCCGGGCATCTTTGCCTGCGGCAATGTGCTGCACGTGCACGACCTTGCGGACAATGTGACGACCGAGTCCGAGAGGGCTGGCGCAGCTGCGGCGGCGTACGCGCTGGGGACCGGCGCGGGCACCGTTCCGGACTGGGAGCTCACCGTCTCCCCTGCCGGCGTTGCGGAATACGCACTGCCGGGACGCATTACGACCGTGGCGCTCACCAAGCTGAACTTCCGCGTGCGCCGGCCAGTCGATGCCGCCTGCGTGAGGATCTTGGCCGACGGCGAGGAACTGTTCGCCGGCAAGGTCCGCGCTTTTAAGCCAAGCGTCATGGAAAGCTTCCCGCTGCCGGCGAAGGTGATTCAGCGCGCACTCGACCTAGGTGCTAGAGAGATTATTCTGTCTGTCGATCCCATTGAGGAGGCATAGCTCATGAGCACGAATGCGACCGAGACGCTGCAGTTCAACTGCACCACCTGCCCATCCGAATGCCTCCTGACCGTAGAGGTAGAGCGTGACGCAGACGGCGCCGTGGTAGAAGTGCGCTCCGTAACCGGCAACAACTGCCTGCGCGGCGATAAGTTCGCGCATCAGGAGCTCACCTGCCCCATGCGCGTGCTCACCACCACCGTGGCCGTATCCGGCGGCGACGAGGCGCTGCTGCCTGTGCGCACGGCTGAGGCCATCCCGCTGGCACTCCACGCCCAAGCCATGGCCCTCATCCGAGGCCTAGTCGTCAACGCCCCCATCCGCATGGGCGACATCGTGCTAGAGAACCTCCTAGACACAAACATCAACCTAATCGCCAGCATGAACATCGACCGAGCCCAAGTAGCAAATTAGGGACGGGGCACTTTTAGCTACTCCACCATCCGCCCGGTCCTCCTCCGCAGTTGCGGTGAAATACGGACTGTTTTATGGCTTCAGGCCGCTAAACAGTCCGTATTTCACCGCAGCTTATGAGGGCCGCATGGGATGCAAAGGAGTGTCCCAAGGTGCCGGCATAAAATGAACGTCCCTATCTGCCGGGCTTGGGATACCATGGTGGCACCCTAACGAAAGGACGATGTATGGCACATGTCGATGACCAGCGCGTGGCGCGCGTGCTCGATGCGCTCGAGGCTCAGCACCCCGGCGCGCAGCTGCTTGTAAACGACCCGTGGTCGATCTACTATCTGACCGGCTTTTATGCTGATATGTTCGAGCGTTTTTGCGGTGTACTACTCGCACGCGGCAGCGAGCCGGTGATCTTGGTCAACGCGCTGCATCAGTTGCCCGAGTACGACAATGCCCGTGTGGCCTATCACACCGATACCGACGTCGTGGCCGACGCCATCGCGAGTGAAATCGACCCGACCAAACCGCTCGGCATCGACACCGTCATGCGCTCCGGCTTTTTGATGCCGCTTATGGAGCGCCACGCCGCCAGCGAGTTTTTCCTGGGCGACTTTGCCGTCACCGCCGCGCGCACCCACAAAGATGCCGCCGAGCAGGAGCTCATGCGCGTGTCCTCGGCCGCCAACGACGCCGTGATGGCCGACGCCATCAAGCTCGTCCACGAAGGTGTGACGGAGCGCGAGATTGCCGACCAGATGCTCGGCCTGTATCGTAAGCACGGCTGCGAGGGCTTTAGCTTTCCGCCCATCGTGAGCTTTGGCGCTAACGCCGGCGACCCGCACCACGAACCAGACGACACCGTGCTCAAGCGCGGCGACGTGGTGCTGTTCGACATTGGCGGACGCCGCTGCAACTACTGCTCGGACATGACGCGCACGTTCTTTTGGGGCGAGCCGGACGAAGAGACGGCGCGCATCTACGACATCGTGCGCCGCGCCAACGAAGCCGCCGAGGCGCTCATCGCGCCGGGCGTGCGCATGTGCGACCTGGACCGCGCTGCGCGCGACGTGATTGAGGATGCGGGCTATGGGCAGTACTTTACGCACCGCCTGGGACACTCGATCGGTCTGCAAGACCACGAGCCGGGCGACGTCTCACTCGTCAACGAGCAGGTCGTAGAGCCGGGCATGACGTTCTCCATCGAGCCGGGCATCTACCTCCCCGGCCGCACCGGCGTCCGCATCGAGAACTTGGCCCTGGTGACCGAGAAGGGCGTCGAGATTCTCAACGCCTACCCTCACGACCCATTCCGCCTAGACTAGCCTGGTCCCCAAGCCCCCAAACTAAGTTGCGGTGGAATAGTTCCTGGATGGGCTGCTAGAACCCAAAAACAGGAACTATTTCACCGCAACTGATGAGGGGATGGGCTAGCGCAGCAGGCCGGCTACTTCGCCGGCTAGGGTGATGGTGCCGGCGGCAACGAAGGACTCGCCCACGGCGTCAAAAGCCGCGAGAGCCTCGGGCACGCTAGGGTACACACCGGCAAGCTTGTTGGCGTCCACCAGGGCAGCAAGTTCCTCTGCCGGCAGGGCGCGATCGGAATCGGTCTGGGTTACGACCACACGCGGGAAGGCCGGAATCAGAACATCGACAATACCGGCCACATCCTTGTCGGCCAGTGCGGCGCACAGCAGCGTGGGGCGATTCTCGACGCACGGATCTATCTCGTCCAGCGCGCTCACAAAGTTCTCGCAGCTCTGAGGGTTATGGCAGGCGTCGATCAGCTTGAGCGGATCGGTCCCCAGCACATCAAAACGACCCGGCGTGGGGCAGCCCATAAGCGATGCATCCAGCGCATCGTGGTCGAGCTCGCGGCCCAAATACCCCTCGCACAGCATAATCGCGCACGCAGCATTCTGCGGCTGGTAGGCCGGCTTAACCATGCTTGACGTATAGATCGCACGCGGCGTGGTGCAGCTAAACTCAACCGTGTCGCCCACGTGTGCCGGAACCTTGGTTGTGGCATGGTTCACCACGAGCGGCACCACACCGCACTCACGGCAACGGGCATCCATCACGCGCTGAACGCTCGCCTCATGCGTACCCTCGCCCAAAACAACAAAGCGCCCAGGCTTAATAACCGCAGCCTTCTCCCCCGCAATGGCCTCGAGCGTGTTGCCCAAAATACGTGTATGATCGAGCCCAATGCCCGTAATGGCAACGGCGACGGGATCGGTCGCACTCGTGGCGTCCCAACGCCCGCCCATGCCAACCTCAAGCACGGCTACGTCCACGCAAGCCTCGGCAAACACTACAAGTGCAGCAGCCGTCAGCAGGTCAAACGGTGTGATGGTATAGGCGCGCTCCCCTGCCGCCACACGGCGCGCATTCACGCGATGCCCCGCCTCGACAGCTGCCGAAACGCCATGGGCAAAGGCCTCGTCGCTCACGACGCACCCATCAACCTCCATGCGCTCGGGATAGCGCACCAGCTGTGGCGACGTATACAGCGCGGTTTTGAGCCCCTCACCACGAAGAATGGCAGCCGAAAAACGCGTAGTCGAAGTCTTGCCATTGGTACCGGCAACCTGGATGCAATCGAAATACTCGTCCGGACGCCCCAGCTCATCGAGCATATCGACAACCGTCTCAAGCAGAGGCCCAGCATCCCCAGAAATCCGCCCCGTATCAGCAGCAAGTCCCACAGCCTCACCAAACGAAAGCAAATCAAACTCAAAAGGAACGGTATACAAGCCAGAACGCTTAGGCATTTTCAGAACCGCCATTCATAGAAAAATAAAACAGTATAGGTTGAGGATAGTCAGCGAAAACGCCTCTGATGAGCCAAGGTGCCATGAAACAAGGGCGCATAGGGCTTATGCCCATGCGCCCGAAGTTGAACGGCAGATTGGCCATCAGAGGCGTTTGCAGCGTCGAGCCAGCCGCCGTTCGTTAGAACGGCGGAATAGGTGTCCGCAGTAGCGAGCAAAGCCCCAAACCGCGTCCCCCAGTACCGCCTACGAGAAGTCAGCAACCTGCGAGTTCAGCGCCGCCAGGATCTCCTTGAGCTCAGCTGTACGGTCCCTCTTCTTCTGGACCACCGCAGGCGCGGCCTTGGCCACAAAGCCCTCATTGGCGAGCGTCTTCTCGCAGCCGGCGAGCTCCTTCTGCGCCGCGGCGATCTCCTTCTCAAGACGCGCCTTCTCGGCCGAAAGATCGACCTTGCCCTCGAGCACCACAAAGACCTCGACGCCGCTGTCGACCACGGCGATGCTCGCGGCCGGCTTCTCAACGTCGGTACCCATGACCAGCGAAGCGGTGTTGGCCAGCGGCTCAATGGTCGAACGCAGGCTCTCGAGCTTCTCGATGTCCTCGACACCGGCGCGCACGACCACGTCGAGCTCGGCCTTGGGGCTCAAGCGATAACGCGAACGCGTGGCGCGGGCGGCGGAAACGACGGCGCGGCACAGCTCAAACGCGCGCTCGGCGTCCTCGTCGACATACTTGGCGTAATCGGCGGGCTCGGGCCACTTGGCAATCATGAGTGCCTCGGCGCGGTCGACGTTGCCCTCGGCATCCAGGTCGAGCACGCTGGCCGGCATGTTGTCCCAAATCTCCTCGGTGACAAACGGCATGAGCGGGTGCATCAGGCGAATGGAGGTATCCAGCACAAAGATCAGGTTGCGCTGAGCCTGCAGACGGCCCTCGCCCTTCAAGCGGGCCTTGGTGACCTCGACGTACCAGTCGCAGACCTCGTTCCAGAAGAACTGCTGCACGCCGCGGGCCATATCGCCAAAGGTGTAGTTCTCAATACCCTCGGTGACCATCTTAACGGCCTTGGCCAGGCGGCTGAACATCCAGGCGTCGGCCGGCGTCTCCACGACGGGCTCGCCGGGCGTGTAGCCCTCCATGTTCATGAGCAGGAAGCGGCTGGCGTTCCAGATCTTAGTCACAAAGCTCTTGGCCTGGTCGGTACGCGGGCTGTCGATGAGCTTCTTGGTCTTCTTGTCGATGTTCGCGTCGAACTTAACATCCTGGTTGTTGGTGCACAGCGTAAGAAGGTTGTAGCGCATGGCGTCGGCGCCGTACATACCGATGAGGTCCATGGGGTCAACGCCGTTGCCCTTGGACTTGGACATGCGGCTGCCGTCCTTGGCAAGGATCGTCGGGTAGATGACGACGTCCTTAAACGGCACCTCGTCCAGGAAGTACAGCGAGCTCATGACCATGCGGGCGACCCACAGCGCGATGATGTCGCGCGCGGTGACGAGCGCCGTCGTGGGATGATGGCCCTCGAGCAGCTCCGGCTTTTGCGGCCAGCCCTGCGTGGCGAAGGTCCACAGCTGCGAGCTGAACCAGGTGTCCAGCACGTTCTCGTCCTGATGCACGTGATGACCGCCGCACTTGGGGCACACATCGGTGTCCTCGGTAAGGGCGTCCTCCCAGCCGCAGTCCTCGCAGTAGAACACGGGAATGCGGTGGCCCCACCACAGCTGGCGGCTAATACACCAGTCCTTGAGATTCTCCATCCAAGTGGTGTAGGTCTGCGTCCAGCGCGCGGGGTGGAAGGTGACCTTACCGGAGTTGACGGCGTCGAGCGCCGGCCCCTTGAGCTTGTCGACGGCCACGAACCACTGCTCGGACAGCCACGGCTCAAGCGCGGCGTCGCAACGGTAGCAGTGCATGACGGAGTGGTCGTGCTCCTCGACGTGATCGAGTAGGCCGTGCTCGTCGAACCACTTGATGACCGCCTCGCGGCACTCCTCGCGGGTCATGCCGGTGAACTCGCCATAGCCCTCGACGACCACCGCGTGCTCGTCGAAGATATTGATCTGCGGAAGGTCGTGGGCCTGACCCATGGCGTAATCGTTGGGGTCGTGGGCCGGAGTAACCTTAACGAAGCCGGAACCGAAGTTGGCGTCGACATGCCAATCCTCAAAGATGGGAATCTCGCGATCGACGATGGGGAGCTTGACGGTCTTACCCACGAAGGCGGCCTTCTCGGGATCCTTCGGGGAGACGGCGACGCCCGTGTCGCCGAGCATGGTCTCGGGGCGCGTGGTGGCGACGACGATGTAGTCCTGGCCGTTGACCGGCTCGGTCAGCGGGTAGCGCAGGTGCCACAGGTGGCCCTTCTCGTCCTTGTACTCGGCCTCGTCGTCCGAGATGGCGGTGGTGCAGTTGGGGCACCAGTTGACGATGCGCTTGCCACGGTAGATCAGGCCGTCGTGGTACCAGTCGCAGAAGACCTTACGCACGGCCTGGGCGTAATCCTCGTCCATGGTGAAGCGCTCGTTGTCGAAGTCGACGGAGCAGCCCATGCGCTTGATTTGCTCGACGATGATGCCGCCGTACTCGTGGGTCCAGTCCCAGCAGGCGTCGACAAACTTGTCGCGACCGATCTCCAGACGGCTAATGCCCTCGCTCTTGAGCTTTTTGTCAACCTTGGTCTGCGTGGCGATGCCGGCGTGATCGGTACCGAGCACCCAACGCGTGGACTTGCCGCGCATGCGGGCCATACGGATGATGGCGTCCTGGATGGAGTCGTCGGTGGCGTGGCCCATGTGTAGCTTGCCGGTCACGTTGGGAGGCGGAATGGTGACGGTGCAGTCGCCCACGCCCTCACGGCGCTTGTAGTAGCCGCCGTCGAGCCACTTCTGCAAGATCGCCGGCTCGTTGGTCGACGGATCGTAATTCTTGGGCATCTCTTCCATATATCTCTCCCTGTCCCGCCGGGGAGGAATGCAGGCCCGCTAGGGTCTGCATTCCTCCCCTTAGGTATCGATTACTTCAGTCTGATATGACTTCGCTGAGGCTTAAACAAACACACAGAATAACACAGGTAGTTGGGTGTTTTGCGTATATATAAAATAGCCTCCGACCGCGAATGATCGGAGGCTATTTGCAAGCACGTTTTTGGCTGGTTTATCCGTAGATGCGCTGGGGCTGTTCTTCGCCCTTTACGGAGGCTTCGGTCACGATGACCTTGGTGACGCCTTCCTCGCTGGGGAGGTCGAACATCGTCTGCTGCAGCACGTCCTCGCAGATGGAGCGCAGGCCGCGTGCGCCGGTCTTACGGGCAAGCGCCATACGGGCGATCTCGTGCAGGGCGGCGTCCTCAAACTCCAGGTCCACGTCCTCGAGCTGGAACATCTTGCGGTACTGGCGCACCACGGCGTTCTTGGGCTCGGTCAGGATCGACACCAGGTCGTCCTCGTCGAGCGCCTGCGTCTGGGTGACGACGGGAGTACGGCCCACGAACTCGGGGATCATGCCAAAAGCGTTGAGGTCCTGCGGGAGCACCTGACGCAGCAGGTCGTTCTCGTCGACCGAGGTGGGGCCGGCGATCTCGGAGTTAAAGCCCACGCCCTTGTTGCCAACACGGTCGGCGATGATCTTGTCCAGGCCCACAAAGGCACCGCCGCAGATGAACAGGATGTTGGTCGTATCGATCTGCAGCAGCTCCTGCTGGGGATGCTTGCGGCCGCCTGTGGGCGGAACGCTGGCCACCGTGCCCTCAAGAATCTTCAGCAGTGCCTGCTGGACACCCTCGCCCGAAACGTCGCGGGTGATGGACAGGTTCTCGGCCTTGCGGGCGATCTTGTCGATCTCGTCCACGTAGATGATGCCCACCTGCGCGCGCTCAATATCGCCATCGGCGGCATTGATGAGCTTGAGCAGGATGTTCTCCACGTCCTCGCCCACGTAACCGGCCTCGGTGAGCGCGGTGGCATCGGCGATGGCAAACGGCACCTCGAGGATGCGCGCGAGCGTCTGGGCGAGCAGGGTCTTACCGGTACCGGTGGGACCGAGCAGCAAGATGTTGGACTTGGCAAGCTCCACCTCGTCCATATCGTCGTCGAGCTGCGAGTCCAAACCGTCGTCAAAGGCCGAAAGCGCCGCTCCGCCCTCGATCACGCGGCGGTAATGGTTGTACACGGCAACCGACATGGCGCGCTTGGCGTCCTCCTGACCCATGACATAGGCCGAAAGCTCGTCATAGATCTCGTGCGGCGTCGGCACGTGCGTGATGACCTGGCGGTCGTCCTCGAGCTCAAAGCCCTCGGCCTCGGGGTCCACGGCGGGCTGGGATGCAGCCTGGCCGTGGTCGTTGAGGAAGCCCGGCAGCTTGCCGTTGCGGGCAGCGTCCATAAAGTCAGAAGCCAGCGACTCCTCAAGGATCTCGGAGCAGGCGGCGACGCACTCGTCACAGATAAAGATGTTGGTCGGACCCTTTACGAGACGACGGACCTGGCCCTGCTCTTTTCCGCAGAAGGAGCAGCGGATGGGGTTGCCGTTCTCGTCAAAGTTGTCCTGCATGTTACCTGCCATCCTAGGCGTCCTTCGCGGCGATGTCGCGCGAGGTGACGATACGGTCGATCAAGCCGTAGTCGAGGGCCTCGGCAGCGGTCAGGTAGTTGTCGCGCTCGGTGTCGGCCTGGACCTTCTCGATGGGCTGGCCCGAGGCGTCGGACAGGATCTGGTTGAGCTCGCGACGGGTCTTCTTGATCTCCTCGGCCACGATCTCGATCTCGGTCTGCTGACCCTGGGCACCGCCGCTGGGCTGGTGAATCATGACCTTGGAGTGCGGCAGGCAGAAACGCTTGCCCTTGGCGCCGGCCGAAAGCAGCACGGCGGCCATGGACGCGGCCATACCGACGCAGATGGTGGAGACCTGCGGCTTAATGAAGTTCATGGTGTCAAGAATCGCCAGGCCGGAGTAGACCTCGCCACCGGGCGAATTGATGTAGAGCGAGATATCCTTCTCGGCATCCTGGCTCTCAAGATGCAGCAGCTGGGCAACGACCAGGTTGGCGCTGACGGAGTTGATCTCCTCGCCTAAGAAGATGATGCGGTCGTTGAGCAGGCGCGAATAGATATCGTAGCTGCGCTCGCCGCGCGGCGTCTGCTCGATAACGTATGGCACGAGGGCGGAATCGAACTTGGCGATCATACGCATCTCCATTTCTCTCTTGCGGACCAAATTGGTTCTAGATAAACGTACGGTGCCCGCATGCTATGCATTGGCTGGCACCGTACGAAGCAACCGGATAACCGGTGTATAACTTTACCCCATCACGGGCGCACGCATGCGCTCGCGGGCAAGGTGGCGAGAATTACTCGGCGTCCTTGGCGGTCTCGTCGACCTCGGTCACCTTGGCGTTCTCGACCAGGTGGTCGACGGCCTTGGAGCGACGGATGGACTCGCGGACAGCAGGCATGCGGCCATCGGCGATGAACTCAGCCTTGGAAGCCTCGACGTCCTTGACGCCAGCCTTCTCGAACTCGGCGTTGATGTCGTCCTCGGTGACCTCAATCTTGAGCTCACGGGCAAGGGCGTCCAGAGCCAGGGACTCGCGGGCGACGTCGTTGGCCTGCTTGTGCAGGTCGCCGATGAACTGCTCCATGGTCAGACCGGAAGCGGGCAGCCAGGTGTCCAGCGTCATGCCGCGGGCAGCGAGGTTGGACAGGAAGTTCTGGCCAAGCTCCTCAAAGACGGACTGCTCGTAGTCGGCATCCATCTCGTCGAGCTGCAGGCGCTCGGCGAGAGCGGAGACGCAACGGTTCTCCTTCTCGGCCGGCAGGCGGGAAGCCTTGTCCTGCTCGATCTCGATCTTGATGGCGTCGCGCATAGCGTCGATGCTGTCGAAGCCAAAGTCGGACTTGACGAGCTCGTCGGTGAGCTCGGGGGTGTTGCGGACCTTGATGCCCTTGACGGTGACCTCGACGGTGTGGGTCTCGGCCTCCTCGCCCTCCTCGACCTCGTCGGTCCAGGTGACGGTCTTGACGTCGTCAACGTTAGCGCCGATCAGGGCCTCGTTGAACTCCTTGGGGTTGCTGTCGCTACCGGCGATGAGCATGCGGCCCTCGGCGGCAAAGTTGTCGGCGTTCTCGACGGCCTTGAGATCGACGGTGACGTAGTCCTCGGCCTCGACGGCACGACCCTCGACGTCCTCGAAGGTGGCACGGTAGTTGAGGAGCATCTCAACCTGGTTGTTGATCTCGGACTCGGTGACCTCCGCAGGAGGCATCTCGATCTCGACGGCGTCGAAGGAGGAGAGCTCAGCGGCGGGACGCAGGGAGAACTCGACGGTGTAGGTGTAGTCCTCGTGGTCCTTGGCGAGGTCGAGCTCCTTGTAGTCACCGCTCTTGGTGGGGACGATGTCCAGCTCGTTGAGGACGGCGGGCTCGTTGGCGGCGATCAGGTCGTTGGTGGCCTGAGCGAGGGTAGCCTCGGCGCCAAGAGCGGAGTCGATGACCGGACGGGGAGCCTTACCGGCACGGAAGCCCGGGAAGCGGTACTTCTTAGCGGTGTCCTTGTAGGCCTTCTTGATCGCGGCGTCGACGTCGGCGGCCGGGATGGTGACCGTAGCGGTGAGCTTGGCGTCCTTGACGTCAGAAGCGGTGATGTTCAACACGTTCCTCCTCATACTGCCCAGCTTATCTGAGGTGCTGGTACCTTTATGCAACAAAGAGTCGCGACGGCCGAAGCCGACGCAGATGCGTTGGTGCGGGCGAAAGGACTCGAACCTTCACGGGAATCCCACCAGAACCTAAATCTGGCGCGTCTACCAATTCCGCCACGCCCGCATGAGCGCACAGACAAGGAATGATAGCAGATACGAGCGGCAAGCGCACGCACACCTTTTACAGGCTCACGACCTCACCACGAGTTACAGCGGAACAGGGTAGCTAATTTGGGACGGGGCTATTTTAGCTACCCCACCAAGGCGTTCGAGCTCGGGGCCGAATTCGAATTGTGGGTAGCTAAAATAGCCCCGTCCCAAATTAGCTACCCTGCATCCCGCGATTCGGACGAAAAGCGGGATGCAGGGCAACAGCGGACGAGCTCGCCTACTCCCCCAGAAGGGCCTTCTCGGGCGTGATGGGCAGCGAGCGCACCTGGTGGCCGGTGGCGTGCGCCACGGCCGAGGCCACGGCGGCGAGCGGCGTGTTGATGACGACCTCGCCGATCGACTTGGCACCAAACGGGCCCGTCGGCTCGTAGCTCGGCTCAAAGGCCACGCGAATGCTGCCGATATCCAGGCGCGTGGGCAGCTTGTAGCTCATAAAGTTGCCGGTGCGCAGACGACCGCGGTCATCGTGCTCGACGATCTCGTAGAGCGCGTGACCGATACCCTGGGCAATGCCGCCCTCGGCCTGGACGCGCGCGAGCGCCTCGTTGATCACGGTGCCGCAGTCGACGGCCGCCGCGTAGTCCACCACAGTCACCTTGCCGGTGGCCTTGTCGACCTCGACCTCGGCAATGCCGGCCATAAACGGCGGAGGCGAAACGGGCAGACAGGCAGAGGTGTGCGAGGTCAGTGCGCCGCCGCCCGCGATGTTCTTGACGCACAGGTTGGCAAAGTCGCGCAGCGTGAGGTAGCGGTTCTGCTCGCGCGCGGCGCGCTCGTCGGACAAGCGCACGTACTGGCCGTCGAAGACCACATCGGCGGCGTCCACATCCCACATCTGGGCTGCCTTGGTGCAAATCTTCTCACGCAGCTCGGTTGCGGCGTTCTTGGCGGCAAGGCCCGTCACGTACGTACCTGAGCTCGCGTACGAGCCGGCGTCGAACGGCGACACATCGGTGTCCACGCCGCGCACCACGATCAGCGAGCTCTCAACGCCCAGCTCCTCGGCGGCAATCTGCGCCAGAATCGTGTCGACGCCCATGCCGTTATCGGTAGCGCCGGTGCCGATGGTAATGAAGCCGTCCTCTTCCAGGCGCATGTCAATGCCGGCGATATCCACGTTGGAGATGCCCGAGCCCTGCATGGTAAGCGCGCAACCCAGGGCGCGCACGCGGTCGCCCAGGTCCACGGCCAGCGGCTTGTCGCGCCAACCGATCATGTCCATCGCGCGCAGCAGGCAGCGGTCGAGCGCGCAGGCGTTGAGCTTCTCGTTGTAATACTGCGGCATGATCTCGCCCTCGCGCACGATGTTCTTAAGGCGCAGGTCGGCGGGGTCCATGTGCAGCATGTCGGCGAGCTCGTTGACGGCGCTCTCCACGGCAAACTGGCCCTGGGTGGCACCGTAGCCTCGATACGCGCCGCCGCGGTTGGTATTGGTGTAGACGGCGTCCCAGCTAAAGCGGCTCGCCTTCACGTGGTTGTAGATGGGCAGGCTCTTGTGGCCCGAGAGGCCGATCGTCGTGGTAGCGTGCTCGCCGTACGCGCCGGCGTTGGACAGCGTGTGCAGATCGATGGCCGTGATGGTGCCGTCGTTCATGGCGCCCAGCTTAACGGTCATCTGCATCTGGTGGCGCGAGTTGCCCGCAGTGATGGTCTCCTCGCGGGTGTAGCAGCAGTAACTCGGACGGCCGGTCTGCTGGGTCACAAACGCAACAAAGATCTCGCAGCAGCCCGTCTGCTTGGAGCCAAAGCCGCCGCCGATGCGCGGCTTAATGACCTGCACCTGCGACTGCGGGATATCGAGCGACTGCGCGACCATGCGGCGCACGTGGAAGGGCACCTGCGTGGAGGTGGTCACCGAAATGCGCCCGAACGCGTCGGTCGTCGCAAAGGCGCGGAAGGTCTCCATAGGCGCGGTCTGCGTGGCCTGGCTGGTGTAGGTGCGCTCAAAGACGATGTCACTCTGGGCGAAGGCCTCGTCCAAGTCGCCAAAGTCGCTCGTGCCGCTGCATACCAAGTTGCGCGGGACGTCGCCGCCCTGCGGGAACATAAATGTTACGTCGCCCTCGGGGTGGACCACGATGTCATTATCGAGTGCCTTGGTAAAGTCGAGCAGCGGCTCGAGCACCTCATAGTCGACCTTGATGAGCTTGAGCGCCTTGTCGGCGGCCTCCTCGGTCTCGGCGGCGACGATCGCCACCTCCTCATTTTGGTAGCGCACGAGGTTCTCGAGAATCAGACGGTCGTAGGGACTCGGCTGCGGATAGCTCTGGCCGGCGATGGTAAAGCGGCGCTTGGGCACGTCCTCATAGGTGTAGACGCCCACGACACCCGGCACCTTCAGGGCGCGCGACGTATCGATGGAGCGGATCTTGGCGCGGGCATAGGGGCTGCGCTTGAGTTTGACGATCAGGGCGCCGGCGGGCACCATATCGCCGGTGTAGACGGGACGACCCTCGAGCAGGGCCTTCGAGTCCTTCTTGGGCTGCTTGTGGGTGATCTGCTTGTAGGAGACGCCGTCGGAGCTCGTGTCGTTGACCGGCAGCTCGGGCATCTCAAAGCCCACCTGCACGCCGGACTCGTTGAGGAAGCGCACGATGGCGCGCAGCTGGCTCTCGTAACCGCTGCAGCGGCAGAGGTTGCCGGCGAGCTGGCGCGAGAGTTCCTCGCGCGTGGCGACGAGGCTCGGGTCCTCCTTGGCGGCGCGGGCGAGCGCAAGCACGTTCATGATGAGGCCGGGGGCGCAAAAACCGCACTGCTCGGCGCCTTCGGCAGCCATCGCACGGGCGAGCGCCTCGGACTCGGCCTTGAGGCCCTCGAGCGTGGTGATGGAGCGGCCCTCAACACGGGCGGCGGGAACCGAGCAGCTCAGCACCGGGTCGCCGTCGAGCCACACCGTGCACAGGCCGCAGTTGGTGGTCTCACAGGCGCAGCGCACCGACGCACAACCCTGCTCGCGCAACAGTGCAAAGAGCATGGTGTCGGGGGCAATCTGAACCTTGACCTTACGGCCGTTGAGCGTAAAGGAAAGATCGATGAGTTTGGCAGCCATTAGCGCACCTCGCTAGAATCGACGCAAGGCACGCGGCGGCAGGAATACTCGTCCGTGGCAAACTTAGGAATCTGCACGGTCTCGAGCTCGCGGGCAAGCGCGGCCGAAAGCTCGATGCCGGCGGCGCGACGCACAGCCTGAATCGCCAACGGTGCCGAGATGCGGCGGCGGTACTCGGCCGAGCCCCACATGTTGGTGCCATAGCTCAGCGCGCGCACGGACGCGGCCAGGGCGCGCAGCTCGTCCTCGGAAGGCTGCTCACTCTCGAGGCCGCATGCCTCGCCCAGCAGCAGGGTCGCACGCAGCGGGCGGGCGCCCACGGTGACATGCCAGCTGTTATCCCACCAGGCGGCGGTAACGTTTAGGGAGGGGAAGTCGGTCGCGGCCTTGCGTACGGCCTCGTAGCTCGCGCGGTAGTCGTGCTTGACGACCACGACGTGCTCGATCACGTCGCGCACATAGCCCATGTCCACGAACTCGGCGAGCGGCACGCGACCGGCGCCCGTCAGCTCAACATAGGAATCAAGCGCGAGAAAGGCGGAGAGAACGTCCGAGAAGCCAAAGCGGCCGTAGATGCTGCCGCCTACCGTAGCGGTGTTACGCAGCTGCACACCCACGATGTTATGGACGGCGAACTCAAAGACATGGTTGACAAGCGCATTGAGCGCGGCATGGCGCTCGAGCTGGCGCAGGGTGGACATGGCACCGATGCGAAACTCGGTCTCGGTCTCCTCGATCTGATCGAGTCCGCAGGCCGAAAGGTCAATCGCCGTCGCCACGCGACGCGAACCCAGGCGCATCCAGATGCCGCCGCCCACAATCTTGTTGTTACGGTTCTTCTGTAAGAGCTCATAGGCTTCGGCCGCGTTTCCAACACGGACGTAGGTACCGAACTTGAGCACGTTCTCCCCCATCTCTTCACTTGTCCAGTACCTTTAAGTGTACCAAACGAGGGGCCGCACACCGTTTTAGGACAAAATCCACCCACCCATCCATAACTTGCGGTGATATACGGACTGATTAGCCGTTCCGGGGCGCTAAACAGTCCGTATTTCACCGCAAGTTATGAGGAGTCCTCCAGGATAGAAAAGGCTCCCAGCCAAGATGACTGGGAGCCTTATAGCACGCTATGTCGAGCGAAGATTTAGCAGACGCCCTGGGCGAGCATGGCGTCGGCGACCTTCAGGAAGCCGGCGATGTTGGCGCCCATGACGAAGTTGCCCTCCTCGCCGTACTCCTTGGCGGTGTCGTCCACGTTGTGGAACATGCCGCGCATGAGCTGCTCGAGCTTGCCGTCGACCTCCTCGAAGGTCCAGGACAGGTGCTCGGCGTTCTGGCTCATCTCCAGGCCGGACACGAGCACGCCGCCGGCGTTGGCAGCCTTACCGGGCATAAAGGCGACGCCGTTCTCCTGGAAGTAGGTCGTGGCCTCGATGGTCGTGGGCATGTTCGCGCCCTCGCCGACCACCTTGCAGCCGTTGGCGACGAGCGCCTGGGCGTCCTCGAGCAGCAGCGTGTTCTCGCGAGCGCAGGGCAGCGCGATGTCGCAGGGAAGCTGCCACACGCCGCGGCCGTCGCCCTCGTGCCACGTGGCATTGGGCTTCTCGTCAACGTACATAGCGAGCGTGACGCCCTTGTCGTGGCCGGAGCGCTTCTTGTTGTAGACATGCTCGAGCACGGTGTAGTCGATGCCGTCGGGATCCTCGACCCAGCCGTGGGTGTCGGAGCAAGCCAGGACCTTGCCGCCGAGCTGGGCGACCTTCTGGACCGCGTAGATAGCGACGTTACCGGAGCCGTGAACGACGACGTTCTTGCCCTCGAAGGACTCGCCGCGGCTCTTGAGGTACTCGTCCACAAAGTAGACCAGACCGTAGCCGGTGGCCTCGGTACGGGCAAGCGAGCCGCCAAAGGAGAGACCCTTGCCGGTGAGGACGCCGGTCCACTCGTTGGTCAGGCGCTTGTACTGACCGAACATGTAGGCAACCTCTCGGCCGCCAACGCCCAGGTCGCCGGCGGGAACGTCGGTGTTGGGGCCAATGTGGCGAAAGAGCTCGGTCATGAAGGACTGGCAGAAGTGCATGATCTCGTTGTTGGACTTGCCCTTGGGGTCAAAGTCGGAGCCGCCCTTGCCGCCGCCCATGGGAAGGGTGGTCAGGCTGTTCTTGAGGATCTGCTCCAAGCCCAGGAACTTGAGCATACCCAGGGTGACCGTCGGGTTAAAGCGCAGACCGCCCTTGTAGGGTCCAATGGCAGAGTTGAACTCGACACGATAGCCGCGGTTGACCTGGACCTTGCCCTGGTCATCGACCCAGGGGACACGGAACATAACGATGCGCTCGGGCTCGACGAGGCGCTCAAGCAGGGCGGCCTCCTCGTACTCGGGGTGGGCGTCGAGCGCCGGCTGGATGGTACCGAGGATCTCGGTCGCGGCCTGGATGAACTCAGGCTGCTCGGGATAGCGGGCCTTGAGCTCGTCGAGAACTTTCTGCGTGTAGCTCATGCTTCCTCCAATGATGGGAAACGAAAAGTGTCGGTCGCGGCACCCTGTGCGCCGCGAACTTTATCGTGTATGGATAATATCGCACTGTTGCGGGAAAGTTTCGCATAAGCAGACGAGCAGATGTTTCGTTTTGATTACGATGCAGGTAGAGGCGTTTTTGAGTGCCTGACGTGCAAGTTGCGTGTTTCGAAGCTGTTTCTCGCACGTTTCGAAACCACCACAAAGGGGACAGGCACCTTTGTGGTGGTTTTGACGAAATGCGTTGGCGGGAACGTATGTGAATCGAACACATCCAAGACGTTTTGCACGCCTCGCAACGGTTTTGAGGACCGCGGGGCCCACCGGAGCCCATCCGCTCCCAAACGTGGCGGTATTTTACCAAACTAGCAATACGACGACCCCTAGCGCAGGGATCTGAGGCCGCCGGCCTCTTTGTCGAGCGTCGTAAAACGCACCGCATCCAGGTGCTCCAAGATGCTAATGGCTCGTTTGCGCGACACGCCTAGGGCCTCGCGCAGCACACTCGTGGTGGCAGCGCCGCCGGCAGCCTCGATAGCCGCGGCGACGACCTCACGCGCATGGGCCTCGGCGGCGGCAGACAAGGCAACGTCGCGTTCGATCTTAACGATCGCGCGGTTGAGCGAAAGCTCGCGCAGGGCACGCGTCATGGCGTCGCGATCGAGTTGCAGCTGCTCACCCACCTCGGGCAGCGTCGCCGCACCGAGACCCGCCTCGTCGAGGGCGGCCACGATACGCTGGCTCGCCTCGCGCACCACGCGTATCGCCGCGGCGGCAGAGTGCGGGTCGAACACCTCGGACGCCTCCTGGGAGCAGATGCCGCGCGCACAGCCCTCGAGGACGAGCGCGGACGCTACGTCTTCGCCCGCTGTCGGCCAGGCGGCATGCGCGACCTCGCCCGGTGTGAAACCCGTCTGCTTGGGCGCGGCCCCGTGCATAGCGGCCAGCGCGTCGGAGAGCGCGGCGAGGGCGGCATCGAGCACAGCGGGGACGGCATAAAGCTCCTCGGTCGAGCGCTCGACATGAAGCGCCACGGCGTCGCCCAAGGAAACCGCCCCGTGCAGGAGCGCGGCCGCCTCGACGCCCGAAAGATCGAGAGCACGGGCTGCAGCCGCGGCGGGCACGGGCAGGCGCTGCAGCCCCAACCATGCGGCAACGGCAGCAGCGCGGTCGCCGGCATCCAGGGCCCCGAGCAGCGCGCGCTCGCCCGCGGAGAGGTCACGCGAGCGGCGGCACCGCGAAAGAAGAACGCGACCGCCGCCAAGTAGCGAAATCGGAGAGTGCGACAGGATGACGGCATGATCGCCGGCGCGCAACGGCAACGGCCGCTCCAAGCGCACCTGCACCACACGCGTCTCGCCGACCGCGAGGGGCGGCTCATCGTCCAAAAGCATAATGCGACCGAGCACCTCGGCCGTGCCCGCCATCACGTGCACGCGCGTGCCCGAGGCAAGAACGCCGGATCGCGCGCCGTCGTGCCCCACATATGTCAGCCGCATCAAAAAGCGCAGCGTCTGCCCCACGCAACCCTCGACGCCGAGCATCTCACCGCGCTTGAGGTGCGCCACGCCATCACCCACCAGGTTCAGGGCGACACGCTGACCCGGAACCGCGCGCTGGGTATCCCCGTGAACTTGCATGCCACGCACGCGACAGTGCGTTCGCGACGGCAGTGCGACAAGCTCGTCGCCAACCGATACAGGCCCGTCGTGCAGCGTGCCCGTCACGACGGTTCCGGTGCCGCGGATACTAAAGCAGCGGTCGATAGGGAGACGGGGCGTATCGCCCGAGCCCGCGGTCGCCTCTAGGCGCTCCGACAGGCACGAGCAAACCGCGTCATCGAGCACTGCGAGCAACTCGCCCAAGCCCTCGCCCGTCTTGGAAGACACTGGCACCACCGAGGCCCCCGCAAACACGGTGCCCTCAAGAAAAGCCTCGACGTCGAGCTCGGCGAGCTCCGCCGTCTCGTCATCGACCAGATCGCGCATCGTGAGCGCGACGACCATGTGCGTGACACCCAAAAGCTCCAACACGTGCACGTGCTCTCGCGTCTGCGGCATCACGCCCTCAACGGCAGAAACCACCAGCAACGCAACGTCCACGCCCGTGGCGCCCTGCACCATCGCGCGCAGATAGTGCGCATGCCCGGGCACGTCGACCAAGCCGACAATCTTGCCGCTCGGCAGCACCAGCTCGCCAAAGCCGAGCTCTGTGGTCATGCCGCGGCGCCGTTCGACCTCCAGACGGTCGGGGTTTTTGCCGGTCAGCGCCTCGATGAGCGCCGACTTGCCGTGATCGACATGGCCCGCCGTTCCAACGACAACGGGACATTCGACAAGCTCGCACGCGGTCATCGACGCAAACCCGCTCGCACGGCAGCGGCCAATGCAGATGCGCACAGATCAAGGTCGGTATCGTGCAAAAGCGTGCGGACGTCAAACAGCACCTGTTCGTGCCGCACGCGCGTGACGACCGGCATGTCGGGCTCCTGAACCATGGCGCGCTTCAGGCCATCGGCGGATAGGCGCCCATCGACGGGGCAGACGGCAACGCAAAAGGTTGGGAGCTCGACAGTCGGCAGCGACCCGCCGCCGGGGGCAGAGGCGCCCTCGACAACCTGCAGCTCCACCGCGTCCTCGCACTGAAACTCGCGAAGTTTGCGCAGCATGCGGTCGTGTAGGCGCTTGGCCTGACGCTCGAGCGGAACCGGCGCGCCGGAAAGCATGTTGAGCACCGGGATCTCCCGATATGCCGTATCGGAGCCGGCCACATAAAGGCGCAGGGTGGCCTCGAGCGCCGCGAGCGTGAGCTTGCCGGGGCGAAGCGCGCGCATAAGCGGATGAGAGGCGCAGGCGGCAATCGCCTGGGCGCTGCCGAGAATAATGCCCGCCTGCGAAGCGCCGAGCAGCTTGTCCCCCGAGCACGAGACAACGTCGGCGCCGGCGCAAAGCGAGGCGGACGTGAGCTTTTCCCCCGCATCGGCGAGTACCCCATCTGCCAGCAAAGCGCCCGAGCCTTGGTCCTCGTAAAGCAAAAGGCCATGTTCATGCGCCAGCGCAGAAAGCTCCGCCGCCGAGACCTCCTCGTGAAAGCCCTCGATACGGTAGTTGGAAGGATGAACTTTCAGGATCATCGCCGTGTTGGGCGTAATGGCGCTTCGATAATCATCCAGATGCGTGCGGTTGGTAGAGCCCACCTCGACAAGCTTGGCGCCCGAGGCCGCCATGATGTCGGGGATGCGGAAGCTTCCGCCCACCTCGACAAGCTCGCCGCGGCTCACGATGACCTCTTTGCCAGCCGCGTGCGCGGCAAGCACCAGCAGCACCGCCGCGGCATTATTGTTGACAACCAAGGCGTCCTGCGCCCCCGTGAGTGTGCGCAGCAGGCGCGCGGCATGTTCCTTGCGGCCCCCGCGAGCGCAAGTCGCGACGTCATACTCGAGCGTGCTGTAGCTGCGGGCGACGTCTGTCACCGCCTGCACCGCTGCGGGAGCGAGCGGAGCACGGCCCAGATTGGTGTGAATCACAACGCCTGTCGCGTTGACGGCGGGACGCAGGGTCGGCAGCGACAGGCGGTGGCACCGCCGCTCAATGGCCAAGGCGAGCTCGCGCTTGTTCCTTGCGGGGACGCCGGAGCGAATCGCCGCGCGCTCGGCATCGAGCTCGACATCGATCGCCTCGCGCACGATCGTATCGCCCGCATCGCCGGCAGCCTTCATGACCGGCCACTCCACCAGCAGCTCGTGGACAGCGGGAATGGAGCGCAGGCGGTCGCGCACCTCGGCGGGCATGGATTCGCAGTCGCTCATGGAAAGCCTTTCGACATATTCAATAAAAAGCAGGTCCCCCACGATCATCGTCGGCCACCAAATGGCGACGCGCACGCAAAAGGGACAGGTCCATTATGGCAGCTCGTGGCAAGACGGCGCAGCGCCTCGTTCAAAACCTGCCAAAATAAACCTGTCCCTCTTTGGTCGGTTATGGCCTGGGGCCTTTAGGCCTCCCTGTTGGCGTAGATATACCAGTAACCCAGCGCCACGATCAGGGCGCCGCCCACGATATTGCCGAGCGTAGCGAAGGAAAGATTGAGCGCCAGGCCCGCCGCGTTGAGGGCGTCGGCGCCGGCGACATCAGCTCCATAGCCGCAGGAGTGCATCAAAATGCCCATGGGCAAAAAGTACATGTTGGCGACGCAGTGCTCAAAACCGCAGGCCACAAAGGCGGCAATGGGGAGCAGAATACCCACGACCTTGTCGACCACGGTTTTGCCGGCGGTACCGATCCATACGGCCAGGCACACAAAGATGTTGCACAGGATGCCGCGGAAGAAGATGGTGACGGCATCGATCGTAACCTTACCGGCGGCGACGCTCACCATGGTGTTGGCAACCGCCTCACCGTTGAGCTTGTAAATGGCTGCCATGTAAATCAAAAAGACAACGAACAGGGCGCCGGCAAAATTGCCGATCCACACAATAGCCCAAGCCTTGAGCATCTGGACGAGCGTGATCTTTTTGCTCTTAAGCGCGCAGACCATCAGCGAGTTGCCGGTAAACAGCTCCGCGCCGCAAATGAGCACGAGCACCAGTCCCAGGCAAAAAGCAAGACCGCCCACGAAGCGCTGGGCGCCCCAGCCAAGCGTGGGATCGCTCAGAAAGACCGTGAAGAACAGGCCGCCGAAGGAGATGAACGCGCCGGCGAACATGGCAAGCATAAAGGCCTTCGAGGTCGGTAGGTTGGCCTTGGTAACACCGGCAGCCTCGGTCTTGGCCTCGATCGCGGCGGGCGCCAGGCAATCGGGGGTGGGATAGTCTGCCTTGCTCTGTGCCATAGCAGCCACTTCTTTCTTACGACTTGGGACCGGCATTGCCAATGAATGTGTCCCGCGACGGATGGTCAAAAACAAAACAGGTCAGAAGTAAACGTACCTCTGACCTGCAAATTACATGGAGCGGGCGACGGGAAGTCCAAGGATTTGCTTCACAAATCCTTGTTTCGCTGCGGGCCTTCGGCCCTTGCGTGCTGCGCTGGAAAATGCTCACGCATTTTCTCAGCTTCGCACCCTGGCGGGTTCGATCCCCGTCACCCGGCACGCCTACGAAAACGGCTTTGGTCCCAAAAGGGGTCAAAGCCGTTAGCCAATCTTATGGAGCGGGCGACGGGAATCGAACCCGCGTCATCAGCTTGGAAGGCTGGGGTTCTACCATTGAACTACGCCCGCAAGATATGGTCGGGACGACAGGATTTGAACCTGCGACATCCTGCTCCCAAAGCAGGCGCGCTACCAAACTGCGCCACGTCCCGAAGGTGTTGAGCAGCTAAGGTCTAAACCTTGCGTGTCCCAAAGCGAAGGAAATTATAGGTGAGACTCCCCGCCTGTGCAAGCGACGATACCCTAGCTCCTCGAATGTGCGACAAACCGGCTGTGGAGCAGACCGATCGCAAACGCCACCACGGCAACCGGCGCCCACGCGGCTCCAATGTCTGCCAGCGGCAGCGCGTCAAACGGCAGCCATACGCCCGCAAAAAACGCATCGCGGACCGACGTGATCACGCTCTGCACCGCGACAACGCCGCCGACCCAAACCCACACCTGCGGATGCGCATCGCAAAAACCGTGCACCAGGCCCATAAGCACCAGCACGATGGCGACGGGATACAAGGCGTTGAGCATGGGCACCGAGAACATGAGGATCATGTCGAGGCCCACGTTGGAGAGCACGCACGAAAACGCTGCGAACACAAAGGCGAGCACCGCAAAGGGACGGCGCATGGCCTCCTCGGAAGCCTCCGCTCCCCCTTTAACCACATACGTCTCGCAGAAGTAACGCGAGCAGCAGCTGATAAGGCCGATGCACACGTTCATGCAGGCGAGGAAAAAGATCGCAAAGACCACGACCGTGCCGGCAAGCCCAAAATGCATGGAGGCCGAACGGGCGAGGATGGCGGCGCCGTTGGTGGCGTCGGGCATCACGGTGCCGAGCTGCATACCGGCAAGGCCCAAGCCGCAGTAGATGATGGCCATGAGCACGCCGGCGATCACACCAGAACGCGAAATCTCGAAGGCCACGCGCTTGTCATCAGTCACGCCCAGCTCGTGGATGGTCTCGGCGATGATAATGCCAAAGGCGAGCGACGCGAGCAGATCCATGGTCTGGTAGCCGGTCAAAAAGCCCTGCACGGCGGCACCTGCATCGTAGGGAGCCTGAGGCGCGGCAGCCGGTCCCAGCGGCGAGATCACGGCAGCACCCACGACCAGAACGATGAGCGCAATGAGCGCGGGGCCCGTAATGCGGCCGAGTACGTGCGTGATGACGCCTGGACGCAGCGTGAGCGCAAACGCGACGATAAAGAAGCCAACGGCGAACACCAGACGCGCCGTGCCGAGCGAGACGCCCTCGGGCAGCAGCGGCACCAGCATCTCGAAGGCTGTGGAGCTCGTGCGCGGAATAGCCAGGCACGGACCGATGGCCAGATACACCGCTGCGACAAAGAACTCGCCGAACTTGGGGTGCACGCGGCCGGCAAGCTCGCGCGCCGTTCCGGCAAGCGCCACGGCGATAAAGCCCATGACGGGCAGGCCGATGGCAGCGATCAGAAAGCCGAGCATGGCGACCAGCGTGGCAGAACCTGCCTGCAGCGCCAGCAGCGGCGGAATAATGAGGTTACCGGCGCCAAAGAGCATCGAGAACAGGGCGATGCCGACCGTGACGACATGGTCGGAGCGCAAGCCGCGCGGGGCGGATGAAGCCATGGGCACACCTTTCGGGTCGAAACTAAAACGGAACGGGCAAAAGACCCGTCCCGCAAGTATATACGCTTTAGCAGGCTAAATCGCGCAAAGCGTCAATCGCGGTATCGACTTCCTCGTTCGTGTTGAAATACCCAAACGAGAAACGAACGACACCCTGGCGCTCGGTCCCCAACGCGCGGTGCATGAGCGGAGCGCAATGAGCGCCGGGGCGCGTCGCAATCCCCCACCCCTGCATGAGCGCGTCCGAGATCTCGGCCGAATCGATATCGCCCACGTTGAGCGAGACGATTGCCGAGCGCGCAGGCTGGTCAAACGCGCCGTAGAGCGCAATGCCAGGAATTTCGCGAACGCCAGCGAGGAAGCGCTCGGCCAACACACGTTCTTGAGCCGCAATCGCCTCCACCCCGCCCTGGGCCTCGATAAAGTCGAGGCCGGCGGAAAGACCGGCGATACCGTGGCCGTTGAGCGTGCCCGCCTCGAGGCGCGTGGGCCAATCAAGCGGCTGCAACGCATCGAAGCTGTGCACGCCCGTGCCACCCATAGCCCACGGAGCCACATCGATGCCCTCAGCCACGGCCAGGCCGCCGGTGCCTTGAGGTCCCATGAGCCCTTTGTGGCCGGTAAAGCACACCACGTCGAGCCCCATGGCCTGCATATCGATATGCGCCGTGCCGGCAGACTGCGAGGCATCGACGATCACGAGAGCGCCGTCCGCATGGGCCATGGCAGCCACGCGTGCAATGTCGACCGCGTTGCCGGTCACATTGGAGGCGTGCGTCACCACCACGACACGCGTGCCCGGCGTGACCAGCTGCTCGAGCTCGTCGTAGTCGAGCACGCCGTTCGCGTCGCAGCCCGTATGCTCAACGGTCACGCCCTGCTCTGCCGACAGGCGGTTGAGCGGACGCAGCACGGAGTTGTGCTCGAGCACCGTCGTGACCACACGGTCGCCGGGGCGCACCACGCCATTGATAACGGTGTTGAGGGCCGCCGTGGAGTTGGGCGTAAAGCACACATGGTCAGCACGCGGACAGCCCAGCAAGCGCGCAAGCTTGGCGCGGCAGCCGTGGATGGTACGCGCCGCATCGAGGGCACCCGACGTGGCGCCGCGCCCGGCATTGCCGAGCGAGCACATCGCCTGCGTCACGGCATCGATGACCGCCTGCGGCTTGTGCATGGTCGTCGCCGCGTTATCCAGATAGATCATCGCACGACCTCCCACATGTCGATCACCGTAAAGCCCTCGGTGGGAATGCCCGCCGCGGCAAGCTCGGCGCGCAGCAGCTCCTCATCGGCAGGCGACGCCTTCCACGCCAGACCGCAGCCGGCAGCGACCTCCCCGGGTACGGGAATCGTTCGCCCGGGAAGGCCGCGCTCGATGCACAGGGTCTCGCAGCCCATGGCGGCCGCCGTGGTGGGAAACGTGATGACAAGCGCCGGGCGCTTCTCCCTCATGGCAATCCCACCCAGGCGCTACGGACGCACGACGCGGCCGGCCTGCTCCATCTTTTCAACGATCACGTACATGTTCGTGACATCGCCCACCGCAAGCTGGTCTTTAATGCCATAGTGGTCGAGGCAGGTACCACAGGTGAGAACCTCGACACCCTGCTCGGCCAGACCCTTCAGGTCGTCGAGCACCGGAGAGCCCTCGACGGTGAGCTTGGCGCCGCCGTTGTAGAAGAGCATCGTGGCGGGCAGCTCCTCCTGCTGCGTCACGGCGAAAATAAAGGCCTTCATGAGCTTGTGGCCCAGCTCATCGTCGCCGCGGCCCATGCAATCGGTGTAGACGGCAACGACCAGCTTGCCCTTACCGGCGCCGGCGCCACAGAAAGCGGCACCGTCCTGCTCGGGCACGTCCACGGCAACGGCGCCGGCGGTTGCCACGGTCACGTGCCACTCGGCATCTGCAACCTTCTCGACCGAGGCCGTACAGCTCTTTTCCTGCGCCATCTTGGAGATGTTCTTGACGGCGGTCTCGTTGTCGACCGAGGTCACCACAACACCCTCGCCACCGAGTGATTTCAGAGCCTTGAGCGTCTTGACGACGGGCAACGGGCAGGCATCGCCCATGGCATTGACTTCAATTTTGGTAGACATAGTTTTTCCTTTCAAAAGGGACCGCCCAGAACAGTAGGCGGTCGCATAAACGGTTTTCCTTAATGCACAACGCGAACGGCAGGACCGCCTGGTACCGGCTCGTACACGCGACCGACGACGGCGGCGATACGTCCTTCGGCATGTAGACGGCTCGCAAGCTCATCCACATCGGCAGCAGGTGCCGCGATAAGCAGGCCACCAGACGTCTGCGGGTCGTACAGCGCGTCGAGCATGCCCGGCTCAAGGTCCTCGTCGGCCGTCACGCGCGGGCCAAAGAAGTCCTGGTTGCGGTAGGAGCCCGCGGGGATAATGCCCAAACGCGCCATGTCGAGCACCTGGTCAAAGAGCGGCACCGCCCCCGACGCAAGCTCAATCTGCACGCCCGAGCCCTCGGCCATCTCGCACGCATGCCCGATCAGGCCAAAGCCCGTGATGTCGGTGCAGCCGTGAAGCTCAAGTCCCTCGGCCAGACGAATCGGAGCCTCGTTGAGGGTGCGCATCGAGTCAAACATGGCTGCGGCCTCGTCCCGCTCGATGAGCTCGCCCTTAATGGCCGTGGTGATGATGCCCGAGCCAACCGCCTTGGTCAGCAGTAACGCATCGCCCACGCGCGCGCCGCTGTTGGCGAGCATGCGGTCGAGCGCGACAAACCCGCTCACGGACAGGCCGTACTTGGGCTCGTCGTCGTTGATGGTGTGACCGCCCGCGATGGAGCAACCCGCCTCGACGCACTTGTCGGCGCCGCCCGCCAGAATCTGACCGGCAACCTCAACGCCCAGACAGCTCGGGATGCACAGCAAGTTCATGGCATGGCTCGGCCGCCCGCCCATGGCGTAGATGTCCGACAGCGAGTTTGCCGCGGCGATCTGGCCAAACAAAAACGGGTCGTCGACCATCGGTGGGAAGAAGTCGATGGACTGCACGAGGCCCAGGTTTTCGCCCACACGGAAGACACTCGCATCGTCGGAGGTATCGAACCCCACGAGCAGGTTGTCGTTATGCACATTGGGTAAGTCGCCCAGGACCTGGGCGAGGGCTCCAGGAGCCAACTTAGCGGCTCAACCAGAGGCGGCGGTCATCTGCGTGAGCTTCACGAGTTCATCAGCCATCGATTCCTCCTCTCATAGGTCAATCAGTTCCTCCCAGTATACGCATGGCGGCGCCGAGAGCGGGTGACTTATCGCGCCGGCCCTCTACGCGAGCGCCAGTGCGCGAATGGCCGCATCGACCGACGGCCAGCCCGACGGCATGACACAGGTCCACGCAATGGCGCCATCCGTTTTTCACCACCGCGGCCTTCGCGGCCGTCGAACCGATGTCGATACCAATGCCAACCTCGGCGTCCCCCCCCTCGCATGTGACAAAGGGGCTGTCCCTTTGTCACATTATCGGCAAACCAGATGGATTCTCTTGGCATCGAAGTGCATGCGCAGCGTCTCGCCTGCTTGCGGCAGCTCATCGACAGGCATGCCCACTTTGTTGACCTTCCACTGCAGACGCGTGGGCGCATCGGCACGCGGCGCGTCCAGCAGCACCAGCCGCTCAAAGCGCGAATCGCTCACACGGGCCACGTGCAAATCATAGCTGTTGCGGCCCCGCGCGGTGCGATTGTCAACATGGAAGTAGCTCGCGCGAATGCCCAGGTACGCCACGTCGTCGGGCACCTCACGACCTACATTAAAGTTCATGCCCCAATCGAGGGCCTCGACCTCCTGGGGTCCGATCTTGCGCGCCCGGCTTGTGTTCTTGCAGCCCGTCAAGCGCAGCGCGGCCAAGGTTTGCGGCCGGCGGACTACATCTTCGACGGAGCCGATCTCCTCCACATGCCCGTTATGCATCACGCAGACGCGCTCGCACAGACGGCACGCCTCGTCGATGTCGTGGCTCACGTAGAGCACGGTGCGGTTGCACACATCGAACAAGTCGAGCATGTTCTGCTCGAGTGCGCTCTTAAGATAGGAATCGAGCGCGCTCATGGGCTCGTCGAACATAAAAATGCCCGGGTGCGCTGCCACCATACGCGCAAGCGCCACGCGTTGCTGCTGACCGCCCGAGAGGCGCGCGGGGTAGCGGTCGGCGAAATCGGCCAGTCCAAAGATACCCAGGTAGCGCTCGGCAAGTTGCCTGCGCGCCGCGGCGTCGCCTGCACCCTCAACGCCGGCGCACACGTTATCGGCCACCGTCATATTAGGGAACAGCTGATAGTTTTGGAACAGCAGGGCGCACTTGCGCTCCTGGGGCGACAGATTGATGCCCGACACCGAGTCAAAAAAGGTCACGCCGTTGACGACGATCTTGCCCTCGTCGGGCGTCTCCACGCCGGCAATACAGCGCAAGGTGCAGCTCTTGCCGCATCCGGAGGCGCCGAGCAGCGCCACGCGCTCCTCGCTGGCCTCAAGCTGCATGTCGAGCACAAACCCGGGATAGCGCTTTTTAATATCCAGAACGAGCGACATGGCTATCGACCTCCCTTTGCGACCGTGTCATCGCGCATGAGCTCGGCCAGCGCCTCGCGATCGATACGCAAGGCATCACCACCCGCCGGATCGAGCGAATCGCCCTGTCCGGCGAGTTCTTTGGCCTGCCTGCGCTCCGCGCAGGACAGGCCGCGCTCGCGGTACTTTTGCGAATGCGCCGTATACATATTGATGAACAGAATGACCAGGAAACTGAACACGATCACGACGGCGACCCAAAAGAGGGCCACCGACGTGTTGCCGCCCATCCACTCAAAGTAGATGGCGATGGGGATAGTCTGGGTAATGCCGGCGTAGTTGCCCGCAAAGAACAGGGTGCAGCCAAACTCGCCCATCGCGCGAGCGAAGGCGAGCACCGTGCCGGCGGCAATCGAGGGCCAGCCGAGCGGCATCATGAGCTTGGCAAAGATGCGACGTTCGGACCATCCCAAGGTTCGCGCGGCGTCGAGCATCTGCGTGTCGAGGCTCTCGAAGGCTCCGAGCGCCGTGCGGTAGACCAGCGGAAACGACACAACGACGGCCGAAATGACCGCCGCGGGCCAGGTAAAGACGATCGAGATGCCGTGCGCGATGAGCCACTGGCCCACCCCGGTCGAGCGGCCAAACAGCATGAGGAGCAGAAAGCCGCAGACCGTGGGCGGCAGCACCATAGGAATCGTAAAGACCGAGTCGAGCAGGCCCTTGATGCGACTCGAGGTACCCATAGTCTTCCACGCGGCGAACAGGCCCAGCGCAAAGGAGATCAGCAGGGCAAGGCCGCTCGTTTTTATGGACACCCAAAACGGGCGATAGTCGATGTCGCCCAAAAAGGAGGCCAGAGAGGTCCAGGGCCCCTGCTCATCCCGCAACACGACAGACGATGCTTCTACCATTTGAGCGCTATCAAGCCAACGCGCGCCGCCCTTGGCATCACCCGAGGCCGATGCAATCACCACATAGCGGTCCCCATCCGCACCGCGCTCGTCAAAGCCATAGGTATACCCGCCGGTATCAAACGTTGTTTCCGCCGTGACACACCAAGGAAGATCCACGTCCCCTAGCTGCGCACCTCCCATGGAGTTTGCGCTGTCGAGCTCACAGACGAGGGCCTTGAGACCCGATACGCACTCGTTGTCCTGCGGATCCAATCCATACTTCTCGACCGCCTTGGGCGATATCCACACCACAACGCGATCGGCAGCAGGCGCCACTACAAGGTCCACGTCCTCGTCAACGGGAAACCGGTAGCCCTCAGGCTGGCCCTCCATGGCACGAGCGGTCCCCTTGGCCAACCGCTCAAAACCCTCGATCCCATAGGAAAGCCCATGAGCGGTCGCAGCAACCTGGGCCCCGTCCTCAGCGTCCCCAGCAAACGCAAATCCCGGCACCCAGCAAAGCGCGAAGGTCAAAGCACAGGCGACAAGCATGCGGAATTTATTAAGCACGAAAAGCTCCAAGCGAATACAAGGACGGAGTGAAACACAAAACGATGGAATTATCGCGCCAAGCCGCACTACGCGGAAAGCTCAAAGCCGTAGTTAGCCCAAATCTTCTGGGCGGACTTGCTGGACAGGCAGAAGTCGATGAACGCCTTGGCCTCGTCGGCGTGCTCGGAGATCTCGGCAACGGCACCCGGATACACGACGGGCTTATGCGAGTCCTCGGGGCACACGAAAGCCTCCTCGATGCCGTCATAGCGGAAGATATCAGAGCTGTAGACAAAACCTGCCACGCAGTCGCCCGTAGAGACGTAGGCCGCAGCGGTGCCGACCTTGTCGGCCAGGGCAACCTTGTCGGCGAGCTCGGGTGCATATTCGCCGTCGTCGCCCTCGGTGCCAGTATAGAGGCCCACGGAGGCCAGCGCCTGGTTGGCATACTTGCCGGCGGGGACGGTCTTGGCGTCGCCGATGGCGATCTTGCCGTCCAGATTCGCAACGTCGACGATGGCCTCGATCTTGGTGTTGGAGCCCTCAGCGCGAATGATCACAAGGTCGTTGACGAACATATCCTCACGGGTGTCGGTGTCGACGAGCCCGGCGGTCTCGGCGTCGTCCATGGTGCCCTTGGAAGCGGTGATGAGCACGTCGACCGTGGCGCCGGCACGCATCTGCTCGACGAGGTCGCCGGAGGCCTTAAACTGCGTGTCGGCAAACGTGGTGCCGGTCTGCTCGGTGTAGAGCTCTTGAACCTCGGGCAGGGCCCTCTCGAGCGAGTTGGCGGCAAAGACCTGCAGCTCGACAGCCTTCTTCTTAGAGGAAGACTTGGCGGAGCCGGCATCTGAACCAGCGAGCTCGGACGTCTTGCTGCCCGAGCAGCCAGCAAGACCAAGGCCGGCAGCGGCGACAGCAGAAAGCGAGACAAAACCGCGGCGAGAAACCAAATCGAACATATTCAACCCTTTCGGACCTTATGCCCGGGCACCCCACCGCGGGCTTTAATCTGCAATCAGATTATACTTCTGCGCGAATAATGATAGTGAGAAATTATTCTCACCAGAGAATATAGTTTCGAGTTAGCGTACACCTCGGCGTCGCTTCGGCGGAAAACAAAGGCGGAGCAGCCCGTAAGGTCGCTCCGCCGCAGGTAAGCCGCTTAGTTGGTATGTCCGCCGCCCGCCGTCATCTGGGCCGCATGCTCCAGCTGGTCGCTCACGGCCTCCCAGCTTTCGCGGGCCGCTTTCGTGGATCCCGGAAAGTTGATGACAAGCGTATACCCACGCTGCATGCACACGGCACGCGAGAGCATAGCGCGGCGCGTCTTGGTCATCGAGTACGCACGGATTGCCTCTGCAATGCCCGGCACATCGCGCTCGCAGACGGCACGCGTCGCCTCGGGCGTCACATCGCGCATCGAAAGCCCCGTGCCGCCGCAGGTAAGCACGACATTGGCGTGGCACTCATCGGCGGCTTCCGCAATGGCATCACCAATCTCGCTGACGTCGTCGCGCACGACCACATGTGAGGCGACCGTCCAGCCCTGCGCCACGATGAGTTCCTCGAGCGCAGCACCCGCCTCGTCCTGGGCAAGATCGCGCGTATCCGAGCACGTCACAATCGAAATCTTCAGCTCCATAGCATTCCTCCTACAACACGGCGCCCTCGGGCAGGTCGACGCGAACAACGTCCACGGCATCTCCCGCCTTGAGCTCGCACGGTCCTTCGTCAATGCGCAGCAGGCAGTTGGACCGCTGCATCGTGCCGAGCAGCGCCGAATTCTGCGTCTTGGCCTCGGTCACCAACAGCTCACCGGTCTCGGGGTCGCGCAAAACCGTGGCGCGATCGAAGAAGCGTCGGTCCTGGCGCTTTTTCACGCCGTGCGTGAGCGTCGCCTGCTGCACGGGACGCACGCCCTCGGCAAAGCCGCGCATCTTGCGAATCGCCGGACGGGCGAGCATCTCAAAGCCTACATACGCCGCAGCCGGATTGCCTGAAAGCCCTAGGTAGGGCTTGCCCCCGAGCAAGCCAAACGTGATGGCCTTGCCCGGACGCATCGAGATGCGGTCAAACAGCACCACGCCCTCGCGCCGGACGAGCGCCGTCACATAGTCGTAGTCGCCAGCCGAGGCGCCACCGCTCGTAATGACAAAATCGCACTCCTGCACGGCGCGATGCACCAGCTCGGCAATCGCCTGCTCATCATCGGGTGCAATGCCGTAGAACACGGGCTCGGCGCCGGCATCGAGTGCTTCGGCCATCAACGCCGACGAGTTGGAGTCGCGAATCTGCCCGCGCGCCGGTACCTTACTCGGTGCGACCAGCTCCGTGCCCAGCGAGATGATGCCCACACGTGGGGCAGCGTGCACCTTCACGCTCGCGTATCCGGCGCTCGCCAGCAGACCCGCGCCCGCCGGAGCCACGACCTCGCCGGCGCGCATCACAACATCGCCGGCATGGGCCTCCTCGGCAGCAGAGCGAACGTTCTCCCCCACTTTAGCAGGCGCCGAGAAGCTCACGTGCGAGCCCTCGTTGCCGTCGCCATCGAGCACGTCGACGATCTCGTATTTCACTACGGCATCGGCACCCTCGGGCACCGGCGCGCCTGTCATGATGCGGACCGTCTCGCCCACTCCGATTGTGCCCTCAAACACATGGCCCGCGGCCTCATGTCCGATAACGTCGAGCGTCACCGGCGCCTCGCCAGACGTCTGCGCCAAGTCCGCCGAGCGCACGGCATATCCGTCCATAGCGCTGTTGGCAAACGGCGAGATATCGATATCGGCCACCGCGTCCTCGGCCAAGGGAAGACCGGTGGCCTGCCACACGGGAATCTCGACGAGATCGGTCGGAGCAACGTGCGACAGAACAATCGACTGCGCGTCCTCCAGCGGAATGAGCTTCTCTGCCATATGCACCTCTTAATGCCACGGCGCACAACGGGGCGCCGATTCTTTATGCTTGTCTAAGTATAATCCCCGACGCGCGACCGCGACTTGGCCTGTACCCGCAAATACACCTGTCGGCCGCAAGCCGCGAAACAGAATGGAAACCAACCCACCGGCTCGTCGCGTTTACCGCGTTTTATAATGCTCGTGTTGCAACCAAAAAGAGGAACGTATGGCTTTTACCGACAAACCCGAAAGCGCAAACGAGGCGCAGGATCATTCCCAGCCGCTCGACGACGGCGGCTTTTTCTCCCTGAACGACGTCATCATGGCAGGCAGGCATCAGATCACCCGCTCCGAGCATCTCTTAGCTGCCGACACGCGCCGCAATGTCCGCAACCTACTCGCAAGCGCCAAGTTGCTCGCACTCGTCGTCATCGTCTCGCTCGCCATGGGCGTTGCCGCTTGGGCGTTTTTGGCCTCGCTGAATATCGCGACCGACTATCGCGAGCACCATGCATGGATTTACGCGCTGCTTCCCGTTGTGGGCATGGCCACCGCATGGGTGTACAAAAACCACGGTCTCGCCGCCAAGCGTGGCAACAACCTGGTCATCGACTCCGCTCTAGGCACACGCCTCATCCATATGCGCATGGCCGTCCTCACGTTTGTGTGCTCCACGCTCACGCACCTAACGGGCGGATCGGCCGGTCGCGAGGGAGCCGCGGTGCAGATCGGCGGCACCATCGCCAGCAACATCTCGAGCCTCGCCCACCTCGAAAAGCATGACCACCACGACCTCATGCTCGCCGGCATCTCGTCGGCCTTTGGCGCCGTATTCGGCTCGCCCCTTGCCGGGGCTTTCTTTGGCATGGAGATGTGCTTCATCGGCAAGATCGACTACACCGCGGGCATCTACTGCCTGGTCGCCTCATTTACCGGCTACTTTACATCACTCGCCCTAGGTACCGAGTACGAGGCGAATGTCATCGCCAGCGTTCCTAACATGACACCACGGACGGTTGCCATCGTTGTTATCAGCGCCATTATCTTCGGTCTGACGGCACGCCTCTTTGCCTGGTCGGTTCGAACCGTCAAAAGCCTGTACGGTCGCTTTATCACCAACTACCTTGCTCGCGCACTCGTGGGCGCGCTCGTGGTGCTCGCGGCATACGCGATGCTCGACGCCTGGAAGTATGCCGGCCTTGCCACCTGGCTCTCGGGCGCCGGGTTCGCCGGTAACACGACCCTTGCCGACGCAGCCATCAAGCTCGTGGTGACGGCGCTTACCCTGGGCGCGGGCTTCCAAGGCGGCGAGGTCACGCCCCTGTTTGGCATCGGCGCGGCGCTCGGCGGCTGGATCGGTTGCCTCGTCGGTATCGACCCCAGCTTTCTGGCGGCGCTGGGCATGCTCGGTGTTTTCTGCGCCGGCCTTAACGTGCCCATCACCACCTGTATGATGGCCATCGACCTGTTCCACGGCACGGCAGCCGGCTTCTTCGTGATCGTGGCGTTTATCAGCTATCTTGTCGGCGGCCACCGCGGCGTATATCCCGCGCAGCGCATTGTCTCGCCTAAACGCCGTTCGCTTATTGTGGATGAGGGCGGTACGGTAGCGGATGCTATCGAGCGCCACAACGACCTGATAGAGTAGACGTTAGTATTCGCCGTGCAGCCACAATCGGGGGCAATTCGACCTGAGCGCGACCGCACCGTCACGTCATACGCCAGGAGTCGCTCCATGCACGCAACTGATTTTGGTCGCACGCTCATAATCGCCAACCCTGCCGCCCAGTCGGGTGCGGCGCGCGAGGTCGCTGAGCGCCTGCAGCGCTTTTTGGACATGACCGCGCGCTCATCCCAGTTTGACCTGGTGCTGACTGAGCGCATGGGACATGCCAAGGAGCTTGCCGCGCAGGCTCAGGGCTATCGCACCGTTATCGCCCTTGGCGGCGACGGCGTGATCCACGAGGTCGCCAATGGACTCATGAAGCAGGATGAGGCGGTCCGTCCCGCCCTTGCCGTCCTACCCGTAGGCTCCGGCAACGACTTTGCCCAGACCCTCGGTATCGACGATTTCTCCGGCAAGGATTTTGGCGCGCTGCTCACCTGCGAGCTGCAGCGCCAGGATATCGGACGCATTCGCTCATGGAACCCCGCAAACGGCAGCGGCGAGGCTACCGTTGAGTACTACGACCAAACGCTTTCGGTCGGCATCGATGCCGCCATCGGCCTGGGCACCACCGAGCTGCGCAAAAAGACGGGCCTCGCTGGCGCTCCGCTCTACACCCTCTCGGGTCTGGAGCAGTTTGGTCTGCGCTACCGCAACTACCCCATGACAGTCAGCTTTGACGGGGCGCCCGCCGAGCGCGTAAGGGCGATCATCATGGCGATTCAGCTGGGCCCCACGTATGGCTCGGGCTATCGCATCTGCCCCGATGCCGACCCCTGCGACGGCATGCTCGACGTCTGCTACGCATGCGGCCCCGTCCCTCGCGCGATTGCCCTGCCTATGTTTCTTTCGGCCAAGGACGGCCACCATACCAAGCTGCCGCCGGTTCGCATGCGCCGCTGCCGCCATGCCGAGTTCACGTTCGAGGAGCCCGACTACCCCATCCAAGCCGACAGCGAGCCCGTTGTCGCCTCGCGCATCGAGGTCGACGTCCTCGGCGGCGCCCTCCACGTCTGGCACCCCACCCACTAGCCATCCCTAAGTTGCGGTGAAATAGGGACTGTTTATGCAGGTAAAGCCGGAAAACAATCCCTATTTCACCGCAACTTACGAGGAGGCTATTCGTCGCTGCCCGGCTTGCGTCGGTTGGCCTTTTTAATGGCGTTGAAGTGTTTGTCGTTGAGCCTGCGCTGGCGAGAGCGCTGAGGCACCTTGGTCTTTACGCGTCGGCGCGGCGGACGTCCACGACGCTCAAGCTCAGCGCGCAGCTTACGCAGGCAGCTGCTACGGTTTTGGAACTGACTGCGGCTCTCGCGCGCCGTCACGGTAATCCCCGATGGGATATGCTTCATGCGCACCGCTGAGTCCGTCGTGTTCACGCCCTGCCCACCCGGGCCCGTCGCGCGAAACACCTGCACCTCGCAATCGCGCGCCAACTCCTCGACCGACATCTCGGCATAGTGCGCATACTCGCGCCACCCCATCTTGTTCTCATCCATATCAACACCTCCCCTCATACAAAAAAATGTGACAAAGGGACAGTCCCTTTGTCACATCGCATACCAATCGCTTGTGTCGCGCGCTTAGGCGAAGGTGATCTCGCCGGTCTCGCAGTCCATATCGGCGATACGGGCCAGGCTCTCAACGCGGAAGCCGCGCTCGCGGAGCTTATCGCCACCGCCCTGGAAGCCCTTCTCCACCGCAATGCCAATACCGGACACCTCGGCACCCGCAGCCTCACAGATCTTGATAAGACCCTCGAGCGCGCAGCCGTTGGCCAAAAAGTCGTCGATAATCAGGACCTTGTCGCCCTCGGACAGGAAGCGCTTGCCAACGATGACCGGGTACTCCTTCTGCTTGGTAAAGGAGTAGATGGTCGTGGCATACTGCTCGCCGTCGAGGTTGATGGACTGCGCCTTCTTGGCAAAGACAACCGGCACGCCGCCAAAATGCTGGGCCGCGATGCAAGCCATGCCAATGCCCGAAGCCTCGATCGTCAGGATCTTATTGATCTCGACGCCCTCGAACAGACGGGCCCACTCGGCACCCATGTGGTCGAACAGCTCAACGTCGCACTGGTGGTTGAGGAAGGCATCAACCTTAAGGACGTTACCGGCCTTTACGATGCCGTCATGGCGAATACGATCCTCAAGCTCCTGCATGGCGCAACCCCTTCTCGCGGCAACGATACCGCGCGATTAATAAACGTTGTTCGATAGTCTACCACGGACCGACCCCCGCCCGCCCCACAAGCCCCTACGCACCATAAAGCCGCAAGACCAGTAGATAGGCCCGATTCGTGGCAGACAGCCTCCTAACACGCTAATGGCGGGCGCGTATCCTCACCAAACGCACCATGGCAAGCGCAAAGCCCACGGCGGCCACAGCCATGAGCACGTAGAACACCGAACGGAAACCGAACAGGAACACATCCGGACGACCTGCAACAAAACTGGTCACGGCCTCGCCCATCGCCACGCTCATCTGCCCATACAGGATATGCGACGCCACCGTAATACCGAGTGCCATGCCGGCGTAGCGCGCCAAACTGCCCAAGCTGCCCGCAAAGCCGAGCGCTTCGCGCGGAGCCGAACCCATATACAGCGAGTTGTTGGGGCTCTGGAAAATCGACGTGCCGCACGACATAAATGCGACGCAGCACACGATCACAGGGATAGAAGAGTGCTCGTTGAGCGTGCTTACCGCAAAGAGACCGCACACATATACGCCCAAGCCGACCGCCGTGGGGCCCTCGCAGCCGACACGGTCCGAAACCGTTCCCGAAAGCGGGCCGATAAAGGCATTCACCATTGGCAGCGCCAAAAACAGCAGGCCCGAAACGTCAGACCCAAACCCATGCGCATCCTGAAAATAGAACGGCAGAATAAACTCGGATGCGCCAATGCCAACGAACACGATGAGCATGCAGGCAAGGTTGATGGTGAAGGCCGAATTTGCAAAGCAGCGACGAGCAGCCTCGATCAGGGACATGGGGCGTTCGCCGGCCTCTGGCTTAACGTGCGGCAGCGTGTAGAGCCCCACGATAAACGAGATGACGCCAATGGGCAGGTTGATGAGGAAGATGCTCTCCCAAGGAAAGCTTGCCACCAGCATGCCGCCGAGCACGGGGCCACACATCATGCCGAGGGCCACGAAGGTCGCAAGAATACCCATGGCACGGCCTCGTTCGCGCGCCGGAAACGACTCGGTGATGATACCCATGTTGTTAGCCATGGCCGCCGCGCAACCTATGCCCTGAACAATGCGTGCCAGGATAAGAACCTCGAGCGAGGCCGAAAGGCCGCACAGCAGCGAACCGACCGAAAAGACGATGACGCCCAACTGGAACACATTCACCTTGCCGCGCACGTCGCCCAGACGGCCAAACGGCAACATAGCCACGCAAGTCGCAAGCAGATACACCGAGCTTACCAGCTGAATGCGATCGAGGCCCACGCCCAGCTCCTTTTGCATCACGGGCAGCGCCACGGTCACGACGGTCGAATCCAGACACACCATAAACGTCATGATGAGCACGGTAAACAGAATCGCCCACTTGTTCTTTCCATGGGTGTCGCCCTCTAGGGCAATGTGCTCGCGGCGCAGCTGCTCTGCAGTTTTCTCCATATCCATCCTTTCGAGTGGCCCAACGCAAAAACGGGGCCCCAATCGCCTGTAAACAGTCGCAATTGGGGTCCCGCCTACGGAATCGGAACGAAAGGCCACCGAAGCTTTCTGCCAGCATCGGCGCCTTGTGCGAACGCTAGCCTAGCACTGCTCGAGCGCCTGCTCAAGGTCGGCAATCAGATCGGCCGTGTCCTCGAGGCCGCACGACAGGCGCACCATGTCGGCGGAGATACCGCAGGCGATGAGCTCCTCATCGTTCATCTGGCGGTGCGTAGCGTTAGCGGGATGCAGGCAGCAGGTGCGGGCGTCGGCCACATGCGTGGCGATCTGGGCGAGCTTGAGGCTCTTCATAAAGGTCTCGGCCGCCGCGCGACCACCATTAAAGCCAAAGCTCACAACGCCGCAGGTACCGTTTGGCATGTACTTCTGAGCGAGGTCATAGTACTTGTCGCCCTCCAGGCCCGGATAGCTCACGAAACGCACCTTGGGATGGCTCTGCAGGAACTTGGCAACGGCCAGGCCGTTCTCGCAATGACGCGGCATGCGCACATGCAGGCTCTCGAGCGAGCTGTTCAAGAAGAAGGCCGCCTGCGGATTCTGCATGGGGCCAAGATCGCGCATGAGCTGCGCGGTGGCCTTGGTAATGAAGGCGCCCTCGCGACCGAACTTCTCGGCATAGGTCACGCCATGGTAGCTCTCGTCAGGCGTGGTGAGACCCGGGAACTTGTCCGCATGGGCCATCCAGTCAAACTGGCCGTGGTCGACGATCACGCCGCCCAGGTAGGCAGCATGTCCATCCATGTACTTGGTGGTGGAGTGCGTGACGATGTCGGCGCCCCACTCAAAGGGACGGCACATAACGGGCGTCGGGAAGGTGTTGTCGACCATCAGCGGCACGCCGTGGTCATGTGCGGCCTTGGCAAAGCGCTCAATATCGAGCACGGCAAGGGCGGGGTTTGCGATCGTCTCGCCAAAGACGAGCTTTGTGTTGGGCTGAAAGGCAGCCTCCAGCTCCTCATCGGTGCAGTCGGGGGCGACGAACGTGCAGGTCACGCCCATGCGGCCCATGGTGTGGGCGAGCAGGTTATACGTACCGCCGTAAATGGCAGAGCTTGCGACCACGTGATCGCCGGCACCGGCAACGTTAAAGATCGCGAGGAAGTTCGCAGCCATGCCCGAACTCGTGAGCATCGCTGCGGTGCCGCCCTCCATCTCGCAGATCTTGGCGGCAACCAAATCGCACGTGGGATTCTGCAGACGGCTGTAGAAATAGCCCGACTCCTCCAGGTCAAACAGCTTGCCCATGTGCTCGGACGTGTCGTACTTCCACGTGGTGGACTGGTAGATGGGCACCTGGCGCGGCTCCGCATCTCCCGGGTGATACCCGCCCTGAACACATGTCGTACCGATGGTCTGCTCGCTCATATCCAACTCCCTTACTTGGGTTTTGTTTTTATTCGGTTCACGATACCGCTACCCTGCACCCCTCTCAACCCATCCCCAAGGTAGGTTATGGGACAAATTGATCAGGGGTATTTATCTCAAGCCTTGGGCATTTGCTCGATAGATAAAAATGAGGCATCCATGAAGCTCTCGATGATTACACGCACCGTCATGGGTACCATAGGCGGGCACACCGTGACTAAGGAGACAACGATGAAGCAAATCGATACGGCCCAGCTCGACATCACCGCCTGTCAGGCTCAGGCTGCCGAATACCATGCCCGCGGCTTCAACTGCGCCCAGGCCGTCGCCTGCACGCTCGCACCTGCCGTCGGACTCGACCCCCAGGTCGCCTTTACCCTCACCGAGGGCTTTGGCGCCGGCATGGGCGGCATGACCGAAACCTGCGGCGCCATCTCGGGCGCCGTGGCCATCATGGGTTTTGTAATGAGCGACGGCATGGAAAACCCCAAGACCAAGGGCCAGACCTACAAGCTGTCGCGCGAAATCGCCAAGCGTTTTAAAACGAAGAACACAACGACCGTCTGCGGCACGCTCAAGGGCGTCGGATCGGATAAGGGTCCGCTCCGCAGCTGCCCTGGTTGCATCGACGATGCCGTCGAGATCGCCTGCGATGTGCTAAAGCAGCTCGCCGAGTAAACGGCAGCAACAGAAAACGACGGCCGGCGCGCTTGGGATCCATCCAAAAGCACGCCGGCCGTCGCCATTAGAACTCGGCAAATTCGGGAGCGCCGACCTCGATCTCCTCGCGCCCCGCCATAAGCTCGCGCATCTTGGCGCAAAATAGCTCCTGCTCCCCCGCCTTAAACACCAAGTGAAGTGTCACGGCATCCGCGTAATCGGTATCCGAAACCTTGGCACCCGAATCCTGCGCCAAACGAAGCACCTGCTCATACTGCGGATAGGCCACATGCACGTCAACAGGCACGACACTCGTCATCTCGACAATCTGCCCGGCCTCCCGAGCAGCTGCCACCGCCGCCTGCGTCGCCGCAGTATAGGCGCGCACCAAGCCACCAGGTCCCAACAGCGTGCCACCAAAATAGCGCGTCACCACGCAGCAAACATTTTTGAGCTCTGCGCCGCGCAACACCTCGAGCGTCGGCATACCGCTCGTGCGGCTCGGCTCACCATCATCGCTCTGGCGCTCGCGTCCATCGACTAAAATCCACGCGGGAACATTGTGTCGAGCGTCGTAATGACGCTTGCGAACCATCTCGATAAAGGCATTCGCCTCATCCTCGGACTCAATATGGACCAGCTGGGCAATAAATCGGCTCTTGCGGTCCACAAACTCGCCCGAAACCTCAATATTTGATTGCAGAGTTAAATAGCTGTCCAACAAAGCCCCTCAACAACAAGCAAAGCAACAAACAGCCTCAATAATACGGCAAAGGCCGTACCGATAACCTCGGTAAATAGAACGGAAACGCCAATGATACCGTCACCAACAGCGAGAACCCGTCAGCGCGAGCAAGGTGCCTTGAAAGACAAGGGCATTGACCTTATGGTCATGCCCGAAGGCTTGAAAGGCAGATTGCCGCGCTGACGGGTTCGCAGCGTCAACATAGTTGCCAAGTGGGCCTATAAGCCGGGTTCTGTCGTGAACGGTCATTTATCTTGTCTGCACGTTACCGTGCAGCTCCACGCACGCTACCCGAACGCGGACCGGGCCGGCCCATAGCGTTCCTATTCGCGCTTGCTCCGGATGGGGCTTGCCAAGCCGCCGTGTTGCCACGACGCTGGTGGTCTCTTACACCACCGTTTCAGCTTTTCCCTTTACGCCTTGCGGCGCAGGTGGGAGTCTTCTTTTCTGCGGCGCTTTCCGTCGGATCACTCCGCCCGGCCGTTAGCCGGCATCCCGCCCTCTGGAGCCCGGACTTTCCTCACGCGTACTGCAAGCAGCACATCGCGCGACCGTCTGGCCCACTCAGCAGTGCAAGAGTGTAACACACCGTTGCCGCAGGCAATGGCACAACGCAAACGCTCGACACGATAAACCAAGAACCGCCATGCGTTACAATGGTCCTGTCGATGGGCAACGTCGTCAGTCGAGACGCGACCGCGCTCCGCACCCCTCCGTCTACTCGGTGTGTTCCCGCCTCCTCCCCGAGGCGGGATGTCGGCATTTTTTCATGCACCGACAATCCAATAGCCTGTGGACAGCCCGGCAGCATTGCGCATCTCGGCGCCAAATGCAAAAAGGGATCCGTCCATTACGGACGGATCCCTTAAACAAGTGATCGTCAAACCGATTTACTCGGCGTCGGTCTCCTCGTCCTTCTTCTCGGAAGGCAGCGGGGTAACCTCGATCTCGACGCCCAGAGTCTCAGCAGCAGACTTCATGGACAGGGAGATACGACGACGGTCGAGGTCGATCTCCATGACCTTGACCTGAACCTTGTCGCCCACATGGGTGACCTGAGAAGGCTGATCGACGTGCTTGTTGGCCATCTCGGAGATGTGCACCAGGCCCTCGATGCCCTCGCCCAGGTCGACGAAAGCGCCGAACGGGACAAGCTTGGTCACAGTGCCCTCGACGATGGCGCCGACGGGGTACTTCTTGACCAGTGCGCGCCACGGATCCTCGGTGGTCTGCTTGAGACCCAGGGAGATGCGCTCGCGGTTGAGATCGACGTCGAGAACCTCGACCTCGACCTCCTGGCCGACCTTGACAACCTCGGAAGGATGGTTGACGTGGTTCCAGGAGAGCTCGGAGATGTGGATGAGGCCGTCGATACCGCCGAGGTCGACGAAGGCGCCGAAGTCGACGATGGAGGAAACGGTACCCTGGAGACGCATGCCAGACTTGAGCTTGGACAGGATCTCGGAGCGCTCGGCCTTACGGGACTCCTCGAGCACGACGCGACGGGAGAGGACGACGTTGTTGCGGTTGCGGTCCATCTCGATGACGCGGGCCTCGATGCGGGTGCCCATGTAAGAGGTGAGGTCCTTGACGCGACGGAGGTCGACGAGAGAAGCGGGCAGGAAGCCACGCAGGCCGATGTCGAGGATCAGGCCGCCCTTGACAACCTCGATAACCTCGCCCTCGACGTTCTCGCCGGAGTTGAACTTCTCCTCGATGCGGTTCCAAGCACGCTCGTACTCGGCACGCTTCTTGGACAGGACCAGACGACCGTCCTTGTCCTCCTTCTGGAGAACCAGAGCCTCGATGGGATCACCGAGTGCAACGATGTCTGCAGGGTTAGCGTCCTTACGGATGGACAGCTCGCGGACCGGGATAACGCCCTCGGACTTGAATCCGATGTCAACGAGCACCTCGTCATGCTCGATCTTAACGACAGTGCCGTTAACGAGATCGCCCTCATCAAAGTCGGTAATCGTACCGTCGATGAGGTTGTTCATCTCCTCCTCATTGACATCGTCAAGAGAGAAAATGGACGAGTTCTGAATCTCACTCAAAGGTGGACCCCTTTCGAACTACGGGGCCCCGATTGCTAGGACCTACAGAAGGGTGCGACAAGCACACAACGTTTAGGAACACTCGGGAGCCGACAGATACTAATGTGACGCTTATGCAATCACGTTCGTATAGATTACGGGGAATTTACTTCGATTTCAAGCGCGAACTGCGATTTTTTACTCGTATGGAGACTTTTTCGCAATCTTGTGGACGACCGTCTCCATAAATTGACGATAGGCAGTTAGGCATACGGCTTTGGGGTAAAGTATCCGGAGCAACGATTCTGGAACGATTTATCGAGAAAGGTGCCCGCGTGCTCAAAGCAGTCGTTTTCGATATGGACGAGACGCTTCTTAGCATCAACCTCAACGCGTTCATCCTTCGCTATTTTAAGGATGTCTCGTCGATGCTCGCGGATATCGGACGACGCAGCCGAGGTGGCACGATGGCGCGCCTCGGCACCATCCTGGTCGACCTCAACGCCAACCGCCGAAGCGGCACGGACAACCGCACCAATCTTGAGTTTTACCGCACCGAGGTCGAGCGTAGGTGCGGCATCTGCCTCTCCGATCCCCTCATCTATGAGGCGTTTACCTACTACGACCGCGAAGTGCTTCCGCACAAGAATGACGATGTCATCAACGCCCACGCCATGTCGGGCGCACACGCCGCTCTCCAGGCCGTACAGGATGCAGGGCTGCGCTGCGCGCTCTTTACCAACCCCAGCTTTCCGCAGGGGGCCATCGAGTGCCGCATGGGTTGGGGCGACCTGGCCGACGCCCCCTTTGAGCTCGTCACGCATATGGGAAACGCCACCCGCTGCAAGCCCGATGCCACCTACTATCTCGAGCAGCTTCAGATGATGGGACTCGAGCCACACGAGGTCCTTATGGTGGGCAACGATCCCAAGCGCGACTTCCCCAGCCCCGCCTGCGGCATTCAAACCGCCTATGTTGGCCAGGGAAAACCCGGCCGAGCCACCTGGCACGGAACCATGGAAGACTTCGCCCGCAACTTCAACGCCGTAGTAGAAGCCTTCTACGAACACCAAGTAGCCAACGAACTGTCGTAGGACCCCTCGCTCCAAACAAAATAGTGCCGCAGGTTGAGCATAAGTCAGCGAAAACGCCCCTAAGCGAGCAATGTGCCTTGAAAGAGGAGGGCATAGGCCTTCTGGCCATGCCCGACGATTGAAAGGCAGATTGCCGTTTAGGGGCGTTTGCAGCGTCGACTGGTTACGCGGTTTGGTAAAACCGCGTAACTAACAGACTCGAGTCTTGCCGATCATAATGTTGAGGATCTCGACGTCGGTGTCCTTCATGCCCACGCGGCCTACGTAGCCCATGCTGGCGATTGTCTGCTCGACGGTATCCTGGATCAGGCCCTCGCCGGCGCGAAAGCCGCGACCCTGCATGGCCATATCGTGACCCAGAATTGCCGCATCGACGGCAGCGGAAATCTTGGCGGCGCAGCTCGCCTTGGCGCCATCGCACACGATGCCGCCCACGTTACCGAGCGTGTTCGAAACCGTTGCGCCAATCTGCTCGCGCGTGCCACCGCACAGCCAGGTAATCGCGGCGCCGGCGCCGCACGCGGCGCAAATAGCACCGCAAAACGCCGAGAGCGCACCGATATAGCTCTTGATATGCACGGCAATAAGGTCGGACAGCATCACGGCGCGCACCAGGCGCTCGTGGTCGCAACGCAGGTACTCGGCATACTCCATGACGGGCAGTGCGCAGGTAATGCCCTGATTGCCCGAGCCGCACACAATGGCGACCGGCAGCGCGCAGCCGTTCATGCGGGCGTCAGACCCGGCGGCCGCACGGGCACGGGCACGGCAGGCGACGTCATCGGCACGAGCACCCAGCAGCGTACGACCCACCTCGGCGCCCCAAGCGTGCGCAAGGCCCTCGGCACTGATCGCGCCATTCAGCTCAATCTGACGCTCAACGGCAGCGCGGGCGTCCTCAATGTCGCCGTCCTCAATAAAGTCGATGATGGACTCAATCGACATGGGCGTGTCGGCGTTGTCTGCCGCACGCTCGGCCACGACGCGTTCGGCGCAGGCGGCGCACTCCCCCGCCGACTTGCCGCACACCGGAATACCGTCGAGCGTATGGCACGTGACGTTGGTGTGGTGGTCGGTAATCTCGACGACCGCGGTATGGCCCCCGGCCGTCGCAGTCACCTTGATGTAGAGGTTGGGCACACCCTCGACAAGCGACACATCGCAGTAGCCGGCGTCGGCGAGGAGCTCGGCCACGCGAGCGCGGTCTTCATCGTTAACGCTCTCGAGCACCTCGAGAGCGCTCTTAGCGTCGCCGCCCACGGCACCCAGCACGGCTGCCGCCTCAATACCGTGCATACCACCCGAGTTGGGCACGGTCACGCTCTTAACGTTCTTGATGATGTTGCCCGAGCAGGCAACGTCCATATGATCGGGCTCGCAACCGAGCGTCTGGCTCGCCAGTGCCGCTGCATAGGCAACGGCAATGGGCTCGGTGCAGCCGAGCGCACAGACAAGCTCGCGGTTCAAAACATCGCAAAACGCGGCATCACGAAGGGAATCGGTAGGCATAGGTATCTCCTACTTGTATAACGGACTGGGCTCTCGAAAATAATTAGTTCTTTTATTTGATAACAATGCATCAAAAACCGCAACCATGGTTCCGGCAGACGGCGCTCAAGCGCAAACTGACGACATTCATTCACGAGAAACCGGTCTTGTTGCATGCTAAAGCGTTTGACCAAAAAACGCCCGAGCGTTTACGCAAAAGTCGCGCTATCATGCAGTCGAACGCGGTAAACACCTTTAGCATTTGCGCCGCACAGACCAGAGAGGAACCATCCATGAAGATCGGTATCGGTAACGACCACGCCGCCGTCGAGCTCAAGAACATCATCTCCGAGCACCTGAAGGAGCGCGGCTGCGAGGTCGTGAACTTTGGCACCGACACCTCCGAGAGCTTCGATTACCCCATCGCCGGCTACAAGGTGGGTAAGGCCGTGGCCAACGGTGACGTCGACCTGGGTATCCTGATCTGCGGTACCGGCGTCGGCATCAGCCTGGCCGCCAACAAGGTCGAAGGTGTTCGCGCCGTCGTATGCTCCGAGCCCTTCAGCGCCAAGCTCTCCCGCATGCACAACAACACCAACGTGCTCGCCTTTGGCGCCCGCGTCGTGGGCTCCGAGCTCGCCAAGATGATTGTCGACGAGTGGCTCGACGCCGAGTTTGAGGGTGGTCGTCACGAGCGTCGCGTTAACCTCCTCAACGAGATCGATCGCACGCGCGGCCTTAAGATCGTCGACGAAGCCTAAACTATTCAGTGCCACAAGCTAACAGCAGGGGCCCGCTCGGAACACATATCCGAGCGGGCCCCTGCATAGATTTTGGAATAAAAGGGCGCCGCGGATGGAGTTCCGCGGCGCCCAAGCCACACGCTAACAGCTTTAAGGAGTCAAAGCTGGTTTAGCCAAAGAAGCGCTTGATCTCGATCTCGGCATTCTCCAGGCAGTCGGAGCCGTGGATCACGTTGGCGTTGACATCGACGGCAAAGTCGCCGCGGATGGTACCAGGAGCAGCCTCAAGCGGGTTGGTAGCGCCCATGAGGGTGCGCATCTTAGCAACAGCGGAGAGACCGGAAACGACCATCTTGACGACCGGACCGCTCGTCATAAAGTCGCAGAGACCGCCAAAGAAGGGCTTGTCGGCCAGATGGGCGTAGTGCTCCTCGACGGTAGCGCGCTCGAGCGTGGTCATCTCCATGCGCTCGATGACAAGGCCGCTGCGCTCAATGCGAGCAACGATCTCGCCGATCTTGCGGTCGCGCACGGCGTCGGGCTTAATCATGATGAAGGTCTTCTCGATAGCCATAAAAGTAGCCTTTCAAGTAGGTTCGCGCGTGCCCAAGTCCCATTCCGGCACCCGCCTGGACTGCATCGTAACAGAGTTTTAGCTGCAGTTAAACAAAAAGCTGTTTATTGAAACGTTGCAATTTATTAAAGCGCTCCATATGTGTCACTTCTGTTTCGAAGCCCGATTAGAGTACCATCCGACCGCCCATCAACCGCATCGAACAGAGCAGGCGGTCGGTTGCCGCCCGCGAACGTAACCCCTTCACAACCTGCCCAAAGGTCCTACAGAAGTTCTCGACAAGCCCCTCCCCCATAGCAACAAAATACGGGCGCCCACATCAGCAGGCGCCCGTAAAGTGAAAACGATTTATCAATAAATGGCCAAAACGGCTTCAGCCAAATCCCTACTTTACCCCGTGGCCCATCTCGACGACCTTAGTCAGCGATCCAAACACGCCCTCGTCGGCCACGAGCTGCGCCTCGGCACGCTGCAGCTGCACGGCAACGGCGGCAGGGGCGGTGCCGCCCTCGGTCGTGCGCGCGGCGACAATCGACGGGATGTCGAGCGCCTCGGTAATGTCGCGCTCAAAGAGCGGGCTTGCCTCCTGGAACACCTCAAACGGCAGGTCCTCAAGATTGCAGCCGCGCTTCTCGCACATCAGGACCAGATGGCCCACCACGGCATGTGCCTCGCGGAACGGCAGGCCACGCTTGGCCAGGTAATCGGCAACATCGGTGGCGGCAAGGTGCCCCACGCCGCACTCGCGCGCCATGGCATCCTCGCTGACGGTCCAAGTCGAAATCATACCGGCCATAACCGACAGGCACTGAATGAGCGTGTGAGCGGTATCGAGCGCGCCCTCCTTGTCCTCCTGCAAGTCCTTGTTATAAGCAAGCGGCAGCCCCTTCATGGTCACGAGCAGCTGCACCAGGTTGCCATAGACTCGGCCGCTCTTGCCGCGGATAAGCTCGGCAAAGTCGGGATTCTTCTTCTGCGGCATGATAGACGAGCCGGTGGAGTAGGAGTCTGAAAGCGTGATAAAGCCAAATTCGGAGCTCGACCACAGCACGATCTCCTCGGAAAGACGCGACAGGTGCATCGCCATGACGGAGCCGGCGTAATGCAGATCGAGTAGGAAATCACGGTCGGAAACCGCATCGAGCGAGTTGGGAATCACACCCGCAAAGCCAAGTTCGGCAGCCGTCATCTGACGATCGAGCGGATAGCTCGTACCGGCAAGCGCGGCAGCACCCAGCGGGCAGTTGTCGGCGGCATCAAAGGCGGCCTTCAGGCGCGTAAAGTCGCGCGCGAACATCCAGGAATACGCCAGCAGATGATGCGACAGCAGCACGGGCTGAGCGTGCTGCATGTGCGTGTAGCCCGGCAGAATCACCTTGTCGTACTTCTTGGCCGCATCCACCAGCACATGGCGCAGCTCAAGATTGGCCTCCATGAGCTCCTTGGCCAGCGCCTTGACGCCCAGGCGTGTGTCGGTCGCCACCTGGTCGTTGCGCGAACGTCCGGTATGCAAGCGCTTACCGGCCTCGCCGATGCGACGCGTCAGCTCGCTCTCGATGGACATATGAATGTCCTCATCGTTGATGTCGAAGGTGAAGTTGCCGGCATCGATATCCTGTTCGATTCCGGTCAGGCCCTTGGCAATCGCCTGCTCGTCCTCGGCACTGATGATGCCCTGGGCCGCCAGCATTTTGGCATGCGCCTTAGAGCCGGCGATATCCTGCTTATAGAGATGTTTGTCGACCGACAGCGACGCGCCAAACTCCTGCGTGACCTCGGCCACGCCAGCCTCAAAACGACCGCCCCAAAGAGCCATGGAACCGTCCCCTTTCTCCAAAAACCAAAACAAGCGCCCAAAGCAATGCGCCATATCGCTAAAGCGATTTTTCAACCGCTAGTTTTACACATTCCCCACCGTGTGCGGAGCCATGTAGCTAATTTGCAAAGAAGTGACGTGCCATGCACTTGGCGCCCAACGTCTCCCTCCGGATGTTGCCCTGCGAACCATCGATCCAGGCCTTCAGGCTCATAGGGACGTCCTCGACCCTTGCAGCATCGAACTCGGGCGCGAGGGCAAGTAAAGCATGCGCGATAGCATTGAACATAATGGATACTCCTCATATATATAGGCGCAGAGCCGCCAAATTGATAGAAGGAGCCCCGCCGGACAACCCCGGCGGGGCTCGGACTCAGCCGCAGACGCGGCATCATATATGCGGGCGGAACGTAGGGGCCACCGATGTTAAGAAGTGTCAGCAAGCATAACGAAAGGTAGGGACCCCGTGCGCCCGTTATGTATCACGCGGATGGGCCGCGCGGATACCAAGGGAAGGAGGCGCTAGGCCTGGGCGGCAGCAGAGCTGGGGCCCTGGACCTTTGCCCACGTCTTGAGCGACAGCGTATCGATCTCGATAAAGCCGGCACTGGCCTTCTCGTCAAACGTGGTGTCGCGGTCGTAGGTAGCCAGGCCGTAGTCGTAGAGGCTGAAGGGGCTCTTGCGGCCGACGACATGGCAGTTGCCCTTAAAGAACTTCAGACGGACGGTGCCGGTCACGAACTTCTGGGTATCGGCCATAAAGGCATCGAGCGCGTTTTTGAGCGGGCTGTACCACTGGCCGTTGTACACGGCGGTGGCCCAATCCTGCTCGAGCTTGATCTTGGTCTTGAGCAGGTCGCCCTCGACGCAGATGTCCTCGAGCGCCTTGTGGGCGGTGATGAGCGTCAGGGCGCCAGGAACCTCGTAGCACTCGCGGCTCTTAAGGCCCACCAGGCGATCCTCGACCAGATCGAGACGGCCAAAGCCATTGTCGCCGGAGATCTTGTTGAGGGCGATGACGATCTCGGAGAGCTTCATATTCTTGCCGTCGACGGCGACGGGCTTGCCGGCCTCAAACTCGATCTCGGTATAGGTCGGGGTGTCGGGCGTGTCCTCGGGGTTCTTGGTCATAACCCAAGCGTCATCGAGCGGCTCATTCCAGGGATCCTCCAGGTGACCGCACTCGATGGCGCGACCCCACAGGTTGTCGTCGATGGAATAGGGGTTATCGTTGGCACCCTCAGGAACCGGCACGTTGTGGGCGTGGGCATAGGCGACCTCATCGGGACGGCACTTCAGGTCCCACTCGCGAACCGGGGCGATAACCTTGAGCTCGGGGTCGAGGGCCTTGACGGCAGCCTCGAAGCGGACCTGGTCGTTACCCTTGCCGGTGCAGCCGTGGGCGACGTAGGTCGCGCAAAACTCGTGAGCGACCTCGACAAGCTTCTTGGCGAGCAGCGGGCGGGAAAGAGCGGAGAGCAGCGGGTACTTATTCTCGTACATGGAGTTTGCGGCGATGGCCTTAGTCAGGAACTCATCGGAGAACTCGTCGCGCAGGTCGAGCACCTGGCAATCGAGAACGCCCAGGTCGAGCGCCTTCTGCTTTTTGGCATCCAGGCCGGTCTCCACCTGGCCCACGTTGCCGCAGACGCAAACGACGTCGAGATTCTTCTCGTCCTGGAGCCACTTGACACATACGGATGTATCAAGACCACCGGAATATGCGAGAACGACTTTTTCCTTGCTCATGGCTGTTTCCTTTCGCCCTTGGTAGCTAGTTAGAACATCGGTCAGTTGCAAGTCACCTTGAGGTCAAAAACCGTGAAATATCAGGTTATTCAGCAGAATGCATCACAGGCATGCCCTAGAAACATGCGGCTATGTCGTGCTTAAACCCAACGACCTCAAAATGACTCTGTTGAGGCATTGCGCCCCATGCGGACAGAGACGATTGTTATCGTCGTCGGGAAATTGCGCGCTGGCGTCGGATGGCATTGTCTGCAGTGGTGATGATCTTTACGAACTGCATCTGCCTCTCCTTTCACGTATCGCCGGGCGCAATTCAAATATCGCAAACGGTACCTTTTCCTCGGTAAACGGCTCTTTTGCCGTCCCCGTTTTCGATGTTCGCTATATTACGATAAAGTGCACGCTGCGCAAGCGACAAATTCAAATTTCTGAAAAGTTTTTTCATTAGTTTGTGAATTGCAGTGCAAATACGCACCATTCCTGCGAAAATACGCTCGACTACTAGTTGATGGTTATAACGTCTGAAACAATCTCGAAACGAAAGGCGCATTTTTATGCAAACTTACGAATCGGACGCCAACATCGGCAACATTAAGATTCTCGCCGTCGATATGGACAAGACGCTGCTGACCGACGATCGCGTGCTGCCCCAGGGTCTCGACGAGCGTCTGGACAAGCTCGCCGACGCAGGCATCGTATTCTGCCCCGCCAGCGGACGTCCCGCCCCCAAGCTCGAAGAGATGTTCGAGGGCATTAAGAACCGCCTCGCTTTTTGTCCCGATAACGGAGCGTGCGTGATCTATCGCGGCAGCTATATCTATAAGAGCAATATTGACGTGGAGCTGTATCAGCAGGTCTTGAGCCGTGCCTCGGAGGATCCTCGCGCTGTCCCCGTCCTGTGCTGCTTCGACGAGTTCTACGTGCTTGCCCGCGACCATCAATACCACGACGAGATCAGCGTCTACTACAACACAATCAACTACGTCGACAGCTTTGAGGGCATTGATTTCGAGTCCAACAAGATTTCGGTCTTCTTCCCAGGCTACGACGCCGAACCCGCTTTCCGCGAGACCTATAGCCCCGAGTTCTCGGACAAGCTCTACGTCACCAACGCCGGGCGCGAGTGGATCGACTTTATGAACCTGGGCGTCGACAAGGGCGCCGGCGTCGCGCACCTGTGCGAGCACCTGGGCATCGATATTGCCGATGCTGCCGCCGTGGGCGACACCTACAACGATATCCCCATGCTGGAGCGCGTCGGACACAGCTTTATCGTGGACAATGCCGAGGAGCACATGAACGCGCACGCCAAGTGGCGCATTCCGAGCAACAACGACGGGGGCGTACTGACGCTCATCGACGCTATCTTGGCGGCCCGGTAGCCGTCCCATCGGGCCTGGCCGGGCGGCACAGGATAACTTTTCGCTCGGTCAGGTCCTGCGCAAGACGAAAGCCACATTAAGTGGCTTTCTTTGCGTGCGGAATCTACGAAAAGTTAACCTGTGCCGCCCGGCCAGGCCCTAGGTTTACTTGTTTGCCGCCTAGATGGCGTCTTGAGTGTCTAGATACTTAGGCTGAATTTAATTGAACGAAGGGGGCTCCTTGTTGGCAAGGAGCCCCCTTCTGGTTTGGTTACTTTAGGGTTGTGGGCACTTCCCTATTTGGCGTCGGCCCAGGTTATGCCGGTGCTGGCTTCGGCGATTAGGGGGACGCGGAGGTCTACTACGTGCTCCATGACGTCGCGGACCATGGTGGTTAGGCGCTCGACTTCGTCGATGGGGCACTCAAAGTCCAGTTCGTCGTGCACTTGCAGGATCATGTGGGCGGCAAAGCCCTCTTCTTCCAGGCGGCGGCTTACGCGGGCCATCGCGATCTTGATGATGTCGGCGGCGGTTCCCTGCATGGGATGGTTCATGGCCGTGCGCTCGCCAAAGCCGCGGAGTTGCGGGTTTTTGGCCTTGAGCTCCGGAATATGACGACGGCGGCCGTACATGGTCTCGGCGTAGCCCGTCTGCTTGGCGCGTGCCACCACGTTGTCGAGGAACGTGCGCACGCCCGGGTAGGCCTCGTAGTAGCGGTCGATCATGTCGCGTGCCTCGGCCATCGAGATATGCAGCGACTGCGACAGGCCGTAGGCCTGCTGGCCATACACGATGCCAAAGTTCACGGCCTTGGCGCGACTGCGCAAGTCGGGCGTTACCTCGGACACCGGCACACCAAACACGCGCGCCGCCGTCTCGGCATGGAAGTCCTCGCCCTCGTTAAAGGCGCGCACCAAGTGCTCGTCACCCGAGAGATGCGCCAGCAGACGCAGCTCGATCTGCGAGTAGTCCACCGCCAAAAAGACGCTTCCCTCGCCTGCCGAAAACGCCGTCTTGACGGTACGACCCAGCTCCGAGCGCGTCGGGATGTTCTGCAGGTTCGGGTCGCTCGAGGACAGACGCCCCGTTGCTGTGATGGTCTGGTTGTACGTAGTGTGCACACGACCGTCACCACGGCGTAGCGGGCCCAGCGTGTCCAGATAGGTGGACTTGATTTTGGACTTCTCACGCCAGTCCAAAATCAGGCGCACGATCTCGTGGTCGCGGGCAAGGTCACTCAGCACCTTGGCGTTGGTCGAATAATAGCCGCGCTTAGTCTTCTTGAGGCCCTTGGTCGGAAGCCCCATCACATCAAAGAGCACATGCGACAGCTGCATGGGACTGCCAATATTAAAGGTCTCGTCACCCGCCAGGTCACGAATGCTGCGCTCGACCTCGGCAATCTGAGTCGCCAGGCCCTCGGACAGACTATGCAGACGGTCGGGGTCTACGAGCATGCCCGCGCGCTCCATCTTGGCAAGCACCGGCACAAGCGGCATCTCGATGCCGTCGAACACGTTGGTGGCGTTCTCACGGGCCATGCGGTCGCGCAGCGGTGCGACCAGCGCCAGCGTTAAGGCCGCCGTGCGAGCGGCGGGCGCGGGGGCGTCCTCGCCGGCACCCTCTGCACCGCGCGCCGCAGGCAGCGCCATCTGCAGATAGGTATCGGCCAGATACGCCTCATCGAACTCGGAGCGGTCGGAATCCAGCAGGTAGGCGGCAACCACGGTATCGAAGATGCGCGTGGAATCGACTGCCAGCGGGTCCATAAGCTCGGGCTCAGAAGAATCGATGGGCGAAAGCTCGTGCAACAGCGCCTTCATATCCGGGCTCGCCACGCGACCCTCCATAAACAGACGCGCGAGCACGCCGGCAATCACGCCGTGGACGAAGTTGAAGCCCTCAACCTCAGCCGCCGCACAGCTGTCGCCCTCCTCGAGCGCGAACAGGCCCTTGGACGTCGCCAGCCACAGCGTGCGCGTCAGTCCAAAGAGCGCGCCCTCTTCCTTGTCGTCGTCCACCACGGCGGCAACCCACTCGTCGGCATCAATCGCGCGGGAGACCTCAGCCGCAACGGCACCAAGCGCGTCAGCTTCGCCGGCGGCTGCACGAACCATCGCAGGTATCTCAAACACACTGGAGGCAGCAGCAGCCCCGCCCTCGCCGCCAATCAGCGCCAAGAAACGGTTCTGCATGGCGGTGATACCAAGCGTACCCAGCGCCGCGGAAACCTCATCGGCAGAAAACGCCGGGAAGGACGTCGCCTCAAAATCGAGCTCAACGGGCGCATCGGTGCGGATGGTCGCCACCTTACGGCTCAGCAGCGCGTCGTCGATGTGTGCACGCAGGTTTTCACCCATCTTGCCCTTGACCTCGTCGGCATGCGCGATGACCTCGTCCAAGCTGCCGTACTGTGCGATGAGCGCACTCGCCTTTTTGGGACCGATGCCCGGCACGCCGGGGATGTTGTCGGACGCGTCGCCCTTCAGACCATAAAAGTCGGGCACGAGCGCCGGCGTAATGCCGTGATACAAGTCATCCACGCTCTCGGGCGTCATAATCGCAACGTCGGACAGGCCCTTACGGGTCGAGACCACGTTGACGTGCTCGGTAACAAGCTGATACATGTCGCGATCACCGGTCACCAGCAGCATGTCACAGCCGGCCTGCTCGCCCAGGCGCGCCATAGTACCCAGGATATCGTCGCCTTCCCAGCCCTCGGACTGCAGAATCGGCACGTTGAGCGCGGTGAGCAGCTCCTTAATCATAGGGAACTGCGCATGCAGATCGGGGTCCATGGGCGGGCGTTGCGCCTTATACTGCGGCAGCATCTCCATGCGCACGCGCGGCTTACCCTTGTCAAACGCCACGACCACACCGTCGGGGTTAAAGGCATCGATCATCTTAAGAAACATGTTCAGAAAGCCAAAGATCGCGTTGGTGGGGCGACCGTCCGGCGCGTTCATGGTCGGCGGCACGGCGTGAAAGGCGCGGTGCATGAGCGAGTTGCCGTCGATAACGGCAAAAGTGCGGCGCTTGTCAGACATATTAAATACCTCGCTTTGGGCTGGGCACGGTTTGCTCACTCCAGTTTACACGCTCCCCGCCCCGCGGCCACCTCACATAAAGCTCCCCCGCCACCGTGAGCCCGCGCGTGATACGATGGCTCACGGTACATCAACCAGCACGATCGATCCGAAAGGAGCCTGCGTCATGGAGCGTCCCTGCGCATGGAAAAAGTACACGCCACAGCAAGTCGAGGAGCTCGAGGAGCTTTGCCGCGGCTATAAGCAGTTTTTGAGCGAGAACAAGACCGAGCGCCTGTGCGTCAAGACCGGCATCAAGATGGCCGAGGAGGCGGGATACGTCGACCTGGAGACCGTGATCGCCGAAGGCCGCGAGCTCAAGGCAGGCGACAAGGTGTACGCCGCCAATCACGGCAAGGACCTCATGCTCGTCAACCTGGGCAACGCCCCGCTCGAGCAGGGCTTTAACATCCTGGGCGCCCACGTGGACTCGCCGCGCCTAGACCTTAAGCAGAACCCCGCCTTCGAGGCCGGCGACATGGCCTACCTCGACACGCACTACTACGGTGGCGTCAAGAGCTACCACTGGGTGGCCTCCCCGCTCGCACTCGTGGGCGTCATCTGCAAAAAGGACGGTACCACCGTCGACATCAATATCGGCGACAAGGCGGACGACCCGGTCTTTACCATCTCCGACCTGCTGATCCACCTCTCGAGCGAGCAGATGTCCAAGCCTGCCAAGGACGCCGTCGATGCCGAGATTCTCGACGTGATCGTGGGCGGCCGCCCCGTCAAGTTCGATGAGGACGACAAGGACGCCCCCAAGGAGCCCGTCAAGCAGATGTTCCTGGATATCCTCAAGGAGCAGTACGACGTCGAGGAGGAGGACTTCCTCTCCGCCGAGATCGAGGTCGTGCCCGCCGGCCCCGCCCGCGACATGGGCCTCGACCGCTCCATGATTCTGGGCTATGGCCATGACGACCGCGTCTGTGCCTACCCCTCCATGCTCGCCCAGATCAACGTCACCAACGTGGAGCGCACGAGCATCACGCTCATCGTCGATAAGGAGGAGATCGGCTCCGTGGGTGCCACCGGTATGACGAGCCGCTTCTTCGAGAACACCGTCGCCGAGATCATGACGCTCGCCGGCGAGGATAGCCCGCTGGCCCTGCGCCGCGCGCTCGCCCGCAGCCGCATGCTCTCCTCCGACGTGTCCGCCGGTTTCGACCCGGGCTATGCCGGCAAGTTCGAGACGAAGAACGCCGCCTTTATGGGTCGTGGCCTGTGCTTTAACAAGTACACGGGCAGCCGCGGCAAGGGCGGTTCCAACGACGCCGATGCCGAGTACGTGGCCCTCGTCCGCGACATCATGGACGAGGCCGGCGTGGACTTCCAGACCTGTGAGCTCGGTCGCGTCAACGCGGGCGGTGGCGGCACCATCGCCTACATCATGGCCAAGTATGGCATGAACGTCATCGACTCCGGCGTTGCCGTCCTGTCCATGCACGCCCTGTGGGAGGTCGCCAACAAGGCCGATATCTACGAGGCCTACCGCGGCTACAAAGCCTTCATCGAGCGAGCCTAATCCACCCTTCATCAGTTGCGGTGAATTACGGACTAAACTGGCCCATAAACGGCCAAAACAGACCGTATTCCACCGCAACTTTTTTGGCAGAGGAGAGTCCATGCTGCAGGTCATCATTTCGCCCGCCAAGCAGATGCGCGCGGCCCAAGATGCTTTTGAAGTCCTGGGCATCCCACCCTTTGTGCGCGAGACGGCTCGCCTCCACCGCGCACTGCTAGATATCGAGCGGAATGAAGGCAGCGGCGGCCTGCAGGCGCTGTGGAACGTGAGTGACAAACTGCTGGGACCTTGCCTCAACACACTGCATGAGTTCGGGCCCATCCTGAAAAGCGGCGATCTCGACAATCCCGCACTCGCCCGTCACCTCTCCCCTGCCGTCATGTCCTATCACGGCATTCAATACCAGAGCATGGCACCCGAGGTGATGGATTCCACGCAGCTCGCATGGCTGCAAGACCATCTGTGGATCCTCTCCGGCCTCTACGGGTGCGTTCGTCCCTTTCATGCCGTCGAACCGTATCGGCTGGAGATGGGCGCGAAGCTCGCCGTTGACGATGCCCGAGACCTCTACGCGTTTTGGAGCGACAAGCTCGCACGGGCCATCGCTCCGGCGGGCTCTAACACCACGATCGTCAACCTTGCCAGTGTGGAGTACGCCAAGGCCGTTCTACCCCATCTCGCAGGCGACGCCACAACCGTCACTTGTCTCTTTGGCGAAGGTGTCCGCAACGGCAAGCCCATCCAGCGCTCGACAGCCAGCAAAAAGGCGCGCGGCTCCATGGTGCGCTGGATGGCAGAAAACAAGCTCGAGGATGTAAGCGGGCTCACCGCGTTCGACGTTGGTTATCGTCACTTTCCCGAGCTTTCAAATAAAAACACTCTGGTCTTCCTGAACGAACAGGCCTTGTAGGATCACCGCTACTTTTGAATGTGCTGCCTAGGCACGGCGTCTATTCCGCCAAGCCGTCGGCTTTGGCAATTTCATTTGTCGAGCCGTCCTGATAGGTAATCTTGACATGCTCCACCTCGGACACCTTGACGCCCGACGGGGGCTCCAGGCGCCATTCCGTCAGCGCGATATCCATTGTCGTGGGCACATCCCCTTGATCTTTGAGCTCGACCGACAGCGTCTTAAGCGACGCATCGAAGGTCACGCGCTCGATCTCTTCACCAGGAATGGATCCGCCACTCAGCTGCAACTGCACAAACTCGTTGCGCGGATACCAATAGTCGCCCGGCGCGGCAACGGTATTGCCGCCCGCGACCTTCACTGTCATGATCGGCAGGGCATCGTCGGCCTCAAACTCCCAGGCAGCGCCGCCGCGACCGCCAAACGTCCAGATACAAAAGGCAATCACCAGCACGGCAAGCACCGCAAAACCAATCGCGACAAGGCCATGGTGCGCACGGCTTTCCTCGGCCGATACATCCCATTGCGTCTCTCGATATAGATGCTTGTCTTCCATGTTCGCCTCCCCACAGGCACGCTCGTTGGCCCAATCGTACCCATTCAGGCTATACTTGAGCCCACCACATAAACGGGGAGCTTGCAGGACAAGACGGCAGGCTGAGACTGGGCGCGCCCGCCCTGACCCGCAAACCTGATATGGGTAATGCCAACGAAGGGAGCCGTGCCAATGAGCACACAGACCGAGCCCAAGCTCGTCACGCAAATCGACTTCGCCCGCGCCGGGCAGATCACGCCGCAGATGAAGGAAGTCGCCGAGCGCGAGCATCGCGACCCCGAGTACATCCGCGAGCGCGTGGCCGACGGCCGCATCGCCATTCCCGCCAACATCGTGCATATCAAAAAGGGCATGCGCGCCTTTGGTGTCGGCGAGGGCCTGTCCACCAAGGTCAACGTGAACCTGGGCATCTCGGGCGACAAGGCCGATGCCGCCGAGGAATGGAAGAAGGTCAAGATCGCCGAGGACTTTGGCGCCGACGCCATCATGGACCTCTCCAACTCGGGCAAGACACGTCAGTTCCGCCAGCAGCTCATCGACGAGACGCCGCTCATGGTAGGCACCGTCCCCATGTACGACGCCATCGGCTACATGGAAAAGCCGCTGGTCAAGCTCACCAAGGACGACCTGTTCGAAGTCGTGCGCGCGCATGCCGAGGACGGCGTGGACTTTATGACCATCCACTGCGGCATAAACAAGTCGGTCACCAAGACCTTTAAGGAGACCGGCCGCCTCATGAACATCGTGAGCCGTGGCGGCTCACTGCTGTTTGGCTGGATGGAGGTCACCGGTAACGAGAACCCATTCTATGAGTTCTACGACGAGTTGCTCGAGATTTGCCACGAGTACGACGTGACGATTTCGCTCGGCGACTCCTGCCGCCCGGGCTGCCTCTACGACTCCAACGACGCCACCGAGACCGCTGAGATGATCGAGCTGGGCAAGCTGTGCAAGCGCGCTTGGGCCGCCGGCGTCCAGGTCATGGTCGAGGGCCCGGGTCACATGGCGCTCGACGAGATCGCCGCCAACATGAAACTGCAGAAGCGCCTGTGCCACAATGCTCCGTTCTATGTGCTCGGGCCGCTGGTGACCGATATCGGCGTGGGTTACGACCACATCACCGCCGCCATCGGCGGCGCCATCTCCGCCAGTTCCGGTGCCGACTTCCTGTGCTACGTGACACCGGCAGAGCACCTATGCCTGCCCAACGCCCAGGATGTGCTCGACGGCCTCATGGCCACCAAGATCGCCGCACACGCCGCCGACATCGCCAAAAAGGTGCCCCACGCCCGCGACATGGACGACAAGATGGGCCAGGCACGCCGCAAGCTCGACTGGGATGCCATGTGGAAGTGTGCTCTCGACCCGGTCACCGGCAAGAAACGCTACGAAGAATCCCCCGCCGCCACCGAGGGCACCTGCACCATGTGCGGCAAGATGTGCGCCGTCCGCACCGTTAACAAGGTGTTCGAAGGCACGACGATCGACCTCGGCATGGAGGACTAACTCGTCACCGGAGCCACAATCGGTAACATGGTGTTCGTCAATTGTTGACGTGTGAACATTTGCTTACATTTGCGTAAAGATTGCATCGCCCGCCCGGGTTCGACATAGAGTCGGCCCGGGCATCTTTATAATGCAGGCTTAAAGACCCATTTGATTCCGACCGAACAAGGGAGCAAACATGGATCGCAGTAAGGTACCTGCCGTCCTGTCCATCGCAGGATCCGATTCCAGCGGTGGCGCCGGCATTCAGGCCGACATCAAGACCATCACGGCGCACCGCCTGTATGCCGAGACGGCCATCACCGCCATCACCGCACAAAACACGCTCGGTGTCACCGCCGTGCAGAATATCTCCCCTGATATCGTCGCTGCGCAGATCGACGCCGTATTTGACGATATCCGCCCCAGCGCCGTCAAGATCGGCATGGTTTCCTCTGCCGAGATTATCGAGGTTATCGCCGACCGCCTGAGCGCCTGGAACGCGACAAACGTGGTCGTCGACCCCGTCATGGTAGCCACCTCGGGCGCACGGCTGATTACCGAAGATGCCGCCGAGGCGCTCACCCGCCGCCTGTTCCCACTAGCAACCGTCATCACGCCCAATATTCCCGAGGCCATGGCCCTGCTTGACTACGAGGTCGACTCCGAGCGCACACAGCAAAATGCTGCCATGCTCCTCACCCGCCGCTTTGGTTGCGCATCCCTCGTTAAGGGTGGGCATCTTGTCAACGAGGCCAACGATGTATTGGCCGAACCCGCGCCACTCGATGACGAGGGCAACCATCTGAGCGATCCGCTCACCACGTGGTTCCGCCACAAGCGCATCGAGACCGGCAACACGCATGGCACCGGCTGCACGCTCTCGTCCGCCATCGCCTGCGCGCTGGCCCAGGGCATGGATCTTGCCGACGCCGTCAACGCCGGCAAGGCCTACCTAACCGGCGCTCTGGCCGCCGGCCTGAACATGGGCAAAGGCTCCGGCCCTGTCAACCACATGTGGCAGTATTAAGATTCGCAGCCCAAAACCGCCGCAAAGGGGACAGGCACCTTTGCGGTGGCTCCCACAAACATCTCGATCTGTAACAGTAACTCGGCAAAATCGACCCTAGATGTTACAGATCAAGACAAACAATCGATATCGACCTAAATAATCTTAATCTGTAACATCTAGCCCGTTTTCGGCCTTGGAACTGTTACAGATCAAGACAAACAAACGAAACAAGCCCCCGCAAGGGGAACTCTGTGGTGGTTTGGGGCCGTGCTACTCACCGAGCATCTCTTTGAGCTTGGCTACCACGGCATGTCCCAAGCTCTCGTGGCTCTCGGGCATCATATGCAGATAGTCGATATCGCCCGGCTCGGCAAAGTCGGCGGCATTCAAAAAGTCGCAGCCAAACTGCTCGGCCACATGCGCGTAGTACTCACCAAAATGCTCAGATGCCTCAACGGAATGATCGTCAAAGTCGGTCATATACACATCGGCGATCTGCGGCTTAATCTTGATAGGAGCCATCAACAGAATGCGCGGACAAGGCGCAGCGTCGGTCCACGGAAACGCGCGGACGGCGCGAATCAGCGCCATGGCGCCGCGGGCAATATCGGAGGCCGTCACGCCAAAGACCGTCTTGCAGTCGTTGGTGCCCAGCATGATCACGATCGCATCCAGCGGCTTATGGGCCTCGAGCAGCATCGGAAGCGCGCGAATGCCGTTGAGGTTGGTGTCCAGATGGCACATATCGTCGCGCACCGTCGTGCGACCATTTAGACCTTCCTCAATCACATGCCAGCCCTCACCCAGGTCACGCTGCACCACGCCGCACCAGCGCACATCCTGCGCATAGCGCACTGCGGTACCGTCGCGCATACCCGCCGGATCATAGCCATAGGTGTTGCTGTCACCAAAGCACAGAACGTTTTTCATCTTGAGCTCCTCATTCAGTAAAAAGCCGACGGGGGCAACCCCTCCCGTCGGCTTGGCATATCACATCGCGCGCACCGCTTACAGGTACTTGCGCCAGTCATCCTCGTCCTCATCATCCTCGACTGCTGTCTGGGCCTGCTCGGCGGCGCGAGCGGCTGCGGCGCGGGCGGCAACCTGGGCATAGGACTCCTCGTTGCGCTCGGGGAAGTTTGCCAGCACGTGCTCGAACTTGGCAAAGTCCTCATCCCAGCGCGTAGAGGGCACGGCAAAGAAGACCTGCTTGACCTTGAAGTCGCCCGACGCGAGCTCCTTGCGGAAGAGCTCGGCCACGGCCTCGGCATCAAAGCCGTTGTTCTCGCAGCCCCAAGCACCCAGCACGAGCTTCTCGCGACCAAGCTCATCGCAGATGGCAAGGACAAAGCGGATGCGGTCGCGCAGGGCATCCAGCAGAGCATCGTCGCTCACGCGATACTCCTGGCGGGCGCGCCTAACGTTGGGCGCGGCGGCCACGATCACGTCGGCGTATGCATGCACGTGGTTGCGGTCGAAGCGCACCGCAGGCACCACCAGCGCACGGTTGCGGTAGAGCTCGCAGTTGATGTTGCGGCGACGGTTCTCGCCGTACCACTTACGCTGCTTATCGAGAACGTTGTACAGATACGAATCGGCGCACAGCGTGGCCTCCTGGCCCAGATAACCCTGAATATATCCACCGCCCGGATTGGTAAACGAGGCAAAGGCGAGCACGGCCATGTCGCAGAACTGCGCATAGCCGCGACCGTTATCGAGGATTGCCTGCGTGGCGGAGGCATCAAGCACAGTGACCTCGGGCAGGACCGGAGCGGGCTCCTCAGCAGCAGGCGCGGACTCGACTTCGTCGGTCTCCTCTGCGGGCGCAGGTTCAGCCGCAACCTCAGCCTCGGCGGACGCAACCTCAGCCTCGGCGGACGCAACCTCAGCGGACTCAGACTCCTCGGCAACCGGCTCCTCGGCAGCCGCTGCCTTCTGGGCCTTGGCCTTCATCGCCGCGACAAAGCCGGCAGGCATACCGTCAAACTCGCGAACACCGGCAAGCGAACGCTCGATATCCTTGGCGCACGCTTCGGACACAGTTGCCACGTGACGCTCGGCGGCCTTGGCACGGGCCTCGCGCTTGGGATTGGGCTGACCCGCTCGGTTGGACCTGCGGTTACGGTTCCTGTTGTCGACGTCTGCCATAAGTGGTCACCTTTCTCGGTCTCTGCCGCTATCGGCTTTTCCCATCCATGATACCCCGCCGCATACAAAAAAGACGGCCCCGAAGGACCGCCTTTCGCATCGATTTACACGCACGGCAAACACCGCCGCAATTCGCCACTAGTCGCGACGGCCGAGGATGTTCAGAATGCGCAGGAACACGTTGATGATGTCCACGAACAAGTTGGATGCCATAAGCACGGCGTTGGGCAGCGTAGGCGGCACCGTCGTGGCAACATAGGTGTCGTAGCCGATAAAGCCGGCGAACACCACGATCACGATCAGATCGGTGATGGTCTGCGAGACGCCCATGAACATCAGCACAATCTCAACCAGAATAGTGGCGAGCAGAATGCCAAAGCCGATGCCATATACGCGCTGGAAAAACTTGGGGAACGTCACGCCCAAGGCGCCATAGACAAAGGTGATGGCGGCCGTGGCGATAAAGGCAGTGTTGATGGTGGGCAGGTCGTAGTTGGCAAGGCCAAACGACGCGGTCAGGCCAAAGGTACTCGCAAAGATTATGTAGCCCACAAGGGACAGGCCCACGGACTGCTTGCTGGCGGCGGCCGACATCATGACCATGCCGACGATGGTCAAAATAAACGAGCCAAAGACCAGCGGCAAGGCGGCGCCGCTCATCATCATGCGCGCAAACGACATGGTGCTCGTAAAGTAGGCGCCGGCGCCCATGGCGCAAAAGCCCAAGAAGATCAGGGCAGACATGGCGAGATTGTACGCGCGCGGCGACATCTCCTTGGCGCGGCTTGCGCCGCTCTCGACGGGGCCGTTCTGATAGCCCTGGATATCGTTCATAGGTTCGTCCTTTCAAAAAGCGCCACAAATAACGGCGCAGTAGCTGACAAGATTCCTGTCATTGTACCCGAACGCCGTGCGTCCTTACCTACGGCGCTCGCCCTCGAGCGTACGGTCGAATGCCCACACCCACCAACGCATCAGATGGGCCTGCGAGCCATCTGGTCGTTCACGCGTCTGGTCCTCCAGATACAACTCGGTCGCGTGCCCGCCAAAACGCACCTTATAGGTTGCCGTACGAATGCCGTGAACCGTCAGGCCAAACCCAGTGGTCGAGACAATCTCGTCAATCGTAAAGCAACGACCGTCGACCCAGCAGACGGCGACTGGCACGACTTGTCCGCCCGCGAGGATGCGAGCCACGACGTCCACATACTGCTTGTGTACGCGCCGAGTTTTGCCGTCTGTCTGTCGATATTCCATGCCTCCTATTATCGAACGCATGTTTGCATGTTGTAAAGCGAACAGACTGTGGTTTTGGAGTGTCGTAGCAATCGCACGTGTCCGCATGGCGTGTTAGCAAAAAGAATACCCGCGGTCAACAGGACTAATATTCAATTTTAGTGCCAAAAAATCCACTTCTCACGTCAGAACTCCGTTAAGAAACCCACAGGAGGTGATACGATTTATCATGTTTTTGTAACGTGCCTGCAAACTTCGAGAAAGCCCATATATGGACGTAACGTTCTCAACCTTCCTCGGCCAAATTGTGTCGAACCCAGTCCTTGCCGTCACCGTGATCCTCGCGCTCGGCGCCATCTTCGTCAACGGATGGACCGACGCGCCCAACGCCATCGCGACCTGCGTCACTACGCGTTGCATGCCCGCCCGCGCCGCCATTCTCATGAGCGCCGCATTCAACTTCCTCGGCGTGCTCATCATGACGCACTTTAATGCGAGCGTCGCCAACACCATCTCACATATCGTCGACTTTGGCGGAAACAGCACCATGGCGCTCGCGTGCCTCTGCGCAGCGCTGTTCTCCATCGTCGTCTACGGCGCCACAGCATCGCGTTTTGGCATCCCCACTTCGCAAAGCCACAGCCTTATCGCCGGCCTGACCGGTGCCGCTATCGCCCTCGGCGGCGCGAGCAGCGTCAACGTCCACGAGTGGATGAAGGTCATCTACGGCCTGGCGCTCTCCATCGGCCTGGGCTTTGTCATGGGCTGGGTCCTGTGCAAACTCGTCTCGGTTCTTTTCGCCGCCGCCAACAGGCGACGTGCCAATGTCTTCTTTAAATACGCTCAGATCGCGAGCGCTGCGGCCATGAGCTTTATGCACGGCGCGCAGGATGGACAGAAGTTCATCGGCGTGCTCTTTTTAGGCGTGGCCTTCGCAAACGGCCAGACCAGCGTCGGCGATGCCGGCATCCCCATCTGGATTATGCTGCTGTGCTCGGCCACCATGGGTATCGGCACCAGCGTCGGCGGCGAGCGCATCATAAAGTCCGTCGGCCAGAGCATGGTTAAGCTCGAGAAGTATCAGGGCTTCTCCGCCGACCTCGCGGGCGCCGCGAACCTGCTGCTTGCCACCCTTACCGGCATCCCCGTGTCCTCCACACACATCAAGACCTGCGCCATCATGGGCGTCGGTGCCGTCAAGCGCCTCTCGGCCATCAACTTCGGCGTCGTTAAGGACATGATGTTCACCTGGTTCTTCACCTTCCCCGCCTGCGGACTCATCAGCTTTGTCATGGCCAAGCTGTTCATGATGTTCCTCTAGTCAAACCGAACGTCCATCTGGACCGCAACACTTCGCCCACCCGTCTTCGCCTCGAAAGGACCCACCCATGGCTAAGAAACCCGATTCGTTCTACTTTGACAACTACGTCGCCTGCGCCGACCTCGCCGTCCAGGCCGCCGAGCTGCTTACCCAGATTTTTGAGAACTTCGATCCCGCGCAGATTCACGACATGCTCAATAAGATGCATGCGATTGAGCATGCGGCAGACAAGAAGCACCACGAGCTCGAAGACGCCCTGCTCACCGCCTTTATCACCCCGCTCGAGCGCGAGGATCTGGATCTGATGAGCTGCGCGCTCGACACCGTGCTCGACCGTATTGAGGGCGTCGTGCAGCGCGTCTACTTCACCAACATTCAGAGCATCCATCCCGACGCCATCGTCATCGCCCACAAGGTGACTGACGCCTGCCGCGCCATGAAAGACCTGATGGTCGAGCTTCCCAACTACCGCAAGTCCAAAACGCTGCGCGAGCTGGTCATCCAGATCAACACCATCGAGTCCGAGGCCGACGAGCTCTACATCAACGCCATGCGCAACCTGCACGTTAACGGCAAGGATCCGCTCGAGGTCATCGCTTGGCGTGACGTCTACGCCTTCCTGGAGTACTGCGCCGACTGCTGCGAGAATGTGGCCGATGTTGTGGATTCGATTGTCATGAAGAACAGTTAATTGGGGGTACGTGTCCCGGCGGTCGCGGGCCCGGCCACTAATAACCTTTTTCACTCCGGCTGCAAGCAGAGTCGTTCAAAAGGTTATTAGTGGCCGGGCCCGCTCCCTTACGTACCACCATTGGGAACTTTGGCTGATAGATTTAGCGCGATGGGGGTTTGGCTGAAGGGACCTTTGGTATCCGTTCGGACACTTTGGCCCTTGATGAGCGTTTGGCTGATTGCCGCTTTGGGTACTCTTTGGGTTACTTTTGGTTTGTTTGATTTTTAATTTTAGGAGGGCTTGTATGTCTTATTTGGATCTGGCTCGTGGTCGGTATTCTTGTCGTTCTTTTGAGGACCGTCCTGTTGAGCAGTCGGTAGTGGATGCCATTGTTGAGGCGGGGCGGATTGCTCCTTCTGCTTGTAATAATCATCCAGCCCGTGTGATGGTGCTGGATACGCCTGAGCTGTTGGAGAAGGCTGCTGCTTGTCAGCCTCGGTTTGCTCGTGATGGGTCTATCTTTGGAGCTCCGCTTGTCTTCCTTATTTGCAGCGTTACCGATGATGCTTGGGTGCGCCCGTATGACCAGATGAATTCCAGTGAAATCGATACGTCCATCGTGTGCGACCAGATGATGATGGAGGCCACCGAGCAGGGCCTGGGAACGTGCTGGGTATGCCATTTTAAGCCTGAGGTGGCACAGGAGCAGTTCAACCTGCCCAAGGGCGTCTATCCCTATCACATGCTCGTCTGTGGCTATCCTGCCGACCACATCGCCGATCCCGAGCATCGCGAGGCCCGCACCATTCCCCTCCCCAACTTCCTCCTCAAGTAGTTTTTGGCACATGCCCTAAAACCTACCTTTTACCGCTCACCCATTTGCCGAGTTCTGCGCCACAATGTGCAGGGCTCGGTTTTTTATGTTGCGCGCCCCTGCACAGTCATAAAAAAGGACCCGCAAGCTGCGGGTCCTTTCTAGGCACTAAATTGTAGGCCGAATGTTAGTCCAGGTCGTCGGCAGCAAAGTTGTCGATCGGGGCGAAGGGATCGGCCACGGGGACAACCGGGTCAGCGACGGGCAGCGGCTCGGCGGGAACAGTCACTGCAGGAGAAGCGGCAGAACCGACCGGCGTGGAGGCCATCAGATCGGCCGGGAAGGAATTCTGGGCATCGTCCATGAAGTGCTGGATGAGCTTGAGGTACTCGGCCTTGAACTCCTCACGAGAAGCCTTGAGACGATCGATCTCCTCGAGCTCGGCCTGCTTCTCGGTCAGAGCCTGGCGGATAACCTCGCGGGCCTTGGCGTCAGCCTCGTTGCGGATACGCTCAGCGTTCTCGTTGGCATCGTTGACGATGGTCTCAGCGGTCTGCTGGGCAGCGATCAGGGCAGCGGAAATCTGGCGCTCCTGAGCGGAGAAGTCAGGGGCGGGAACAGTCACGGGGGCGGCAGGAACGGCCTGGGCGGTGGCATCCTGAGCTTGGGCAAGCTGAGCCTGCGCATCGGCAAGCTGCTGCTCGGTAGCAGTCAGACGACCCTTAAGGTCGACGATCTTAGCGAGCATAGCGTCAACCTCGGAGGACAGCGTCTCCAAGAAGACGTCGACCTCAGCAGGATCGTAGCCACGCTTGGCCTCAGAGAAAGTCTGAGCCTGGATGTCTGCAGGGGTAATAGCCATAACAAGTCTCCTTTTTCATCGCCTCGGCGCTACACGCCCGACGTAAGTTACTAAGTCAGTTCTACACGAGTATACCTATAAGAAGCTGCAGAACCAGCCTCTGCACCAACTGCAACGCAATAATCGCAACGACCGGCGAAAAATCGATACCGCCCATCGGCGGGATGAAACGACGGAACAGGTTGAGCCACGGACCGCACACGCTATCAAGCACCGCGGCAATATCCTGAAGCAAACCACCCTGCTTCATGGGAATCCACGTCATAAAGCAGTAGACGACAATGAGCGTGGAATAGAAGTTGAACAGCGTGTTGACCAGCTGGACGATAGTGTAGATGTTGATGGGAATCTCCTCGTCTTGTCTTTACTTAAGGTAGCTGTCGGCACGAAGCTTCTTGAGATCGGAATCTTTGACCTCGCAACCGGCGGGCAGCACCATGAACACGCGGTCGCCCACCTCCTTGACCGTGGCACCCAGACCGCAGGCAAAGCCGTAAGAGAAGTCCAAGACGCGCTTGGCAACTTCGGTGCGTACGCCCACAAAAATCAGTGCGACAGGCTGCTTGGTGCGAACGCGGCGCACCACGGTCTCCACGTCGTCATAGCTCTCGGGGCGCAGGACATAGGCCGGCAGCTGCGGCGTGGCGTTGATGATATTGCTCGCATAGGCCGAGGCATCGCTCGGTGCAGGCGCGGGTGCAGCGGCGGCACGGGCGCGGGTATTCTCGGCGTAGCTCGACGGCGTGTCATAGGCACCAGGACGATAACCGCTCGCAACACTGTCCTGCGAGCGCGAAGGCGGGTTATACGTCGTGGCATGGCGGGAGTCATCGCCGACCAGCTGACCGGAGCGCGTATACACGGCAACCGACTCAGCTTCACCGCGGCGCGTCTGGCCAAGCAGGCCGTTGCTCGGCTCGTCTTGGGTGTAGAAGCCCTCGCCCGAAGCACCACTGTAGCCGTTGTTCTGATAGCCATCGTCGTAGCCGTCATCGTAGCCGTAGTCGTCGTCCTGGCCATAACCCTGGTCGTAACCCTGCTGGCCGCCCAGGTGCATCTTATTTTTAATCTCGTCAAGGAAGCCCATGGTTGTGTCCTCTCGCGGTTTAGTGCAGGCGCCCCGATAATCAGTGCGCACTTCAGAACCTTATTTTACTGCAAACTCCGGGCTAAATACTACCCTGCCCAGGCGAACGAGCGTAGAGCCCTCCTCAAGGGCAGACTCAAAGTCCTCGCTCATACCGCAGGAAAGCTCAGGCAGGTTCAAATCGGGATGCGCCGCCTCCAGCTCATCCCTCAGCTCACGAAGCCCCGCAAAGGTGCGGCGTGCCACATCCTTATTCCCCCGGGGCGCCATAGTCATAAGCCCCTGTACGCAAATTCCCTCAAGTTCTGCAAGCTCACCCGCGGCGGCGCGAATCTCATCGGGTGAAAAGCCTCCCTTCGACTCCTCACCACTCACATTGACCTCAATGAGCACACGCTGGGGGCCGACGAGCTCGCCTGCCTCAATCTTGCGAACAGCACGGCTCGAGATCGCCTGCGCCAGATGCAGCGAACCCACCGAGTGAATCAGCTCGGCTGAGCCCAGCACCGCATTGATCTTATTGGTCTGCAGGTTGCCGATCATATCGAAGCGCACCTCGGGCAGCTCCGGATGCTCCGCCAGACCCGTGAGCTTGCGAACCAGCTCCTGCGGGCGGTTCTCGGCAAAATGGCGATACCCCGCCTGGATGGCGGCAACGGTCTCATCGACACCAACGGTCTTGGACACGGCAATGAGGCTCGCGGCGTCGTGGGGACGGCCCGCGCGATCGAGCGCCGCATAAAAACGTTCCAGAATCTGCTCGCGGCGAGCGCGCATCAAGTCCAAATAGTTATCCATTGCCAATCGCCTCCGCTGACAGCCAAACAAGTAGTCCCATGCTAACGCAAGAGCGCGGCCCCGCATGTGCAAGGCCGCGCTCACTTAGGTATTTACAATCTTTCGACGAACGGGGTTACTTACTCCTCGTCGTCCTCGCCATCGTCCTCATCCTCAAGATGATCGAGCAGGTAGCGAAGACCCTCGCTGACCTCGTTAACGGGCACCTTGGCAACGTAGCGTGCATCGACGGCGGGCCTCATGATAACACCCTCGCCCGAAGGCACGCGCATGCTCTCGAGCTCATCCTCATCAGTGCAGGCGATATCACCGGCAGTCATACGCTGTCCGGTCAACAGGAAGGTCAGACGGCAGGCGGCATCGATGGAAATCGAGGCGATGCGATCGAGATAGCGCGATACCATGATGGCGCGGCGCAGGTCGTCATAGTTGCTGTCGTCGTCCATAAAATCGCCCGTGTCCATGCGGTTAAAGGTGCGGAAGAACTTCTCGTAGGCGGCGTGCACTGGCTCGTCCTCGACGGCCAAGTTGCAGATGATGGACATGTCGTTGGTGACGAGCGCGGAAAGCGAAGAGCCCAGCACCTGGTAGACGGCCTCAGCCTCGGCCTCGACCGTGCCGACAAGCTCCTTGGGCAGCGAGATGTCGGCCTTGATCATATGACGCGTGGCGCGGCAAATCTGGCGAACCTTATCGGTCATGCGCTGCAGGTTAAAGTCGACGTAGATGATCGTCTGCAGCAAGCGGAAGTCGGAGGCGACCGGTGACTGCGTGGCAATCAGGTTGTAGCAGACGGCCTCCAGGTTGGCGCAGCGTGCGTCAATCGAAAGCGTGCGCTTCTTGGTCTTGGTGGCGAGCTTGCGGTCGTCGGTAACATAGGCCCTCACGGCATCGTGGAGGGCCAGATCGACGGCCTCGTAGATGCTCAGCATCTCGTGGCGGGCCTCGATGAGCTGACGGGAAAACAGTTTGCGCATGGTTCACTCCAATCAGTTGGGTGCGGTCATGCCGCCCGCACAGTGAATACGCACCGGACCAGGTCCGATCGGCTTGGGACTAGTCGCACCGATCAGCCAAAGCGGCCGGTGATATAGTCTTCCGTCCGCGAGTCCACCGGGCTGGTGAAGATCGCGTCGGTTTGACCATACTCGATGAGCGTAGCGGGCTCGCCGGCAACTTCCTGCAAGAAGAATGCGGTGTAGTCGCTAATGCGAGCTGCCTGCTGCATTGAATGCGTGACGATGATGATCGTCATCTCGGGCGCCAGCTCGGCCATCAAATCCTCGACCTTAGAGACGGACGTGGGGTCGATGGCGGAGCAGGGCTCGTCCATCAGAAGGACATCGGGTTGCACCGCAAGCACGCGCGCGATGCACAGACGCTGCTGCTGACCGCCCGAGAGCGCCAAACCATCCTTGTTGAGCTGATTGGATACCTCTTTCCAGAGGTTGGCGCGCTTGAGCGATTCTTCCACGATGTCATCGAGGTCACTTTTGCTAGTCACGCCCTGCAGACGAGGGCCAAAGGCGACATTCTCGTAGATGGATTTGGGAAACGGATTGGGCTGCTGAAAGATCATGCCCACGCGGCGACGGAGGTCGACCGGGTCGACACCCTCGGCATAGATATCGTTGCCGTCGAGCGTCATGGTGCCCTCGACGCGCGTACCCTCGATCAGGTCATTCATGCGGTTGATGCAGCGCAAAAACGTCGACTTGCCGCAGCCCGAAGGGCCAATGAAGGAGGTGATGGCGTTTTTGGCGATGTTGAGGTCAAGCCCCGTCAGCGCATGAAAGTCACCGTACCAAAAGTTGAAATCCTTGGCCGTAATGGCCGCTTGCTCCAACGCGGGAGCGGACTGATAAACGGACATGGGACTCCTTAACTAGCGACGCTTACGCGACAGGAAGCGCGCAAACAGGTTGAAGGCCAAAATGATCACCATCAGCAAGAGCGCAGTGCCGTAGGCTGCGTTCATGTTGATGCCGTCGTTGGCAAGCAGGTACAGGTGAACGGTCATGGGACGACCGGAATCGAGCGGCGAAATAGGTAGATTGATGGCCTGGCCCATGGTGTAGAGCACCACGGCGGTCTCGCCGATGGCACGGCCGATGGCAAGGACGATGCCCGTGGCAATGCGGCCAAAGGCCGAAGGAAGCACGATCTTGGAGACGACCTGCCACTTGGTAGCGCCCAGGCCGTACGCGCCCCAACGGATATAGCGCGGAACGGCGCGAATGGCTTCTTCGGTGGTGCGCATGACGATGGGAAGCATCAAGAGCGCGAGCGCCAGAGCGGCCGAGACCATCGAAAGGCCCAGGCCCATAGCCTCGACAAACAAGGCGTAGCCAAACAGGCCCATAACGATGGAGGGCACCGAGGCCAAAGCGTCAGCAGCGTAGCGAATGAGCTCGACGACCTTGCCCTGCTTGGCGTACTCGGCCAGATAGACGGCTGCCAGCACAGCGATCGGCGTGCAGATAAGCATGGCGAGCGCCGTCACGTAGACGGTCGAGACGATCGTGGGCCAAATTCCGCCCTCGGCGTTGACGCCCTGGGGCCAACCGAAGATAAAGTCGAGCGAGATGTGTGGCAGGCCGTTGATGACCACGTAGGCGATGATAGCGACCAGCACCAGCGTGGTGATGTAGGCAGCGGCACGAAACACGCCAAGCATGATCTTGTTGGACAGGTCCTTGTTGATGCGGCCCTTCTTGCCGTGGGAAAGGGCACGCTTGATGCGCTCGCGCGACGAGGTCGTATCGACCGTCGTGTCAACGGAATCGGACATAGCCTACCCCCTCTTCTTCTTGGAAATCAGACGGACGATACCCACCAGCGTGGCGGAGATGATAAACAGGACCACACCCATGCCGAACAGCGCCGAGCGGTGCAGACCCGAGGAATAGCTCATGTCGAGCGCAATCTGGCTCGTGAGCGTCGAGATGGGGCTCGCAATGCTGTCGGGAATAACCGGGGCGTTACCTACGACCATGAGCACGGCCATGGTCTCGCCGATGGCACGGCCCATACCCAGCACGATGGCATCAACGATACCCAGCTTCGCGGCAGGTAGCACGACCTTATAGATGGTCTGCCACTTTGTGGCGCCCATGGCATACGATGCCTCGCGAATGCCCATGGGAATGGAATTGAGAGCATCGATGGTGAGCGTGGTGATGGTAGGGACGATCATGATGGCGAGCACAAACCACGCCGTCAGCGCACCAAAACCAAGGCCGCCGGTCAGTTGTGCGATAAACGGGCGGATGATGATCATGCCAAAGAAGCCGTAGATGATGGAGGGTATGCCCGCCAGCAGGTCAACGGCGGGGCTGATGAGCTTGCGCACGCGCTTGCTGGCAATCTCGACCAGGTAAACGGCCGTACCCACGCCCAGCGGCACGCCCATGGCGAGCGCACCGACGGTCACCAGACCCGAGCCGGCAAGCAGCGACAAGATGCCGTAGTGGCCCTCGGAAGGCGCCCACGTAAAGCTAAAGAAGTCAGCCAGACCGATGTCAGTAAAGACGGGCAGCGCCGAGTACGTGGTAAAGACAAAAATCAGGATGACGGTAACGACCGCCAAGAACGCGCAGGCAAAGAAGATCCACTGCAGCGCCTTCTCCTTGATATAGGTACTGCGCGATACGAGCGCCAGCTCGCGCTTCTTGGGCGTCTGAACATTCTGCTCAGTCTGGGAGTTTTCCTGTGCTTCCATGCTACTCACTCCCCTTCTCGTCGTTGGTGACGGGAATAAAGCCCGCCTCGCGAATCTGCTTGTCCATCTTTTCGGACGTCACATAGTCGATGTAATCCTGCGCCTGCTGCGAAGGCACACCCTTCACAAAGAAGTAAAGGTCGCGCGAGATGGGATAGCCGCCACTCGCGACCGTCTTCTCGGACGCCTCAACATGATTGACCGAGACGGCCTTGACCGAGGTCTTGGCGTTGAGGCTATCGACGAAGCCCAGCGAAATGTAGCCGATGGCCCCACGCGAACGAGATACCACGTCGCGCACCTGGCCCGTACCCGAAAGAACAGCCGAGCGGCGATCGAACGGCGTGCCATCCATCACGATGGTACGGAAGGCCTCGCGCGTACCGGACGCCTCGTCTCGGTTGATGACCTGAATCCTCAGGTCCTCGCCACCGACCTCTTTCCAATTGGTAATCTTGCCGGCGTAGATATCGCGGAGCTGCTCGGTCGAGAGGTTATCGACGGGGTTGTCGTCGTTCACGATGACCGCGATACCGTCGTGGGCAATGACGATGGGAGTCAGGCCCAGATCCTGTTCGTCGGCATTGAGTCCACGGGAGGAGCTGGCGATATCGGCCGTGCCGGCGCTGACGGCCTCGATCCCAGCGGAAGAACCCAAACCGGAAACGAGCACGTCGATGCCGGTCTCCTCCTTAAAGCCCTCGGCCGCAATCTCGGCGATAGGAAGGCAGGTCGTGGAGCCGGCCACGGTAATGGAAGAGGTCGAAGATCCCGAAGAACAGGCGCACAGCGTAAGCGTAAGCACAGCGGCGCTCAGAACCGATACGATCTTTCTCATAGCATCACGCCGATCGCAGCATGGCGCCCACAGGTGCCGTCCTCGTTACGGTAGGAATAAAAGCGGTCGTTCTGACGCACGGTCGAAAGCTGGGTATCCACGATATTATCCGCGTCGACACCGACATCTACCAGCGCCTCGCGAATGGCAGCGGAAAGATCAAGCATGCGAGAGGTATTCGCATCGATGCAAGAGAACTCGGCGGCAAAGCGATCCATGAGTTCCTGGGATACCTCATATTCGTCACCCAAGATATGGGGGCCAATATAGGCGGAAACGTCGCTCGCATCGCAGCCGGCAGCATCGCAAAGCGCCTGGCACGCCTTGGCAGAAATACGTGCAATCGTGCCCTTCCAACCGGAGTGCACCACGGCAAATCCGCCAGGGGCCACCAGCACCACGGGAACGCAGTCGGCAAAGCAGAGCAGCACGGGCACGTTACGCGCCGTACAGACGATGGCATCGCAGCCCTCAGCAATCTGCTCGCGGACGTCCTCAAGGTCATCGGCGCCGTTCGAGGCCACCGCAACGATATGGTCACCATGGACCTGATTGGGAATGAGCAGGTTGTGCTCGCACTCGGCGGCACCCATAGCCTCGAGCGCGCGACGACGATTTTCTTGAACAGCAAAGGGGTCATCGCCAACATGCGAGCCCAAGTTGAGTGAGGAGTACGCATCTTCGGAAACGCCACCGGCGCGCTCGGTGAAGGCAAAGCGAACATCGGATGTCGCGCCCTCCACCAACGTAACTCCATCATGGTCGACACGCGAAACTTTGTCCGCACGTGCTGCCATACTAAAGCCTCCTAATAACACAAGTACCGCGGCATCGCCGCGCAGTCCGCGTTTATACGGCTGTCATACTTCTCTAAAAGGATACCTGCTGCGCTGGAGGCAATCGTAAAGGGAACGTAAAGAGATTGGAGGTTCTAGTTTACAAAGTCGAAATAAAAAGGGCGCGTCCATACGGACACGCCCCTGCGCACAACAATGCAAAGAACGACTTAGAAGCTACCGCGCTTCAGGAAGTCGGGAAGCTCGAACTGATCGTTGCCGAAGTTAGGAAGCTCGGTGCCACCGACGTTGCGGGTCGGAGCGGCCTGAGCCGGGCTCGTGGCAGGAGCGGTGCGCTGCGGCTCAGCGGAGGCAGCGGCCTTGCTCTGAGACTGCTGAGCAGCAAAGAGCTCGTCCTGACGGTTGACGTTGGAGTCGGAGAAGCCCGTAGCGATGACGGTGATACGCACCTGATCGCCCAGGGACTCGTCGACAACGGTACCGAAGATGATGTTGGCCTCGGGGTCGACGGCGTTGGCGACAACGTCGGCGGCGTCGCTGATCTCCTGGATGCCCAGGTCCTTGGAACCGGCGATGGAGAGCAGCACGCGCGTGGCACCATCGATGGAGCTCTCGAGCAGCGGGCTGGAGATGGCCTGCTGGGCAGCGTCGACGGCACGGGTGTCCCCAGAAGAGGTACCGATACCCATCATGGCGGTACCGGCCTGCTTCATGATGGTCTTAACATCGGCGAAGTCCAGGTTGATGATACCGGGGACGGTGATGAGGTCGGTGATGCCCTGGGTGCCCTGGGAAAGGACGCCATCGGCAATCGCGAAGGCCTCGAGCATGGTGGTCTTCTTCTCGGCGATGTCGAGCAGCTTATCGTTAGGGATGACGATCATGGTGTCGACGCAATCGGAGAGGGTCTTAATGCCCTCCTCGGCGCTCTTCTTGCGCTTGCGGCCCTCGAAGGTGAAGGGCTTGGTCACGACGGCGACGGTCAGCGCACCGACCTCGTTCATCGCGATATCGGCAACGATGGGAGCAGCGCCGGTACCGGTGCCACCGCCCTCGCCGCAGGTGATGAACACCATGTCGGCACCAGCGAGCGCCTCGGCAATGTCGTCGCGGGACTCATCGGCAGCCTTGCGGCCAACCTCGGGGTTGGCGCCGGCGCCCAGGCCGCGGGTAAGGTCGGTGCCGATGTGCACCTTGATATCGGCATCAGAGATCGCGAGTGCCTGAGCATCGGTGTTGATGGCAACAAACTCGACGCCGCGGATGCCCTCTTCGATCATTCGATTGACCGCGTTGGTACCGCCGCCGCCGACGCCGACCACCTTAATGACGGCAAGGTAGTTGTTGATCTCTGTCTCGTGCATGTCGGTCCTCCGAACAAAGGTTATAGCCATAGCATGGGTCGACCCCTGCGCACATTAACCTTCAGGTTGAAAGTAAATGCAAAGGTAAACCGTATTATGTTTGCACATTATGAACGTATCAGTCAAATAATTGACCGTGAAAACCAAACAAACCAGATAAACGGCGTGGTATGGCCCCTCAACAAAGCATCAACCAGCGCTACGAGGTCGGAGCGTTCCTAAATGTATAGTTACCCGGAGAGCGCACATTGATATACGTTACGCCCTCTACCTGCGAAAGCAGCTTGGTGACTACGCGCTCCTTCTTGACGATATCGTTCGAATCGCCCAGCGACACCTCAATGCCGTTATTGAGGTTTGCCGAGATGGCTTCGACCGAAGGCGTGGAAATATCCTTGACTTGTCCCAAGAACTCGCTCGAAAAACCACGCACATAATCCAAGCCAGCCTTAACGGCCTTGGAGCTCACTGCCTGGCCGGAAACCGGAGCGACATCCGCCGAGACATCAGTCAACAACACCGCGCCATAGTGCTTAGCGAGCGCCAGCGCGGCATCAATGCCGGTCAGGGTATTTGAGCCCTGCCCCGTCGTGATGACGTTGCCCTGGTCATCCACTTCGACCGACGTCGACAGCGGGGCGATCCAGGTGTCATCATCCCCGATGGCCCAGGCAAGGTCATCGGAGCTGATATAGGCAATTGCAATGACCTTGCGCTCCATCGGCGTAATGATGAGCGTATGTGGGAACTGGCGCTGGACATCCACGCCCGAGACCCACGGGTTCTGCTTGAGGTCCTCGGTAATCTGGTCGGGATCGACGTTAAAAAGCGACGTTCCCTCGGGCAAATCGATCAGCTGGATAGCATCGTGCTTCGTCACATGCTCGCTGCCTTGAATCTGAATATCAGTGGCGGTAAACAATCCAGAGTTGATCACCACGACAGCAACGACGACGAGCACGGCCAAGACGGCCAGAACGCCGCCCACGATTTTGCCTTTGCCTGTAACGAGAGAAGCGGCGTCTGACGTTTTATTTGCCATCGCCCCAAGTGAAGACAACGGGTTGACGCCTTTTTTACCCGAAGGCTTCTTGGCGGTAGCCGGCACCGATGTCAGCGAGCGCGGTTTCGATGCGCCAAGCGTGCGACCCGGACGCGCCGCCTTAGTTCCCGTCGAGGGCTTAGGAGTTGCCATGGGACGGGCAGGCTTGGCGCCCATAACAGGCTTTGACGTCAGCGAGGGACGCGAGGACTTTTTTGCGGCCGGACGATTGCCGAGCTGCGAGCCGACAACCGGACGACTGGTCTGTCGAGCATGCCCGACAAGCTTAGAGTGCGCGACGGTATTGCGTTGAGGTTTGGCAGGCGCGCCGGAACGCCCTCCGGCGCGGCGGAAGGTGGGTTTCGATGCTCTAGAAGCCGAGGAATTTAACTTCCGGTCTGAGCTCGATGCCATACGCCTCCCTCACCTTTCCGTGCACATGTCTGATAACCGCGGCAACGTCATCGGCCGAGGCAGTTCCGTTATTAACGATAAAATTAGCGTGAACGGGCGAAACTTCCGCGCCGCCAATCGAAAAACCCTTTAATCCACAATCCTCGATAAGCTTGCCCACACTCGCATCGGGCGGGTTGCGAAAGACCGACCCGCAGGATGCGCGACCCATGGGCTGCGTACGCTTGCGCCTCGTCAGGTACCGCTCCATGCGCTCGCGAATGTCGGCCTTGGGCGCCGGTTTAAGTTTGAGCACGCACTCGAGGATGATCTCATTGCGGGGAAGGCTACATTCGCGGTAGCCCCAAGTGATCTCGGACCCCGCATAATGCTTGATACCGGATGCCGGGTCAAACGTTACGACATCCTCAACCAGCAAGCCAATCCACTCGGTCCGTGTGCCGGCATTCATAGATATCGCACCGCCGACCGACCCAGGGATGCCAACGGCAAACTCAAGGCCCGAGAGGCTACGCGACAGGGCATCGTTGACCAGGCGCGCAAACATCACGCCCGCACCGACCGTCAGCGTACAACCGTCATCGGCAACAACCGTGCGCTGAAACTCACGTCCGAGCGAAATGACGGCACCGCGATAACCGCCATCGGCAACCAGCAGATTGGAGCCCTTGCCGATGATGACCCACGGCACCTGCTCGCGATCGAGCACCGCCACGGCGCGGCGAAGGGCATGATAGCTATGGCACGTCACAAAGAGGTCGGCCTTGCCGCCGATACGATAGCTCGTATGACGCGCAAGGCGCTCGTCCTCGATCACATCCGTGTCGATCATGCCCGAGAGCGCCATGACGGCGTTAAACAGACCCATTAGACTTAAGCGTCTTTCTTGGCAGTCAGATACTCAATGAACTCGGGGCCGACGGTCGTAACGTCACCGGCACCCATGGTGAGCAGCAGGTCGCCCTCGCCCACCATCTGCTCGAGCTCCTGATTGAGCTCAAGACGGCTGGAGCAATACACGACCTCCTTGCCAGGATGCTTGGCGCGCACGGTATCGGCGAGCATCTTAGAGGTGACACCCGGAATGGGCATCTCGCCAGCCGAGAACACATCAATCAGCAGCAGTTTATCGGCATTGGCAAATGCATCGGCAAAGTCGTCGCACAGGGCCTGCAGGCGCGAATAGCGGTGCGGCTGGAACACGACGTCGACGTGCTTGTAGCCCAGCGACGAAGCAGCAGCAAGCGTCGCCTTGATCTCGGTGGGGTGATGGCCGTAATCATCGACCACGGTGATGCCATCGATATCGCCCACGTGGGTAAAGCGACGGCGGACGCCCTCAAAGCTCGAGAGCGCCTTGGCGGCGGCGTCGATGTCAAGGCCCAGGACATGGGCGACGGTGAGCACCGCCGTGGCGTTGAGCATGTTGTGGCGACCGGGATTGCTCTTGATCTCCACAGCGTGCTCAGTGCCGTCCTCAAAGCGAACGATAAAGTCGCTCTGGATGCCCTTGACATCCGGGTGCATGCAGACGATGTCGTTGCTCTCGGCAAAGCCGTAGGAAAGCACGTGACGGCCCGTCGACTTGGCGAGCTCGACCAGATGCGGGTCCTCACCGCAGACGATGACGGTGCCGTCCTCGCCCACCAAGCTCATGAATTTGGCGAAAGTTGCCTCGATCTCCTCGATACCCGAGTAGTGATCGAGGTGGTCGGCCTCGACGTTGGTCACAATGACCACGTTGGGGTTCAGGAACAGGAAGGAGCTGTCGGACTCGTCGGCCTCGGCGACAAAGTAGTCGCCCGAGCCGTTCTTGCCGTTCGTGTCATAGCCCTCGACGATGCCGCCGATCAAGAAGCTCGGATCCAGGCCCATGCGGTCGAGCATGGTGGCGCACATCGAAGACGTGGTGGTCTTGCCATGCGTGCCGGCAACAGCGACGGTGGTGTAGCCGTGGCCCAAAGCAGAGAGCATCTTGGCACGGGGCCACACGGGAATACCAAGCTCGCGAGCGCGCACGAGTTCAGGGTTGGACTCCGGAATAGCGGTGGAGACAACAACCACGTCGGGCTTGACCTCGTCGATCGTGGCGGCCTCATGGCCCACATGCACCTTCACACCAGCGCGGGTAAGCTGGCGGATATAACGTGACGTCTTAAGGTCGGAGCCGGTAACGGCATAACCGCGCTCGTGCAGAACGAGGGCGATGCCGCTCATGCCGGCGCCGCCGATACCGATAAAGTGGGCGCTCTTAAACTCGGGCGCGGAGGTTGCAGTCTGGGAATCAGCCATGTGCTCGTGTACTCCTTGCGTAAACACTGCCTGTAACCCGTTAACTGTACCGCACCTACCGCATCAGCGCGAGGGCGACCGACGATATCCCGTCTAACTAACGCAAACCCTCTACCGCATCCGCCAGAAGAGCGGCGGCCCTATCCTGAGCCAGACCACGCGCCGCCTGACGCATGGCGTCGCGCGCCGCCGCGTCATCGACCAGGTGCAGCAGTTCATCGGCAAAGGCAGAACCGTCGATATCGGCATCGGCGCAGAGCACGCCGGCCCCAGCGTCGACCAGATAACGGGCATTGGTGGTTTGGTGGTCGGCCGTCGCATGCGGGTACGGCACGAGCACCGAAGGCACGGCGAGTGCAGCGATCTCGGCCACGCTCGATGCGCCCGAACGCGAGAGCACCAAATCGGCAGCAGCCAGCATATCGCCCATGTTGTCGATGTAAGGCTGGACGCGGTAACGCTTCGCCTCCTCGGGCGTCAGCGCCAAAGCGCGCTCGGTCTCCTCAAAGCCGTCGGCACCCGTCGAATGCAACACATAGAGGTTCTTGCGCGAAAGCAGCTCGTTTTTGAGCGAAGCCACACGCTCGTTGAGGTGCTGGGCGCCAAGTGAACCGCCAAAGACGAGCAGCAGCGTAGCGTCCTCGGGAACGCCAAGTGCCTTGCGGCCGCGAGCGCGATCGCCCTCGATCACCGAGCGACGTACGGGGTTGCCGGTCATGAGCACGTGGTCAGGGTCACCTTCGCGCTCAAAGACCGAACGCGCTGCCGGCACCGAGATGCACACGCGGGCGGCGTGGGAGTTCATCATCTTGTTGGCCAGGCCCGGAACAGAGTTCTGCTCATGCAGCAGATACGGAACGCCCGCGCCCTTGCACCACCCCAGCAGCGGAACCTCGACATAGGCACCAAAACCAATGGCGGCATCGGGCTTGCCGACCTTTGAGAAATGACTGGCGAGCGCACGCTTGGCTTTGTTGACACGCCACAGCGAGGTCAGCGCCGTCCAAGGACGGGAGCGGTCGAAGCCCGTGACCGTAATGGGCACAAAATCAAACCCAGCCTCGGGGACCAGACGACCCTCGAGCTTGCGCGACTGGCCCACGAACACAACGTGGTGGCCACGGTCACGCAGCTCTTCGGCCAAGGCGAGCGCGGGGTTGATGTGCCCGGCCGTGCCGCCGGCTGCAATAGCAACGGTCATTTTATCGGTCATGGTAGTCCCTTCGTACACGCGGTCCCTGGTCGTCGGTACGCAGACGCGCCGACGGGTCCGAGTTCAAATCGATTCGATTATATCCGCCGCCCGCGTTGCGAGGGCTGGGGCGCTGAGGACGACCTTGCGGCGCCGTTCGCTGACGCGGGCGGGCTGCCGGCTCGGTCGCAGAGCCATCCAGGACGGTAAAACCGTTACGCGAAGATCGCTCGCCGCGCACGTGGGGCACGCCGGCGGTACTCTCATCCATAACGGCAAAGCTCTCGCGGCGGCGGTCATACTCATCGCGGCGGGCGCTCTCGTACGAAACGCGCAGGATCAACCCGGCAAGCATGAGCGACACAATAATCGACGAACCGCCGTAGCTAATAAACGGCAACGGTTTGCCCGTCATGGGAAACACGTTGAGGATGCCCAGCGCGTTAATCAAAAACTGCACTGCGAGAATGACCGCGGAGCCAGACGCCATAAGCGCGCCCCGGCGATCGGTCGCCTGCTCGGCAATGCGAAACGCCGAGTAGATCAGCATCGCAAACACCAAGAAGAACAGCACGGTTCCGACAAAACCGACTTCCTCGCCAATGATGGCCAGGATGTAGTCATTGTGCGCCTCGGGCAGATACGAGTACTTCATGGTTGAGTTGCCGATGCCACGGCCGAACAGACCGCCCGAGGCAAAGGCCATAATGGCAAGCGTGGCCTGATAGCCGTCACCATACTCGTCGGCCCAAGGGTTCAAGGCAACCTGAATACGCACCATACGGTACGGCTCTGCGACAAGCGCAATCACGATCACGAGAATGCCGAAGATTAGCACGCCGATGATAAATCTGGGGTCGAGACCCGCAAACAACGCCATGCACATGAGGGTCAACAGGATGATCAGGACAGTACCGAAATCGGGCTGGATAAAGATCAGAAAGAGCGAAATACCCAGGTAGATGCCCATCTTGCGAAGGAATTCGTTGATGTTGCCACCGGGCGAAAAGAAGCGATCAAGCATGATGGCCGAATACGCAATGGCAAATGGCTTTAAAAACTCGGAAGGCTGGAACTGAATACCGGCGATGTTGAGCCAGCGCGTGGCGCCACGGCTGCCGCTGCCCACCAAGAACACCAGAAACAGTAGCCCTATCATGCCGATAAGGAAGATCCTAAGCACATCCTCCCCAAACCAGCTGTCCGGCAAAACGCGCACGATGGCAATCAGCGCCAGAACACCAACCACGGCAAACGCGGCCTGTCGACCCAGGAAAAACGTCGCCGAGCCATTCTCGTGCAGCGCCTCGACCGAAGACGCCGAGTACACCATCAGCAGACCAAAGCACACCAAAGTAAACAGGCAGGCCATAAATATCAGACGGGGGCGCATGATGCGGGCGGGAACGCCGGCAATATAGCGTTCGCTAAACGACTGCCCGCCGCGACCGGAACGCGGTGTGCTACGCCGCGAGGAAGCACGGTCCGAGTCGGGCCTCCTCATACCTTGTCGGGGGCTCTCCTCTCTCACCGGCAACCCCTATTCCATTTGCGATTTCGCTGCAGCGGCAAGCTGAGCCACGTAGTCCTTAAACACGCGGCCGCGCTCCTCATAGCCCGAGAACTCATCGAACGAAGAGCAGGCAGGAGAAAGTAAGATCACGTCGCCACGGCTCGACAGCGAACGGGCAACGTCCACGGCATCGCGTAGGTCATCCGCTTGGGCGATATCCACATCGCCATCGACATCGGCCTCGTCCATAGCGGCGGTAAAGCGCTCGCGCGCATCGCCAAAGCAGACGACCGAGCGCACGTTATCCATAACGACGCGCGCGAAGTCCGTGAGCGGCGTGCCCTTATCGTGGCCGCCGAGCAGCAAGATCACGTTGTCATCGGGAAATGCCGTCAGCGCCTTCTCGACCGCGTCGGTGTTGGTCGCCTTGGAATCGTTGACGTAGCGCACTCCGTCAATCTCGCCGCACGGCTCCACGCGGTGCTCGAGCGGCTGGAACGAGGCCAGACCGCGGCAAATGCCCTCGGGATTGGCACCGACGGCCAGGACAGCCGTGGCAGCGCACAGGGCATTGATAACATTGTGATGGCCCGAGATCTTGAGCTCGGACGTGGCGACAAGCTGAGTCTCGACGCCCTTCAGGCGGACGACCATCTTGCCGTCGCGCACAAAGGCGGCGTCTGCACCCTCGGGCTCGTCAAAAGCGACCTTGCAGATGCGGCGACCCGGCGTATAGATGTACTCATCGAACTCATGGATGCCGGCATCCTCAACGTCGACAACCACCAGATCGTCATCGACCATATTGTCAAACAGTTTGATCTTGGCAAGCGCATAGTTCTTATGGCTCTTGTGCCAGCCCAGGTGGTCGGGAGTGATGTTGAGCAGCACCGCCACGCGAGGGTGGAGCTCGGTGGTCGTAGCAATCTGATAGCTCGAGAGCTCAGCCACAAACCACTCGTTGTGGGCTCGGCCGTCAATCTCGTTGACCGGCGGCTCGCCGATGTTGCCGACAGCGACGCTCGCCTCGCCGGCAGCCTTGAGCAGATAATCAGTCAGCGACGTGGTGGTCGTTTTGCCGTTGGTGCCCGTGATGGCGATCCAGTTATCGGGCGACAGGCGATAGGCAAACTCGGGCTCACCCATAATCTGGGCGGCATGCTCGCGCCCGGCCTTAAAGAAGCCCGAGAACTCCGAGATGCCCGGGCACGTCACGCATACGTCATAGGCGCCCTCGACCTGTTCGGTCCCATAGACAAACGACGCACCAGCAGCCTCGAGCGCACGCGTGGCGTCATTGGGCTCAGAGGTGCCGCCGCCATACACGGTAACGGCACTTACGCGCTCGGGATGTGCCAGCGCCCAGCGGGCGACATCGAGACCGGATTTGCCCTGACCCAAAACGAGCAGGCTAAAGACATCAGCAAGAGGCATGAAAGACCACTATCCCAACTGGAAGAACAAGGCAAGGCCAACGGCACCAAAGGCCGCAGCGATAATCCAAAAACGGATGACGACCTTGGTCTCGGCCCAGCCCTTCTTTTCGAAATGATGATGGATGGGCGCCATAAGGAAGACGCGCTTGTGCGTAAAGTGGAAGTAGACAACCTGAATCATGACCGAAAGGGTCTCAACGATAAACAGGCCGCCGATGATGAGGGAGACGACCTCGGTGTTGGTCATGATGGACGTGCAGGCAAACGCGGCGCCCAGGGCAAGCGAGCCGGTATCGCCCATAAAGATGCTCGCCGGATAGCAGTTGAACCACAGAAAGCCCAAGCAGGCACCGGCACACGCGGTGCAGAAGATGGACAGGTTCACGTCTCCGTGCAAAAACGCCATCGCAGCCATGGCGAGCATGGCGATCATGGAGGTGCCGCCAGCAAGACCGTCAAGGCCATCGGTCAGGTTCACGGCATTAGAAAGACCGGCGATCATCAGCCAGCAAAAGACAATGTAGAGCCACGGGAACGAAAGGCCGCAGATGGTGGTCGAAAGCACGCCAAGGTCGATCGTCAACCCACCGGGAAAACGAATCTCGGGGGCGACGCCGCACCAGTTGACGGCAAGTACCGTAAAGGTAACGCAGATGATGGTAAGGCCGATCATTTTGGCATGAGGCGTCAGACCGAGCGAGCGCCCATGCGTAACGGAGGTCAGGTCGTCGATCAGACCCAGCACGCCGGTCGCCAGCGTGGCGAGCAGCACGAGCACGAGCTCGGTGGTGAGCTTGCCCATCAGCAGGCAGGTCAGCGAGATCGCGACGAGGATGACAACGCCACCCATGGTGGGCGTTCCCTGCTTAACCAAATGACGCTTGGGGCCGTCGGCACGAACCTGTTGGCCGATACCCTCGACCTTGAGCAGCTTGATCCACCACGGCATGAGCAGCAGCGCAATGGCTGCGGCGATGCCAAGCCCCAAAAAAGCCTGATACGTTGGATACGAGGGATTGCCGAACATGGGCTAGCACACACCTTCCACAAAGCGGTCGAGCTCAACAAAGCGGGAACCCTTGACCAGTACAACATCATGTTTTTCAAGCGCGCCGCCCATGCGGTCGAGCACCTGCTGATAATCGGAGAACACCTGGATGCGGTCCTCGTCCATGCCCATCATGCGTGCGGCATCGGCCATAAGCTGGGCCAGCTCACCACCCACGCACGCCAGCATGTCGAGCTTCTTGGCGGCGGCATAAGCGCCCACGAGCTCATGCATGCGAGGAGCCTCATCGCCCATCTCGCCCATCTCGCCCAGGATCGCCATGCGAGACCCCCTGCACGAAAGCGAGCACAGTAGATCGAGACCAGCAGCCATGGATTCGGCGCTGGCGTTATAGGAATCGTCAATGACGCGGGCACCGCTCTTGGCGCGCTTGATCTCTTGGCGGTGACCGGTGATCGTGAGGCCTCTAAAGGCAGCATCGATCTGCTCGGGCGTCACGCCCAGGCGATAGGCAACCGCGGCGGCCTTAACGGCATTTGGGACGGACTGCACGCCGGGGATAGCAAGCATGGTATCGATTGTCTCGCCCTGACCAAAATCGAGCGTAAAGACCGGACGGCCCTCGTCATCAACGCGAATGTCGCGCGCACGGACCTCATCGTCGTCCGAGACGCCGGCCAGCATCACATCGATACCAGCAGGCTGGGCGAACGTATCGCGAATGAACGGCGTAAAGTCGTCCTCACCGCCCAAAACCAGCAGCGGCAAATAGTCGCCGGCGGCGCACATGCCCTGGACAATCTCGGCCTTAGCGCGGGCGATGTTCTCGCGGCTGCCCAAAATGCCGATGTGAGAGGTGCCGATCTTGCTCACGATGGCAAGGTTGGGATTGGCGGACTGGGACAGGCGCTCAATCTCGTGGAAATGGTTCATGCCCATCTCGAGCACCAGGACCTCGGTATCGGCCGGAGCGGAAAGCACCGTGAGTGGCATGCCGATCAGGTTATTGAAATTGCCCTTGGTGGCCCAGACACGATAGCGCTTGGCGAGCACAGCGGCGAGCACGTCCTTGGTCGTCGTCTTGCCGATGGAACCGGTAATACCAACGACCAGGCAGCCAAGCTCCAGACGGTACGTGTGCGCCAAACGCAGCAGAAACTCCTCGGGATCATCGGTCAGCAAGATGGCGCAGCCCCTGTCCTGCGCCAGCGAGACCAGCTCGGCCTCGGGCTCACGCGTCATCACGACGGCGCCGGCACCCGACTGGACGGCACGGGAAGCAAAATCATTGCCGTCGACGTTTTCACCGGGAAAGGCGACGAAAATCGTCCCTTCCTCGACCTGGCGCGAGTCGATAACGCACCCGCGGCATACCCGATCGGCTTCTCCCGTCACGGTTCGGGCCCCTGTTGCGGCCGCGAGGTTGTTGACGGCGATCTCTATCATTGCAGCTCCCCTGTAAACCTAATAATGCTATCGGCGTATTGTATCCCAGCGCCGCGCATGCGTGGTGCAGGGCATGTGAACACCCCTCATATGGGACAACAAACCACGCCCCAAAGATTGTAACCCCCTACCTCGTGTGCGGGATACCCAACACGTCGAGCGCGTTGGCCATAATGGACTGGAACGGCACCGCGGCGGCATCTGAGCCGCTCGGCGTTCCGTCGAGCGTGATATAGCACAGCACCTTGGGCGATTGCGCCGGTGCAAAGCCCATAAAGGACGACATGTAGTTCTCCTTGAGGTAGCCGCCGTTCTCGTCGGCACGTTCGGCCGTACCGGTCTTGCCCGCCACGTCATAGCCGTCAACCGCGCCGCCAACGCCCGTGCCTTCGGACACGACCGTCTGCATGCACGATGTCACCTGGGATGCTGCATCCTCAGAAATCGCACGCTCGCCTTCGCCCCAGTCCTTCTCGTCGCCTTTGCTGGACTTATAGAAGTGCGGGGTCATCATCACGCCGCCGTTAGCGATGCCGCCCACGGCACGTGCGATCTCAATCGGCGAGACAGACAGCGCCTGTCCAAAGCTCATCGAGCCCAGCGTGGCGCCGTCATACTGGTCACGCTCCTTGACGATGCCCAGGCTCTCGCCCGGAAAATCGACACCGGAGCTGTGACCTATGCCCCACTTGTCCACATAGGCGGCAAAGTCATCGGCACCGATCTTGCGCCCCACCAGGACAAAGCCCACGTTGGACGAACGGCGCATCATCTCGCGCACATCCATGGTCATGGCATAGTCGCGCTTGTCGGCATCGGTGACGGTATCGTCGCCCACCTTGATGCTCGCCGGCACCTCAAACGACGTACTCGACCGCACGACGCCCAAGTCGAAGCCGGCGCCCGCCACGAGCGTCTTAAAGACCGAGCCGGGCTCGTAGGCGTCGGTGACCAGGCGCAGGTTCATATCCTCGGTCTTGGCGTTTTCCAAATTGGTCTGGTCGTAGGTCGGATACGAGCAGGCTGCCAAGATCTCACCTGTCGTAGGATCGGTGACCAGCGCCGAGCCGTTCTTGGCCTTTGTCTTCTCGACAGCCTCTGCCAGGGCATCCTCGGCCGCACGCTGGATATTGACGTCGAGCGTCGTCACGATATCAACGCCGTCGACCGCAGCCACCTTTTTATAGGCACCGCCCGCGATATAGCTGCCGTCCCTCGCGCGCTCGCGCACAAGAGAACCGTCCGTGCCGGTCAGAAGTTTGTTGTATTGCTTTTCGAGACCCGTCAAGCCGTCGTTGTCTACATTCACTACACCCAGCACCTGCGATGCCAGATTGCCGTATGGATATACGCGCTTCATGGCCTGCTCAAAAAGCACGCCGGGCAGGTTCTTCTTCTCCAGCGCCGCAGCATCGTCTTCGTCCACCTGGCGCTTGATATACACCCAGGTTCCATCGGACTCAACGAGCTTACGGCAGGTCTTTTTATCGATTCCAGTTGCCTTGACCAGCGCCGACACCGTCTTGTCAACATCCTCGACAAGCTGCGGGTTCACGGCGATATTGCGACATTCGACCGACGACGCCAGCACGTTACCGTTGCGGTCGTAGATGGTGCCACGTTTGGCATAGAGGGTCTGCGCAAGCAGGCGACGCGCATCGGCACGCTCGCGCAGTTTATCGGCTTCGACAATTTGATAGTCGGCAAGGCGAAAGACGCCCAAGCCCAAGCCAAGCCCAATGAATCCCATGACGGCTTTGCGGCGAGGCAGAGGGGTGCCTGTGAGCCATTCGGTCGACGAGCTCTTGCGCGACCTGGTGTTATGCACTTGAGGGCCGCCCGAGCCGCGAAGTCGCGACGCCGGGTCGTTGCCACGGGACCGCCCGGCGTTGTAAGATTGCCGACCCGTTCCTTGATAACCAGAACGTCCCCGCGACGAGGGACGTCCAGAACCGCGGCCCCCATCGGAACCGCGGCGATAGTCATTTGTCATACTCAGCTACCGTCTTGCTATTGAGCGGTCGCGGTCGCGTTGGCGCCCGCGGCTGCATCCTGCGTAAAGTCAAGTGTAACGCTCTCGCTGGGCTCCACCATGCCATAAGCGCCCGCAAGGTCGCGAATGCGCGTGTCGGCGCCATAGACCGAATGCATGACCTCCAGGTCGGAGCTCTCATCGGTCGCCTTTTCGAGCGTGTTGGTAAGCTCGGCGTTGCTGTTGAGCACCTGGGCCGTAACGCCGGCGAGCGCCACGCGGGCGACGCCGATCGTCATGAAGATAGCCGCAATGATGCAAAACGTTTTAAGAACGCTCATGAAAACCGGGCTTACCGCCTGGTTTGCCTGACGGCCCGCGCCCGTGTAGACATCAAAGCGCGGCGTGCGCTGCTCACGGGGAGCAACGGGGGCCTGCGGCGTCTCACGATAGGCGGGCATGGCGTTCATATCATAGGCGAGTGCTGCGCTTGAAGTGTTGTAGCCCATGATATGCCGCCTCCCATCCCGAGTACGTTGGTAGTGTGTTTAAGCTTCGTTTATGGTGCGAGCGGGAGGTCCAATATCGCGCGGTCGCGCCTACAGACGCTGCGCCACGCGGATTTTGGCTGATCTCGCCCGAGGGTTGCGCTCAACCTCATCAGGCTGGGCAACCAGGGGTTTGCGGGTGATGACCTTGAGTATCGGCACGTTGCCGCACACGCACACCGGAATCTCCGGCGGACACGTGCACCCCTGGCTCATCTCCTTAAAGTGGTTCTTTACGATACGGTCCTCGAGCGAGTGATACGAGATGACGCAGATACGTCCGCCCGGGTTGAGCCACCTGGTGGCGGCATCAAGCCCTCGTTCGAGCACATCGAGCTCGTGATTGACCTCGATGCGAATGGCCTGGAAACTTTTCTTGGCCGGGTGTCCACCATGCCGACGAGCGGCAGCTGGGATACCCGCCTTGATGATCTCGACAAATTGGCCGGTGGTTTCGATCGGTTCTTGCTCGCGGCGGCGCACGATCTCGCGCGCGATCTGCGAGGCGAACTTCTCTTCGCCGTAGACGCGTAGAATCCGGGCGAGGTCGTGTTCGTTATAGGTGTTGATGACCTCAGCTGCGTTTAAGGTGTTATTACCCGGATCCATCCGCATGTCCAATGGGGCGTCCTCGTTATACGAAAAGCCCCTGCCAGGGATATCGAGTTGCGGTGACGAAACGCCCAAATCGAACAGGAAGCCATCGACCCCGGGCACCTCGGCCGAGCAAAGCAGCTCGTCCAAGTCGCCGAAGTTGCCCTTCAGCAGCTGGTGCGGAACGCCGGGAACCTCGCGGTCCAGACGGGCGCCAGCGGCCTCGAGGGCCATGTCGTCCTGATCGACGCCGAGCAAAAGGCCCGTCTCCCCCACCTGCGCGGCCATCTTTACCGAATGGCCGGCACCGCCAAGGGTGCAATCGCAGACAACGGAGCCGCTCTTTAGCCGCAGCGACTCAAGCACTTCGCCGAGCATGACAGGTTCATGCCGATATTCTTGTGTCAAGATCCCACGCTCCATCCGTTACCCGTGCCTTGCCCTTACGAGAAGAAGAGGTCCAGCAGGGCCTCATCGTCATCGTCCTCATCGGCCGCGGCGCGATCCCAAACCTCAAGGTGGTCGTAGTTGCCCACAACCGTGACCTCGCGGTCGAGGTTCGCCTGCTTGCGGAGAGACTCGGAAAGACCGATACGACCGGCGCTGTCCACATCCATCGACGTGGTGCGCTTGTTGATCGCCCTCATGAGCTTCTGGTCGTTAATGTCACGCGGGTTAAAACCCTCGTGGCCCTCACGACCCGCGAAGAGTCCTTCGACCCACTTATCGAAGGCCTCGGCAGAGAACACGTACAGAGCATCGACATCCAGGGCTTTGAACACGCGAACGTGCTCTCCAAGCTCCTCGCGAAGGGGTGCAGGCAGGGACAGACGACCTTTTGCATCGAGATTGCGCTCGTATGCACCAGTCATTCCCATGTGCGCCCTCCCCTCGGTTACTCAGATGGCACGTACGCGGGGAACCACCCCGCCTGTCGACGTCATCAATAATATGGGGAACCGCCCCATTTTTCAACACCTTTCCCCACCCCTTCCCCCACCCCTCCCCACCATTCCACCCCCAATATGTTGTAAAACACCCCCGAGCATATGTTCGAAAACACAATATGTTGTGTTTGCAGCAAAGGCGGGATGCCACCTGTAGAACCACGCCCGCGAACCTCAACCTTCAAGTTGACCTTGAGGCGATTTTTACGTCCCTTTACACGCCGTTCACATCGCCCCCAAACTCCCCCACCCACGGTACACACGGCCCACCGCCGCGTCGGTGTCTAGCGAAAAATGGGACGAGCCCCAGATTGCCCATGCGCGCAAAAGTGCGTCTCGGCAATCTGGGGCCCGTCCCCTTTAGTATTTATAAATATGCAGGTCAGCGAGGTGCTAGCGATGTGCTAGCGGATGCGCCGCCAGATAGACCTCGGTCAGTTGCGTTCGGTCGACATGCGTGTAGACCTGCGTGGTCGAAATATCGGCATGGCCCAAAATCTCCTGCAGCACACGCAGGTCGGCACCGCCCGCGAGCATGTGGGTGGCAAAGGAGTGGCGCAAGGTATGGGGATGGAGCCCCACCAGCCCCACCTGACGCCCATACCGCTCGCATATCGCATGCACGGCCTGGCGCGACAGGCGACGTCCGTTCTTATTTAAAAAGACCGCCGAGGTCTCGGTTCCGCGGGCATGGGCCGCCAAGCGAGAACGTCCCTCAGTTACATAGAGCGTCAGAGCTCGCGCCGCGCTTCCCACCAGTGGGGACAGGCGTTCCTTTGAGCCCTTACCGCGAACGAGTACAAAGCCATCGTCAATATGGATATCGCCCACATCGAGCCCAACCAGCTCACTCACACGCAAACCGCATCCGTAGAGCACTTCCAAGATGGCATGGTCGCGCAGTCCCATCTCGCCCTCGGGAAAGTCTTGATCGAGCAGTGCCGAGACATCCTCCACCGATAGATACTCCGGCAAACGCTCAGCCTTTTTAGGCAGGCGCAACGCCGCCGTCGGGTTTTGGGCCACGGCCCCATCGCGCACCAAAAAGGCATGCAGGCCCTTCACGGCAGCAAGCGCACGCTCCACCGAGGCGTCGGAATAGCCCCCATCGCGGCGATCGGCGACAAAGCCCTCCACGATCTGACGGGTCACCTCTTCAAAAGACACAATACCCGCCCGCTCCAGATAGGCGCAGTATGTCGTCAGGTCACGACGATAGGCCGCAATCGTGTTGCGCGCCAAACCCCGCTCGACCGCGAGGTAATCGAGATACTCCCCCGCCGCCACGGCGAGCGACGAGGGAGTAGCTTCGGTATGTTCCTTATTCGCCGGCACCCTTAGTCCGTAGCGAGGTTCATGGGCGTCACCTGCAGACGGTCGACACCCTCGTGCTGGCCGATCGAAGCGCGCACGAACTCGCGGAACAGCGGCTGCGGGTTGGTCGGGCGGCTCTTGAACTCGGGATGAGCCTGGGTTGCCACATACCACGGATGCACGTCGCGCGGCAGCTCAACCATCTCGACCAGGCGCTCGTCGGGCGACAGACCCGAGATAACCAAGCCGGCGTCCTCGAGCTGGTCACGGAAGGCGTTGTTGAACTCAAAGCGGTGACGGTGACGCTCGTAGACGAGTTCCTCGCCATATGCCTCGCGAGCAAGGGTATCGGCGGCGAGCTTGCACGGATAGGCGCCCAGGCGCATGGTGCCGCCCTTCTCGGTCACGTCCTCCTGCGAGCTCATCAGATCGATGACGCTATACGGACCGTCCGGATCAAACTCGGAGGAGCTGGCACCGGCAAGGCCAACGACATTGCGGGCGAACTCGCACACGGCGACCTGCATACCCAGGCAAATGCCCAGATACGGAATCTTGTGCTCACGGGCAAACTCGGCCGCGAGGATTTTGCCCTCCAGGGCGCGCTTGCCAAAGCCGCCGGGAACCAGGATGCCCGAGGCGTCGCCCAGAACCTCGGAGACATTCTGCTCGTCGAGGCTCTCGCCGTCGACCAGCTGGACGTCCACATGGCGATCGTAGAAGACGCCCGCATGGTGCAGGGCCTCGATAACCGACAGGTACGCATCGGGCAGCTGCGTGTACTTACCCACGACGGCAATCTTAACCTTATCGGCGTGATGATTGGCATGGTTCTGCTTACGCAGGAACTCATTCCACTCGCTCATGTCGCGCTCACGCGGGTCCAGGCCCAGGCGCTCGCAAATACGCAGGTCAAAGTCCTGCTCGGCAAGCAGCTGCGGCACGTCGTAGATGCTCGCGCAGTCCTCATTGGTAAAGACGCAATCGGTGTCGACGTCGCAGAAGCTTGCGATCTTTCCGCGGATAGCGTCATCGATATGGTGGTCGGAGCGCAGCACGATAATATCGGGCTGGATGCCAAAGCTGCGGAGCTCCTTGACGGAATGCTGCGTGGGCTTGGTCTTGACCTCGTGGGCGGCGGCAATATAGGGAACGAGCGACACGTGGATGTAGCAGACGTTCTCGGGGCCGGCCTCCTTGCGGTACTGACGGATGGCCTCCACAAACGGTTGGGACTCGATGTCGCCGATCGTGCCGCCCAGCTCGGTGATGACTACATCGGAGCCGGTCTGCTCCTCGATGCGGCGGAACTTGTCCTTAATGGCATTGGTGACGTGGGGAATCACCTGCACGGTACCGCCCAAAAAGTCGCCGCGACGCTCGCGGGCGATGAGGCTTTTGTAGATGGCACCGGTCGTAAAGTTGGAATCGCGGGTCAGGTTCTCATCAATAAAGCGCTCGTAATGACCCAGGTCCAGGTCGGACTCGTAACCATCCTCGGTTACAAAGACCTCACCATGCTGGAACGGGCTCATGGTACCGGGGTCGACGTTCAGATACGGGTCGGCCTTCTGCATCGTTACTTTGTAGCCACGCGACTTGAGCAGACGGCCCAGCGAGGCCGCGGTGATACCCTTGCCCAGGGACGAAACCACGCCACCGGTTACGAACACATGCTTGGTCATATTGAGTTACCTGCGCTTCCCGTAGAAGTTGTTTATCCACATCTTACGGGTCTTCATTGTAATACTCGCGCCGCGGACCGTCCGCAATTTTTCTCGCGTGCGATTGCATTTCTCAATCTTGAAACAAAACGCCGCCCGGTTTCCCAGGCGGCGTCGCTATGGCAAGGGTTACATGCTGCTATCGATCAGCAACCTCGTCCTCAAGCATTTCTTGAACGAGCATGCCGGTACGGACGCCCTCAAGATACCACTCACCACGTTCGGTGAGGCAAATGCCATTTGCAAGCTGACCGCCGTCGTCGCTATAACGCGAGACGACATCAATCATACCTTCGGAATCCAAGCGATCGATTGCGGCGCGGGCACGATACGGCGAAACCCCCACGCGCTCGGCAAGCGTTTTGCGCGAGAAACCATACGGCCCGCCATTGTCTTCGGTTTGCTGGTCGATCTCCATCAACACCAGCACCTCGACACGCTTCATATCGTTAACACTCGCACGACCCTTGCCCGCCATAGCAGCCTCCTCAAACCGAGCACGAGCATCTAACGCGCCGTGCGCGACCGACACACCTCACGATGGCAGGTAATATCCATCATGCGGCATCCCGCTAAGGATGAAACAGTTACGGTTATTGTATACCGCTCAAATTGTTTCTAGGCAGGTAAACAGCTATTTTTCGCCGAAATAGACGCTTTATTGATCAAAAAGCCGTACCGGTCGCTAACCCGATACGGCCAAAATGCAATGCAATTACCGCAGTGCTTCAAACTTAGCGATGGAAGAAACCGCGGCGCTCAAACTTGGGCTCGCAGCACACGTTGATGCCCAACTTGCGCAGTACCGTCTCGTCCGTCGGCGAGATAATCACGCTAAAGAAGGCATCGCAACCGCGCAGCTGTTCCAGGCCCGAAAGGACGCGAGCGGCCGTCTCACTCGTGGCCGAGGTGATCGACAGCGCCATAAGCGTCTCGTCGGTGTGGAGGCGCGGGTTTTTGCTGCCCAGGAAATGCGTCTTGAGCTTGCTGATGGGCTCGATCGCCTCATCGCTAATGACCTCGAGCTCAAGGTCGACGCCCGAGACATGCTTGAGGGCGTTCATAATGAGCGAACTTGCGGCGCCCAGGCGCGTGGAGGTCTTACCGGTCACCACGGAGCCATCGGGCATGACCATGGCACCCACGGGACCACCCGTCAGCTGCTCCCTGGTGAGGGCCGCCGAGCGCGCCGGTGAGTAGTTCTTATCGATGCCGGCTTTCTTCATAATAATCTTGAGACGGTCGACTTGCTCATCGCCCACGCCGGTACGGCGCACATTTTCGACCGCGGTAAAGTAGCGGCGGACGATCTCCATCTTGGAAGCGTCGCGGCAGGCATCGTCATCGGTGATGGCAAAGCCGACCATATTGACGCCCATGTCCGTAGGGCTCTGGTAGGGGCTCTTGCCCAGGATCTTTTCCATCAGGGCACGGACTACCGGGAAGGCCTCGACGTCGCGGTTGTAGTTGACCGTGGTCTTGTTGTAGGCCTCCAAGTGGAAGGAGTCGATGATGTTGGCGTCATCGAGGTCTGCCGTGGCGGCCTCGTAGGCAATATTGACCGGATGCGTAAGGGGCAGATTCCAAACCGGGAAGGTCTCGAATTTGGCATAGCCGGCGGCCGTGCCATGCTTGTGCTCGTGATAGAGCTGAGACAGGCAAGTGGCGAGCTTGCCCGAGCCAGGGCCGGGCGCCGTCACGACAACGAGCGGTCGGGTGGTCTCGACAAACTCGTTCTTGCCATAGCCATCGTCGGACACGATCAGATCGACATCGTGCGGATACCCCTCGATGGGATAGTGCAGCTTGGCGGGAATACCGAGCGCGTTCAGGCGGTTGCGGAACACATCGGCAGCGGGCTGGCCGGCGTACTGGGTGATGACCACGGCCGCGACGGCAAAGCCGTTGCCGCGGAACAGGTCAACCAAGCGCAGCACATCCTCGTCATAGGTAATGCCAAGGTCACCACGAGCCTTGTTTTTCTCGATGTGGTTCGCGTTGATCGCGATGATAACCTCGACATCGTCGGCTATGCTCTTGAGCATGCGAAACTTGCTGTCCGGCTCAAAACCCGGCAGCACGCGGCTCGCGTGATAGTCGTCAAACAGCTTGCCGCCAAACTCCAAATACAGCTTGCCGCCAAACTGCGAGATGCGCTCCTTAATATGAGCGGCCTGCAGCTCGATATACTTCGCGTTGTCGAAACCCTGGCGCATGTATGGCTCCCGTCCCGTTTCCCTTTAATATCCTAGGCGATTATAACGGAGCAGACCCTCCCCGATGCCCAGGCCATCAACAGGCACCAACCAAACACGCCATCGATAAGTTGCGGTGAAATAGTTCCTGTTTAACCCCTCAAGACGGCCAAACGGGAACTATTCCACCGCAACTTCCCCTTTTGGCGCAAAGTAACCTGACCCCTTTGCACCAACAGCAGAAACGTCGCGGGCAGAGAACGGACAGTGAACGGACAGTGAACGGGCAACAGAGCGAGCAAGCAGCCCCCTGCACCAACAATGGCAGCGCCGCAGGTTGAGCATAAGTCAGCGAAAGCCCACCAGAGCGAGCAAGGTGACGTGAAAGAGGAGGGCATAGGCCTTTTGGCCATGCCCGACGATTGAACGTCAGATTGCCGCTCTGGCGGGCTTGCAGCGTCGACCGGTTGCGCGGTTCGTAGAACCGCGCAACACAAGAGCGCCCCCTCCCGCGCACGGAACGGGAGGGGGCTAAAGGTAGGAGTCTACCGGTGGGTTGACCCCACCGGACAGACGATGACCAGGTGATCCTTTACAGGATCGTCAAGGTTTCCGTGGGGTACCCGTTGGGTACTTAGATCAACACGCAGGCGACGGTCAGGATAATGGCGCAGACGACGGAGAGAGCGACGATGAGCTTAAGGGCAAACTTGAGCCAGGTCGTCCACTCGATCTTGGCCAGGGCGAGGCCGCCCATGATGGCGCCGGAGGTCGGGGTGAACAGGTTCACGACACCGATGGCGGCGGAGAAGATCATGACAATGACCTCGGGTGAGAAGCCGAGCTTAACAGCCAGCGGTCCCATGATGGGCATGGAGACAGTGGCCATACCGGAGGTCGAGGGGATCAGGAAGGACAGGCCGAAGTAGACCAGGAAGCTCATGGGAGCGAAGATCACGCCGGACAGGCCAGCCAGGGCATTGGCGGCAGCGTCGAGGACGAAGACGTCGAGACCGGTGTTAGCCATGAGGACGGAGATACCACGGGCGAGGGCGATGACGAGAACAACGGACATCATGTCGGCAGCGCCGGTGATGAAGGTGTTAACGATCTGCTTCTCGGACAGGCCACCGATGATACCGATCAGGACGGCCATGAGGAAGAACCAGGTGGAAGCCTCGTCGAAGTACCACTGGCCAATGGGCAGGCCGGTGATCAGGGCAGACCAGCCCTGGACGACGGCGTTACCGTCGGCGTCGTAGACAGCGCCAGCGTCGAAGAAGTTGGCGACGCCCTCGTTGAGGTCGGCCAGCGGAATGAAGCCGACGATCATGACGACGAAGGTGAAGGCGAAGGCGATCAGAACACCCTTCTGACGACCGGTGAGCTTGACCTCCTTGTGGACCTCGGAAGCAGCCTTGCCGTGAGCCTCTTCGGCGTCCTTGAGCTCCTGCATCGACAGGATAGTGGAACCCTTGTCAGCCTTGACCTTCTTGGCATAGTTCATCACGAAGACGATGGACATAGCGGTAGTGACAATCCACAGGACGGCACCGAGGCCGATGATGATGGACTGGTTGACCTCAATGCCAACGCCGGTCAGAGCGTCGACGGCAGCGCCGACGGCGAACGGGTTAACCGTGGAGCCCAGGCAGCCGCAGCCAGCGCCGAGCAGGACGGTGGCGGCACCGACCATGGGGTCGAAGCCAGCGGCCATCATGGTAGCGGCGAGCAGGGCGTAGAAGGGAACGGTCTCCTCGCACATACCATAAGTGGTACCGCCGAGGGAGAAGATGAGCATCAGCACGGGAACGAGCATGATCTCGTTGCCCTTAAGCTTCTGCACCAGGACGGCGATGCCGTTGTCCAGGGCGCCGGTCTCGGTCATCATGCCGAGGAAGCCGCCCAGGATCATAACGAAGAGGCAGACGGGCAGAGCGTCAGCGAAGCCCAGAATCGGGGCGGTGCAGAAATCGCTCAGGCGGGCTGCGGTAACCGCGCCGCCGGACGTGCCGGAGACGATAACGGTAATCACTGCAACAATTGCCAGCAGAGCTAGAAGAATGGTGAACGATGAAGGCATACCGCGCTTTTTCTTAGCGGTCTCAGTCATGGTTCTCATCCCCCCTTCATAAATCATTTAACTTTCTCGCGCGAAGCGGATTTTCCGTGCCGTGCCCACCGCCCGACGCAAGATATTTACCAGACAAAACCGCTCGGGATGAGCAGCAATACACCCCGAGCGAGATGCTAGATGCTCTTACTTGAGCGTGGCGTACATGACAGCCTTGATGGTGTGCATGCGGTTCTCGGCCTCGTCGAAGACCTTGGAAGCGGGGCTCTCGAAGACCTCGTCGGTGACCTCCTGCTCGGTGATGCCGAACTGCTCGCACTTCTCGGCGCCAATCGTGGTGTTGGTGTCATGGAAGCTGGGCAGGCAGTGCAGGAAGATGGCACCCGGGTTGGCCATAGCCATGACCTCAGAAGTAACACGATACGGGGTGAGCTGAGCGATGCGCTCGGCCCAGACCTCGTCGGGCTCGCCCATGGAGACCCACACGTCGGTGTAGATAACGTCGGCACCGGTGACGCCGTCCTTGACGTCGGTGGTCAGCTTGATGGTGCAGCCGTTGGCCTCGGCGATGGGCTTGCAGGCCTCGATGACGTCGTCGGCGGGCATGCACTCCTCGGGGCCGCAGGCCACGAAATTCATGCCGAGCTTGGAGCAGACGACCATGAGGGAGCGAGCAACGTTGTTCTTGCAGTCGCCCATGAAGACGAGAGTCTTGCCCTTGATGTCGTAGTTGAAGTTCTCCTGGACGGTCAGGATGTCGGCGAGCATCTGGGTGGGATGCCACTCAGTAGTCAGGCCGTTCCACACGGGCACGCCGGACTTAGCAGCGAGCTCCTCGACATCGTCCTGGGCAAAGCCACGGAACTCGATGCCGTCATACATGCGGCCGAGAACGCGGGCGGTGTCCTCGATGGACTCCTTCTTGCCCATCTGCGACGAACCCGGATCGAGGTAGGTAACGCCCATGCCCAGATCCATGCCGCCGACCTCAAAGGCGCAGCGGGTACGAGTGGAGGTCTTCTGGAAGAGCAGAACGATGTTCTTGCCCTCGAGATAGCGGTGCGGAACGCCAGCGCGCTTCATGTCCTTGAAGTTCTTGGAGAGCTTGAGCAGGTACTCGATCTCCTCGGTGGTGAGGTCGAGGAGCTTGAGGAAGCTACGGCCGGAGAGGTTAACACCCATGGTTCGAATCCTTTCGAAAAAATGAATTACGTAAATAGTAGCGGTGCCCGTTTGACGGGCGAAACCGGTGCGGTTGTAGGGGGACCGCACCGGAAACGGAAAGACTTAGAGGTCCTCGCGCCAGAAGGGCATGCTCATGCAGCGCGGGCCGCCGCGGCCGCGGGAGAGCTCGGCGGAGGGCACGACGAGAAGGTCCAGGCCCTCCTTGTACAGCACGTCGTTGGTGACGGTGTTGCGGGCGTAGACGCAGATCTTGCCGGGCTCGACGCACAGGGTGTTGGAGCCGTCGTTCCACTGCTCGCGGGAGGCCGCGATCGGGTCGCCGCCGCCGCAGGGGATCAGCTTGACCTGGTCGACGCCGGTGGCGTCCTCCAGGACGTGCTCGAGGGTGTCCTCGATCAGGCGGATGTTCACGTCGCCCGGGTTCTTGCCGGCGGTCAGCTCGTAGACGCGCAGGGTGCCCATGATGGCGGGGTGGATCGTGAACTTATCGACGTCGATCTGGGTGAAGACCGTGTCGAGGTGCATGAAGGCGCGCGAGACCGGGATGTCGAAGGCCAGGATGCGCTCGACCTTGGAGTCGGAGTTCCAGAAGATGTTCTGGGCCATGACGTCGATCGCGGCGGCCTGGGTGCGCTGGGAGATGCCGACGGCGAGGGTCTTCTCGTTGATGTTCAGCACGTCGCCGCCCTCGGTGTGGAACTGGCAGTCGCGGCGGAAGTACAGGGAGACGTCCTTGTAGTCGGGGTGGTACTTGAAGACGTACTTGCCGTACAGGGTCTCGCGGTTGCGGGTGACCGAGTACATGCGGTTGAGGTTGACGCCCTCGCCGACGACCGCGAACGGGTCGCGGGTGAAGTAGAGGTTGGGCATCGGGTCGATGATCAGGTCGGACTCGGACTCGGAGTTGACCAGGGAGTCGAGGGTCGTGGACGCCGTGAGGGGCATGTCGATCTCGGCCTTGGTCATGCCGGCCATGGTCTTCTTGACGAACTCGAGGTTGTCCTCGATGGAGTCCAGCTTCTCGCGGACGATCTGCGGCATGTGCTGGCCGCGGATGCCGGCCTCGGCGATGTACTGGTCGGTGAACTCGGCGCGGGCGCCGGGGACCTGGTCGAACACCTCGGCGACGAGGTTCTCGAGGTAGAGGACCTCCACGCCCTGGTCCCTCAGGATCTGGGCGAAGGTGTCGTGCTCCTGCTGTGCGACCTCCAGGAACGGGACGTCGTCGAACAGGAGTCGCTCGAGCTCGTCGGGCGGCAGGTTGAGGAGCTCGTCGCCGGGACGGTGCAGGCAGACCTTCCTGAGCTTGCCGATCTCGGAAGGCACGTGCAGACCTTTCGTCATGGCCTCCTACCTTTCTTTCGGGCCCCTGTCAGGGCCGATTCGTTAGCGCCCCTCCGTGTGAGGCGTTATTGCTGACGACATATTTATATCCAAAATCAGTCCATACTTCCACCTCGCCCCCGAACGGTTTTATATGAGGGGTGAACGGCATACACATATACTTCACGCATGGCACACTTTGATTTAATAAAGTGTATTTACGTGCTAAAACGCGTTTTCAATCCAAATAGCAAATGGAACTTAACTTTATTAAACCACCCTTAAATTGCATATTTCTAATAAAGCTATGAATAGAATTAGCGATTCATGCCGCGTCTCAACCATTTTCATTTTTATTCAGAAAAAAGTTTGTCCTATTCATTTCTGGTAAACAAATTACCGTTTACCAGACGCTTGATACCGTTCACCGGAAGCTCAGTATAAGGCCCAGCGGATACCGGCTCGCTTTACGGCCCCATTTGTAACAACTTGACTTCTCGGTATAGAAAAACGAACCCGCTTCCCCTAGGGAAACGGGTCCGTTTTCGATTATCTTCGTCCTATTTGGATAAGACCCTCGAAGATCATCGGAATCCTAGCGATCGAACTCCGCCAGCGCCTCGCCCAAAAGCCTCAGGCCCTCGTGAAGAACGTCCTCGCTCGCGCAGTAGCCCAGGCGTGCGCCGCAGGGGAGCTCAAAGCGGCTGCCGGGAACCAGCAGCACTCCCCTCTCAGCCAACAGGCGCTTGCAGAACTCCTCGTCGTCCTCGGGAATGTCCAGCTGAATAAACGAGGTGGACACGCCCTGCGGGGCCGTCCAGGACACGCGATGCTGCGTATCGATCCAAGCCTGCGCGATATCGCGGTTGTCAAACACGATCTTGCGGTTGCGCTCGAGAATCTTATCCTTGTGCTCGAGTACGTAGATCGCCAGGGCGTCGTTGAACACGCCGCCGCAAATCATGGTGTAGTCGCGATACGTGCGGATGCGGTTGGACACCCCTTCGTCGGCCACAACCCAGCCCACGCGGGCTGCAGGCGTCGAATAGGTCTTGGACACCGAGTTGGTGACAATGGCCTTCTCGTACACGTCGGCCATCGACATAAAGGACTCGGTGTTCTCGAGCGGCAGATACACCTCGTCGCACAGCACGTAGGCGCCCACCGAACGGGCGATCTCGGCAATCTGGCCGAGCATATCGGCATCGAGCACCGTACCGATGGGGTTCGATGCGTTGTTGATGCAGATGAGCTTGGTGTTGGGGCGCACCAGGCGCTTGAACTGCTCGATATCGGGCTTCCAGCTTAGTTCCTCGCGAAGCTCCCAATACTCGACCTCGGCGCCCAGCGTGCGCGGGATCTCGTAGAGCGGCGCGTAGGTGGGCCACTCGGCGATAACATGGTCGCCGGGCTCGACAACAGCCATGATGGCGTTGAGGTTAGCGCCCGTGCAGCCGTTGGTCTGCAGGATATGGTCGGGATTGACCTCACGACGATAGAGTTTGGCGACCTCGGCCTTAAACTCCGGCGAACCCTCGATCCAGCCGTAGTTCATCTTCTCGCGGTCCAGGCGCTCGTAGAACGTGGCACCGTCCTGCTCGTCAAGCGCACGTAGCTCGCCCATGGTGAGCGACGAGATCGTCGACTGGGCGATGTCCCACGTGGCGCTCTTCTCCCAAACGTTGAGCCATTCCTCAACGCCAATCGTCTTGATGTCCATGGCCAAGCTCCTTACAAAAGCAGTCATCCAATCGTGTTAACGTTCCTCATACAAGATTGGGGCGGTGCGAAAACCCGCACCGCCCCAATGAGAGACATCTAATGGCAGCTAGATGTATGTATTATGACCTGTACGGGTCCTTGAAGACCTTAGAGGTCCTCGCGCCAGAAGGGCATGCTCATGCAGCGCGGGCCGCCGCGGCCGCGGGAGAGCTCGGCGGAGGGCACGACGAGAAGGTCCAGGCCCTCCTTGTACAGCACGTCGTTGGTGACGGTGTTGCGGGCGTAGACGCAGATCTTGCCGGGCTCGACGCACAGGGTGTTGGAGCCGTCGTTCCACTGCTCGCGGGAGGCCGCGATCGGGTCGCCGCCGCCGCAGGGGATCAGCTTGACCTGGTCGACGCCGGTGGCGTCCTCCAGGACGTGCTCGAGGGTGTCCTCGATCAGGCGGATGTTCACGTCGCCCGGGTTCTTGCCGGCGGTCAGCTCGTAGACGCGCAGGGTGCCCATGATGGCGGGGTGGATCGTGAACTTATCGACGTCGATCTGGGTGAAGACCGTGTCGAGGTGCATGAAGGCGCGCGAGACCGGGATGTCGAAGGCCAGGATGCGCTCGACCTTGGAGTCGGAGTTCCAGAAGATGTTCTGGGCCATGACGTCGATCGCGGCGGCCTGGGTGCGCTGGGAGATGCCGACGGCGAGGGTCTTCTCGTTGATGTTCAGCACGTCGCCGCCCTCGGTGTGGAACTGGCAGTCGCGGCGGAAGTACAGGGAGACGTCCTTGTAGTCGGGGTGGTACTTGAAGACGTACTTGCCGTACAGGGTCTCGCGGTTGCGGGTGACCGAGTACATGCGGTTGAGGTTGACGCCCTCGCCGACGACCGCGAACGGGTCGCGGGTGAAGTAGAGGTTGGGCATCGGGTCGATGATCAGGTCGGACTCGGACTCGGAGTTGACCAGGGAGTCGAGGGTCGTGGACGCCGTGAGGGGCATGTCGATCTCGGCCTTGGTCATGCCGGCCATGGTCTTCTTGACGAACTCGAGGTTGTCCTCGATGGAGTCCAGCTTCTCGCGGACGATCTGCGGCATGTGCTGGCCGCGGATGCCGGCCTCGGCGATGTACTGGTCGGTGAACTCGGCGCGGGCGCCGGGGACCTGGTCGAACACCTCGGCGACGAGGTTCTCGAGGTAGAGGACCTCCACGCCCTGGTCCCTCAGGATCTGGGCGAAGGTGTCGTGCTCCTGCTGTGCGACCTCCAGGAACGGGACGTCGTCGAACAGGAGTCGCTCGAGCTCGTCGGGCGGCAGGTTGAGGAGCTCGTCGCCGGGACGGTGCAGGCAGACCTTCCTGAGCTTGCCGATCTCGGAAGGCACGTGCAGACCTTTCGTCATGGCCTCCTACCTTTCTTTCGGGCCTTACTGGCCGAATGTATCAGCGCCCCTCCATATGGGACGCTGCTTGCTGACAGCTCTAGTTATATCCAAAAATCACCCGCAATTCCACCTCGCCCCCGAACGGTCAACAAAGTGCGATGAACGGTATATCGCATGTGATTCCCCCATGATGTACTTCGGCGTTCTAAAGTAACTTTTCTAAGGTAAACGCTCTTTTTTCTTAAAAATCATTCGCAATTACAACTCCAATCTTACGATTAAGAATTGCATATCTAAAACGGTTTTATGTATATAAATGACGCTTGTTCGTGTTTCTGTCTGTATTCGATGATATTCAGCTACCTATCATTCTTATTCACACATACTCACCAGTTGAGTGAGGATATAGACCGTTTTTCACAACGCGACGGGCGTCAGCTCTATGGCTTGTCAGCGTAAGAAGTAGGTAAAGATACCGTTCACGCGATACGTCCGTGCCATAGGTCGACTAAATTGAGACAATAGTGAATAGTGTTAGGCAACCGTCCCCTGCGGGGACTGAACGGACAGATGCATATGCCGAGCAAAATCGAAAAAAAGCAAGCCGCCGCAAAGCTGCGCAAACCGCCGCGCGACTTCTCGTACACGCAGAACCGAGAGCTCAGCTGGCTGCGCTTTGACAACCGTGTGCTTGACGAAGCCTTCGACGAGACCGTTCCGCTGTTCGAGCGTCTAAAGTTCGTGTCGATTTTCGAGTCCAACCTCGACGAGTTTCTCATGGTGCGCGTGGGCGGCCTGTCCGATCTGGCAGAGCTCAAAAAACAGCCTGTCGACAACAAGAGCAATATGACCGCCTCCGAACAGGTCGATGCCGTCATGGCCGAAATGCCCGGGCTCCTTACCCGATGGGAGTCCATCTTTAAGAGCATCGAGGGCAAGCTCGACGCCCTGGGCGTTCACCGCGCGCGTGCCGATTCGCTTACGCCCGAGGAGCGCACCTTTGTAACCCGCTACTTCCAGGCCTACGTGTCGCCGGTCATCTCACCGCTGGTGATTGACCCGCGCCACCCCTTCCCCAACCTGCGCAACGGCGCACTCTACCTGGCCTGCGGCCTGGACGGCGTCACCGACGAGGAAAGTCTGCTGGGCCTAATCGAGATTCCCGCCTCGATGAACCGCGTGGTCGAGATCCCCTCGCCCGCCGGCACCTACTCCTACATTCTGCTCGAGGACGTCATCCTCGCCTGCCTGGACAGCTGCTTTGGCTCCTATAAGCCGCTCGACCGCGCGCTCATCCGCGTCACCCGCAACGCCGACATCGATCCGGACGGCGAGGGCGTCGAGGAGGAAGAGGACTACCGCCAGCACATGAAGCGCATCCTCAAGAAGCGCCTGCGTCTGCAGCCGGTAGTGCTCGCGGTCTCGGGGTCGCTCGAGAAGGCGACGCTCAAGACCATCCGCAAGGCGCTCGAGCTTTCTCGCCGCTCGGTCTTTACCTGCGATATCCCGCTCGACCTGGGCTACGTCTTCGGCATTGAGGGCAAGATTCCCGAGCATCTACGCAACGAGCTCCTCTTTACGCCGTTTAAGCCTCAGCCCAACCCCACCATCGACATGTCCCGCTCCATTCGCGAGCAGGTGCTGCAGGGCGACAAGTTGCTCTTTTACCCCTACGAGGCCATGAATCCGTTCCTGGACCTGGTACACGAGGCCGCATACGACCCCGAGTGCATCTCGCTGCGTATCACGCTCTACCGCGTGGCCAAGCAGAGTCGTCTGTGCGAGTCGTTGATTGACGCCGCCGAGAACGGCAAAGAGGTCACGGTGCTCATGGAGCTCCGCGCGCGCTTTGACGAGCAAAATAACATCGAGTGGGCAGAGCGTCTGGAAGAAGCGGGCTGCACCGTCATCTATGGCTCCGAGGGCTTTAAATGCCACTCAAAGATCTGCCAGCTCACCTATCGCGAGGGCATGGCGCTCACTCGACTCACGCTTTTGGGCACCGGTAACTTTAACGAGAAGACGGCCAAGCTCTACAGCGACTTTATGCTCATGACCGCCCATCCCGGCATCGGCGAAGACGCCAACCTGTTCTTCCGCAACCTGTCGCTGGGCAACCTGCGCGGCGACTACCGCTTTTTGGGCGTGGCGCCCGTCGGTCTCAAGCCGCTCATCATGCGCGGTCTGGACCGCGAGATCCAACGTGCGCTCGCCGGCGAGCCCGCCCGCGTGTTCTTTAAGCTCAACTCGCTGACCGACCGCGAGGTCATCGACAAGATCGCCGAGGCATCGTGTGCCGGCGTGCGCGTGGACATGATCATCCGCGGCATCTCGTGCCTGAAGCCCAACATTGCGGGCAAGACCGAAAACGTGCACGTACGTTCTATCGTCGGACGTTTCTTGGAGCACGCGCGTGTCTATGCCTTCGGCGTGGACTCGGACATGATCTACCTGAGTTCTGCCGACATGATGACGCGCAACACCGAGCATCGCGTAGAGATCGCCTTCCCCGTGCTCGACCCCACCTGCCGCGCGCTGGTGCACGAGTACATGGGCGTGCAGCTGCGCGACAACGTGAAGGCACGTAGCCTGACGAGCGACGGCACCTGGGTTCCCGTAGAGCGAAAAGAGGGTGAGAAGCCCTTTAACTCGCAGGAGTTCCTGTTGGAGCGCGCTTATCGCAACGCCGAGTCCGCAGCCGTGGCTTCGGAGCCCGTCGCCAAAGCAAAACCGGAATCCGCACCTGTTCTGGGCCCCAAGCCCAAGCCCCAGACGGACGTTCCCAAGGTCCAGAAGGTCCAGGCAACCGTCATTGAACCCGACCTGGAATCCGAACCCGAGCCTGCGCCCCAGCCCCAGCCGCAGACCGTCAAGTCCGCGCCCCATGCAAGCGCCCGCCGCGAGAAACCCGCCGGCAAGACCAAGGCCATCGAGCGCCATCGCCCCGGCCGCGTGCGCATGGGCTTGGGCCTGATCGGCCTGGGTCTTAAGACGCTCATTACCGGTAAGACGAAATAGTCGTTTGTAGAAGCAGTTTGTAGAAGCGCCCCGCATTTGAGGAAAGCCTCGGATGCGGGGCGCTTTTCCCTGATACCATGGTTGCGGACAACAACGCGAATGACGGGCAGGAATATGAAGCTCAATATAGAATCGATGACCTACGGCGCCGACGGGCTGGCGCACGCCGACAACGGCAAGGCCGTCTTTGTGCAGGGCGCCGTGGCAGGCGACACCGTCGAGGCCGAGATCGTGCAGGACGGCAAGTCGTTTATGCGCGCCCGCGGCACCGAGATTCTGGAGCCGAGCCCCGATCGAATTCAGCCTCCCTGCCCCTTCGTGGGCATCTGCGGTGGCTGCTCGTGGGGCAACCTCTCACGCACCGCTCAGCTTGCCGCCAAGGTGCAAAACCTGCGCTCCACGCTCGAGCGCATCGGCAAGTTCACCCCTGAGCAAGTCGACGAGCTGGTGCAGCCCATCCGCCACACCAAGGACGATTGGGGCTACCGCAATAAAATTGAGCTCGAACCGACCGTTGTAAACGGCCGCGTGCGTCTTGGCATGCACGGCGTCGATCCCAGCAAGATCGTGACCGTCGATTCGTGCCCGCTGTTCGATAAGCGTTTTCCCAAGGCGCTCAAATCGGTCGTCGGCGCGCTTAACTATCTGAGCGGCAGCCACGACCTGGGCTTGGAGCGCGTGGGCATTCGCGCCTCGCGTCGCACCAAGGCGCTCGAGGTCGCGCTCTGGACGCCCACGGGGTCGTTTCCGCGCTCGCAAGTCTCGCGCGTGCTGGCAGACGCCGCACACCCCACGAGCATAGTGCGCGTTATGAGCAAGGGTGAGAAGAAGGCCCGCCGCGTCTCCAAGGTTGAGATGCTCGCCGGCGAGGGCTCCTGGACCGAGAACATCGCCGACGGCCAGATGCGCCTTTCGGCCCCGTCGTTTTTCCAGGTCAACACAAAGGGTGCCGAGATTTTGATCGAGCTTGTCATGGAGGCGCTCGACCCGCAGGAAGACGAACTTGCCGTGGACCTGTATTGCGGAGCTGGAACCTTCACCCTGCCGCTCGCCCGCCGCTGCGACTTTGTTGCCGCCGTCGAGGCCTACGGCCCGGCCGTGCGCGACCTGCGCCGTAATCTGGAGATCAACAAACTCGATAACGTCGACGTCATCGGCGGCGACGCGGTGCGCGAGTTCCCCGATCAGGACGCCGATGTCCTGGTGGTCGACCCGCCGCGTGCAGGCCTCGCCCCCGAGGCGATCGACCTTATCGCCAGCACGAGTGCCCGCGATATCGCCTATGTGAGCTGCGACCCGGCCACCCTGGCGCGCGATCTCAAACGCTTTGTCGAAGAAGGCACCTTCTCCCCCGTAAAGATCACGCCAGTTGACCTGTTCCCGCAAACCTTCCACTGCGAAACCGTCGTCCACCTCAAGCGCAACTAGCCACTTAATCATTGCTCAGAAAAATCATTGGGAAATCGAGCGTGGCAAGCGGAGGTCTTCGGGGTATAAGACGGCTAATTGTATGCCGCCTATGAAAGGAACCCTCATGCCCAGCGTTGCCGTTCTCGCCGCCGATGGCTTTGAAACTATTGAATGCCTGACCATGGTCGATGTCATGCGTCGCGGCGGCGTGCGCGCCACGCTTGTCTCGATCATGCCCACGCGCGAGGTCGTAAGCTCGCTGCAGATTCCCGTGACCTGCGATGCGCTCTTTGACGAGATCAACTTTGACGAGTACGACTGCGTCGTGCTACCTGGCGGCCTGCCCGGCGCCACCAACCTGCGTGCCGACCAGCGCGTCTGCGACGTGGTCTGCGAGTTCGCCGCCGCCAAACACGTCGCCGCCATCTGCGCCGCCCCGTTTATCCTGGGTGAGCTCGACCTGCTCGAGGGGCGCCACGCCACGTGCTTCCCTGGCTTTGAGAAGAGCTTCCCCGAAGGCACCTATACCGGCGAGAAGGTTACGCAAGACGGCAACATCATCACCGCCAGCGGCATGGCCCAGTCGCTCCCCTTTGCGCTTGAGCTGCTGCGCACGCTCGCCGGCGACAAGGCTGTCGAGAAGGTTGCCGAGGGCATTCAGCTATGATTTTGGCCTCGCAATCACCGCGCCGCATCGAGCTGATGCGCGAGGCGGGCTATGACATTCGCATCATTCCTGCCGATATCGACGAAACGCCATTTGATGGCGAGGCCCCGCTTACGCTCGTTGAACGCTTAGCACGCGCCAAAGCCGCCGCCGTTGCCGCCGAGCATGCCGAGCCCAATGAGCTGACGGTCGCGGCCGACACCATCGTCACCTTTGACGGCAAGATTATGGGCAAGCCGGCAACCGAGGACGAGGCGCGCGCCATGCTCCGTGAGCTTTCGGGCCGCACGCACCAGGTCGCAACCGGCGTCTGCATCGTTAAGGCAGGCGATACGGCCGCCCCGCATGCCGCCGAGAGCCTGTCCTTTGTCGATGTGACCGACGTGACGTTCTACGAGCTCAGCGACGAGCAGATCGAGCACTACGTCGCCTCGGGTGAGCCCATGGACAAGGCCGGCGCCTACGGCATTCAGGGCACAGGAGGACGCATGCTCGTGCACGATATTTCGGGCGACTTCTATAACGTGGTGGGCCTACCCATCGCCCGCGTCGCGCGCGCGATTCAAAAACTCTCGTAATTGCATCTGGCGCTGGGTATCCCCCGGCGCCTACAATTTTGGCGTACCGTACGGATCCCGACCGGGCACAAGGCGCGGCGGAAAACCGATAGGAGTTAAACATGGATACACTGCTCGAGGCCATTGACGTCTGCGATGTCGATGGCTTTTGCTATGGCAACTATACGGACGAGGAGGCCGGCACCGGTTGCACCGTAATCGTGGCACCCGAGGGCGCCACCGGCGGCGTTGACGTTCGCGGCGGTGCTCCAGCATCGCGCGAAACCGACCTGCTGCGACCCGAGAACACCGTCGACAAGGTCCACGCCGTCTGCCTTTCGGGTGGATCGGCCTTTGGCCTCGAGGCTGCAAGCGGCGTCGCTCGCGAGCTTGAGGGCCGCGGCATCGGCCTTCCCGTCGGCCCCACGCAGGTGCCTATCGTATGCTCGAGCTGTATCTTCGACCTCGCCTTTGGTAACCCCACCGTTCGCCCCGACATTGAGGCCGGCATCGCCGCCGTGCGCGAAGCACTCGACAACACCCCCACCACGCTCGAGCAGGGCAATGTAGGTGCCGGCACAGGCGCCACCGTCGGAAAGCTCATGGGGCCCACCACCTGCATGAAAGCCGGCCTTGGCGCTGCCGCCGTGGCGCTCGGTCCCGTTAAGGTAGGCGCCGTGGTTTCGGTCAACGCCTGCGGCAACGTGGTCGACCCCTTCACCGGCGAGTGGGTCGCCGGCATGCGCGCCGCCGCCGATAGCGACCAGATTATCGACATGGAGCTCGCAGCCTTTGCCGCCGCCGGATCCATGCAGATGCCGCTCGACCGCACCAACACCACCATCAGCTGCATCGTCACCAACGTGGAACTTACTAAGGCACAAGCTACCAAGGTCTCCCAGATGGCCGCAGACGCCTACGCACACGCCATCCGTCCCACGCACACCACCAACGACGGCGACACCATCTACACCCTCGCCAGCGGCAAACTGGGCGCCCAGGCAAGCGCCGCCGTTCCCCTAGACCTGCTGGGCATGCTCGCCGTAAGGGCCCTGCAAACCGCCATCGTAAACGGAGCCAAAACCGCCAAAACCTCCCACGGCATCCCCGGCGCCGCGAAGTAGCCTAACCTGAACGGTTGCCCGGTGGGACTTGGTTATGTTTGCTGCTCTACAGTCCTGGCTCGCACGAAGAGCACATTAAGTGCTCTTCGGCTCGTGCGGAACTCGCGACAAACATAACCAAATCCCACCGGGCAACCTACCAACCAGATTCTTTTCAGCCCAGGCCCCTGTGTACCGCGCGTCGAAGATCTTCAAATTCAAATAACCTGACAATCGATTCTTATAGCAGAGGCCCCTTGGCCTTTAGTTTGATACAAGTTCCGCACGAGCCGGAAGGCACTTAATGTGCTTTCCGTGCGAGCAGGACTGTTCGCAGTAGCAAACTAAAGGCCAAGGGGCCCAGTCAACCTATCAGCAGCGATTACTCAGCAGCTAGTTGAATTTGAAGATCTTTGAGGCAAGACGGTATAGGCCGAGTGTGGTTTTGTCTCCGGCCCGTCCGCGCAGATTGGTGAAGAACCCGACCACGCCGTAGCGGGCACGACGATACATGCGCTCGTCGTAGGCCTTCAAATCATTCCACAGCGTCTTTAGGCGCTCGTCGGCGCAATCTTCCTCAGAAAGCTTGGTGAGCACCGAGCAGATCGCCATCATCATGGTGAAGTAGCCCATCATGTACGAACGCAGGCGCGACGACTCGACATCGCTGTACAGGTGGTACGACTCCATCATGATACGCGTAACACGGAACTGCTGGTCCAGACGCTTGACCATCGTTGCCTCGTTGACGCTCTGACCTTCGCGACCGATAAAGTAGCGGTAGAGGTCGATGTCGGCGTAGTACATGGTCTTGCAACGCGGCAGCGGCACGTAGGCGTAGATGTTGTCCACATAGAACGTGTGCGGCGGCATGGGAAGGTTGGACTCGCGCAGCACATCCGTGCGATAGCACAGGCTGTGCATGAGTAGGTTCTGGTCCAGGCGGAAATGACCGATCTGATCCCAGGAAAAGATCTTTTTGCGCGGCAGGGCAAATTTGTAACCGATAGCGGTATGCGTGCCCTCGTAAACCTTCTCGTACACGTAGTTCGAGATAAACAGGTCAACGCGCTGGTCGCGCTCCTCAAAGCCACGCTGGATCGAAAGCATGGTCGAAAGGGCAGCGCCGTCAAGCCAGTCGTCCGAGTCGACAACCTTGTAGTAGGTGCCCTGCGCCTCGCGCAAGCCCGAAAGGACGGCGATACCGTGGCCGCCGTTCTCCTGATGCACCGCGCGGATAATGCCGGGGTAACGCGCCTCCCACTCGTCGGCCTTGGCGGCCGTCTCGTCCTTGGAACCGTCATCGACGATGATAATCTCGATGTCGGTGGCATAATTGCTCCCCTCCAGAATGGAGGTGATGCAATGGTCCATGTCCTTGGCGGCGTTATACGAGGGAATACCGAATGTTATGACTTTATGCATGGCAGGCGATAATCTCATCCGAAAGATCGAGGGCGGAGTTGGTCACGGCATCCATATCGTAGTAACGATACTCGGCCAGACGACCCACCGGGTGGAAGTTCGTCAAGTTCTGGACGCGCTCGAGATAGCGCTCGTAGAGCTCGCGGTTCTCGGGCTCCAGAATGGCATAATAGGGCGTCTCGCCCGAGCCGGGCGTATAGGCCTTGGAATACTCCTTCATGATGGTGGTCTTGCCGGGCAGGACCTGACCAGTCATGTTCTTGAACTCGGTGATACGCGTGTAGTCCTCGCTCGTGGTGTAGTTGACGGTGCCCACGGGCTGGAACTGGTCCATATCGAGCGTCTCGAACTTCATATCGAGCGTGCGGTACGGCAACGCACCCAAGTCGAGGCTGAACAGCTCATCGAGAGGACCGGTATAGACAATCTCGCCGCCGTAGACCTTGCCATCGATCTTGACGGTGGTCTCGTCGATTTCAAAGAGATCGCGGGCGTCCACGTCGCAGAACACGTCAATCAGGTCGTGGTCGAGCATGTGCTCAAAGAGCGCCGTGTAGCCCTCCTGCGGCATGCCCTGGAAGGGAGCTTGCGGGAAGTAGCGGTCATCATCGCCCACAAAGACGGGAACGCGGCCGGTGATCGAGGGGTCGATCTGATCGGGCGTCTGGCCCCACTGCTTCATGGTGTAATGCAAAAAGACGTTCTCGTAGACGTAATCGGCGACCTCGGCCAAGTCGGGGTCGTTCTTCTTACGCAGCTCCATAATGGGCACCTTGACATCCTTGCCAAAGGTCTCCACGAGCTTCTGATACAGCTCCTCGCCGCGCTCGTCACCAAAGGCGAGCTTGAGACTCGCATGGTTGAAGGGCACGGGCATAAGGGTGCCGTTGATGTTGGCGAGCACCTTGTGCTGATAATCCGTCCACTTGGTAAAGCGCGACAGGAAATTGTGCACGCGCTCGTTAAAGGTGTGATAGATATGCGGACCGTACTCGTGGATCAGGATTCCGGCCTCGTCAGTGCAGTCATAGGCATTGCCCGCAATGTGGCTACGGCGCTCCAAAACGGCAACACGATAGCCGATGGTCTCGGCAAGACGGCGGGCGCAAACGGCACCGGCATATCCAGCACCGACGACAATCATGTCGTACGCGCCGGCGTTAAAGCCTTCAGGCAGGCCTGAGGTAATCTGCATCGATACTCCTTGTCAAAAGCCACGGGCTCGTTAGCTGGGCTTTTCTCGAACATTCTTCGAGACATATTTATCAGAGCGATTATAGCGCTAATGCGTCCTATAATGAGCTTGCCACACAAGGAAAGCTCAAGCACCGCGGCGTACAAATTTGAAAGGTAAACCCGCTAGCAGCGGGTTTATTCGTGAACAGCCGGGCGCCTGGAGCTTAGTGAAACGCTTGTAAGGAGTAACATGAGCGATTTCCTTAACCGTATGAAGTCTGCCGCCAAGGCCGACCTTAAGACGATCGTCCTGCCCGAGGGCGAGGATCCGCGCACCATCGTCGCGGCCACCAAGATCATCGAGGAGGGCCTGGCAAAGATCGTCATCCTGGGCAACCCCGACGAGATCAACGTTCCCGGCGCCACCGTCATCGACCCGCGCAATGCCGAGAAGCGCGAGGAGTACGCGCAGAAGTTTGCCGAGCTCCGCGCCAAGAAGGGTGTCACCATCGAGCAGGCTCGCGCCCAGGTGATGGACGCCACCTACTTTGGCACCATGATGGTCAAGATGGGCGACGCCGACGGCCTGGTCTCCGGCGCCTGCCACTCCACCGCCGATACCCTGCGCCCCGCGCTGCAGATCCTTAAGACCGCCCCGGGCACCAAGCTGGTCTCGGCCTTCTTCGTGATGTGCACCGACACCCCGCAGTTCGGCACCGACGGCACGCTGATCTTCGCCGACTGCGGCCTCAACATCAACCCGTCCTCCGACGAGCTCTCCGAGATCGCCATCGCCTCCGCTCACTCCTGGTCCACCTTCATGGGCAACGTTGAGCCGCACGTGGCCATGCTCTCCTACTCCACCATGGGCTCCGCTGGCGGCGAGGTCGCCAAGAAGGTCCAGGAGGCCGTGAAGTTCTGCAAGGAGAAGGCTCCCGAGCTCGCCATCGATGGCGACCTGCAGCTTGACGCCGCTATCGTCCCCACCGTCGCCCAGCTCAAGGCTCCCGGCTCCTCTGTCGCCGGCAAGGCCAACGTGCTCGTATTCCCCGACCTCGAGGCCGGCAACATCGGCTACAAGCTGGTCCAGCGCTTCGCCGGCGCCGACGCTTACGGCCCCATCCTGCAGGGCATCGCCAAGCCGGTTAACGACCTTTCGCGCGGCTGCTCTGCCGACGACATCGTGGGTGTCGTGGCCATCACCGCCGTCCAGGCTCAGATGGCTGAATAGCTTACATATCCCCTCGGGACCCTGCAGGGCAAAGCTCTGAAAACGTCCTCGGACATGTCGGAAGCCCCCGCTGCGCACTACGTGCGGCGGGGGCTTCCTCCGTCCTGCGGAATGTTTTCAGAGCTTTACCCTGTAGGGTCCCTGCCGCCACGTAGCAATCAGAGCATCTGGAGTGGACGGCGGCTTGGCTACGAGCTGGGGCTGAGGATCTGAATGGATGGGTGTCGTTGCTGGGAGCGCAGGCGTTACTGGTGATGATCACTTTGGGACTGGAATTTCCGCCTGCTAGCAAAAAGGCCTCCTGAGCTGCTGCTCAGGAGGCCTTTCGTTCAATCGCAAGCGAACGCACTAGTTATTCGCGGTCAGACGCTCGACGTCGTGGGCGATCATGTATTCCTCGTCGGTGGGGATGACCATGACCGTGACGGAAGAGCCGGCGGCGCTGATGACCTGCGGGCCGTTACCCACGGCCTCGCGGTTCTTGTTGTTGTCGATGCGCACGCCCAGCCACTCGAAGCAGTCGCAGAAAGCCTTGCGGATCGACCAGTCGTTCTCGCCAATGCCGGCGGTAAAGGTAATGGTGTCCACGCCCGCCATTGAAGCGATCATGGAGCCGGCCTGCTGCATGGCCTTGTAGGCGAACATATCGAAGGCGAGCAGGCAGCGCTCGTCGCCCTCGGAGGCGCGCGTGCGGATGTCACGGGCGTCGTTGGAGATGCCCGAGATGGCAAGCAGACCAGACTGCTTGTTCATCATGTCATCGACTTCCTGATAGCTGTAGCCGCCCTCGCGCTGTAGGTAGCACACGGTAGCCGGGTCAATGGAACCACAACGGGTGCCCATCATCAGGCCGTCGAGCGGCGTGAGGCCCATCGTGGTATCGCGGCACACGCCGTCCTCAATGGCGGCGAGCGAAGCACCGTTGCCCAGATGGCACGAAAGCAGACGGTGGCAGCGCGAACCCAGGATCTCCTTGGCCATCATCCACTCATAGCGGTGGCTTGTGCCGTGGGCACCGTACTTGCGCACGTGATACTTGTCGCACACGTCCTTGGGCAGGGCGTAGGTGTAGGCGACCTCGGGCATAGTCATGTGGAACGAGGTGTCGAAGACGGCCACGTTGGGCAGCTCCGGATACTTCTCGCGACAATACTCGATTGCCGCCGCCTCGCCGTAGTTGTGCAGCGGGGCAAGCGGTGCCACCTCGAGAATCTTAGCCATGACCTCGTCGTCGACGACCGCGGAATCATCAAAGTACCAGCCACCCTGAACGATACGATGCCCAATGCCATCGATCGTAAAGTCGGTCTTCTCGAGCTCCTCGAGCACACGTGCGATAGCCGAACGGTGATCCGGGAAGGGGACCTCCTCGGTTTGCTTGGCGCCACCGTTCTCGGAGTGGCCAAAGATGCCCATGTCCGAACCGATACGCTCGCAGTTGCCCTTGGCGAAAACCTCGCGGGTATCGGTATCCAAAAGCTGATATTTAAGGCTCGAGCTACCGGCGTTGACAACAAGTACGTTCATGAGACTCCTTCGTGATTACAGTACGGTCGGCAAACCCATAAGGCGGCCGTATCCTTAATAAGAAGTTATCAGAATTCGATAAATATCTATTAAACTCTTCGTCCAAAGAGCATAAAAGGGGGCTGAACGGCACAAGGCCATCCAGTCCCCTCCCCTTGCATCAATTACTTGCCGTTGACGATGCGCTCGACGTCGGAAGCGATCATGAACTCCTCGTCCGTGGGGATGACGAAAATCTTGACCTTGGAATCCTTGGCGGACAGGCACCAAGCGCCGTCGCCGCGCAGAGCGTTACGGGCATGGTCCATCTTGACGCCCATAAAGGCCAGACGATCGGCCACACCAGCGCGGACAGCCGGAGCGTGCTCGCCGATGCCGGCGGTAAAGACCAGGGTGTCCATGCCGCACATGGAAGTGGCCATCTCGGCGGCCTTGGCGGCAATCTTGTAGACGAACATATCGAAGGCGAGCTGGGCCTCGGGGTCGCCGGCAGCGGCGAGCTCCTCAACATTGCGGCAGTCGTTGGTCTTGCCGCCGGTCACAGCCAAAAGGCCGGACTTCTTGTTCATCATCTCGTCGACCTCGTCGAAGGTGTAGCCGCCCTCGCGCTGCAGGTAGCACACGGTAGCCGGGTCGATGGAGCCGCAGCGGGTGCCCATCATGACGCCGTCGAGCGGGGTCAAGCCCATGGTGGTGTCCATGCACTTGCCGTCCTCGATGGCGCACAGGGAAGCGCCGGAGCCGATATGGCACACGACGACCTTGCGGGCCTCGCCGTTGGTCATCTCAGCGACCTTCTTGGAGATATAACGGTAGCTGGTGCCGTGGGCGCCGTACTTACGGATGTGCAGTTTGTCGCAGACGTCCTTGGGCAGGGCGTAAGTCTTGGCGACCTCGGGCATGTTGAAGTGGAAAGCGGTGTCGTAAACCGTGACGTTGGGCAGGTCGGGATACTGCTCGAGGCAGTACTCGATAACGTTGGCCTCGGGGTTATTGTGCAGCGGGGCGAGCGGAGCAACCTCGCGGATCTTGGCGAGGACGTCCTCGTCGACGAGGGAGGAATCACCGAAGTACCAACCGCCCTGAACGATACGGTGGCCGATACCCTCGATCTTGACGCCGTTGGCCTCGAGGTCCTTCAGGACGACCTCGATGGCGACCTTGTGGTCGGGAAACTCGATGTTCTCGGTCACCTTCTTGGAGCCGTTGGCAGCGTGGGTGAAGGTACCGCCGGTAAAACAGACGCGCTCGCAGGAGCCCTTTGCGGACACCTTGTGGGACTTGGTATCGATGACCTGATACTTAAGGGTCGAAGATCCTGCGTTGACGACCAGAACGTTCATGTGTCTCCCTACTAACAGGCGGTGTGGCGCCGCCAGGTTACATACGCATCAATAATAAACCCAAACGCCCTCGCGCTCGGGTTTATTGCGTTGATATATAAGTTATCGGTGCCCAAATACTCATGACCTTTGGCTTGTAAGACGAAAGAGCGCGGGGATATACACAAGGGAAGAAATCCCGAGCGCGACAAGCAATACGACTCGAATGCCCGCGATGCTGCTCAACACAGCATTGAACAGATAGAAAAGGATGGCGCCCACCGCCACCATCTGGTTTTGAACCGAAATCAGTGAACAGCGCATCGATGAATCGGCTGCCTTTTGAAAAAATGAGTATTTAATTGGAGCAAATAACGAGTACGCAACCGTCTGCAGCGCATAGAACACGGGCAGCAAATTAGCCGGAGTAAGGGGAATCAAAAACAAAGCTGTCAGGAAAAGGCGCACGATGCCGCAAATACGCGCAAAGCGGCCCTTGTCGACATGAGCAATCGCACAGGGCACAATAAGTCCCATGGAGGCCGAGGCAAGGAGCTGGACCGCAATGGTGACACCCGAAGCGACGGCATTCATTCCGCGACCCGCAAGCAGCAGTGAGAAAAAGTCTTCCAGGGCGACAAAAGCAAATGCCTGAGAACAGTCCATGATGAACGCTGAACGAAGAATGCCATTACCCGCAATAGCGGTACCGATCATCTTCGGGCTAATCCCATGTTCAGGTGTCGTCGCAGTGCCCCCTCTTCGCATTTCAGGAATGCAGACAACGACAACCAACGTCAACACCATTGCGATGATATCTGCCGAAAGACCAATGAGATATGCACCGACGGACGAAATGAAACCGCCCACGCAAGCGGAGATGGCATAAGAGGCATAGAAAACAAATCGCTCAACGACATTAAGTCTTACGAGCTGGTCCTGAGAGACGCTGTCAATGTAAATCGCTTCGATGGATCCGCTCACACACGCAACGGCAAAACCCTTGAGAGCGAACGCACCGATTAAAAGCAGGGGAGAACGGACGAGAAGCAGGGCGGCGTAGTATCCAAGCATTCCCACGACGCCAACGAGACCGCTTGTCTTTCGTCCAAACCTATCAGCAATATAGCCAGTGGGAACTTCAAGGATGAACTTGCTCACTTGATATGCAATCATCATGCTAGAAATCGATACCATCGAAAGTCCGACGAACTCAAGGTAGACAGTTAGAAAATACAAGATGGTGCTGAAGTTCGACAGAAAAACGAACGTCATATAAAGCAAAACCGTACGGTTTTTCATGCTCCACCCTCCAAGAGTCAGCAATCTAAATCGGAATCTTGGAAAAACATGAGGGCAAAGCTGTCAGCTATGTGTTACAAGGCGTCAATAATCACTTGATGCCTCGAAGCCAATTAATCTCACGAAGCAAGATGACGCAATAGGTGCAGAAAAACCGTCTGGCGTCGATCAGTCCAGGCATTTTGTCGATAGCAAAAGTAGATGGGCAAGGCTACGTCACGCGAACCTTCAATGGAGCACTCGCTCACTTCCAATACATCTGATGCGAGAGAAGAGCCAGAAAAACTCAATATCAATCCCCCGGCTTGAAGAAACTCAGTCTGCGCCCTGTTTCCGTATTCAACATCACGGAAGCGAAAATTGACGAGCTGGGCTTCGGGACATTGATTGATTGCATTGAGACAGGGTGACAAATTAATGGGAACAGCGAGCCTGCCGCCCAGTAACTCGCGAATGGTCATGGCGCCCACAGATTGATGACCCGCTGGGCATGAAAGAACCTTGAGCTCCTTTTCACCCAAGTATTTCGAAGAAAGGACACTGTCCCTTGGTTCCTCAAATGAGATGGCCGCATCCGAAATACCAAGCACAAGTGATTCAAAGCATGTAGCCGTTGGCTGATGCCACACATCAAGGTGAATCTGAGGATGCGAGCGTTCAAACGAGTCATACCAGTTTTCGGCAAAAAGGCGCCCCCGCCCATGAAGGCAGGGGGCGTAAAGACGAAAGTGGCCATCGGGCGAAACGCCGTCGCTCCCCGATTGAGCGTACTTTTTGAGATCGTCGACTTGTGCCAGGATCACGCGTGCACGACGCGCAAATTCTCTGCCCGCCGAAGACAAAACAGCCTCCCCCGCCGATCGGTTGAGCAAAACAATCTGATACTCAGATTCCAACTTTTTGATTGCCGACGAAACAGCCTGCGGACTCACATGAACGGCGCGAGCTGCTTTGCGCACGCCGCCATAGTTCGCTACCGCTTGAAGGTATTCGAGTTGAGAAAGCTGCATAGATTACTCCAAAGGCAGCCAAGTCGACGGGCTACGCGCCCTCAGATGAGGTTCTCGCCCAGGTTTTTGCCGCCGAGGACGTGCATATGGAAGTGCATGACGGTCTGGCCGGCGTTGACACCCTTGTTGGAAATGACGCGGAAACCGTCCTCCAGTCCCTTGGCCTTGGCGACCTCCTGGATGGCGTGAGCCATGGCGCCCATGGTCTCGGCAGGCACGTTGTCGGCGATGTCGCTGTAGTGCTTCTTGGGGATCACGAGCGTGTGGACCGGCGCCTGCGGGTTGAGGTCGTCGAAGGCGATGACCTGGTCGTCCTCATAGACAACGGTCGAGGGGATCTCGTGGTTGGCAATTTTACAGAAGATGCAATCGCACATAGCTGGTTCCTTTCTTACAGACCAAGGTAATTATATTTGGTCGAGATGCTTAGAACGAAAGGTTATCATCGGTGTTGGCGGCCTCGCCGTCGGCGAGCACGTCGTTGCCGTCGACGTCCTTAAGGAGCACCGAGACCTTCTGCTCGGCATCGGACAGGCGGGTGCGCAGGCTTTTGAGGAGCTCGACGCCGCGGGCGTAGCTCTCGAGCGACTCCTCAAGCTCCATATCGCCCGACTCCAGGCTGCGGATGATGAGCTCCAGCTCCTGCGAGGCCTGCTTGTACGTAAGCTGCTCGACCGGGGTCTTCTCTGCCATATCTGTTTCCTTTCCTAAGGGTCTATCACTGCGAAACGCGGTCTACTCGACCGTATCGACCGTTGCTGCCACGTTGCCGTCTGCCATGCGCACGCGAATGGCGTCGCCAGGCTTAAAGGTCTTGGCACTCGTAGCCACACCATCATCGCTGTACGCGATGGAATAGCCGCGAGCAAGCACTTTGAGCGGCGACAGGGCATCGAGCGACGCTGCCGCACGGCTCAGGTCGGACGCTGGCTTGCTGAGCATCGTGCGCCCTTGATGCTTTAGACGGGAACTCGCAAGCGTGAGCGCATGGCGCTTACCATCGAGCCCCGAGGTGCTTGTAATCAGACGCTCGGGCAAGCGCTCAAAGTTGGAGCGGAATGTCCCGACCGAGCGTACTATGGCGCCCGACAGGCGATCGGCAGTCAGCGCAAGCTCCGATTCGCGACGCTCGACCATAAATGTGGGGTCGTTGAGGCACGGGCGACACGCAGCGGCATCGAGCGCATCACCCAAGCGAGCCGTATAGGTATCCCAGGCACGGCGACCGCGCTGATCGAGCATCTCCAGGTCGACCTGGGCCGACCCAATCATCGATGCCATCGCGGCACCCAGACGCTGATGGCGCGCCTCGAGCACATCGGCCAACTCCGTCATAGCCGGCGCCACCGATTCTGCCGCCGCCGTGGGCGTGGAGGCGCGTCGGTCGCTCACCATGTCGCAAATCGAGGTATCGGGCTCATGGCCAATGCCGGTCACCACGGGCACAGGACAAGCCGCCACCGCGCGGGCAAGCTCCTCGTCATTAAAGGTCATGAGGTCCTCAAAGGAGCCGCCGCCGCGCACCAGCAAAATACAGTCGGGCGCCGGCGTAATGGAAGCGGCGCGGCGCAAGCCATCAATGAGCTCGGCCGGCGCACCCTCGCCTTGAACCTTGGCGCCCACGCAGACAAGCTCGACGAGCGGGTTGCGACGGCGCAGCGTACGCTTGACGTCGTCGATTACCGCACCGGAAAGCGAGGTGACGACCGCCACGCGTGAGCAAAACACCGGGATGCGGCGTTTGCGGGACTCGTCCATCAGTCCCTCGCGGCGTAGCTTTTCGGCCAACTGCGCCACCTGTTGACGCAGCAGACCCTCCCCCGCCAGCGAAAACGAGCGAGCGACAAAGCTCATGCGGCCCGTGGCCTTATAGAGATTGAAGCTGCCCTTAAAGCTCACCTGCATGCCGTCACGCAGATCGAAGGTACGCTTGAGATAGGCGCCCTTCCAGATGATGCAGTCGACGGCGGCCGAGTCGTCTTTAATCTGGAAGTAGCAGTGGCCGCTTCGGGCATTGGGACCACGGAAACCCGTGACCTCGCCCAGGACGGTCAGTTGCGGAATAGCATCGAGCGCACCGGCGGCGATCTCTACCGCCTGGCTCACGCTGAGCTCTTTACGCTCTTGCTCGTCCGAACCGTCGAACTCGGCGGAAACGCTATTGCCGGTTAGATTCCAGCCTGCCACGCAGCCTCCTTTCGTCATCGTGCACAAAGGCTCTGGCCCTGCGCAAATTCAAGTCCAACACATAGTACAGCGCCGCGGGGACACAAATTCCCGCGGCGCCCAGCGACCCAATTTGTTATCGGTTGGAGTTTCTGTTGTAGCGAGCCATAAGATAGAGCAGCTGAATAATCGAGGTGAGCGCCGCAGCCACATAGGTAAGCGCGGCGGCCGTCAGCACCTTCTTGGCACCGTTGACCTGCTTGGAGCTCATACCCGACTGCTCAATATACGCCACGGCGCGCCGGCTAGCATCAATCTCGACCGGTAGCGTAACCAGTTGGAACAGCACGCTAAACGAGAAGAAGATCAGTGCGAGGGTCGTGAGTCCCGCGATGTTCATAAACAGGCCCATGAGCAGCACGATGGTCCAAGTGTTCTGGGTAAAGTTGACGACCGGCACGAGGGCGGTGCGTACCTTCATCATGGCATAGCCGCTTTGACGCTGCGCGGCATGGCCTGCCTCGTGACAAGCGACAGCAACGCTTGCGACCGAGCCGCCCGAACGGTTGGAATCCGACAGATACAGATTGTTGTCCTGCGGGTTGTAGTGGTCGGTAAGCTCACCAGCGACGCCCTTGATACCCACGGCATTGCAGCCGTTGGCGTCGAGCATGCGGCGAGCGACCGTGGCGCCCGTGTCGCCGTCCGAGCGAACCTTGGACCACGTCTTGTACGTCGAATTGATATAGCTCTGCGCGGCAAGGCCAAGCACCGTGCAGACAAGAACAACCAGCAGGTACAGCGGGTCGATACCAAAGCCGTATCCATAGTAATAGGGCATGCGAATTCCTCCGAATCGAGTTACACGTTGGAGGCATTCTACCCACTCGCCCAGCAGGCAAATCAACATCGATGTTTTGGCAATGTCAGCGAAAACGGCCGAGAGCGAGCAAGGTGACGTGAAAGAGAAGCGACGCGTACTTTGGTACGCGAGCGACGATTGAACGTCAGATTGCTCGCTCTCGGCCGTTTGCAGCGTCGAGCTGTTACGCGATTTGGTAAAACCGCGTAACTATATACCTATAACAACTCAATCTTTCCGTCCTTCACGGTGAGTCCCATATTGCCGGAAAGCAGATCGTCCAGACGCGAGCCCACAAGCTCAAAACGCCAGCCTTCACGCAGGGGGCTCTGCTCGGGATGCTCAATGTAGTCGGCCAGGTCATCGCGCGAGGCAATAACCGAGGTCGCCACTCCCGAGCGTTCGGCAACCAGGCGGATGAGCGCATACATCAGGTCCGTCACGCTCTCCAGCTCCGGCGAGATCTGACGGTGCCCGCGCACCATGAGCGGCAGGCGATCGTGCGGGCAGCTCGCGCCGCGCTTGATGGCCATGAGCGCGCCGTCCACATCGCGCTCCCCCAACTGGTCGGTACCACGAATGCTACGGAACTCCTCAACGCGCACGGGATTGCGCTTAACGAGCGCAAGCAGCGTGTCGTCGGACATGACCCACTTGCGCGGGATGTTACGGCGCTCGGCGCGGTCCTCGCGCCAGGCGGCGAGCTCGCGCGCGATGCCCAACTGGTGACGGCTGCACGAATTGATGCGTTTGACCTTACGGAACGCCTCGTGGCGATCGGCGCGATAGTGCGACTCGTCAGCCAGCGGGCGCAGCTCGTCGAGCACCCAGTCCACGCGGCCCAGCTCGCGCAGGCGGCTCATCATCTCGGTATAGGCGACGATCAGGTACTTGACGTCATCGATCGCGTACTCGATCTGTTTGTCGGTCAGCGGGCGACGCGACCAGTCGGTCAGCGACTCGGTCTTGGGCAGCGAGACGCCGCAAAACGTCTGCACGAGCGCGCCGTAGGAAATCTGCTGGCGTTCGCCCAAAAAGGCGGCGGCCACCTGCGTGTCAAAAATCGGACGCGGCAGCACGCCCACGGTATGGAGCATAACCTCCATATCCTGCGAGCAGGCGTGGAAGACTTTGGTCACGCTCTCGTCGGCCATAAGCTCGGCCAGCGGCGACAGGTCGTCGATCACCAGAGGGTCGACCGCGACGCTCTCGGCAGGGGTGGCAATCTGAACCAAACACAGGCGCGGATGGAACGTGCGCTCGCGCAAAAACTCGGTATCGACGGCAATCGCGTCAAACTCACGGGCGCGCTGGCAAAAGTCGAGTAGAGCCTGATGTGTGGAAATGTACATATCAACCCATCGAATAAGGTTAGGCCCGAAAAACACGGGTAGGATAACGGCATTGTCTTACAACTATACTCGGTTAGTCACAGAACGGGAACGTAAGTATGCGCTGCCTTATCATCCACAACCCGGCATCGGGCCCCAGCTCAGATGAAATCTACGCATTCACGCACGCCCTCGCGCAGGGCGGCGACGAGGTCGTGATGCGTTTTATCGGCGATGGCATGGAACCCGAGGACGCCGTGGCAGACGTGCGCGAGTTTGATCGCGTGGTGATTTCGGGCGGCGACGGCACCGTCTCCAACGTGCTCGACCAGATGCGCGGATGCGGCGTCCCCACGCTCGTCTTCCCCTCCGGCACGGCCTGCCTGTTCTTCAACAACATCGGCAATGCCCCTGAGGCGGCGGCGCTTGCCAAGGCTTGCCGCGCCGGTCGCACGGTCAAAGTGGACATGGGCGAGCTCTTTTGGCTCGACGAGAACGGCAGAGAGAAGCGCCACGGCTTTATCATCATCGCCGGCTCGGGCTTCGACGCCGAGATCATGATGAAGGCCGCTCCCACCAAAAACGACATCGGCGAGATCGCCTACTTCCTCTCCGCTCTCGCCACGCCCAACCCCACGGTGGCGCACTTTACCATTGAGCACGACGGCATTGTCGAGGAGCTCGACGGCATCTGCTGCATGGCGGGCAATACCTCGGTCATTCAAAACGACATCAACCTGTTCCCCGACTGCCGCATGAACGATGGCATGGTCGATATTGCGGTCATCGAACCCGTGCGCACCGTTCAGCTGCTGCCTACTGTGATCACCGCTGCGCTTGACCCCGCCGGTAAGGTACTCGGGCGCCCACAGTTCAAGATCATCCAGACCAAGGAAGCCAAGATCACCTGCACCCCGTCACTGGGCATGCAGTTCGATGGCGAGATTATCTCCAGCAATTCGGGCGTCTTTGGAGCCCGCGCGCTTCCGCAATGCCTCGACCTCATCGTCGACGAATTCTCCCCGCTCGGAAAATAGGAGGACCCTATGAACGACAATCCCCTGATCGGCTTTATTGTCATCGTCTTGGCCATGCTCGTCGGTTACGCCATCAACGTGATTCACCGCCGAAAGAAGTAAATCCACATTGGTATGATATTCATCCAGTTATCGCCTCTCCCGCTGTTTATGCATTCGTCAAACAGCGGGGGATTTTCATTTCAGGCATTCCCAGCTACTTTATTCGGCTACAGTAATTACAGGGCGTCTTTATTAAAGTAAAGTTGCAAACTGAGTACGATTAACCGCTCATCGCATATTTCATCACGCTTATCGAGTAAGTTTCTTTCATAGATGAATATTGTTTCCAGTTCGTTACGCTAATGAGGTGACTTTATTGGCTGAAGCCCTCTGGCGACAGAGGGCTTTCGCACGCTGGGAGGGAAAATGAGGAAAACTCGCCCCGTCAACGCGCTCAAGAAGCTTGGCATAGGCCTTGCATTTGGAGCTGCAACCATCATGTCCATGCCGACCTCTGCACTCGCTTGCACGCAGGTCTACATGGGCAAAAACCTTACGGCCGACGGCAACACGTACTACGGCCGTTCCGAGGACTATGGCCCGCGCTATCTTAAGCACTTTGGCATTGAGCCCTCTCACGGCCCGGGACATACGTACAGCTCGGACGAGTCTTCGTTCATGTACACCTCGACCAAGACCACGTATCGCTACACCTATGTACGCGACCATCCCTCGCAGTGGGATGAACGCTGGGATGCCTACTCTGAAGCAGGCATCAACGAGAAGGGCGTATCCTGCTCCGCCACGCTAAGCACCAGTATGAATGCAGATGCCGAGACAGCAGACCCCCTGACTAAAACCGGCATCGGCGAGTACAACTACGCCAGCGTCATCCTGGGCGAGAGCGCCACGGCACGCGAGGGCGTCGAGCTCCTCGGCAGCCTGATTGACGAGCAGGGCGTCTGCTCCAACGACCAGATCATCATCGCCGACAACAACGAGACCTGGCTATTTGCCGCGCTTTCCGGTCACCAGTGGATCGGCATGAAGCTCGCCGACGACGTCGCCTCGATCAACCCCAACATCGGCAACCTCAACTACGATGTCGACCTCAACGACCCCGAGAACTGCCTGCACTCCGAGGGCATCGAGTCCATGCCTAAGGAGAAGGGCTTTGCCGAGTACACCGACGGCAAGTTCGACGTCGCCGCAACCTATGGCGAGACCATTCAGAATTCCGGTATGCACCAGTGGACCCGCTACGTCCAGGGCCGTAACTACTTTGGCAACGAGCTCCAGGAGGGCACCGACTACGAGATCGTCAAGGACGAGCGCGAAGAGGCTCGCGCCACGACCGGCGCCTTGGTCCACGAGATGCAGCCGCTGTTCTTCCAGCCCGGAAAGAAAGACTGGACTACCTTTGAGATGATTCGCTCTCTCGGTAACCGTGGCGAGAATACCCCGGGCCTTAACGCCAACACTGACGGTGCCTATGCCATCGGCACCGAGCGCAACACCGAGATTCACGTCTTCCAGGTTCGCAACGGTCTTGATCCCCAGGTTGCAACAATCCAGTGGGAAATGCTCTCCCGCGCCGCGTACTCCGTCGCCATCCCCTTCTACTCCGCGCTGATTACCGAGGTTAGCCCGTATTTCAGCGACCAGACCGTCTCCTTCGACCACTGCAAAGAGACGGACATCGTGAACAACGAGGAGCCCGAGAACTCCATCAACTACGTCCTCATGGACATCAGCTCCCTCTGCTTTGAGAATCCCGATACCCTTGGTATCAGCGTCCGCTCCTACCTCGATGCACTCCAGAACGAGCTCATCGAACAGAACAAGGAAGTCGACGCCGCCATGCTGGCCGAGACGACCACCGAGGGCCGCACCGCTCTGGCCAACAAGGCCGGCAAGGCTGCCACCGAGAACACCTACGTCAAGTGCAAGGCCCTGCTCCAGGAGATGCGCGCCTATCAGAAGGCCGGAAACTTTGACGAGCCCTTCACCCCGAGCGACCTGAACACCGAGACCAACGGCCTCAAGGTGTCCATCACTTACGCCAAGGATGCTCTTGCCACCGATCCGGTCACCCCGGATCAGCCCGGCACCCCCGAGCAGCCCGGCACCCCCGAGCAGCCCGGCACCCCCGAGCAGCCCGCTAAGCCCGAGCAGCCCACCACCAAGCCTGAGAAGCCTGGCAAGTCGGACACCACAACCACAGTAACCACCAACAAAACGAACACCAAGGGCGGCCTGCCCACCACCGGTGATCGTTTTGATGGCCGCATGGTGGCTGCATTCGCCATCGCTGGCGTTGCCGTCATCTCCGCCGGTGGTTACTTCCTCTACCGTCGCAACAAGGAGTAACGTCCTAGCTGAGCGGGCAAGGCAGCAATGGCAGCCTCGCCCGCTTAGCCCGCTCTTTTGACCGGCGGGAAACCCGCCTGAAATCTTTTTAAAAAAGATTTCCCCGCACACACTTCGCTGTGCTATAGTGCAGCGCAACAGCAACTAGGTGCGACCGCGCCACGGCATCACGAAAGGAGCCACCAACATGAAGAACACGATGAACTCTCTCAACAACTGGTGGTGGCGTGATGCGAATACGATCGGTCGACAGTGAGTCCCTCACGCCTGTTTTTTAGCTCTAGGTGATTGGAAGGCCTCCGGTTTCGACCGGGGGCCTTTTTCTATCTCGAGCCCGATCGCATTCGCATCACGCGCCTCCGCTTTTCTCTTGCACTCCCATTCCGAAAGGATTTTCACCATGTCTCAGAACACCGCCGCCCAGCCCCGCACCGTCCAGACCGCCGACCGCGGCAAACTCGATGTCCGCGCCCTCGTCCTGCTCGCCATCCTGCTCGCCGCCGGCTTCATCCTCAACTTCACCGTCGGCAAGGCAATCTCGGGCATCTCGGGCGGCATGATCAGCCCCGAGTTCATCATCTCGGCCTTCTGCCTCACCATCCTGGTCGTTCGCCCCAACATCGGCCAGGCGCTCGTCATTGGCCTCATCTCGGCTGCCGTGATCCAGATCACCACCACTTCGCCGTTCGTCGATTTTGCCGCCGAGGGCATCGCCGCCATGCTCATGGCCGGCATCGTCAACGCCGCCGGCAAGAACGGTCAGGTCAAGCCTGCCGTCGCCATCGTCGCTACCTTCGTGACCACCTTTGTCTCCGGCGTCATCTTCATGGTTATCAAGATGGCCATGCTTGGCGTGGTCGGCGAGCTCGCCGCCGCTATGCTGCCCGTCGTCGCCATGACCGCCGTCTTTAACGCCATTCTGGTCGGCGCCCTCTATCTGCCCATTCAGAAGGCCCTGAAGCTCAACTAACCCACAGTGTCCCATCGATAAAGACTGTCCCAAACAACTAGCTCTTGGGGACGTTCTTTAACGACTAGTCATGTAAGAACGTCCCCAACGACTATGAAAGGTATTCATGGAAACGATCATCAGCGTCGATGACGTCTCGTTCTCATATGGCAGCGCACCCGAGCCCGCGCTCGCCCACGTGTCGTTTAATGTGCATCAGGGCGATTTCATCGGCATTATCGGTCCTTCGGGCGCCGGCAAGTCCACACTTGCCGCCTGCCTCTCGGGCGCCGTGCCTCACCACTACACCGGCACCTTTTTTGGCTCCGTCACCGTGGACGGCCACGACACCTGCGAGGTCTCGCTCACCGATGTATCGCAGATCGTCGGCAGCGTGCTGCAGGATATCGACACGCAAATGGTCGCCTCGGTCGTCGAGGACGAGATGCTCTTTGGCCTCGAGAACTTTGGCGTCCCCCATGACCAGATCGAGCAGCGCGTGAGCGAAACGCTCGAGACCGTCGGCATCAGCGACCTGCGCGACCGCGAGATTGCCACCCTCTCGGGCGGACAGAAGCAAAAGGTAGCCATCGCCGCCATTCTCGCTATGCGTCCGCGCGTCTTGGTTCTCGACGAGCCCACCGCGGCACTCGACCCTGCCAGCTCCACGCTGGTCTTCGAGACGCTGCGTGAGGCAAACCGCGCACTTGGAATCACCATCGTCGTCGTTGAGCAAAAGGTCGCCCTGCTCTCGGAGTACTGCAACCGCGTGCTCGTGCTCAACCATGGCGAAATCGCGCTGCAGGGCGAACCACACGAGGTCTTCGCGCATACCGACGAGCTCCGTGCCATCGGCGTCGACTGCCCTCGCGTCACGCGTATCTTCAATAGCCTCGAGGCCGATGGCCTGGTAAGCGGTACCCCTTGCTTGGATGTCGATGAGGCCGAGCGCCTGATTTCGGGCATCGTCGACCCCGCACGCGCGGCCAGCGAAGCCCAGGCGCCCGCCGGCTCCCCGCATGCACCGTCGTTGCGCCCTCATGCCAAGGACGCCGAACCCGTACTCACCTTCGACCATGTTGAGTTTGCCTATCCCAATGGCGGCGCCGCCGTACACGACCTTAACCTGACGCTCTATCCCGGCGAGCTCGTGGGCATCGTCGGCCAAAACGGTGCCGGCAAGACCACGCTCACCAAGCTGCTCACAGGCCTGCTCAAGCCCGCCTCGGGCAGCGTGCGCGTCACGGGACTGGATACCGCGGCCGTTCCCACGAGCCGCATCGCCCGCGAAGTCGCAACCCTCTTCCAAAACCCCGACCGCCAGATCTGCAAGGATACCGTACTCGACGAGGTCGCTTTTGGCCTGGAGCTTGCCGGCATCGACCGTGCCGAGGCTCTGCGTCGTGCTCAACTTGTTATCGACCGCTTTGGCCTGCCTGCCGATGAGGCACCTTTCTCGCTTTCGCGCGGCCAGCGACAAATGGTGGCGCTTGCCTCCGTCGTAGTGGTTGAGCCCAAGATCGTCGTGCTCGACGAGCCCACGAGCGGCCTTGATTACCGCGAGTGCATGACCGTCATGGAAACGGTGCGCACCATGGCCGAGCGCGGCTGCGCCGTGATTATGGTCTGTCACGACATGGAAGTCGTTTCCGACTTTGCCGAGCGTATCGTAGTAATGGCCGACGGTCGCATCCTCGGCCGCGGCCGCACGCACGAGCTATTCTCGAACATCGATCTCATGCGGCGTGCCTACGTGGAGCCTCCCCAGGTTATTGAACTCTCGCGCCGTCTGGCATCTTCCGTCTCGCCCGCTTTTGCGCAGGTGAGCGAGGTCACCGATGTCGTTCGAATTACCAAGGAGATGGTCCGCCGTGGTTAACGTCATCGACTACATGCCGGGCGATACGCTACTGCATCGCCTGAACCCCGTCGTCAAACTGGGCCTCGCCGCCGCCATCATCGTCGGCATCTTCTTGTCCGACACCTACGTGGCGCTGCTGGGCTTTTTGGCACTCACCCTTGCGCTGGGTGCCTATGCCGGTGTCGTCGACCGTCTGTTCTCGCTGCTCAAGTTGCTGATTCCGCTCGCGCTTATCATGCTGGTGCTCCAGCTGGCCTTTATGCGCGATGGCAACGTTGTGTGGGGCTTTATCACCGACACGGGCCTCATCACAGGATCGAAGGCCTGTCTGCGCCTGCTGGGTGTGGCGTTACCGCTCATCCTCATGCTCATAGTGACCAAGCTCAACGACCTTGCCAACGCCTGCGTCGAGGTGCTGCACGTGCCGTATCGCTATGCCTTCACCTTTACCACGGCGCTACGCTTTGTGCCGGTGTTTGGTCAGGAGATGAACGCCATCATGGAAGCGCAGACCGCACGCGGCGTCGAGTACGACACCAAGAACCCCATCAAGAAGCTTAAGCTCATGCTGCCACTGTGCGTGCCACTGCTCATCTCGAGCGTGGGCAAGACCGATGCCACAGCCTTGGCGGCAGAACAGCGCGGCTTCTATCTGCGTACACGCGCCAGCTCGTACAAGCGCTACCCCATCAAAGGCCTGGACATCGCCGTGCTCATCGTCAGCATCGCCCTCATCGCCATCGGCTTCCTGTTCTAGTTCGCCACCGGCAGCAACCGCCCAACGCAAAAGGCCTCGGCTCGCACCAAACGAGCCGAGGCCTTTACTGTTTCATCAGATAAAACCTACCAAAATTAACCTGTCCCTTTTTGACAGGTCGGAAGCTAGAGGCGGTAGGGGGCGCCGCTGCGGATGATGGATTCGCGCACCAGGACATCCATGGCATCGAGGGTGATCTCGGGCATCTCTCGATACTTCTGCAGCACCGATAGCTCGGTGCAGGCCAGAATGACACGGTCGCAGCCGCTACGGGCGAACTCCCACATCACGCGGTCGAACTTATCCATATCGGGCTCACGTCCGGCTTTCACATCATCGTAGATAAGCGACATCACATCGTTCTGACGTTTCTCGCTGGGATAGACGACCTCAACACCCGCAGCCTCGCATTCGCGGCCGTAGACGCCCGCGCCCACGGTTCCGTCGGTGCCCATAATGCCAATCTTGTGCACCGGCTCGGCCGGCATACTCAGGTTGGGGTCGAACTCGCACTCCCCCATCACCGCACCCGCAAGGGCATAGCGCACCGACTCACGCGGCATGTGGATAATCGGCACCTTCGTAAACGACTGGATCTGGTCGTAGAAGTAGTGCGACGTGTTGCAGGGAATGGCAATGTGCGCACAGCCCAGCGACTCGAGTGCCTGGGCACACTCTTTCATGGTCGCCAGCAGCTTGGCATGCTCGCCGGTCTTAATGGCAAGCGTGCGGTCGGGCATGGTCGACTTGGAGAGCACCACCATGTCGATATGTTCCTGATCGCAGGCAGCAGCCGTATGGCGCACCACCTGGTCGTAGTAATACGACGTGGCCTCGGCGCCCATGCCGCCGATAACTCCCAGCTTTTCCATCGCCGCCTCCTTGGTGACGCTTGCGCAATTGCGCGTATCATACCCGCGCCCGCCCGATGTAAACCGGACGGGCGCCGCACTCATCTACTTGTAATACGTCTTGAACAGCTTAAAGTGGCGCAGCTTGGTGTGCCACATGCGCAGCCAGCGGTTAAAGACAAAGTCGCCCTTCATAAACGAAGGGTCGGCGCCCTTGCCTTCCTTGTCCAGGCGATGCACCTTAGCGCGCAGCTCGGGATCCTTGACGTACTTGTCGACGACGCCCATGGGAACGACCATCCACAGCGCCTCGTCCTGCGCCGTCACAAACTCCGGCTCAAACGGGCGGTTGAACACATACTCGTCCACCACATACTTGGCAACGTTAAAGCCGCTGTTAGTGACGTAGTAGTTGCTGCGACCTTGGCGCGTGTTGAAATCGAAGAACTTAAACGAGCCATCGCGCTCGTCGTACTTAACGTCAAAGTTGGAATAGCCCACAAAGTGAAGGTCCTCGAGCAGCTTGCGCACGCCGCCCATGAGCTCGTCGTTGGGCTCGGTAATGATACAGGCATGGTTGCCGACACCGTGGGGCTGATGCTCCTCGAGCAGCACATGGCCCAGGCACATCATGCGGACCTTACCGTTGCGGTCGGAATAGCTGGTGAGCACGCGCATGTACTCGTCGTTGCCGGGCACGCGATCCTGCAAGATCAGATCGTCGGTGTAGCCGCTGGCATACGAATCGCGGATGACCTGTTCCAGCTCGGCGCGGTCGGCAATCTCATAGGCCTTCTTCTGGCCCTCGAACTCATGCTGCCACCACATGATGCCATCAGAAGGCTTCAGAATCATCGGGTAAGGAAAATCGATCTGGTCGAGCACTTCGGCAGGCGCCTCACCCTGGGCATTGAGCATCGCCTTGGTAAAGGTAAACGTGTGCGGATAGGGCACGCCATGCTTCTCGCACAGCTCGTAGAAGATCTCCTTCTTCTGGCACTGCTCGAGCATGCTGTAGGGCGCGTAGGGAGCGACGATGTTATCCGCCAGCTCATGAGCATCTTTGGCTTGAGCCACGAGGGCGACATAGTTGTCGCCACAACCCACAAGGACAATCGTCTTGTCGGCATGCGCTTGGGCAATGCCGTTGACGGTTTTGAGCATCACGGACATGGTATCGATATCCACGTTGGGCGTGTAGTCGATAATCTGGCTGCGGTACGCGGGACCCGTCTGATACTTGCCAAAGACCAGACTCTTGACCTGGTACTCCTCGTAGAAGGCGCGCGCCACCGAATAGGCGTTGATGTCGCCACCGAGCAGCACGGGAATGAACTCGCGCTCTGTAAATTGCAATGCCATGGAAACTTCCTATCATGAACTGCCCACACAACGGGCGGTCTTTGCGCAACTGATTTATTCTAGCGTGCCAAGCCGCCGGCGCCCAAAGCTCCACCGTATCTATGGCAATCAGCGCAATTATCCAGCATGAAATCCGCCCTCGCCGTGATGGGACCCTGTAGTTGCAAAACCCCACATGAGGCGACTTTTGATAAACAAAAACCCTCTCGACAGGGTTCCGTAACGTTAAAGTTGAACTCTATGGTTTCTCAACAATTCACCATTCCCGCAGGTCAAGGCCAAAGCCTCAAGTTCAACTTGACCCTTTAGAACCTTTAAGGTTCAAGTTGAGGTCGAAAGCAGTAGTAGAATACCGTTCGAACCATAACCTACGATTGATTGCAGAGGGACTGGATGCAGCATTCGAATCATCGCGCCGCAGCGCTCATTGCGTCGAAGCCGGCTCGTATCATCACGAGCGCCGCGCTCGCCGTTGCGCTGACGGCCACGCCGATGCTCTCCCCCGTTGCGGCGTATGCCGCCTCGCAGGCAACGCAGGACCAGCTTTCCGCAGCCCAGCAGAAGATCGAAGCCGCCACGAGCGCCTACAACGACGCCCGCACCAAACTCGATGACCTGCAAAAGCAGATTGACTCCAATGAGGCAAGCATCGAGGAAATCGAGGCTAAGCTTCCCGAGCAGCAGGCCAAAGCAAGCTCCGCCATGCGCGATCTGTACAAGTATCAGAAGGGCACCAACCCCATCGTGAGCTTCCTGGTCAACGCGCAGAGCCTGGGTGAGTTCATCACGACCTGCAAATACACCAACCAGATCACGAGCTCGAGCGTCGACGAGATCGAACAGCTTAATAACATGCAAACCGAACTCGAGCAGAACAAGGCTGAGCTCCAGCAGGCCAAGTCTCAGCTTGAGGCAGAGCAGAAAAACGCCGAGGATGCGTTGGCTCAGGCCCAGCAGCTCCGCAGCGAGGCACAGGCAAAAGCCGAGCAGGAAAATGCCGCCGAGCTTGCCAAGCTTGAGGCCGATAAGGCCGCTGCCGCCGAGAAGATCTCGGGCGAGGGCGTAAGCGGCAGCAATTCCAGCAGCCAGGCCACCAACACCAACACCACCATCGACACCACGGTGAACAACGCCAATACCGGTAGCTCCGATTACGATTCGTTCATTAATGAGTGGACAGGCCGCATCGACAATTATCTCGCCGGCTCCCCCATGGCAGGCCAGGGCTATAACTTTGCCGTCGCCGCTTGGAATACCGGTGTCGACCCCCGTTGGTCCCCCGCCATCGCCTGCATCGAGAGCACCAAGGGTGCTTATTGCGCCAATTCTTACAACGCCTGGGGCTGGAGTGCCCGCGGCGGCGGTTGGCGCAGCTTTGGCAGCTGGAGCGAGGGCATCTCCGCTCACGTTGCCTATCTGGGCGCCAACTACGGCTCCACCCTTACCCCAGCAGCGGCCAAAAAGTACTGCCCGCCCACGTGGCAGGACTGGTACAACAAAGTCGCCGCTCAGATGAACCGCATCTAAGTGCAACTGCAAAGGGCCCCAACGGGGCCCTTTTCTTTTAGGTAGCGGAGGTATCGACGACGCCGGTCGCATTGGCAACCGCGACTATGACGATCATGCATAGGAGCAGCACACCCAATGCCTTGAGCCAGAGCTTCGCGAGTTTCTTGCCGCGATAGCTGTCGAGCAGTGCGAATCGCCGACGAAGACGGCGCTTATCGAGCAGCGCAAAATGCATAAGCACCATAAGGCCATCGACAAAGAAAAAATACTCGATTATGAGAAGCCACGTCGGGTAGCTTTGGTTTGCTCCCGTGGGGTGAAAGACGGCAAAGTGACTTCCGGCAAAGAACACAAGCAGCGAGAAGCAGACGAGCGTATTCCAAATACGCCCCAGAGACTCCGGAACGCGAGAGAGCAGACCGCATGCAGCGGAGGCGGCAGGCCTAGGAAGCCCTGTGGGGTTCTGGAGCCCTTGGGGCGTCAACACCGTCTCCGAGGCCGGAGTACGGACAGGCGCAGGCGCAGGAGGCCGCACGGGGCGACTTAGATCGTATGCCGCGCGCGTCGCCCGTCCCAACGCTTCCGCGCTCGCAAAACGCTTGGCCGGGTCGAGCGCCATCGACATGCAGATGACATCGGCAAGTGGGGTGGGAATGCCACGCGCCTCGCATTGCTCGCGCATGTCGAGCCCTGGTTTAGGGTCGACTCCCGTCAAGCAGAAGAACAACAGGGCGCCAAGTGCGTAGACGTCGCTTCGCACGCTCGTCTGCCCAAACCCATACTGCTCGGGCGGCGCATAGGGCCGTGTCCCAAACTTGACGGTGTCGGCATCGGCGCCATCGCGCCATACGCGCGCGATCCCCAAGTCGATAATCACCAGCGACGAAAACGTCAGACCGTCATCAGGCGTATAGTTGGCACCTGTCACGATGATATTCGACGGCTTGAGGTCGCGATGGATCACCGGCGCCGACGTCTCCCCCGCCATCGCAAAACCGGCGTGGAGCTCGCCCACGGCATCGCATAGGGCAGGATACAATTCGTGCGCATAATCGGGGGTGGCTCCCAGACGGTCCACCAGCGCCCCGAGTGTCTCCCCTTCGATGTATTCCATAACCACGTTGAGCTCGTCGCCCACACGACGACAATCGACGATTCTGGGCAGGTGCTCAAAACGCCTGCCTGCCCGCTGAGCGGCAAACAGACGCTCGTATGCCCCACCGATTTGAGCCGAAGCATCGATGCGTTTACGGACAAAGGGGCCGAGCGAGCCACCGCCGGTTCCTTCAAAGTACACGAGCTCGGTTGTTTCAAGGGACGAGTGCTTAAGTACACGCTCCACACGATAGCTGTCGTCGCGATCGAGCGACGCCAGGTGCTCGGCAAGCGCTGCGGTCAGCTCGTCATCGGAATATGTTGGGGTCTGAGTATCCATAGCCTCCATCATAGCGCAGGGCGCAGACACCCCATGGCATCCGTGCCCCGTTCGTTTGCATCGTTGTTCGGCAGCTCCGCCGGCTCAGATATCAGCCGCTAACTCACCGTCTCCTCGCCAAAGCGATACAGCTCCTCGTTGACCTTTTGGAGGCTGCACCCGCGATCGATACAAAAGATGATAATCGCATCGCGGCGGTCCTTGCAGTTAAGGACGCTTACCCCGGCAGCCGTCAGCGCACGGTTGGTCTCTTTGAGCGTCAGCGCCATCGCAAAGGCGATCTGCAGCACCTTATTGCGGCTTGGATGCCGCGCGCCGGTAAAGATCTGATAGCCAAACGTCTCGTTGAGGTCGGCCATGCGCACCACGCGCGAACGCTCCAAGCCCTTTTCCTGCAGTAGCCGCTTCAGGTAGTCCGAAAGCGATGGGGCGGCAAAGTCGTGTTCTTTGATATAGCCATCGATGTTTGGCGCGTCGAGAAGCTCATTGAGCAACTCCTCGGTCAGCTTTTTATCGGGCATACGGCTTCACCTCCCCCAGTGCATGCAACATGCTAGAAACCACTTACGTCCGAACGCTCCCAGCTAGCAACCTGGTCGGGAGACACTGTACCCAGCGCCTCGAACTTCCAGGAGCCGCCCGCCTTCAGATGATTGGTGTTTGCAAGAGCCGTTCCAACCTGGTTGCCATCGGCATCATACAGAACATACTCAATCTGAATGTAGCTCTTTTCCTTGTCCGTGTTATTGGTCAGCGTGCCCGTGATCTTATAGGCAAACTGATTGGAGGTGTCTTCAGCCTCATCAGCAATGGCATACGGTTCTTGCGGTTCTTTTTGCTCCTCAGCCTGCTGTGTCGCCTCGGCAGGTTTTGCCGAATCGCTCGCAGACGAATCGGTTGAATTGCCACCCATAGAGCCCACGGCACCGACGATAACCAGCACCACGATGACGCCTAGGACAATCTTGCCGATCGGCTTCTTTCCCTCTTTTGCCATTATTCATCCTTCCTACGATCCGGCTACCGCGCCGGCATACAGCACATCGTAGAAAGGATTGAACTTGAATTCATTAGCTGAGAGCTAAGGCTGCAGTAAACGGCCAATGCAGTTATCCAAACGCCGAGCAAACGCACTTTGCGCAACCGTCTGCTGGCAGCGCGTCAACCCACCGTTACGGATTCCCCAGTAAAGGCGCTGATCATCAACAGGACAAAGAACACCAGGTAGCTGGCACTCAGCGGGTACGCAATAATCAGGAAGACGACCCAGCCGACAGTGGTTTTACCGTCGGCACGGCGTTGCTCGCGATTGCGGCAAAGCCAAATCGTCACGCCAATGGCCACAATCAGCAACACGAGTGCCGCTGCTGCCAACCCGGCAAGCGCAAACATTACGCCAATGCTCACAGCGATGACCGGAAGCAGCAGCAAACCGCACCCGCATCCACCCGGACTATATACGGCAGGCTGTCGGCGTCGCCTCATCGTCACTCCATCACGAGCAATCGTTTGTAGACATCGAGGCCCTTGAGTAGGATTTCCTCGTCAAAGAGCATGGTATCGGTATGCAGAGCGCTCGTGGCATAGGCGGGGCAGCCATCCGAATCGCTCGGGTTTTCTTGACCCTCCGGCACGCCCGTGCCCAGCAAGAAGAACACGCCCGGCAGATGACGCTGATAGAACGCGAAATCCTCGGCGATTAGCAGTGGCTCGTCCACAAGTTGCAGCTCGGACAAGGCAGGCGCAATGTGGGCGAACAGCTCGGGGTCGTTATCGACCGGCGGATAGCCCTCGGCAAAGTCGAGGTCGTACGTGCAGCCTGTTGCGGCGCAGGCCTCGTCCAACACGCGGCGCACGCCCTCGCGCGCACGGTCGAACATACCGTCCGTAAACACACGCAAGCTACCGGCAACATGGGCCTCCCCCGCCACCGCATTGCAGACGGTGCCTGCCTGAAGCAGGCCGAACTTGCCAATGCAGGGCTCATCGGTGCCCAGCTCGTCCATCAGCTCGCGCTCGGCAACCAAAAACTTTGCTGCCGCCAACGCCGCATCGTGTGACTCCTCGACCGGAACGCCATAGGTCTTAGCGATATGGATGCTCGTCCCGTGAATATAAATGTGTGTCTCACTCGAACGCGCCAGCAGCGGACCGGAACAACTCGCCAACGTGCCGGCAGGCAGATCGGGCCACACATGGAAGCCGAAGATGCGGTCGGCCCCATAGCGCTCGAACACACCACTCTCGCATACCGTCTTGGCACCACCGGTCGTTTCCTCGGCCGGCTGGAACACAAAGAGAACGTTGCGCCTAATGGCGCCCGGCTGTTCGCGAATCGTACGGTCAACATACGTCGCGGCGGCAAGCGCCATGGCCATGTGTCCGTCATGTCCGCAAGCGTGCATCTTGCCGGGATGGGTTGAGGCAAAGGCCGCTCCCGTCGCCTCCGCGATGGGCAGCGCATCCATATCGGCGCGAATCGCCGTGGCATGCGCGGCATCAACACCGGCGTCGAAGAAAGCACAGACGCAGCTGGGGCACGGATGGGTCACCTCGCAAGCGAGCGGTGCCAGCACGCCCTCGATATAGGCAATGGTTTGCGGAAGATCGAAATCGAGCTCCGGAATGCGATGGAGATCGCGGCGGTAGCGACGGAGTTCTTGGAGCTCGGTCATAGAGGATCCCTTCGTGAGGCACATCTGTTGCAACTTATTGTGATACAGGATTGTGGCGCACATGTTTCCAGCATATCCCTGCATTTTTTAAACGTTATATACGAATACTCTTGTTTGGTAAAGTGCAACGTGGTAGGGTCGTTACCACTTGATAGAGGCGCGGGCACGAAGAACCGCGGGCGAGCCGGCAGGCTTTGACCCCGTGGGGAGGCGAAACCCGCCGAACTGGGCTTTTCGGGCACGAACAACCTGGTGGGCCTGTGGGAAACACCCACAGGACTGTCTGCAGCAATGCGGGAGCGCTATCCGGACATTGGGTCCACGCTATGCGGATTCGATGCGCAGATGGCGCCGTCTGGATAGCGAGGTTTACGGGACATGGCATTGACCCCCAACGAGGCATATGCGGCCAAGCAGCCGTTTGTGGACAAGGAGACACTCGAGCATATCGTCGAGCAGTTCCCCACGCCGTTTCATCTATACGACGAGGCGGGCATCCGCCGCAACATGCAAGGAGTGCGCGACGCCTTTGCATGGAACCCGGGCTTTAAGGAATACTTTGCCGTCAAGGCCAACCCCAACCCGGCGCTCATCTCCATTCTCAACGAATACGGCTGCGGCTGCGATTGCTCGAGCTATACCGAGCTCATGATCGCCCGCTCGCTGGGTATCACGGGACACGACATCATGTTCTCGTCCAACGATACGCCGGCTGCCGACTTTGAGCTCGCCGACAAGCTGGGTGCCATCGTCAACTTTGACGACATCAGCCACATCGAGTTCTTTGAGCGCGTTGCAGGGCCCATTCCCAAGACGGTCAGCTGCCGCTTTAATCCGGGCGGCCTGTTCCAGCTCTCCAACGGCATCATGGATAACCCCGGCGACTCCAAATACGGCATGACCACAGAGCAACTCTTCGAGGCCTTCCGCATGCTCAAGGCCAAGGGCGCCGAAAACTTTGGCATCCACGCATTCCTTGCCAGCAACACCGTCACCAACGACTACTACCCCAAGCTCGCGCGCATCCTCTTTGAGCTTGCCGTGCGCCTGGAGCGCGAGACCGGCGCACATGTCGCCTTCATCAATCTGTCCGGCGGTGTGGGTATCCCCTACCTGCCCGAGCAGCAGGCTAACGACATTCACGCCATCGGTGAGGGCGTACACGCAGCCTACGACGAGATTCTGGTCCCCGCCGGCATGGGCGATGTGGCGATCTGCACCGAGATGGGTCGCTTTATGATGGGCCCCTACGGATGCCTGGTCACCAAGGCCATCCACGAGAAGCAGATCTACAAGGACTATATCGGCGTGGACGCCAGTGCCGTCGATCTGATTCGTCCTGCCATGTATGGCGCTTACCACCACATTACGGTGATGGGCCAGCCGGGTGGCGACGACAAGACCACAGCGCCCGTCACGGACACCTACGACATCACGGGCAATCTGTGCGAGAACAACGACAAGTTCGCCATCGATCGCGAGCTGCCGCATATCGACATGGGCGACCTGCTTGTGATCCACGATACCGGCGCGCATGGCTACTCCATGGGCTACAACTACAATGGACGCCTGCGCTCCGCCGAGGTCCTGTTGCGCCCCGATGGCTCGGCCGACCTCATCCGCCGCGCCGAGCGCCCGGGCGATTACTTTGCCACGCTCGACGTGCTGCCGAGCGGCCGAGAGCTGCTGGCCAAGTCGCGCGCCGAAAGTGCCCGCCGTCGCGCCCAAGACGAGCGCCTGGCAGTCGCCGCCCAATGGAACAAACGCATCCAGATCGCGGACGCGAAGGAGAAGAACATGGACATCCGCAATCTCAAGGGCTCAATCGTCGCCCTCGTCACGCCGTTTAAAAAGGATGGCAGTGTCGACTTTGACGCACTCGAGCGCCTTATCGATTTCCACCTGCAAAACGGCACCGACGCCATCCTCACCCTGGGCACCACCGGCGAGAGCGCCACGATGACCGACGACGAGGACAACTCCGTCGTCGCCGCCGTGGTCAAGCATGTTGCAGGACGCGTCCCCGTCATTGCCGGCTCGGGCTCCAACTCCACGCAGACCATGCTCACCAAGTCGCTTACTTACCAGGGCTTGGGCGCCGACGGCCTGCTGCTCATTACCCCCTACTACAACAAGTCCAACGAAGAGGGTATCTATCAGCACTTTAAGACCGTCGCCGATGCCGTGAACATCCCCTGCATCCTGTACAACATCCCCGGCCGCTGCGGCTGCGGTATCAGCGAGCGCAACGTAGAGCGCCTGGCCGCGCACCCCAACATCATGGGTATTAAGGAGGCCTCGGGCAACGTCGCCTACGCGGCCAAGATCGCCCACCTGCTGTCAGACGACTTCCGCATGTACTCGGGCGAGGACGCGCTTACCGTGCCGCTCATGAGCCTGGGCGCCTCGGGCACCATCAGCGTGTGGGCAGACGTGCAGCCGCAGCTCGTGCATGACATGTGCCGCGCCTATTTGGACGGTGACGTGGCGCGTGCCCGCGATATCCAAATTGCCGGCCAGCCGCTCATCAATGCCCTCTTTAGTGAGGTCAACCCCATCCCCGTCAAAGAGGCGCTCGCCCAGATGGGTATGATCGAGGCAAACTACCGCATGCCGCTGTGCCCCATGGCAGACGACACGCGCTCTGCACTTACCGATGCTCTGAAGGGGGCTGGTCTGCTTGATTAAGACCGTCATTATGGGAACGGGCCGCATGGGCTCGCTCATCCGCACCACCGCCGAGGGCGTTGTCGACGCCGCCGGTCAACCCGTTTTTGATATCGTGGCCCAGATTGGCTTCGATTTGAGCAAGCTCGAGAACGCACCGGCTGCCGATGTGATTATCGACTTCTCGAACGTCGTGACCTTCGATGCCGTCGTCGCCTATGTCGAGCGCACGGGCGCGGCGTTGGTCTCGGGCACCACAGGCTACACCCCCGAGCAGATGGACCGTCTGCGTGAGCTGGGCCAGAACACCCGCGTTATGCACTCGGGCAATTACTCCATCGGCATCGCAGCCCTGCGCCATCTGGTAGCGCAGGCTACACGCGAGCTGCCCGGCTTTGACTGCGAAATCGTCGAGACGCACCACAACCAAAAGGTCGATGCCCCCAGCGGCACTGCCAAGCTACTGCTCGATGCTGTCGTCGAAGCTGAGCCCGAGGCAGGCTACCACCCCGTCTATGGCCGCGAGGGCATGTGCGGCGCGCGTGACCCCAAGGAGATCGGTATGCACTCGCTGCGCGGCGGCACCGTCGCCGGCGTGCACGAGGTAAGCTTTTTCGGCCAGGACGAGGAGGTCACGCTCACCCACCGCGCCACGAGTCGTCAGATCTTTGTCAACGGCGCCTTGGCAGCCGCGCAGAAGCTCGTCACCCGCGAACCCGGCTTCTATACGTTCGACCAGGTCATGTTTGTCTAACCAGGTGTCAACCGAATCCGCCCAAAGGAGAGATAGCAAATGAGTAACGCAGCCGAGATGGATGCACAGAAGATTATCAACTACATCGCCACCGCGCCCAAAAAGACGCCCGTCAAGTTGTACGTGCGCGAGAAGCCGGGCATGAAGGTTGCTTGGGGCGACGCACATGTCTACGGCGGTCGTCGCGGCAAGACCGTCTTTGGCGACTGGGATGAGCTTAAGGCCATCCTGGACGCCAACGCCGATTCCATCGATTACTACGACGTGGAGAACGATTGCCGCAACTCCGCCGTGCCCATGCTCGACCTTAAGGGCATCAACGCCCGCATCGAGCCGGGCGCGATCATCCGCGACCGCGTCGAGATTGGCGACCGTGCCGTCATCATGATGGGCGCCATCATCAACATCGGCTCCGTTATCGGCGAGGGTTCCATGATCGATATGGGCGCCGTGCTAGGCGGCCGCGCCACCGTGGGCAAGAACTGCCACATCGGCGCTGGAACCGTGTTGGCAGGCGTCGTTGAGCCCGCAAGCGCCACGCCCGTCATCATCGAAGACGACGTCATGATCGGCGCCAACGCCGTGGTCCTGGAGGGCGTACGCGTGGGCAAGGGCGCTGTTGTTGCCGCCGGCGCCGTGTGCGTCGAGGATGTCCCCGCCGGTGCCGTCGTGGCCGGTGTCCCCGCCCGCGTCATCAAGATGCGCGACGAGAAGACCGACAGCAAGACCGGCCTCGAGGAAGGACTACGTCAACTGTAGGGTTACGCGGGTTTACCAACCCGCGTAACGGCTCGACGCTGCAAACGCCCCAGAGCGGCAATCTGACGTTCAATCGTCGGGCATGACCAAAAGGTCAATGCCCTCCTCTTTCACGTCACCTTGCTCGCTCTGGGGCGTTTTCGCTGACCTATGCTCAACCAGTAGCGTAATTAAGCCCCAAGTAAAAAGGCCGAAGTCCCAAAGGGCTTCGGCCTTTTCGTTACGGTCAATCCGCTCGATCCCTTATCGATTCTCGATGCTGCCGATATTCTTGAGCTCGATGGAGATGAGGCCGTTGGGTTCGTTGACAAACTCGATGTACTCGGAGTTCGAACCCATCTCGGCCGGAAAGCTGACCTCGATACCCGTGTCGGTACGAATCTTGTGATTGCGTACGGCCGCGCGCTCGACTTGCTTGCGCTCCACGGGCACGCGCTCCGGTACCTTCTCCTCGGTCAGTGCCGCGCGCACACTTTCCTTGATGACCGGCTCGTCCTCAAAGACCTCATCGACGATATCCCAGGGCGGAAGCTCCTCGTCATCCTCGATCTTCTCGGCCACAGCGGCCTTAACCTTGGCGAGCGCCACGGCCGTGTTGGCGCCGTGCTCCTCGGCGACTTCCTCGACCACACGCGTCACGGTGTCGATGACCTCCTTGCCAGATACGCCCGTGTCGCACTGCAGCAGGCCATCGGGAATGAGCATGCGGTCTTCGCCGGCAATCTTGCGCTTCTTGTCTACGTAGCCGATCTCCATGGTGCTCGCGCGCACGATGGCATAGCTCGGCACCTTTTGCGAGGGGTTCGGCAGAATGGCGTAGTGGCGCGCAATGTCGTTGCGCACCTCCCCCTCCTCGCGGCCTACCTCGTGCATAAAGGCCTGCTTGGAGCCCAGGAGCATGACGGCAAACCAGCGGGCATCCTCATCGTCGTCAAAGTCGGCCACGAGCACGTCGGTGGACTCAGCCTTCTCGGCCTTGGTGAGCTCGGAAGAGATGAACTCCGCGATCTGCTGCGACAGATCCACGAACTCGCGCTCGCCAAAGAAATAGCCCTTGAGCTCGCCGCCAAACGCAGAGTTCTCGGCAAACGTGGCACGCTTGTTATCGGCTGAAGTGCGGGCACGGCGTAGATGTGTGGTCACAAAGTTGCGCACGGTGCGGCTTTCGATATCCAGCTCGCGCTGGCTCATGACGTTGACAGCCGAGTCAAAGTCCAGGATATGCAGGATAGCGTGGTTGATTTTCATATACGGCATTCCGTTCTAGATCGATTTGAGCACGAATCAGTATAGCGGTCGAGCCCACCCCAAGCGCACCGCAGATTGATGCATTGGGGTCAGGTTACTTTGCACTAACTTGTCGCAGATGAACCTGACACCTTTGCACCAATGGCTAGCGCAGAAGCTCGGACTGCCAAGCCTCGAGCTGTTCTGCCAGACTCTTACCGGCAGTGGACATGTCGATCTGGGGTCGTTTGGGCAGCAGCGCGCATTTAAGGATTGCCACGATGGTCTGCGAGACAAAGCGTCGCGTATCCTTGTCGAAACCTTGCGCAGCCTGGAGCATCACGGGCAGGCTCTCGCGCAGATTCCCAGCGATATCCGCAAACCGCTCAGCACCCGTAGCCTCAAACACGGAGAACAATGCATCTACAAAACGCTCGCGCTCGGCAGGCCCCACTGCAAGCAGCATCTCGCGAATGGAGCCATCAACGTATCGAGCACCGGCGGACAGGTGCTCACAGTACACGAAGTCGCGACCATCAACCACCCAGCTAAAGGGATTGTGCTGCAGCAGGCTGAACTCGGTGCTCTCAACGATGGCATAGTCCTCCTGTGTCTCGAACATCATGCCAAAGATCGACGACCGAGGTAGCGTCTTATCGATGCGGCCGGAAAGATCGGCAAAGGCGTTGCCGTTCAGGAACTCCTCGACGAAGCCAGGACCATCATGGGAATACACCCGTTCGATTCGCTCACGGGCGACATCGGAGCACATCGCCGCACCGTACACCGCAAGGTTTCCACCCTTGGAATGACCTCCGCACAAAAGCGGCCCGTCAATCGCGTCCGCCGCCTCGTCTACATAACGCGCCGCGGATTCCTGGGCCGGCACAGGACACCGGAACGCCATGTTAAAGTCCTCTTTCCAGCCCACAATCGTACTGTCGGTCCCCCGGAAGGAAAGATAGCTAAACCCCGCCGGAAACCGGAACGCCATGGCTGCAAACTGCTCTGTCGCCACCACATCGCTCACGGCACGATAACCGCAAACGTGCACGCCACGGTAGCGAGGGCTTGCTGCCACGGCCTCCAACAAGGCCCTGCTCCCCTCCGGATCCCACAGGTCGCCAATCATGTCCCGGTAGCACTCGGCACGCAGCAGCTCGCGTACGTCTAGGCCCTGCCAGTTCGTTAGCTCCGCCATATCACCCGGCAAACGCAAATAGGACAGCCACGCAAAGACCAGGCTATCCACCGCACAGAACGGCTGCTCCTCAAACGAATCAAACGTCGTCTGGGCATAGGTCAAAAAATTAGAGGAATCCGACATGGCCCTCCCATCAACTATGGTGCATTGGGGTCAGGTTACTTTGCATCAAAAAGGCGCCCGGGCCGCGTGGACCCGGACGCCTTCATTGTAGCTTTTCGCTCTAGCGAGCTTGATTTAGCAGGAGAAGTCGATTTAGCAGGAGAAGTCGACGCTGTCGATGATGTCCTTGAGGGCCTTGGCGGAGGCGGTAAGCTCATGCTGCTCGTCATCGTTCAGCGGCACGGGGACGCGGCAGACAACGCCGTCGCGGCCAACGACGGTCGGCATGGAGATGGCAAGATCGGACAGGCCGTACTCGCCCACCATGAGCGAGGAAACGGGCAGAACGGTCTGCTCGTCACGCATGACGGCAGTGCAGATGCGCTTGACGGCCATGGCGACGCCATAGTAGGTGGCGTGCTTCTTCTCGATGATGGTGTAGGCGGAGTTCTTGACGTCCTCGGCGATGCGCTTCTCGGCAGCCTCATGCTCCAGATGACCATGAAGCTCGCAGAAGGTGTTCAGCGGAACGCCGGCAACCTGAGCGCTGGACCAAGCGACAAACTCGGAATCGCCGTGCTCACCCATGACATAGGCCTGGACATCGCGCGGGTCGACCTCGACATGGGCACCAAGCATCTGCTGCAGACGGCCGGTGTCGAGCACGGTACCGGAACCGATGACGTGGCCCTCGGGCAGGCCGGACATCTTGATGGCGGCGTAGGTCAGAACATCGACCGGGTTGGAGACGATGAGCAGAATGCCGTCGAAGCCGGACTTCTTAATCTCGGGGATAATGGACTTAAAGATGCTGACGTTCTTGTTGACCAGGTCCAGGCGAGTCTCACCGGGCTTCTGGGCAGCGCCAGCGGTGACGACGATCATGGCGGCGTCGGCGACATCGGAATAATCGCCGGCGTAGATCTTCATCGGCTCGGCAAACGTCATGCCGTGCGCGATATCCAGGGCCTCACCCTCGGCGCGGTTCTTGTCCACGTCGATGAGGACCATCTCGGAGAACAGACCACTCTGCATCAGCGCGAACGCCGAAGACGAACCAACGAAACCGCAGCCGACAATAGCGACCTTCTTCTCGTTAACCATTAGAAACTCCCATCTCTCTCCACAAGCAAGCCGCCCGGGAACGACCCGAGCGGCTTGCCGTAATCCCAATACATCCAATCGGGACTTTGATTATGCTCCTATTCGCAGCCAAAAATCGACCGTTTACCGAAATTGTTTGCAGAAATCGTAAAATAACTGCACGAAATCGGTTTCGAGCTATTGACGAGCCGAAATACCTTTCTAATACAGGCCCGCCTCGCGAATGGCCTCGACAGCCAAAGCAATCTGGTCGGGCGGCAAGACCAGCGCCATGCGCACGTGCCCCTCGCCCGAAGGACCAAAGCTCGCGCCCGGCGTCACCACAACGCCGGCCTTCTCCATGAGCTCCTCGCAAAACGCCATGGAATCGGTGCGACCACCGGGAAGCTTGGCCCACACAAACATAGAGCCATGCGCGTTGGGACGCTCCCAGCCCAGGCCCTCAAGACCGTCGCACAGGGCATCGCGGCGCTCCTGGTACTTCAGACGCTGCGCCTCGACCTCATCGCGCGGACCGTTCAGGCAGGCGATAGCAGCCTTCTGGATCGGGAAGAACATGCCAAAGTCGATCTGGCCGCGCAGCTTGGCAAAGGCAGAGACCACGTCCTCGCGGCCGACCAAAAAGCCGACACGCGCACCGGTAACGTTAAACGACTTGGAAAGCGAGAAGAACTCCACGCCCACCTCAAGCGCACCAGGATACTGCAAGAAGCTGCCGCCCGGCTCGCCGTCGAACACGATGTCGGAGTACGCGTTGTCATGGACGATGAGCAGGTCGTGCTCGCGGGCGAAAGCGATGATCTCCTCGTAGACCTCGGGCGTGCCCACCGAGCCGACCGGGTTTGCGGGCAGCGACACGATCATATACTTGGCACGATCGGCCACCTCGGGATCGATACCCGCCACATAGGGCAGGTAATTATGCTCGGCGACCAACGGATAGTACTCGAGCTTGGCATCGGCGATCTTGGCGCCCGCCTCAAAGACCGGGTAGCACGGATCGGGAACCAAAATAGTGTCACCCGGATCGAGCAGGGCCAGGCCCAAATGGCCCACGCCCTCCTGCGTGCCGTTGCACGACTGCACCATAGACGGCGTAATGCCGGAGACACCAAAGCGACGCTCATAGTAATCGCACACGGCTTGCTTGAGTTCGGGCAGGTCGCGCAGGGCATACTTCCACATCTCGGGGTCCTGGGCCGCTTGCGTGAGCGCCTCGACCACGTGGTCGTACGGCTTAAAGTCGGGCGTGCCCACGCTCATGTTGTAAATGGTCTTGCCCTGAGCCTTCAGCGCAAGAAGCTTGTTGTTGAGCGAGGCGAAGACCTCCGCGCCAAAGCGGTCGAGACGCTGCGATGCCTGCATGGTGCCACCTTTCGATATGAAAAACGCGGCGCTCCGACAAGAGCGCCGCGCGATACGGGCCATCAGATTGCAAAAGTGTAACGCTTGCAACCCCCGCATTGGTTCAATTTAGCCAACCTTAGTCAATTGGATTGAGCGCGTCGATCTGCGCAAGCCACAGTCGCGAGCTGGCGTCACTCGGCATGCGCCAATCGCCGCGCGGGCTGAGCGTCACCGAGCCAACCTTGGGACCATCGGGCAGGCAACTGCGTTTAAACTGCTGGGCAAAGAAGCGACGATAGAACGTACGCAACCACGTGTGGACGGTCTTGGCGTCGTAGACGCCCTCGAAGCTCTTGAGCGCCATGCGGTAAATCTTGCCTGGCTCAAAGCCAAAACGCAGCAGGTAATAGAGGAAGTAATCGTGCAGCTCGTACGGCCCCACCAAATCCTCGGTCTTCTGCGCAATCTCGCCGTCGCCCGTGGGCGGCAGAAGCTCGGGGGACACCGGCGTATCGAGGATATCGAGCAAGACCTCGGCAATACGCCCGCCAAAAACATCAGCGGCATAGCGCACCAGATGGCGCACAAGCGTCTTGGGCACACTCGCGTTGACGGCGTACATGCTCATGTGGTCGCCGTTATAGGTAGCCCAGCCGAGCGCCAGCTCCGAAAGGTCGCCCGTGCCGATGACAAAGCCGCCAGCCTGGTTGGCCAGATCCATCAGAATCTGCGTACGCTCGCGGGCCTGGCTGTTCTCGTAAGTCACGTCCTGCACGGCCGGATCGTGCTCAATGTCCTTGAAGTGCTGCTCCACGGCCGCGTGAATCGAGACCTCGCGGAAGCTCACGCCCAGGTCGCGCGCGAGCGACTCGGCATTGGACTTGGTGCGGTGCGTGGTGCCAAAGCCGGGCATGGACACGGCAGTGATACCTGTGCGTGGCAGTCCCAGCGCATCGAAGGCGCGCACGGTCACAAGCAGCGCCAGCGTGGAGTCCAAGCCGCCCGAAAGGCCGATGACCGCCGCCTTGGTACCCGTATGGGCAAGGCGCGTCTTGAGGCCCGCGGTCTGCAGGTCGAGGATGGTCTCGCAGCGCTCGGCCAGGTCACCATGGTCTGCCGGCACAAAAGGCGCGCGGGGGAAGACACGGTCGATGCCGAGTGCATCGCGCAGGACAGGTTCGTCTGTCAGCACGCCCTCAAACGAAAAATCAACGGTCGTGGACTCCGGTGCATCGTCCGCGCGCGTCCACGTCGTCGAGCGGCGGCGCTCGGCAAGCAGGCGGTCAAGATCAACGTCGGCGATGGCCATATCACATGTAAGCAGTTTGGTGGCGGCGAGCTTGGAGCCGTTTTCGTAGATAAGGTTCTCGCCCGCAAAGACCATGTCGGTCGTGGACTCGCCCTCACTCGCATCCGCGTAGGCATAGGCACAGTACAGGCGCGCGCTTTGGTTAGAGATAAGGCTGCGGCGGTAATCTGCCTTACCGATAATCTCGTCCGAGGCCGACGGGTTGAGAATCACCGTCGCACCGGCAAGCGCCATCTCGGTCGAAGGGGGCGCCGGCACCCACAGGTCCTCACAGACCTCAACGCCCAGCACCAGGTCCTCGGCGCCCTCATCACAGCAGCGGTAGACAAGCCCCGAGCCAAGCGGCACCGGACCCTGACCGGCAAATTCAACCCACACGGGATCGGCAGGCGCCGGGGCAAACCAGCGGCGCTCGTAGAACTCGCCATAGTTGGGCAGATACTTCTTAGCCGTAAGGCCCAAAAGCTCGCCCGCACAGCACACGGCCGCGCAGTTGTAGATGTTTTCGGCCACCGCAACGGGAAGGCCGACGGTAAAGACAATCGGCAGCTCGCGGGTTTCATCGAGGATATGCACCAGAGCAGCCTCGCAGGCATGCAGCAATGTGCGGTTATGGAACAGATCGGCCGCGGTATAGCCGGTCAGGTTAAGCTCGGGCAGCGCCAGTGCGCGAACGCCGCGCTCGGTAGCCTCGCGAACAGCCGCCAGCGCAACCTCGGCATTGCCCTCGACATCGGCCACGCGAATCCGCGGCGACGCCGCCGCCACACGCAAAAAGCCATCGTTCTTATTAGCCGAAACGCAGCATTGCCTTGTTGATCTGGACACTGGAGGCCCCTTCTACCCTGAGATTCAGTCTAACGGACGTTCACATATCTCTAACTAGCCAAAGCAACCTCTCAGTTTACTGAGACGCCAACCTGTGCTAAGAGCATGTATTCCAAAAATATCTTTAATTAAAAAAGGAGAAATCGATAATCGACTTCTCCTTTAAGCGAGGCAAGTTAATTCCGAAACTAATGGCAGAATTTATCCATGTAGTCCTCAAAGTCGAACACTTCTACCACGACGCCCTCTTCCTGAGACTCTTTCAGTTGCTCCAAGAGATCTTTGTTAATAACGTCCATGCAGAAACCTCCTCTATCTAATCAATTGTAGTATATCTGCTTTCATGCAATTATCAACCAACTTGTTTAATTGCTCCTCGTTTGTCGATAGTCCCTCTTTTTTCAAAATGTCGCGCACCTCGTTCTTAGTAATCGGCTTTTCAAACAACGAAAGCAAAGCGAACGAAAAATCATTAACCGCACACATTCTATGGGTGGCACAACTCAGCAGTACTCTTAACCCCTCTTTTGAGCGTCCGACTTCTTTAACAAACGAACTTTTAACCAATTGAAAACCGTTATCGTGCATTACATAATCGGCATCGATATTTGTATTCAGCAATCCATAATGCAACAGTTCTTCTATCGCCCTTGTCAGCTCGAGGTCGCCCTGATCAAGAATAAGAGAAATGCTACAATCGGCCTCCAATAAACGGGCCAACTTAAGGTATACCAACTGGGAAACAGCATAGACATGATGGTATTCAGAATTATAGAAGTAGGCAAATGGCTCAACGAGCACGACAGAGGTCTTGGAATCCAGCCAGATTCGATCAGCTGGATTTAGACTAGTTAGCCGTCGCTTTACTTTGGTCAAATGTCCCTTATACCTGACAGCGTGAATAGAATCTAGGATCCAGGTCACCTCTGAAATATGAAGCCGCTGGGGCAAGTCAATTGTGTCGCTACCGTTTATGACCTCTTGCATATAAAAATCAATATGATGCTCATCAGATAAGGATTTTGCTTCATTTAAAGTTAAACCAGTGCCTGAAACATAATCCACTTCGAGGCGCAAATCCTCATATTGGGACTTCGGCATTACAGAGACACCATACTTATCGGGATGATTCCAAACATCCGACCCCATAACGAGACCAAAATTCGTAAATCCTCTCGTGGAATATGGAACACCACATACCTGTTTTGAATAATTCAAAACATTCTCTGTATAAGCTAAGGTGTTCAGAGCCTCTTCTTTAGTTTCGGTCGGAAAGCCAATCATAAAAAATAGATGAACAGGAATACCCGCATTGAGACAATCATGGACATTGCGATCAATCCAATCAACTCTCGTGTTCTTCTTCATTAGATCAAGAACTCTTTGGTTGTATGACTCGAGGCCAAACTGAATCTGCCTACATCCACTTTGGTATATCTTGTTAAAAACTTCTGTACTTAGGGTTGGAGAGAACCTCGTTTCTCCATGCCAGAAAAACGTTTTTCCCGATGCGTTTATTTCATCCGCGAGTTGCTCCATTCTTTTGCCTTCGAATGTTTCATCCACAAAAGAGAAAACTCTCGTGCCGTATTTTTCATTTAACCGACACATTATTTCAAATACTCTCGATATAGGCATCTTTCGGTAACAACCACCGGTAGCACCGGGAATGGTGCAGAAGGCGCAATGATTAAAACACTGCCTAGAGGAATAAACCGGCAATATTAACTCAGGCATGAAGTATTTAGAAAGGGCGAAGCCATCGAAATCGGGAACTGTATCGTTGATAAATGTTTGCTCAATCCGATGGTTTTTATATATCTTTCCACCTTTAGCATGGCAAAGGTTTGGAACACAGTCGAGATTGTCATCACCAGAGTCAAGAGCCTCAAGAAGACGTGCAAGCGGCTCTTCGCCGTCATACATCATTATCGAATCAATGTATTCAAAAAAGGGATGCCATTCTTTCATGCAGTCATCTGCTAAACGAGTAATGTAATTGCCGCCCAATGAGACGTGTTTAACAGATGGACATTCTTCCTTAATCAGTTTCGCTAACGTAACTGCAGAAATCAATTGGAAACAGCCGCTCACCGAAATCCCAATAAACTCGAATTTTTCCCTCTGAATACGCTTAAGAAAGGCAGTTTCATAGAAGGAAATAAACGGATTATGCAAGGTATCCGCAAGCGATTTCATTATTTCTGGTGTCGAATAATAATCATAGGGCAGATCTATGGAGTTGAACGTGTATTTAACTCCATATGAGACGTGATTTATGATATAGAGTGCATTTCTAAAAATGTTTTCAGCATATTGTCTTTCTTTTAGATTAAAGTATCTCTTCGATCTGAAAATATCTTTTGCCTCGTCAACATTAAGTGCCGACTTTTGTATCAACTCGATTGTTAATTGAACATTCGAACTAAACGAATCCTTTGATTCCCGATACCTTTTACAGCACTCTTCGACATGTCTAAAAGATAGGAGGTCATCGTAAAATTCCACGTTTAAGTCAACAATGTCAACTTTGTATTGTTCAACCTCTTGAAGATATGACTTCAAAACAGGCAAGGCAAGATACGGCCCCACTGGACTCCATCCTGGGGGAAATACTAAAAGCGTTTTAGGCCTATCAACGTCACATCTTTCGCAAATAATTCAATTGAAACACAACTACCATCATAATTGAAAATACACCAAGTCCTGTAACGAGAATTGAGAACATCGCGATGCTCGTGAACAGCGAAACAAGAAGTGTTGAAATAACAACAGCAACCGATTGCAAAGACTCCCTAATTGAAAACAGGCTTATCGATTCAGATCCGTCTCTCGCCAAATCCTGCAGCGATGTTATGAGAAGCACATCTTGAATGGCGTTTCCGGCACCGACGATAAAAAGGAAAATAAACGATATCCCAGACGCATAGCGATAGCCAAACGCCAGATACGCACCGAGCGCAAGATACGTCACAAAACAATATGATTTAACGCAATCGGAACCACTGATTAAACGACCATATATTGTATTTCCGAACAACAGTCCGATTGTAAGACTACTCTGAAGGAATCCGTATTGTATCGATGACGAGTCAAATTGCAATTGCGCTATAGCTGGCAAAAGAGAATTCAGAGAGCCGAATGCCACGCCACTAGAAATATCGATTAATAGGAAACCAATTGCCAAGTGCTTCGCGCTAAGATCACTAAATGCAGTCCTGTTTTTTTCATTTTTGCTTATTCCCTCTTTATCATTAACCTCGATAACCGACGGAACATCTCGCAGCAACCAGAACGACGCGGCAAAAGAAAGCGCGTCTAATGCAAGAACAGCCTCCGCCCCAAATTGAGCGACAACAAAACCGCCGGCAACTGGCCCCAGAACCATCATCAAATTCTGCAGGAACCCAAACGAATTATTAATTACGTCGCGATTGATACTATTCGTATTGGCTCTTAACAACGAGTAAAAGCAGGGCATTTCTACCGTTCGGCAAAGCGATACCGCGCACGTAATAGCAAACATACTCCATTTACTATCAACAAAAATATAGCAAACGAATAATCCCGCGCGAATTAAGTCTGCCAATCTCATGGCCTGCAGTGTCCCGATGCCCATCTTCTGAGGCAGCTGCGCGAGCGCAACTGAAAACAGAGAGGGGGCAAATCTGCAGCAGACCATCAAAGCAGTTGCAGAAACATCGTGAGTTACCTCGTAAATCAGCATTGGCAAAGCAATATTCGCACACCAATTGCCTATTTCGCTTATCCCTCTAGCAATATATAGGACCCGAACCGGACGGCTAGCTCTCAATACCGTGAACATCACGATTAACCTCGTATTTCAGGCCTCGTTCATCCCTTAATAGGAATCCATAATCAACCAAGTACCGCCTCAACACGGCATAATCAGGATAGAGCTGTGACAGCACACGATTAACCTGAAGCTCCGTATAACTTGTATTTAATTCAAAGAAAGAGACGGCCCATAGCAGCATGATTCTTTTATAGCTTTCCTTTTTTGGAATTGAAACCAGCTCGCCATTCTTGAGAAATCGTTTTTTAAAGTCTATTAGCTCATCCATTCACATCCTCCATTTCATACGCATCTAATACTAAAAATGCATACGCTTTAGGTCATCGCATTCAGCTTCTTTATTCGAACTAAACTCGAACTAATCTAAATTATTTGCTCAGACACTCTTCGAAAGCTCGTTTTTCACTCTGAGTAAAATGCCCTTCCCAGTCAGTCCACGAACAGGAAGGCAACTCACAACGAGCGGAGTCGAAGCCCTCTGCCGTCGGTCGCTCAAAATGCACGATAACCTTTTCGATATCGCCATCTGTAATCAGGTCAGAATGAATGACCTCGGTTCCATCTTCGAATGTCATATACGGGTACATCACGTAAACCACCTCGCAAACATAAATCCAGTTTAGCATCAAGCTATTGCACCAAAGACAGCAGGCCCCCTTGATGAGTTGATGGTATCTGTTAAATGTCACGTATGATTCACATCTGGTGGGTACCCTGATGGCTACACGAAACGAAGCAGATTTACACCGGGAGGACCCCGTATGACAACCAAGTACACCGACGCGCCGCGCACGCGCGTCATGACGCCGGCATCGCTCAACAACGGCGTGCACGAGAACCATTCCATCGGACAGACCATGGCCATCGCGCCCAAAAAGGGCCTGTTCGATGACATTTCCATTCCCCAGATCATCGCCGGCGCCGCAGCTGCCGCCACGAGCGTGGCGCTTGCCTCCAAGATTGGTATCGCTGGTTCAGTAATTGGTGCCGCCGTGAGCTCGGTCATCACCGTTGTGTCCTCGCAGGTCTACCGCCACTTTATCTCTGCCAGCGCCGAAGCCCTCAAAGGTACGCACGCCGCCGTCGACTACCCCGCCGGCGCCTATGAGCCCGTTGAGCTTAATGCCGAGGAGCACCTGGGCGGCGCCGCGACTACGCAGGAGATGCGTCAGGTCGCGGGACGCGCGACCACGGCGCGCGTCGCCCCCAACAGCCTGCGCGCCAAGGCGGCGGAAGAGCGCAGCCAGACGCAAAAGAAGGTCATCATCTTCTCGATCGCCATCGCCATCGTCGCGGTTATCGCCTGCGCCGGCGCCATCCTTATAACCACCGCCGGTGAGGGTCTGGGCGAGCGCCCCGAGCCAATCCTTTCGTCGCGCACGACCGAGCAAGACGCGGACAGCGCCGGCCAATCGCAAAGCCAGCAGAACGACTCACAGGCCAACTCCGCACCCACCGATTCTTCCTCGACCACCCCTGATCAGTCGCAAGGCACCGATTCCTCTTCGAACAGCGGCGGCACACAATCCGGAACGACCGACTCCAGCCAAACGACCGACGGCTCTCAGCAGAGCACGGGTGACCAGACGAGCGGCAATGCATCGGACACGGGCTCAACCGACAACAGCAACACAAACAGCTCGAGCGGAACCGCATCCGGCACGGCATCCGACAGCTCGAGCCAAGGCACGACATCGGGCAACTAAGCACGATCGCCTCTCACAGATAACCGACCTGTATAACGGGCGCGAACCGGCAACGGTCGCGCCCGTTTGCTTTGGGCGCCGAGGTGGCAAGCCCTGCGCGATGGTAAGATGCTTTGGTGTGTAAAGAGGAGATTTGCCATGAGCAAGACAATAGTTAAGCCCACGCTATCGCTGGGCAACCACATCTATCTGTATCGCCTGCTGCGCGATGCGATTGGATGCGGCAAGCAAACGTTTATGACACAGGTCGAGGAGACACTCGCCGCTGGCGATATGACCGCTTATGACCTGGGCTTCGAGTCCACGCGCGAGCTGCTCGAGGAACTCGACGACTGCATTAAGCTGACCGTCTTTAAGGGCGGTCGCCTGTATGCCACGGTCATCGCCAACGAGGCATGGGATGCCGCACTTGCCAAGGGCGAGGACAAGCCCAAGGCCACCAAGGGCGCCAAGCAGTCCTACAAAAAGAAAAAGCGCGGCGAGAAGGACCTGAAGGCCGTGCGTCCCAAGCACGTTAAGCGTCCCGAGCCCGAGTCCGTGGCCGAAGTCGCTCCGGAGCCCGAGCCCGAGACAGAGATCGAAGTCGCTATTGAGGTAGCAGCAGAAGCCGAAACCGAAATCGCCGCCACGACCGATCCCAAAGCCATGTCAGAGCAGGAAGCCGCTGCGGAGCTCAACGAGACCCCCAAGTCGACAACCGAAGAAACCGCCGGCCAACCCGAGACGCCTGCGTTCCAAAACAGCGATGTCTTTGGCGACGAGGCCGAGGACAATCAACCCGACGAGTCCGCCGATCAAGACGCTACCGAGTCGGCGCCGGAGCCCGAGACACCGCAGCCCGCCATCTCGCTTACGGTCGTCTATGACCCCGAGAACGCAAACGCCGGCATCACCACCATGGCGTCCACGCCCATCGAGGCAAAGCCGAGCGTCGAGAACGAGAACGCGACGCAGGTTGAGGTTGAAACCGCAGTTGCAGACGCGCCCGTCACCGTGAAGCCCGCAGATTCCGAGATCAAGCCGAAAGTAACGCCGGAGCCCGCACCCGTCATCGAATCCATGCCCGCCGCTGCTTGCGACCAAATACCCGCATCCGCACCGGCTTCGGTACCCGCAGCGGCCCCAGCCCCCGCACCCGCAGCGCCCGCCATCCCCAAGGACTTCCCCGTCGATTTCGCAACCGAGGTCTTCTGCCCCGGCCCGCTTCTGCACCAGTTGTCGACCTATCTCCCCTACGGCGCCGACACGCTCGGCATCGTCGGCGAGTACTACTGGATCGCCCGCGAGCGCGGTACCATCGAGGCCGCGCGAAACCGCGCAAGCTTCCCCCTGCGCTACACGCAGGCCGGCGAGCGCCACGAAGTCACCGTGCGCATCCGCCGCAACACCACCGGCGGTCTCGGAGCCACCTGGGCCATCGATAAAGTCGAACCTTCTACCAAGTAACAAAAAGGGACGATAGCCCTCAAGGTTATCGTCCCTTTCTCATTGGGTCACCTGAGCTCGACTAATCGCGCGTCAGCTTGCGGTGAATACGATGCGGCTGGGCTGCGTCCTCGCCCAGGCGCTCGATGCGGTTGGCCTGATAGGCCTCGAAGTTGCCCTCGAACCAATACCAGTTGCCCGGGTTCTCGTCGGTGCCTTCCCACGCCAGGATGTGCGTGGCGACGCGGTCCAGGAACATGCGGTCGTGGCTAATGACCACCGAGCAGCCCGGGAACTCGAGCAGCGCCGCCTCGAGCGAGGACAGCGTCTCGACGTCAAGATCGTTCGTGGGCTCGTCGAGGAGCAGCAGGTTGCCGCCCTGCTTGAGCGTAAGTGCCAAGTTCAGACGGTTGCGCTCGCCACCGGAGAGTACGCCAGCGCGCTTCTGCTGGTCCTGGCCTTTAAAGCCAAAGCTCGCCACGTACGCGCGGCTCGGAACCTCGGTCTCGCCGACCATCATGTGGTCCAGGCCGTCCGAGACGACCTCCCATAGGTTCTTATCGGGGTCGATGCCGGAACGGTTCTGGTCGACGTAAGAAATCTTGACGGTCTCGCCCACCTCGAGCTCGCCCGAAGTCAGCGGCTCCAGACCCACAATCGTCTTGAACAGCGTGGTCTTACCGACACCGTTGGGGCCGATGACGCCCACGATGCCGTTGCGCGGCAGGGTGAACGAAAGGTCATCGATGAGCACGCGACCGTCGAACTCCTTGTGCAGGTGATGGGCCTCGAGCACCTTATTGCCCAGACGCGGGCCGACAGGGATGCGAATGTCAGTCCAGTCGAGCTTCTGGCTAGCGCGCGCCTCAGCCTCCATCTCCTCGTAGCGGGCCAGACGGGCCTTGTTCTTGGCCTGACGGGCCTTGGGCGAGCTGCGCACCCACTCGAGCTCGGCCTCCATGCGCTTGGCGAGCTTGGCGTCGCGGTTGCCCTGTGCCTCGATACGGGCGGCCTTGGTCTCCAGATACGTGGAGTAGTTGCCCTTGTAGGGATAAAGGTGGCCGCGGTCGACCTCGCAGATCCACTCGGCAACGTTGTCCAGGAAGTAGCGATCGTGTGTGACGGCAAGCACCGCGCCCTGGTAGTTGTGCAGGAAGTGCTCGAGCCACAGGATCGACTCGGCGTCCAGGTGGTTCGTGGGCTCGTCGAGCAGCAGCAGGTCGGGAGCCTCGAGCAGCAGCTTGCACAGGGCCACGCGACGGCGCTCGCCACCGGAAAGCACATTGACCGGCATGTCGGAATCGGGTAGCTGCAGGGCGTCCATGGCCTGGCCGAGCTTGGAATCGATATCCCAGCCATCGGCGGCGTCGATCTCGTCCTGGAGCTTGCCCATCTCGGCCATGAGGGCGTCCATGTCGCAATCCGGGTCGCACATCTCCTCGCCGATCTTATTGAAGCGATCGACCTTGGCGATCATGTCGCCAAACGCCATGCGCACGTTCTCGATGACGGTCTTGTCGTCGTCGAGCGGCGGCTCCTGCTGCAGGATACCCACGGTGTAGCCGGGGGTAAGTCTGGCATCGCCGTTGGAGACTTCCTCGATGCCGGCCATGATCTTGAGCAGGGTCGACTTGCCCATACCGTTGGGGCCCACGACACCGATCTTGGCACCGGGGTAGAAGCTCAGGGTCACGTCGTCAAGGATTACCTTGTCGCCATGGGCCTTGCGAGCCTGATACATTTGGTAGATAAACTCCGCCATATGCCTGTTTTATCCTTTCTACCTGCTGTTTCCCTATTCTTGATTCGCTTTAGTGGAAACGAAATGAGGAAACCAGCTCTGAAACTTAACGAAAAAGGGGCATGGTTGCCCATACCCCCTAATACTACCTGGGAAAAGTCCCCCAGAACATACTATGAACTGCGTACGCTAGTTTTCCGCAACCTTAGCGAACGGCTCGCTGCGATTTACGCCACAGCAGATACGAATAGACGTAGGCAGCTCCGGCTGAACCAAACGCCAGAACCGCAATCACCGCGGCAACGACTTCACTCGAAAGCACCGCACCTGCCACGCCCATCACAATCAGGCCAAAGCCCAGCACCATAAAGCAGGCACCGCCAAAGCGCTGCGTACGGCGCCAGTTCTCGGGATTGGCAAGCGCCCAAGGCGTCTTGATACCGAGCGTATAGTTCTGCTTCACACGCGGCAAGTAGTTGCCTACGCCGATGAACAGCAAACCGATAGCACCGGAAATCAGCACGTTGACCGAACCGACCGCCGGCACCACGTCCCAGACCGTAAGCTCTCCCAGCCAGCTTATGGCGCACATGAACAAGATGAAGGCGATTACGAAGCCCTGATAGAACTTGCCCGAGGTTCGATATGCCTCACCTTTGGGATCGATGCGCGGCACCACGCAGAACATTGCGAGAAGCGCCAGAGGCAGCACGCCGAGCGCGGAGGCCATCCAGCTAGGACCCCAACCATCGACGGCGCCGTTCGCGCCCCAGTGCGTGGGAATCTGCGCCGGCAGGCTCGGCATCACCATGAGGTGCGCTACGACATTGGCGACGCACAGAACGACCAGCGCAATCCACACGCGCGACGATACCCCCGTGGGGTGAATGCCCTTGTTTTCGTTATTCATCCTTATCACCTTCCGTGTTTGTAAAGCCCATAAACCAGCCAATCAAGTCCTGCATGACGGTGGTGTTTAAGCTGTAAACGATGTTTTGGCCATGGCGCTCGTCGGTCACCAGCCCGGCGTTTTTGAGCGTCGCCAAATGATGGCTCAATGACGGCTTGCTAATGTCAAAATGCTCGGCAAGCTCCCCGGCCGTACAATTGCCCTCGCGCAGCAACTCCAAAATGCGCCGTCGCGTTGGATCGGCCAGCACCTTAAAACCCTCTCCCGGCATAGAACCTCCTCTCGCTATCTCTCGCGACGTGCACACTATACTCGTTATTTAGATGTTTGTCTAATTATCTAATAGCAATGTTATGTATAGAACATTCGTTCGTTTTTAGATACAATGGGTCCAGAAGCAGATGGGCCAGCTCCCTCTTCCCAAGAAGGAGATGGACTATGAGTATTGATAATGTCCTGACGTTGTTATTGCTTGTAATCGCGGCTGTGGAACTCGGCATCCACATAGGAGGTCGAATGAAATAGCCGCCCCCGCGTAATGCGAAGACGGCCACTTCTCACGCTACAAACGTGTTTGGGAGTTGGCCAACCCGCTGCAACGGGTGCCATCTGCTTCATCTTATGCGAATCCTTGCCTCATTTCAACAAGCCCCTAGGGCTCAAATGGAATCGCGATAATACCTATAATGGTGATAGCTAAAACACGATTCGCTTCCCCATCGGAGGATGTCTATGACCGAAACCGCTGCTCTCGTCGAGACACGCGACACCAAACTCGAGATCATCATGGGCCGTGAGGCACTCGATAGACTCGCCAACGCCACGGTGCTGGTGCTCGGCTGCGGAGGCGTGGGCTCTAACTGCTGCGAGGCACTTGTCCGCGGCGGCATCGGTCATTTTGTGATTCTGGACAAGGATATCGTCGCGCCCAGCAACATCAATCGACAGGCCATCGCCTTTCACAGCACCGTCGGCAAGCGCAAGGTTGACGTGATGGAAGCCATGATCCACGACATCAATCCCGCCGCCAGCGTTATCAAGCGCACCGAATACCTGCTGAGCGACAACATCGACGAGTTCTTCGCGGGCGTTTTGGAGCAGACGGGTGGCAAGCTCGACTACGTCGTCGACGCCATCGACACCATCTCGGCCAAGCTCACCATTGCCAAATATGCTCAGGACAATGACATTCGTTTGGTTAGCTCCATGGGCGGGGCCAACAAGCTCCATCCCGAATGCCTGCATTTTGCCGACATTTTTGACACCGTGCGCGACCCCATGAGCCGCATCATGCGCAAAGAGTGCAAAAAACGTGGCATCAAGAGCCTTCACGTGCTGTTTAGCTGCGAGGAGTCGGTAAAGACCCAGCCCCGCGACCCTTCCAACATCCACGAGCGCACCGAGCTGGGAACCGCGAGCTTTATGCCGCCCATCATGGGCCAGATGATCGCCGGCGAGGTTATCCGCCAGATCAGTGGCCGCGGCACCGAGCGCGTGCGCGCCGATGGCCAGCGCCTAGACTAGCGGAGCGCGCCGAGATGGAGCCCCGGTTATTTGATGCACACTGCCATCTTGATCTAATGGCTCACCCGGACGCCGTTGCCGATGAGGCAACGGCGCTGGGCCTGATTCTATTTGACTGCGGCGTCGATCCGCACGACTTTGCACGCGCCAAGAAGCGCGCCTGCGGCCGTTCAAATATCTTTGCCGGCATCGGCCTCCATCCCTGGTGGCTCGCCGACGGACGATATGGCAACGCTGAAATCAATCTGCTTTGCGAAGTTGCTGCCCAAGAGCGCTATATCGGCGAAGTCGGACTCGACTTTTCCGCGCGCTTTGCTGGAAGTGAGCCGCTACAAATACAGGCATTTGACCGGCTCTGCGATGCGCTCGTGCAGCATCCTCTTACCGGGCGCGTGATATCAATTCACGCCGTTCGTTCGGCGGGAACCGTACTGAACGTCCTCGAATCGCATGGACTACTCATCCCAAACTCCGACTCCCCCGTTATCATCTTCCACTGGTTTAGCGGCACTTCGGACGAACTCGTCCGCGCGCGAAACGCAGGCTGCTATTTTTCCGTGAACGAGCGCATGCTCGCCACCAAGCGCGGTCGCGAATATGCCCGACAGATTCCACTCGACCGTCTACTGCTCGAGACCGATGCGCCGGCCGAGCCAAACACAGAAACAAGTGTGCAATCGCTCATCAGATCGCTCGCAAGGACCTCGATGCACATTGCCTCACTCAAAAACTGTGACGCAAAGCGCATCGAGTCGGTAGTTTTAGCAACTGCGCACTCTGTTTTTGACCTTCGCTAACCCCTGTGGGCAAAAATGCCAAGGGACATGCGAATCGCACAACGCAGTCCCTATTGGCAGGCAGTACAATTCGGCAGCATTACACCAATTCGTGCATGAGATCACGGTTGCGTGCATACAATTCGTCAAAGATATGACGACGCGACGCATATAGCTCGTGGGCAGCCATATCGGGCACGATTGTTTGTGCAACGCCAAGGACTTGGGCGAGTTCATCCCATGATGCATAGGCGCCACCTGCGAGAGCTGCCATGATGGCATCACCGAAGCATGCGCCCACCGTAACCTTGGCAACCGAGACCTCGCGCCCGCATACGTCGGCGATAGCCTGCATCCAAACTGGATTCTTGGTTCCACCTCCGACAAGCATAATGCGCCCAATTGGCAGTCCATGCTCTCGCTCGATAATGTCGACATGGGATGCAACGGTATACGCGACGCCTTCCAAGGCGGCGCGAACCATATGGGCTCGCGTATGCCTTCCGGTCAGGCCAAAGAAGACGCCACGCGCCTCGGGATCGTTGAGCGGAGTACGCTCCCCCGCAAAGTACGGCAGACACACGAGCCCATCGGCACCCGGCGCCACATCGGCGGCATCATGCGCCATAACCGAATATGCATCGGGGCCACCGTGGCCCTCGGCCTCCACGGCGTCGCGATACAGCTCTTGGCGCAACCACGATGTGAGCGCACCCGCCGTATTGGTCCCCGCGCAGATCCCGTAAGTTCCGGGAATGATAAACGTCCCTGGCCACAGGCGGGCATCATCGACCATATGATCAGCTAGGTAGATGAAATACGCCGTGCTCCCCAACTGAACCATCATATCGCCGGGACGAAATACACCCGTCGAAATGGCCTCGGCACCAGAGTCGCCCGTTCCCACTAAGACAGGTGTCCCTGCCGCGAGCCCTGTCGCCTCAGCCGCGCGCTGCGTAATCACCCCGGCAATATTGGTAGCCGACATTACCTCCGCCATCTGGTCAGGCCGGCAGAAACGAGCACATTCCCGAGCATCAACCCTCCAAGTGTAGCGGTCGTATAGGGGAAGAAAATCCTCCGCCAAGTAACGGTCCACCGTAAAACGCCCCGTCAACTTTGCGCATAGAAACGATGATGCCGTCAGGAACTTCGCGGCACGTTCGTGCACCTCGGGCATATTCTCCTTAAACCATAAGATCTTAGGAGCAATATCTGATGAGCAGGGATCGTGCCCGAAAAGTTCGCGTGCGCGACCTGACCCATATTCGGAAAGGAGCTCGTCAATCTGCGGCTTCGAACGTGCATCGACTCCATACAAAATCGCGGGCGCCAGCGCGTTGCACTCGGTATCGACCGGCACACAGTCGCAACCCAATGCGGAAAGGCCCACGCATCCGATCTGCGCCGCGTTAACCCCCGATCGCGCCACCAGCTCGCGCGACAAGCGGCAAAAATCGCCCCACCAAACTGCCTCCGCATCATGCTGGTACCATCCATCACACGGGTTGTCCGTCTCGTGTCCACAAGAGGCTTGGCAAACGATGTTGCATCGATCATCGATTAAAACGCCTTTAGAGGCGCTTGTCCCAATATCAATACCCAGATAGAGCGCCATAGGTGCCTACTCCCCTCGCGCCGTACGAGCGGCAGCCATAAAACGAGCTACCCGCTCAACATCAACCGGGGCATCCAGCTTTCCGTCGCGCTTTAAGCATGTGCCGACAAACGCGCCATCGTAGTGAGCAAATACGTCAGCCACGGTATTTTCGCGACAACCGGTGCCACATACCACGGGCACTTCGCCAACACGCTCGCGGACCTCATCGGCAAGCTCGCCCGAAGCGCCACGACCGGCAGCCGAACCGCCGATGACCATCGCATCCGGTAGGCAATTAAAGAGAAGTGAATCGGCAATGTCCGCAGTCGTGCGGTCGTTGAGATAAACCTCCCCCTCGCTCGTGATGAAGTGAAAAAGCTTGAGGTCGTCCAGGCGCAGCGCAGCCTTGCGACGCATGGTGTGAGCGAAATCTCGGTTAATCAGCCCGAGATCACCGGCCCAGGCACCGCAAAAATTGCAGCGCGTGAACTGCGCGTCGACGGCAGCGCACAGCTCGATTGTGGCATCACCATCGTAAATAGCTTCAGCTCCCCAAGGAGTCGACAGATCATGGGATAGAGCCCCGATTACATAGCCCATCGATGCAAGGGTTGAGGGAGAAACATGCTGCTCATAGGGCATCGAGAGCTCATTGGTAATCAAAATGCCATCGACACCGCCCTGCTGCAACGCCTCGAGATCGCACTTGGCGGCTTCCACAACCTGCGATACGCTTCCGCCCGGGTAATACAGTGGATCGCCCGGCAGAGGACGCAGGTGCAGCATTCCGATAACCGGCTTTTCGGTCTTGAACATCGAGGTTAGAAACGACATAACGTGCTCCTTCTTAGGGTCATTGCAGGGACGTTACTCCCCCAGCACCTCGACGTACACTTTTCGCTTCTGCGGACCGTCAAACTCCGCAAGATAGATGTTCTGGGCACCTCCGCACACGATGTGGCCATCTTGGACGGGAAAGAAGCAACTGTTTCCACTAATCATGCTCTTGATATGCCCACAGGAGTTGTTACCGGTGGCTCCATAGCTCGGCAGGAAGTGTGCATGCGCATAGGGGGCATCGAGTGGGGCGATGCGATCAAGCGTCTCCATAAGATCCGTCTCCACGCAGGGCAGCCCCTCGTTTACCACGATTCCGCAGGTCGTATGCGACAAAATAATCGCCGCCAAGCCATTGGTCACCGAGCTGCGCTCGATGGCAGCGTGCACGTCCTCGGTAATATCGATGAACTGGTCCGGAGCAGTCGATAGATAGCTCAATGTCTCGAGCGTCACCATGTTCACTCATCCCCTTCAAGAAAACGCAGGGCATTACCCCAGTAGAGCCTTTCTCGCGCATCATCGCGCATGGGCACGGTATCGAGCGCCCGCTTGAGTTTGAATGCACGGAAGCGCGGCGTATTGCTGGCGAACATCACTTGGTGCGATAGCGCGCGCTCATACCACAGCGGCCCCATATCGACCGTGAAAAGACGCTGCATCATCTCCTCGGGCGAATCGATGTAAGTGATAGAGGTGTCCGCGTAGCAGTTGGGATACTTGAGCAGCATCGCCACGGTCTCGCGCACCCAGGGCCAGCCAAAATGGGTCAAACTAAAACGCACATTTGGATGCGTTGCGATTGTGTGCTCAAATGCAAGCGGGTTACTGCGCGAGAGCTCTGCGCCCGGCTCCCAAGACATACCGGCATGGAAAACCACCGGCTTGTTATAGCGCTCGCACAGTTCGTAAAGCGGCTCGGCCACAGCATCATCGGGGGCAAAACCCTGCTTTGCAGGATGCAGGCAAAGCCCCTTTGCCCCCAACTCGGTAAAGGCGCGCTCCAATTCGTCTGCGGCACCGTTCACCTGCGGGTCTACGCTCGCAAATCCCCACAGACGATCGGGATGTGCGGCAACCAGCATGGCAATCTGGTCATTGGTGCCAAAGTGCCCTCCGCATGCCGTGGTTACATCGAGCGGCATGAGCACGCTCTTCTGCACATCGCAGACGTCCATTTCGACTTGAAGCTCATCCCAATCCATGGGGCCCATATGCCCCATACCAAATTCTCGTGACCAAAAACCGAATCCATCAGGCTCATCACCCGGCGTACAGATCTCGCCGTAGAGCATAGGATGGACCAACATGTCGATAACCATTTCGTACTCCTTTCCAGGCATTTGACCCTAGTACGGCTCAAACGAACCAATCACTCGGGACGACAGCTCAGCGCCCGCCTTCATACACGCCGGAATATCAAGGCCATCGATCACGCCCTTGGTAAACCCGGCGATATACGAGTCACCGGCGCCCACGGTGTTAACGACCTTCTCCGCCGGTACGATCCCGCACTCATAGAAGCGTTCGCCGTCAAAGGCAATGCTTCCCTTCTCGCCAAGCGTGGCAACTGCCACCCGCGGCCCCAACTTCTGTACGTGACGTACCCAATCACGCAGCTCCGGAGTGTCCTCTTCAAACGACATAAACGCATAGTCTACGTAAGGAAAATGAGCCTCGCAGGCATATTCGGGATCCTGGCTGAACACCGAGAAGTCCATAACCACCGTCTTGCCCGCATCATGCCATTCGGGCAGGAGGTCCAAACAATTGCCAAACAGGTCGGTATGAATGATGTCATGCTCTAGGATAAACGCCCGGTCATCTTCATTCGGTCGATATGTCTCCATAACACCATCGATTGCCTCGAGATGCACGCGATCGACGCCGTCTTTCAATGCCATGAGCATCACCGAGGTGTCGCCATCCTCCACCCGCAGATGTGAGATATCGAACCCCTCAGCGGCCAGCGCCTCTCTCATCTTGTCTCCGTACTCGTCCTTGCCGACAACCGACACGGCGGATACCGAAACTCCCATTCGTGCAAGATGGATACCCCAGTCAATGCCATTACCAGTCGGATAGAACACGCCGATGTTTTGATAGACGTCCGCACAGCAAAAACCAGCCGCGCACGCTTTAATACCCATGGTCTTCTCCAATGTTCAAAAGGGGACCCACCACATGGCGAGCCCCCTTTTCGCGTTTCGCTTATTGTTTTGCATCGGCCGTCCAAAGCCTCATAGCCAGACCGCCGTACGCTTTCTTAAGCTATTCGACGATTGGTGCTCCGTGGCCCCAAGAACCTTCCATGCCGCACACGGTCGAGGCAAACCCGGCAGCAAAGTCGAGCGCACGCTCGATGACCTCGGCGCCATCCTCACCACGCTTGGCGGAATCGAGATAGCACATCAAAAACGAGGTGAGGAACGAGTCGCCCGCCCCCATGGTGTCCTTCATGTCCGTTACCGGTTTAGCCAGCTGGCGGTAATAACGCTCGCCGTCGTAAGCAATGCAGCCCTCGGCGCCCGCCGTAGCCGACACAAAACGCGGACCCAGATCCTTCACCCATGCCAGACGCTCGCGGATCTCGTCCTCACTCGCAGCATCCGCCGCACTAAAGAAAGCGAAATCGACGTAGGGCGCAATCTGCTCGTAGTACTCGTCGGTGGAGTCGTCCGAAAAGTCAAAAGAGACCGTGACGCCCGCAGCCTTCAACTTGGGCAGCTCGCGCTCGGTGAAGCAATAGTTGCCCGAATGAACCACATCGAACTGCTTCATGTACGCAAGGTCAAAGCGATCGAGGACATAGCGCGCATCGCCACGGATACCGCCCTCGTTGGAGCCAAGGAAGACACGGTCACCGTCAACGACGGTCACGCGAGCCGCTCCGTTCTCGCCAATCATCTGCTCGCACTTGTCAAGCTCGATACCCTCATCCTCGAGGCTTGCAATGACATGCTCGGCAGCGGCGTCATTGCCAAAAATGCCCATGTATGCGGAGCGTGCGACACCGCATTTCTTGGCATAAACGGCGAAGTTCACCGCGTTGCCGCCAGGATACATGGTGTGGATATGCTCGTAGCGATCGACGACGTTGTCGCCAAATCCGAGCGCGTTGACGTTAAATGCCATGGTGTTTACCCTTCTAGTACTCGACGACGCCCATGTAGCGACGGAAATCGGGATCGTGATCAAACACCTTGCCGCGTGCAGCACGCAGCTCGCAGTTCATGGCGTAGAACAGCACCGGGTCCAGATAGGCACGGACACTCGCCGGCACGGCTTCCATACCGTACTCCTTGGCATCGAGCACCATCAGCGTATCGGTATGCGTCTTAAGGAACGCAAGGGCGCGCTCGTCCATAGCACGGCACTCGCTGGAGCCCATCTGCAGGAAGTAAAAAACGCCATCCTGAGTAGCCTCGAAGGGGCCATGGAAGTACTCGGCAGAGTGGATGTAGCTGCAGTGCTGCCACTGCATCTCCATAAGAGAGCAGATAGCGAAACCGTAGGTCTGGCTAAAGTTGGGACCGCTGCCCAGAATATAGAAGAACTCATGCTCCTGGCAAAGCTTGGCAAAACGATCGCCCAGCTCGGCATTTACCTTCTCGCGTGCCGGGGGAAGAATCTTATCCATCTCGGCGATACCGGCATACATATCGCCAAGATCGACGTAGCCCTCCTGCTGATCGAGCAGCTCTGCCGCAAGCGACAGCGAAATGCCAGCGGGGACCTCGGCCTGCGGCACACCCTCGCCCCACGGGTAGACCCACGTGGTCCACTTGCCAGAGTCAATCTTGGATCCAGCGTTGTCGGTCTGGGCGATCACCGTAGCGCCGGCGGCAAGGGCGATCTCACAGCCCTCGACGACCTCGGGGGTGTTGCCACTGTGGCTGCAGGCAATGACCAGGGATTTCTCACCCAAGCGGCGAGGACGCATGATATCGAACTCGCGAGCCGTATAGATATACGAAGTGAAGGTGGTTGCCTCGCGCTGCAGAAGCTCATGAGCCGGGATCAAATCGATCATGGAGCCACCGCAAGCAATCCAGTAGACGCTGTCGAACTTGCCCTTCTCGGCAATTGCCTCTTTGATCAGATCGTGTGCGTTCATATCCAGTTCCTTTCTTGTTTGGCCCGCAATCAATGACGTTGGTTGCGTGGCCGATAGTTGTTTTAGTCAATCAGATATTTCTCGAATGCGGCCATGTTCTTGGCATCTGCCGCCGCCGGGTCATCGTAGTAATGACCGTCCGTGATTTCCTGGCCCAGCATACCGTCGAAACCATAGGCGTTGAGCGTGGCGACGAAGGCGTCCATATCGTGCTTGCCATCGCCCCACACCAGATGGCCATACGGGTCACCGTCGATAAAGTGCATCTCGTGAATTGCCCCATCACCAAAGGCGGCAAACCAGTCCTCGAGCGTCTCGCCTGCAACGCCCATCGCGGTTGTATCAACCATGGGCTGTAAGTACGGGCTCGCGACCTCGTCAATCATACGCTTCGCATCGGAAACCGTCGTCACAAGGTTGCTCTCCTCGGGACGCAGGCTTTCCATCGTAAGCACCAGACCGTGCTCGCCGGCATACTCCGCCAGAATGGACAAGTGCTCGCGGCTGCGCTTCCAGGCTTCCTCGCGGTCCTCGTCCCAGTCGCCCCAGCCCGAATTGACGGACATACGGTCACACCCAAGTGCCTCGGCAAGCTCAATGCCGTGCTTAAAGTACGCCAGGCTGCGCTGTTCATGCAGCGGTTTGCGTGCGCAGTACTGCCAAGGATAGACAACATTCTCGGGGCACAGAGTACGATACCTAAGCCCACGGTCTGCAGCCTTTTTCGCCAGGACCTCAGCCTCAAAGTAGCCCGTGTGGTCGAGCGTCACATGCGGCTCCGCACACCACAGCTCAATGGACTCAAAGCCCAAACGCTGCTGCACATCAAGGAAGTAATCGAGCGACCACATGATGTAGTGGATATTCATGCCCGCAATCTGTTCGCGGCGCAGCGTCGGTTTGGATTCAGACATCTTATGCCTCCTTATTTCGATCGAACACGATTTGTCCGTCCGACATCGTCATATCAACCGAAAGATCGCGTGCGTCGCGATAATCGAGGTCGAACACATCCCGATCGAGCACGCAGATATCGGCAAGCTTGCCGACCTCAAGCGTACCCAGTTCGTCTTCGCGCATCAGATCGTACGCGCCCCCGGCAGTCCAAGCACGCAAGAGCTCGACAAGCGTCAGCGCGTTGGCCTCATTCACGGGCAGTCCATCGTCGAAGTATCCACCGCACGCGCTGTAGATTGACTCGCCCAGGCTCGGAATCAGCAGTGGCAAATCCGTACCACAGCACACCGTGCATCCGGAATCTTCCATGCCGCGGCGATTCCAGCTGTGCATAAGTCGCGTCTCGCCAATTTGTCGACGCATCATCGACAGGCAATCCTCGCGCCGGTCCAGCGTCAAAATCTGCGGATAGACCTCGCAAATTCCACCTAACTTGCCAAACTCGACAAGATCGGTCGGATCAGAGTTCTCGAGATCGGTAATCGCATGGCGGCGAAGCAACCGTCCATGCTCGTCTCGAGGCAGCGAGGCATAGAGCGCCACGGTGCGACGAACGGCGCCATCGCCCTGGCAATGCAAGGAATATCGGAAGCCGTCAGCATCAATTGCGCGCAGCTCGTTCTCAATCAGATCCCACTCGGGCTCCTCGACAACCGTCTTGCCGGCAGCTCCCGCGTCGGCCGTGTCCTCATAGGGGTCAATCATCTCGGCAAGCCCCGCCCATACGCCGCGATCGGTCATACGGTTGAAGCCAGAAAAACGAACGAACGGTCCCCGGAAGCGCTCTCGTGCCTCGCGAGCATACGACAGATTTGCACCGGCACCCACCGGCTGCGACATCATAGAGACGCGAACCGTCAGCTCGCCAGATTCTTCACGGCGAGCCATTTCGTCGGCAAAACCGTAGTAGTCATCAAACGCCATCTCCTTGATGGCGGTAACGCCGCGCTCGTTAAGCATGCTCATGTAGTCCGAATACCCCACACGTACCTCGGACAGCGCGAGGAAATCGTTCATCATGCGCCAGATCTTCTCGGCATAGCACGCCTGGGGCGTGAAGCCGTATCGCGCACTGGCGGCAGCATTGAGAACGCAGGTCTCCGCACCCGGTGTAAAGCAGACGACAGGGATATCGCCAAAACAGTCGTCAAACACAGCCGCCGTATTTGCGTTCTCGGCATCCGATGCCAACGTTTCGGGTAGGTTGTGGCCAAAAGCCGCCGCGCAATCCGGATGATCTTCTTTCCATGCACGCAAGAGCGACACGGCCTCTTTGGCATCAGCGATGCCGGACAGATCAGGCCCCAACGTCCGCAGCGCCCAGCCTGTATAGAAGGTATGCACATCGATCAGGCCAGGCATGACGGTGCGGTCGCCCAGGTCAACTACCTCGTCCGCCTGGGTCAAATACGAAGCTAGCTCACACTTGGTGCCAACAGCCTCAATTCGATTGCCACGGACCGCTACGAAACCTTCAAACGGCAGGTCCCCCGTACCGGTAAAGACGCTCTTAGACGTCAGGACCGTCAAACGATCAGACATCACAACCACCTACGCCGGAAGCATGCCAGAAATTGCCGTTACGATCAGGCCAAAGACGACCATGAAGATGAAGAACTTCCAAATGGTCTTCCACCATTGGCCAAACGAAATCTTAGCCACGCCAAGGCCGGCAACCGTCATGCCCGCCACAGGACTGATGGTGTTGATGGTCTGGTTGGCAAACTGGAGCGCGGTAACGGCCGCCTCGGGATTGAGGCCCATGAGCTCGGTCAGGGGGCCCATAACGGGCATGGTGAGTGCCGCCAGGCCAGAACTCGAGGGAACCAGCAAAGAGAGCAGGCCAAGGACGATATACATAAACGTGGTGTAGACGGCGGCGGGTGCACCGGCGAGCGCAGTAGCGAGCGCCTGGAGGATGGTGTCGATGATCATGCCGCCCTCGGCGATGACCAGAATACCGCGAGCGATACCGATAACGATGGCGGCGTACGCAAAGTCGGCGAGACCTTTAACGAACTCCTCAGCAATCGTCTGCTGGTCAAGACCGCCCAGGATACCGGCAAGCAAGCCCATGCCAAGGAACACGGCGGAAATCTCATTCATGTACCAACCCTGGGTCACAAGACCCCAGACGATAATGCCCATACCGCAAGCAAAATCGATAAGCACGAGCTTCTGACGGGTAGTGAACTCTTCCTCGATGGAGGCATCGGTCACGGAAAACTCGATACGCTTGAGCTTATCGTCCTCGTACGTAATGGACGACTCGGGGTTTTTCTTGACGCGCATGGCGTAGCGCATGGCCCATGCGATACCGACGGCAGTGAAGATGACCCAAGAAACGGCGCGCAGCCACAGTTGCGGATTGCCCTCGATGCCAATGATGCCCTGGGCGATCAAAACATTAAACGGATCGATGGTCGAAGCGCAATATCCCAGGTTAGGACCAAGGAAGCAGATGATGAATGCCGTCATCGAGTCATAACCGATACCCATCATGATGGGAATGAAGATGGCATAGAACGGCAGGGCTTCCTCAGACATACCAAACGTGGTGCCGCAAATGGACAGCAACGTCATCGTGATGGGAATGATGAGGATGTCCTTGTTCTTGAGCTTTTTAAGGCTCTTCGGTGGTTTCTGTGGGAGAGATTCCGGCATAGGCCCAGCTCAGCGGGCGAAAACAACGATCTGGAACTGAAACGGCCCCGGGAGGGGCCGTTTCCGCGTCATCCGCCTATGATTGCTAAGCCAAATTCAGACAACCGAAGAGGTGTGACGCATGAAGAGTCTACTACTTCTCGCCCTCGGTCTGGCCCGCACGGTCGTCCTGGGCGCGCGCATCGAGGCCGAGCGCATCGTCGTGAGCGTCCGGCCCTACAAGCGCGAGCAGCGCCGCTGCCCCGTATGCGGCAGGGCCTGCGACTTCTACGACATGGCGAACCGCGGGGCCCCAGGCTGTGGAGGGCGATGGACCTGGCGCGCTCGGCCTGCTACCTGGAGTACGCGCCCTGCAGGGTGCGCTGCCCGGAGCACGGCGTGCGCACCGAGGCCGTCCCCTGGGCGCGGCACGGGGCGCGCTTCACGCGCGACTTCGAGGACTGGGTGGCGTGGCTGGCGGTCCGCTGCACCGCCTCGGCGGTCTCCGAGCTCGCCCGCGTCGAGTGGCACAGCGTGGGCGGCGTGTGCAGGCGCGTCTACGCCGAGCTGGAGGCCGCGCGCGGCGCCTCGAGGTTCGACGGCGTGCGCCGCATCGGCATCGACGAGACGTCGTACAAGAAGGGCCACAAGTACGTCACGGTGGTCGTCGACCACGACCGCGGCTGCCTCATCTGGGCGCACGAGGGCACCGGCAAGGACGTGCTCAACCTGTTCCTCGACGAGCTCACGCGCGAGCAGAGGCGCGCCATAGAGGTGGTGACCGCCGACGGCGCGAGGTGGATAAGGCAGCTGGTCAAGCGCCGCTGCCCCAACGCGAGGTGGGTCATGGACCCCTTCCACGTGGTCCAGTGGATGAACGACGCGCTCGACGCCGTGCGCTGCGAGGAGTGGAACGCCGCCAGGGCCGCCGCCAGGGCCGCCAGGCCCAGGCCCGAGGGCAAGCGCGGCAGGCCTGCCAAAGGCGAGCTGCCGCCCGAGGAGGTCAGGGCGCTCGAGGAGGAGGCGGCCTCCATCAAGGGCAGCCGCTACGCGCTCGTGAAGAACCCCGAGGACCTCACCGACGGCCAGAGGGCGAGGCTCGAGGCGCTCAAGAAGAGGGCCGGCTCGCGGCTGGTCAGGGCCTGGGAGCTCAAGGAGGACCTGCGGGCCGTCTTCCGGGCAGCCGACGGCTCCGAGGCCGCCGAGCTGCTCGACGACTGGATGCACAGGGCCGCCTACTGCAAGATCGCCAAGGTCGTCGCCGTGGAGAAGAAGGTGCGCCGCCGGCGCGACGACATCATCGCCGCAGTCGAGCTCGGCATCAGCAACGGGCGCGTAGAGGCCATCAACAACAAGATCAAGGTGACGGTGAGGATGGGCTACGGCTTCCGCAACACCGACAACCTCGTGGCCCTGCTCATGCTCAGGTGCGGCGACTGCCAGCCCCAGCTCCCGGGTCGCCCGGTGAAGGCGAGGAAGAAGGGCGTGAAGGGAGCGAAGAGCGTTGCTGCCTAGGCTAGCCCCTTGTCACACAAACTACCGAAGCCTCCTTTTTAATCACACGGCTCATGCCGGCATTCAAAGCGTTGGTCTTGGTGATGATTGCGAACGACCCGCCAATCAATAAGACGAACGCAACGACGTCGGCAGCCTCCTGGATGCCCTTAGTGGGCGCTTGCAGGACCGCGAAGATATCCTGCCCCAGATTGATGGTCTCGCCGGTCTCGGAATCGGTGTAGTTCTTATCGACCTGTTCATAGGTTCCAGCAACGGCGACTTCACGCTCGCCCGCCGCTGTCGAAATCGTCTTGCGCTGATACTGACCAGAGGGAACGATCCAAGTCAAGACCGCAAAGACAACGATCAGCAAGAACATGATCGTATAGACATGCGGTAATTTGAACTTAAAACGTCTGTTTGTCTTCTTCGCCTTCGTATCTGACATAGATACCTCCAAAGAACTCGAGACTGCATCGCATCTCGCTTCAACGTTTGCACAAGGCAAACGTTCTATGACGTTCTATAGGTTACCAGCAGCTTTTCTCGCCATCAAGATAATTTCAAACTGATTGCCGCAACGCGGTTGAACGGTTGCGTTTGCGCCGTGAACGGTATGGAAACGCCCGGTGAGATGATCCACCGGGCGCTTTCATACGCAATGTCCTAGATGTCAAAAACGTAGCGAGACCCAACGATCCGCTGACGACCGATGATAAACGGCCGCCGCTGCTCGTCGAAAAAGAAGGCTTCCATATAAAACAAGGGTTCGCCAACGGGAACTGCCAACAACCGAGCGACCTCGGGCGACGCACACGCGATCTCAAGCGTGCATGGGTCGGTAAACGCGGGCGTGCGGCCCGTCCGGTTGCGCACGAACTCAAAAATGGATTGGTTAGATAGAGGTGCCGTTGATAGATAGGCGTTGTCCTCGTAAACATATATGTTGTTCTCGAGCATGACGGGGACGCCATCGGCAGTACGCACGCGCTCAACGCAGATCAAGTCAGTTCCAACGGGAACACCAAAGAACTGTGCTTCGGTGGAATCCGCCGGCAGCATCTTTCTCGAAATGACACGCGCCCCTGGTTCCATTCCGTTAACGCGGCATGCGTCCGAAAAGCTCTGGACGTCATCCTTCTGGCGAATCTTGCGCTTAAGCTTGGGGGCATTGACAAACGTGCCTTTCCCCTGTCGCTTCGTTAGATAACCCTGTTGGACGAGCTCCTCAATAGCGCGTCGCACGGTAACGCGGCCAACTTTATAGCTCTCAGCCAATTCGAATTCGTTGGGTATCCGCGCACCTGCCTTGTAGGCACCGGAGTTGATTTCGTTTTTGATGATATCGATAACCTGTTGGTACAGCGGTATCGCTGCTTTACCGTCAGTTAGCCCTTCAGTCGGTGGCATATACCCTCTCCAAGCACAATTAAGTCTAAAACGGACTTAGGGGCATTCAACAAGTCCTTAAGCCCGCATTAGCTTAAAGTATGCTAGGTGTCGCACCAAAATGTCGGCTATTTACTCATCAGACCCGAAAAACGCGCAACTACCGCGCTCCTAAGAAAGCTCCAGCAGCTCCGGCAGCTGGTCGATGATCTTGTCCGCGGCATCCTGGCTAAAGCCAAAGCGCTCTTCGCGCTTGGCAATGACCGTCAGGCCGGCACGCTTGCCGGCAGTGATGCCAGGCACCGAATCCTCAACGCAGCAGCAACGGACCGCAGGCAGCCCCAACAGGTCCAGCGCATGCAGGTAGATGTCGGGCTCGGGCTTGCTCTCCTTAAACTGCTCGCCGCTCACCACATACTCAAAGGCATCCGACAGCCCGCATGCATTGAGCACTTCCTCGATGCTATCCATGGGAGACGAGCTGGCAAGCGCCACGCGAACGCCGCGGCGCGGCAGCTCGCGAATCGTATCCACAGCGCCCGGGTTAATCAAAGCCTGGTAGTCACGCGGACGCTTATGCGCCCACTCGTCCCAACGGGCCAATGCTTCCTCGCCAGTGAAGTGCCCTTTACCGGCGCGCTCAAACCAATCGACCAGCATATGCAGGAAGAACTGATGTGAGGTACCAACCTGCCCGTTCAACTCCTCTTGGGTCAGATTCAACCCAAGCTCCTTGGCAAACGCGGCAGTCTCGCCCAGGTAGTAATACTCGGTATCGACAATGACGCCGTCCATGTCAAAGATAACGGCGTCGAACGGAAATGCGGACACGGCACCCTCCCTAGCAAAAGGGCGCCCGCAAGCGGACGCCCGAACCATGCACTATCGGCGATTCTAACCCAGCAGTTGGTCAAGTGCTACCGCGATACCGTCTTCGTTGTTGTTGGCGGTCACCATCTGGGCCACGGCCTTGACTTCATCGACAGCGTTACCCATGGCGACGCCGGTACCAGCCCACTCGATCATGGACTTGTCGTTCTGGCCGTCGCCAAACGAGACGACCTCGCTGGCATCGATGCCGAGCTTGGGCAGGGCACCCTCGAGCGCGCGGGCCTTGTCGATACCGGGCGCCGTGTACTCAAAGTACCAGTCAGCCGTAAACATGCCCGAAAGCGTCTGCTTAAAGGGCGCATACATCTCCTCGTGATGCGCCTGCAGGTAGGTCGGATCGCCCGCCGTCAGCAGCTTGTCCACGGGATAAGCATCAGCGACCTCATGCAGGCTCTCCACCTCGCGAATCTTAAGATCGCACGCGTCGCGCTCATACTTGACGATATTCTTCTGCGAGCCGTCAGGCAGCGTGATCATGCAATGGTACGAGTCCTCGACGTGCAAATCGCGACCAAGCGAAATCATAGGGATCACGTCAAAATTACGCAGGTGATCAATCAGGCGATGCAATTCGTCGGCAGGCATAGCCTGATCGAACAGCACCTCGTCGGTCTGGGCATCGACCACATGCGCGCCATTAAAGGCAACTAGCAGACCGTCATGGTTTTGAAGGTCGAGCTCCTGCGCCAAGGCGTGCAGCCCCCATGCGGGACGGCCCGAAGCCAAGATGAGCTTAATGCCCGACTCCTGCGCCGCGAGCAGCTTCTCGCGCGTACGCGGGCTGATGACCTTTTGGTCGTTGGTGAGCGTACCGTCGATATCCATTGCGATGGCTTTGATTGCCATATGTGCCTCCCTGTCATTGAGCAACCTTGTCTGAGCCATCATACAGAACACCCACGGCGGCGCTGTTTGCAACGGGAAAAATGTCACATTGTCCCAAACATGAACGGCGTGCCTTCGACGATTGCGATGCCCGTCGAGGCGCCTCCCGATACATTCCATTCTATCCAGATAGCAAAGGGCCCGCATCCCAACGGATACGGGCCCTTGTCGGCTATGCGTTAGTTTTCGCAGCGAATCCTACTTACGGTGCGCGCGATAGAACTCGATGAGCGCCTGGGTCGAAGCGTCCTGCTCGGCCTTGGCGGCGTCGTCGTGGAAGGCAGGGGTGATCTGCTTGGCAAGCTGCTTGCCCAGCTCAACGCCCCACTGGTCGTAGGAGTCGATGCCCCAGACCGTACCCTCGACAAACGTGATGTGCTCGTACAGGGCGATGAGCTCGCCGAGCGCGAACGGGGTCAGCGTGTCGCCAAAGATCGAGGTCGTCGGGCGGTTGCCCTCAAAGCAGCGAGCCGGGACGATCTGCTCGGGCGTACCCTCGGCACGAACCTCGTCGGCCGTCTTGCCAAAGGCGAGCGCCTTGGTCTGGGCAAGGAAGTTGCCCAGGAACAGCTCGTGCACGTCCTGACCGCTGTCGGTCGCGGGGTTGGCGGTGTTGGCGAAGGCGATGAAGTCGGCCGGGACCACCACGGTGCCCTGGTGCAGCAGCTGGTAGAAGGCATGCTGGCCGTTGGTACCGGGCTCGCCCCAGAAGATCTCACCGGTGTCGGAGGTCACGGCGCTGCCGTCCCAGCGGACATGCTTGCCGTTGGACTCCATGGTGAGCTGCTGCAGGTAGGCCGGGAAACGATGCAGGTACTGGCAGTACGGCAGCACGGCGTGGCTCTTGGAACCGAAGAAGTTGACGTACCAGACGTTGAGCAGACCCATCAGCGCGACGGCGTTGTTCTCGAGCGGCGTGTTGCAGAAGTACTCGTCGATGGCGTGGAAGCCCTCAAGGAACTGCTGGAAACGCTCGGGGCCGAGCACGACGATCAGCGACAGGCCCACGGCGGAGTCGACGGAGTAGCGGCCGCCGACCCAGTTCCAGAAACCAAAGGCGTTGGCCGGGTCGATACCGAAAGCCTCGACCTTCTCGAGTGCGGTGGAAACGGCGACGAAGTGCTTTGCCACAGCCTCGGCGTTCTGTTCATCGGAACCGTCGATGGCACCCTGAGCCTTGAGCTGCTCGAGCATCCAGGTCTTGACCTCGCGGGCGTTGGTGAGGGTCTCAAGCGTGGTGAAGGTCTTGGAGACGATGATCACGAGCGTGGTCTCGGGATCCAAACCCTTGAGCTTCTCGGCCTGGTCGTTGGGGTCGATGTTGGAGATATAGCGGCAATCGATACCGGCGTCGGCGTAGGGACGCAGGGCCTCGTAGGCCATGACCGGGCCCAGGTCGGAGCCGCCGATGCCGATGGACACCAGATGCTCGATCTTCTTGCCGGTAACGCCCTTCCACTCACCGGAGCGCACGCGCTCGGCAAAGGCGTACATGCGGTCGAGGACCTCGTGCACGTCGGCAACGACATCCTGGCCGTCAACGATGAGCTGGCCCTTCTCGCTTGCCGGGCGGCGCAGCGCGGTGTGCAGGACGGCGCGGTCCTCGGTGGTGTTGATGTGCTCGCCGGAGAACATGGCGTCGCGGCGCTCCTCGAGCTTCACCTCGCGGGCAAGATCGCACAGCAGCTTGACGGTCTCATCGGTCACCAGGTTCTTGGACAGATCGAAGTGCAGGTCACCGGCGTCAAAGCTCAGCTTGTTCACGCGCTCGGCATCGGCAGCGAACCAGGCCTTGAGGTCGATACCTTCGGCCTCGAGCTTCTCCTGATGAGCCTCGAGCGCCTTCCAAGCGGCAGTCGACGTAGCATCGATAGGTGCGGCAACAGTTGCCATAGAGTCCTCCTCAGCATACGAGCGCATACCTCCATGCGCCCGGATAATCAGATGCCCCTATTCTAACGCAGGTCAAGACTACAATCAGCGAGCGTTATCAATCCGCCCCTAAACGGCGACCGACCAAAAACGGACAGGTTTACTTTGACAGGTCAAACGCTTTACCTACCAAAATAAACCTGTCCCTTCCTGGCAGGTATTATGCCGCGGCGCACACGCTACCAAGCAGCTCGCGCAAGGGAGACCCGATGCCCTCCAGCAGCTCGGGCGCGATAATGGCAAAAACGGGAGCCTCGCCGGCTCCCACCGTAGCGGGCACCTTGCCCTCCGAGACAATGCATCCATAGGGGACAAAACCGTCCTCACCGGCATCGAGCGCCGCCATGCGGCGGGCGAGCTCGCGCGCAAAGCCGGCTGTATCGGCATCACCGATCGCCAGGACAAAGTCCACGCCCTCGTCGGTCGCCAGGGCCACGGCCTCGTTGACCAGCTCGCCTCCCCCATCGCCTCCAACCGAGCCACAGCGAAAGAGCACGCGCTCGAGCAGGGCCCGGTCGAGCGAGCCGAGCGCCGCCGAAACGAGCTCATCACGCGTGTGCTTGTCACCACCCAGCACAACCAGCGCCTTGGTGCCACCGTAGTGAGCGACCAATCGTCCGCACCAGCGAGCCACGTCTCCATCCGCAACAAGGCGCGTCGGCATACCAAACCCATAATTGACCATCTTTCCCACAACCCTTCCGTGCGTATAGGCGGTATCAATCGTTAGACCCATGCTACGAAGCGAGGTTTTCCGAGCTGTTTCGCACTCTTTAGAGCTGCGTTAAAACCCGATGCAGCCGCACGACCATACCTACCAAAACAAACCAGTCCCTTTTTGGCAGGTTTTGACGGTGTCCGCGCAAGCGGGTATTATCGAACAGGTATTCGATAAGAACATGTGTTTGATGGGAGGGATCACGTGGAGCACGAGCAGCATACCTATATCTGCATCGACCTTAAGACGTTCTACGCCAGCGTCGAGTGTGTCGACCGCGGGCTCGACCCACTCACCACGTGCTTGGTCGTTGCCGACGAATCGCGCGGACGCACGACTATCTGCCTCGCCATCACGCAGGCCATGAAGGACCTCGGGATACACAATCGCTGCCGCCTATTTGAGATTCCCGATGGCATCGACTACATCACGGCCGTACCGCGCATGCAGCATTACATGGAGGTGTCGGCGAAAATCTACGGTATCTATCTGGAATACGTCAGCCCCCAGGACGTGCACGTCTACTCCATCGATGAGTGCTTTATCGACGTGACGCCCTATCTGGACCTCTATCACACAGATGCGGAAGGGTTCGCCTGCACGCTGCGCGACGAGGTCCTCGCGCGCACCGGCATCACGGCGACGGTCGGCATCGGCCCCAACCTATTCCAGGCCAAGGTAGCGCTCGACATTACCGCCAAGCACGTACCCAGCCGCATCGGCATACTCGACGACGAGACCTTTCGCAAGGAGATCTGGCCCCATCGTCCCATCACCGATATCTGGGGCATCGGTCCCGGCGTGGCAGCCCGCCTCGAGAAATACGGCGTCTACGATCTGATGGGCGTCGCGGCGCTCGACGAAAACCTGCTTTACGACGAGCTCGGCGTCAATGCCGAATATCTCATCGACCATGCCTTCGGGCGCGAGCCGACAACCATCGCCGATATCCAAGTCTATCGCCCGCAAGCAACTTCGACCACCACAGGACAGGTGCTCTCGAAGGGTTATGCCTACGAACAGGCCTATACCGTCTTGCGCGAGATGGTCGACAACGCCGTTTTAGACTTGGTCGATAAGCACGTGGCCTGCGACAGCATCTCGCTCTTTGTGGGCTACGCGAGCGAACGCGCCGACATACGCCGCCTCGACGCCAGCGGTACAGCGCAGTATGTGGACGGATGCGGGCACCTGCGCTCGAGCACATCGAGTATCGAACCCACCGCAACCGCCGGCCCCGAGCTCGCGCCCCGTGCGCCCAAGCCCGTCCAGCGCGATGACGAACGGCGTCGCCTGGTGCGCGAAGCGCAGGCAATCGATGGCATCTTTGTGGGAGAGCATGGCGGCAAACCGCGCGGTGGCTATGCCGCACTCTTTGCGCACTCTAACGCCTCGCGAAAGCTGCCCGAGCGCACCAATTCGTTTAAGAAGATCATGGGCTATTTCGATGAGCTCTGGGCGCAGACTGTCGATCCCAAACGACCGGTCAAGCGCATCAACCTGGGATTTGGCAACCTCATGCCCGAGGAATTTGCCACCATCGATCTGTTCAGCGATATCGAGGCCGATGAGCGCGAGCGCGACCTGGCGCGCGCCGTCCTGGCCGTGAAAGGCAAGTACGGCAAGAACGCGCTCGTCAAGGGATTAAGCTTTACCGCCGGCGCCACCGCGCGCGAACGCAACGAACAAGTTGGAGGACACCGTGCCTAAACCCAAACAACAGCCCGTGCGCCCGCCGACCGCCTTCGAGCGCCTGGCGGACCCCGAGGGCAGACGCCGCGCCGCCGACCCCAACCTCACTGCCAACGGTGCCGTGCGCGCCAACCGCGCCGCACAGTTTATGCCCTTTGCCGCCCTCACGGGATACTACGAACTCGTGCGCAAGCAAGAAATCACCGTCGAGCCCAAATGCGAACTCACGGAAGAAAAAGCCCTCGAGCTTTCGCATAAGCTCGAGGGCCTCAAACGTGGCGACCTGGTCCGCGTCACCTATTACGACACGTACGGCTATCGCGCTCGCACGGGCATCCTTGACGAAGTGCTCCCCGCCTTCAAGCTCCTCAAGCTCCGAGACATCGCCATCGACTTCGACGACATCCAAGACATCGAGCTGCGCGGACGAGCCTAGCCAAGGAAGCGCATCCAGAGCGACGCTTACAGCGTCATGACGTAATAGCCCGCGTCTTTCACGGCCGTCTCGAGGACATCACGATCAACCGGCTGCTTAGAGCGCACGCGTGCCGTGTGGTCCGCATACGTCACCGTTGCCCACACGCCATCCAGTGCATTGAGGGCATTGGCTACGTTCTGAGCGCAGCCGTCACAGCTCATGCCGCCGATGAGCAGCTCATCGCTATAGGGATAGTGTGACGCATCGGTATCCGTCACAACAACCTTTTTGGCCTTCTTGCCGCTCGCACCATCGCTGCAACAACTCTTCCCGTGTGTCGAAGCGGCAATGCGACGCAGTCCAAAAAACATGCCGACGGCAATGACGGCCAGCACGATGAGATTCGCAGGGTTGAGCAAGTCACTCATGCGCTCCCCTTTCAAGTAGCCCTATCCAGATACCCCCATGGGGTGTCCCCATCTTAACCCAAAACCATGTCCGTTCGATCAATTAGTTTCCCTTTTCTTACTTTTTAGTTGACCAGGGCTTACTTTCGTGTATAAGTTTTCCTAGGCTAACAGTTTAGATCCGTAAGGAGCGCCGTGACTCGAACCATTGACATCCCAACATACCAAACGGCTGTCGTGCGCAACTGCTCCCCTACGCTCGCAGGTATCAAGCCGGCTTCGCTCTTTACCTATCCCGGCGTTTACGCCAACCAAAACGGAAAATCCGGCGCCGCCCATATCGAAGAGCGACGCTCTCGCCTGCTCGCCGTCATAGCCCAATGCAACCGCGAGCTCCAGCCACTCGGGATCCACATGAGCGTTTTGGTCTGGCGCCCCTGCGGAGCGCTCATCTATGTGTACCGCCCTGCGGACCTCATGCGATACCTCTCCGACCGCCGCGCTACGACGGCACTTGCCGCCGAAGGTTACGATGTCCACAACCTGTCCGCGTCCCTGGTGCATCTCGCCGCGCGCATCACGCTGGCAAGCAGCAATGCCGCAGAAAGCGCCTATGACGGCAGCGTCTGCGCACTCGCGCGAAATAGGCACTGCGATACGGGGTGCATATGCGAGTTCCCCCACGAAATTGGCTATTTTTTGGGCTATCCCTACGAAGATGTCCATCAGTTTATCGTCCAGCGCGGCGAAAACTATAAGGCCTTCGGCGCATGGAAGGTATACACAAACGTTGAGCAGGCGCTCACGACCTTCGATTCCTATCGCGCATGCACGCAATACCTCACCTACATCTATCAACAGGGCTGCACCCTGGGACAACTTGTCCAGGCAACCCGATAGAGCATACAAAACGCGGCCGCACGCCGCACAACCGAAAGGAAAACATATGAGCAAGATCGCAGTCGTGTACTGGAGCGGCACGGGCAACACCGAGGCCATGGCAAACTTCGTTGCCGAGGGCGCAACCGGTGCCGGCGCCGAGGCCGAGGTCATCCCCTGCGCCGACTTCTCCGCCGACAAGGTCGCCAACCATGACGCCTTCGCCTTCGGCTGCCCCGCCATGGGCTCCGAAGAGCTTGAGTACGACGAGTTCCAGCCGATGTGGGACGAAGTCAAGGAAATTCTCGGCGAGAAGAAGGTCGTTCTTTTTGGTTCCTACTCGTGGGCCGAGGGCGAATGGATGGACAACTGGAAGGCAGACGCCGACGAGGCGGGTGTCAACGTCGTCGATTCCGTAATCTGCTTCGACGCCCCCGATGACGAGGGCGAGGCCGCCTGTCGCGCCCTTGGAGCCGAGCTTGCCTAGCGGCAATGAGCTCCGCCCGTAACGCGCTCTGCACCAAAACACATTCGCATCCCAACAAAAACGGGAGCCGGATCACATCCAGCTCCCGTTTTCTGTTATGTCAGTCATATAAAGCGGCTACGAGATATTGCCCAAGAACGCCTTGGTGCGCTCGCTCTTGGGGTGGTCGAAGACCTCGCTCGGCGTACCCTCTTCCACGATAACGCCACCGTCCATAAAGACGACGCGGTCGGCGACGTCGCGGGCAAAGCCCATCTCGTGCGTCACCACGATCATAGTCATGCCATCACGTGCCAGGTCGCGCATGACGCCCAGGACGTCGCGAACAAGCTCGGGGTCGAGCGCCGACGTGGCCTCGTCAAAGAGCATGACGTGAGGGTTCATCGACAGGGCGCGGGCGATCGCCACGCGCTGCTGCTGACCGCCCGAGAGCTGGCTCGGCATAAAGTCGATGCGCTCGGCAAGACCGACCTTGGTCAGCTCCTCGATAGCGATTTTCTCGGCCTCTTCCTTGCTGCGCTTGAGTACCTTTTGCTGTGCGAGCATGACGTTCTTTTTGACTGACAGGTGCGGGAACAAATTGAACTGCTGGAACACCATACCCAGATGCGTACGTACCTTGTTAAGGTCGACGCCCTTGGCGCACACGTCCACGCCCTCAACGACAATCGACCCGCTCGTGGGATGCTCTAGACGATTGATGCAGCGAAGCATCGTCGACTTGCCCGAGCCCGAAGGACCCAGGACTACGACGACCTCGCCCTTGTGCACATCCAGATCGATATCGCGCAGGACCACGTTATCGCCAAAGGCCTTCTGGAGGTTCTTGATGCTGACGACGACCTCGTTCGAGTTATTGGTTTCGCTCATGATAGGACCTCCTTACAAACCGGCGATGTGATCGGCAGGCGTCGCGACAACCTGTCCGGCGCTCTTGGCGGGACGCTTCTTCTTGGTCTCGGTCGTGCCCAAAAGCCTCGCCTCAAGACCGCTCACCAAGCGAGCGAGCGGCAGGGTGATGACCAGATAGAACAGGGCGGCAACCACATACGGCGTGATGGAGCCCGTCGTGGCCACGATGGTACGGGCGTTCATGACGATCTCGACCACACCCACGGCGGCAAGCAGCGACGTATCCTTGTAAAGCAAGATAAACTCGCTGGTCAGCGTAGGCAAAACATTGCGGAATGTCTGCGGAATCATAACGTAGAGCAGCGTCTGGAAGGCATTCATGCCCAGAGAGCGAGCAGCCTCGTTTTGGCCCTTGGGGATCGATTGAATACCGGCACGGAAGATCTCGCACAGGTACGCAGACGAGTTCATGGCCATGACGATAACGCCCAAGACATAGTCGTCCACCTTGACGCCGGCCAGCGGCAGGCCAAAGAACGCGATATAGATCTGCAGGAACGCCGGCGTACCGCGGATGATATTCACGTAGATGCCGGCAAGGCAGCGCAGGATGCGCGACTTGGAGATGCGCATGAGCGACAGGGCGAAGCCAAAGGGAATTGCCAACGGAAACGCCACGAGCACGATCGAGAGCGACATGAGGAAGCCCTTAAAGACGATCGGCAGGCTCTGGACCAAAATGACCGGGTTCAGGAACAGGCGCAGGAACATATTGGAGTTCCAAGCCTCGACCCACGGCTGCTCTTTAAGGTCGGCCAGGAAATTATCAAAAGCCGTCACGCCCTTGATCTCCACCGAGGGCATCTTGGAAATCTTCTTGGTCGAGCCGTCGGCCAGGGTATAGGTTCCGCTAAAAGCCTCATCGCCGCCCTCAACGGGGAAGGTCACGCCGTAAACCTCGACACGGAAAAATCCACCGGTAGGTGCCGTCTCGCCAAAGTCGATCTTGAGCGTCTGGCCATCCGCCTTGCACGTGGGCTTCATGGGGGTACGGTCCATGAGGTCCTCGCCCGAGAGCATCGTCAATCGCGTGTCATCGGTACCAAACGTCGTGCCGTCGACAAACGTCAGCGAAAGACCGCTCAGCTCCTCGTCGGCATCGGCCTGAACCTCCCAGGTAATGCGCGTCTCGGTGCCGCCGACCACATCGCTGCCCGAACCGGTATTGGGACGCGCAGTGATCTTTGCGGTCTCGAGCGCCTGGGCGGTCGAAGGCACGGCTGTCCCCACGCACACCAAAGCGAGCGCCACAGCCAGGGCGCAGGCTAGCTTTTGGAGCATCGAGGGCAGCGGGAAACGCCGACCCATGGCCCCTTCGTTCAATCGAGACAAGGTGGTTCCTAACGTATAAGTTGCCGACATTACGGGACGGGACGACGCCCATTCAAGAAACGCAAAAGCCCTCTCCGCCAAAACGGAAAGGGCCCGCACGCAATCAAGCATTAATTTACTTGATGTTGTACTTAGCCATGAGGGCGTCAACGGTACCGTCGTCGGTCAGGTCCTTGATGGCCTGGTTGATGTCGTCCTTGAGCTTGGTGTTGCCCTGGTTGATGGCGATGGCGTACTCCTCGCCGGTGCTGATCTGCTTGATGGTCTGGCAGGTGTTGAACTGCTCGGCGGTCAGCTGGCTGGCAACGGAGCGGTTGGTGACCACGGCGTCACCCTTGTCGGACTGCAGGGCGCTGAAGCACTCGGTAGCGTCCTTATAGGGAACGATCTTGGCCTTGGGGAAGTTCTCCTGAGCAAAGGCCTCGGCAGTCGAACCGGACTGAACGATGATCGTGGCGTCGGCATTGTTGAGCTTCTCACTATAGTTATCGGCCGTAATGTCGGCGTTATCGACCTTGGTCACGATAGCCTGATCGTCCATATAGTAAGAGTCGGAGAAAGTGACTTCCTTCTCACGCTCGGGCGTGTCAGTGATAGCCGCAATGGCGACGTCGTACTTGGCGCCCGAAGCAACGCCGGGGACGAGTGTGTCGAAGTCGTTGTTGACGTACTCGACATCCAGACCCAGCTTGTCACCGATAGCCTTGATGAGTTCAAGGTCAAAGCCCTGGTAGTCGCCATTGTCGTCCTTGTACTCAAACGGCGCGTACTCGGCAGAGGTGCCGACGGTGAGCGTACCGTCCTTGACGAGTGCATACTCCTTGGAGCCGTCGACCTTCTCGACCTTCGCGTTGTCAGAGCTGCTGGAACCGGCATCGGAACCAGAGGTGGCGTTGGACGAACCACAGCCCGTCAGTGCGAGGGCGAGCGCCATGGCGCCCGTGGCTGCAAATGCGCCAAGCTTCTTGAGCTTCATAATCAGTCTCCTTCCGGTGACCTCGTTTGATTCAGAGGTCTGCAAAAACTGATGGTTATTATGCACCCGCTTGGAAGAATCTGCAATTAGAAAACTGATTGAAACAAACCCATAACGTGAATGGAGCACTCCACTTTATGGCAGCCTTTACTGCTGCAACGACCTTAACAGTTTGATTTCAGCCGCATAACCTGCAAGTTCGTTCGGTGTCTCCAAGATGAATGGCAATGCGCGCAAGCGGCCATTCGATACAATATTCTGTATAACCTGCATACCGCCGCCAAACTCTTCACTACCCAGGTAGCCCTTGCCGATGCACTCGTGGCGATCCTTATGGGCGCCACAAGGGTTCTTCGAATCGTTGATGTGTACGGCATGCAGGCGATCGATGCCCACCACGCGGTCGAACTCGTCGAGTACGCCGTCCAGATCATGGATGATGTCGTAGCCGGCATCGCTCACATGGCAGGTGTCCAAACAAACGCCCAGCTTATCGGACAGCTCTGGACACTTGGCGGCAACCCCCTCGATAATGCACGCCAGCTCTTCAAAGCTACGGCCCACCTCGGTGCCCTTACCCGCCATGGTCTCGAGCAATACCGTCGTCTGCTGTCCCCCAAACATCACCTGGCACAGCGTGTCGACAATCATCTGAATGCCGGCGTCTGCCCCCTGTCCCACATGCGCGCCGGGATGGAAGTTGTAGTAGTTGCCGGGCAGTGCTTCCAGACGCTGCAAATCTTCCGCCATAGCCTCCAAGGCAAACTCGCGCGCCCGCTCCTTAGCGGAGCAGGGGTTATAGGTATACGGGGCATGCGCCACCAGCGGTCCAAAGTCGTTTTGCGCCATAAGCTCGCGCAGAGCCGCCACGTCATCCATGTCAAGGTCTTTTGCCTTGCCACCGCGCGGGTTGCGCGTAAAGAACGCAAAGGTATTGGCACCAATGGACAACGCCGTCTCCCCCATTGCCCGATAGCCCTTCGTCGTCGAAAGATGACACCCGATCGTCAGCATCTCCAGCTCCCCCTCATCAGTTGCGGTGAAATACGGTCTATTGGTGCCTTATTTTGGCGCAAACAGACCGTATTCCACCGCAAGATATAAAAGGGGCATCAGGGGCACGGTCCGCCGAGCCCCCCTTGAGCAGCAGCACCGCAGCCTAGAGCGTCAAGCAAATCGCATCGATGATCTGCGCGCAGCGCTGTGTGGCGGCAAGGGGCATGACGGGACTCTCGAGTTTCCCCGCCCGGATGAGCTGAGTCGCATGCGAAGCTTCGCCGTAAAAATCATCGACCTCAAATGGGGCGTCGATTTCGAGCACTCGACCGTCGGAGTACTTCACATGGGCGAGCTCGGGGCGATGGAGGCGCTCGATTTCCAACGAACCCCGTTCGCAGGCAATCGTTAAGCGGCTTTCATATGCTGCTTTGCCGTCGCACACCATATGAATGGGTATATCGCCGACACTCATATGAATCTCATCGGCCCAATCCACGCGGCCGCCCGATACGTCACGCCAGCGAACTTCACGAGATGAAACATCGCACGCACCCGCAAGCAAATCCTCAAACCACCCGACCGCATAGCAGCCCATGTCATATAGACAGCCGCCCTGCAACGGATCGAGCAGATAACTCGAAGGGAACTCACCATAATCGAGTTTTTGCACGCTTTCGATCGAGACGATACAGCCGAGCTCGCCCGACGCAAGCAAGTCCTCCACGCGAGTGCGCATCGGGCAAAACCGATTCTTCATCGCCTCCATAAACAGCACGGCGCACTCGCGAGAGGCGGAGGCAATCGAGAGAGCCTCTTCCTCACTCAAAACGGCCGGCTTTTCGCACAGCACGGCCTTTCCGGCGCGCAGCGCGCGACAGGCCCAACGCGTATGCATACCATGCGGAAGAGCCAAGTAGATTGCGTCGACATCGGGGTCGGCAATCAGCGCATCATAAGCCGCATCGCCGCCATCGTCAGCCGTGACATAACTGTGCGCAGCATCGATCGAAAACGCTCGACAAAATTCCTCGACATGTGCAGGAGTGCGGCCGGCCGCAGCCACCAGCCGTGCCCCGTCGACCTTCTTGAGCGACGATGCAAATCGATGCGAAATGTGCCCAGCGCCCAAAACGCCCCAACGAACCTCACGCAAATCATCACATGAATCCCGATAGCCCACGACAGCCCCCTTCAGTTGCGACGAAATAGTTCCTGCTATCGCCCTATTCTGCCGCAAACAGGAACTATTCCATCACAAGATATAAAAGGGTCATGAGGAGCGAGTTTTGCTGAAGACTTTAAGCGCGGCCGTTACGGGGCCAGGCTGGAAACGTCGGCGCGCGTCGTCGAGACGCTCGGGGATATCGATGTGTTGCGGGCAGTGACGCGCACATTTGCCGCACTTGACGCAATTGCTCACGAGCTTGGGCTCGCTCGTGCGCACCGCGCTCGCCGTAAAGTATTGCGACAGCCCCGTAAACCAGCTGTGCGCATAGCTCGCGTTGTAAGCGGCAAAGCAGCCGGGAATGTTAATACCCTTGGGACATGGCATGCAGTAGCCGCATCCCGTGCAGGGCACGCGATTCGATTTTTCAAACTCCGCCAGCACGCGTGCGATGGTATCGAGCTGAGCGGCTGTCATCGAATCCGGCAGGGCCCGATCGGCCAGCACCGCGTTCTCGTCCACCTGCGCGGTATCGGTCATGCCCGAAAGCAGCATCGTGACTTGAGGATGGTTCCACACCCACGAAAGGCCCCAAGCAGCCGGCGTCTTCAGGTACGGATCGCGTACGTCATCGAGCACGGCGCGGGCCCGCGGAGGCAGCTTGCCCGCCAGGCGTCCGCCCAAAAGCGGTTCCATCACAAACACCGCGAGCCCGCGCTCGGCGGCTGCTATAAGTCCCGCCGTTCCCGCTTGGTAGCGCTCTCCAGCGTAGTTGTACTGAATCTGGCAAAAATCCCAGTCATACGCGTCGAGCATCGTGAGGAAGTCCGCCGCACTGCCGTGATACGAAAAACCTATCTGGCGAATACGCCCCGCAGCCTTTTGGTGCGCAATCCAGTCTTCGATGCCCAACGCCACCACGCGCTCCCACTGGGCGGGCGAAGTGATGTTGTGCATAAGGTAATAGTCGATATGGTCGGTCCGCAGGCGACGCAGTTGCTCGTCGAAGAACCGGTCGAAATCCTCCGCGCACTTGCACGAAGCGTGCGGCAACTTGGTCGCCAGCAGCACCCGGTCGCGCAGCCCCAAGCACTCAAGTGAGGCGCCCACGCACGCCTCGTTACCGGGATAGAGATACGCAGTATCCAGATAATTAATCCCCTGCTCCACCGCATGGGAAATGATGGCATCGGCTGTCTTCGCATCGGGGTGTCCCGGCGAACCGGGAAACCTCATGCAGCCCAGACCCAGAGCAGATATTCGGTTACCACTTTTGGGGTCAACGCGGTATTGCACGGCCCCTCCCTTCGCCATCAGCGCCCCGGCAAGGCGAAACACAATGGTCACGCGGCCGAAACATCGTGGAATCGCAATCGAGAACGTATCGTAACGCAGCAGAAATCGAGCTGTCACGGCACCGCTTTAACATCAGCAAAAAGCCCGATGAAAGGAGTCACCCATGCCCGCGCTCGACCTTTGGAACCTCGCATCCCAGCTCAAAAGCACCGATTATCGCTGGGTTGACCTCACCCATACGCTCTCGTGCGACACCCCGCACTGGTTTGGCTTTGAGCCATTTGAGTCCACCAAGCTCTTCGACTACCTGCCCGGCACGCCCGAAGATATGCTCGCGCCCATGCGTTGCTTCCAGTATTCGGTCGCCTCGCAGTACGGCACCCACGTCGACGCGCCGCGCCACTTCCATGTCGATGGCCGCTCCCTTGGCGAGATCGAACCTATCGAGTTTATGCAGCCGCTCTGCGTCATCGACAAGCACGAGGAGTGCGCCGCAAACCCCGACTTTATCCTGACCATCGATGACCTCAAGGCTTGGGAGGACGAGCACGGTCGCATTCCCAAGGACGCTTTCGTCGCCTTCCGCTCCGACTGGTCCAAGCTCGCCGACCTCGAAAACAAGGACGAGGACGGCCAACCCCACTACCCCGGCTGGGACCTCGATGCCATCAAATGGCTTGTAGAAGAGCGCAACATCGGTGCCATCGGCCACGAACCGGCAGACACCGACCCCGCAACCGTGACCACACGCGAGGATGCCTACCCCTACCCCGGCGAACAGTACATCCTCTCGGTCGACCGTTACCAGATTGAGGTCATGGACCATCTGGACGAGCTTCCCGCCACAGGCGCCGTCATCTTCTGCACCTTCCCTAAGGTCCGTGATGGTGTCGGATACCCCGCGCGTGTCTTTGCGGTCTGCCCCGCAGCGTAACGTCCAGGCAAACGTTTCTTTTTTATAACAGCCGCCCCGCGCACCCACCAATCACCCCGGCAGCATACAATCCATCAGGCGCCCCTTACGCGGGCGCCTTTTATATGGGGAGATGATTCACATGCAGATCAACAAGGTCGCCTTTATCGGCAAGGGCGGCGTCGGCCTGCTCTACGGCAGCATGATTGCCAAGGCCCTCGGCAATGACGCCGTCGAATACGTTATGGATGACGCCCGTTTTGAGCGTCACGCGGGCGATGCGCTCACCGTCAACGGAAAGCCTTGCGGTCTCACGTCCGTCCGCGCCAGCGAGGCAGCGCCCGCCGATCTGGTCATCCTGACGGTCAAGACCACCGGTCTCGACCAAGCACTCAAGACTATGGAGCGCGTCGTGGGACCCAACACGCTTATCGCCTCGCTGTGCAACGGCATTACGAGCGAACAAAAGATTGCCGAACGCTTTGGCTGGGAGCATACCGTTCTTGGTATCTGTCAGGGCATGGACGCCGTGTTTCTCAATGGCGCGCTCACCTTTACCAATGCGGGCGAGATCCGCTTTGGTGCAGCCGCCGGCACCGACCCCGCGACCGTCGCCGCCATCGACGGGCTCTACACGCGCTGCGGCATCGCCCATACCGTCGAGCGCGACATTGCGCACCGCATGTGGGCCAAACTCATGCTCAACGACGGCATCAACCAGACCTGCATGGCCTACGGCGGGACCTACGGAAGCGCCACGGAGCCGGGCTCCGAGCAGCGCCGCTGCTTTGTTTCCGCCATGCGCGAAACGCTTGCGGTCGCCAACGCCGAGGGCATTGAGCTGACCGAGGCAGACCTAACGCAGATGGTGCACCTCATCGAGGGGCTCGACCCCGCCGGCATGCCCTCGATGACTCAAGACCGCGTCGCAAGGCGCAAAACCGAGGTTGATGAGTTTGCGGGCACCATCTGCCGCCTCGCGGCCAAGCACGGTATCCAAGTGCCGCAAAACGAATGGCTCTATTCGCGCATCCGCGAAATCGAGGCCAGCTGGTAGCGCTCGGCGCACCGCAGCCAACAGCCTCAAGAGCAAAGCCGCCGCAAGGGGCACTCCCCTTGCGGCGGCTTCTTTCTTCATCTATGACCAAAACCAGTTTCGCAACCGCTAGCGCCGCGCCTGCGGCATCTCGTCCTCGTCATCGCGGCAAAGGGTCACGCCCGCGCTTCCCAGCAGCGCGGCCGCGATCAACACGCCAACCACGATAGAGGCAGCCCCACAAGACCCCTGCACACCCGCGACGAGCGCGGCCGTAGGACCAAGACAGCCAAGCGCCAATGCAACGGCGGCAACGGCGATATCTCGAGCGTTCACAAGACCACTTCCTCCACGAGAAAGACCTTATTTCTCATGAACTAGTGTGCCCCGCGCCCATATGCGCGGCGTACTGCCACGGTAAGCGCTCTGTTAACTCAAGCACACACAAAAAACGGACGCCCCTACGTTGTGCCCAAAGGCTCAGTAAAGACGCCCGCCCGTCATCTCCTATTGGCTGATGGCAGATTACCAACCGGTGTAGTAATCGGTGGTTCCGGCAGCGCAGCCGGAGTCATAGACCTTGCAGTCACCCTTGGAGCCCATAAAGGTCGAGCCCTGGGCCATATCGCCCGCGGCAACAACGTAATAGCCGTCGGAATCGCGCCAGAAGCCCTCAGAATCCTGAGTCCATTCGCCCGTGCGATAGTGATAAAGCACATTGCTGCTGTAATAGGTCTCGCGGCGACCGTTATAGCTATTGACGCCGCTCGAGCGCGTCAGGCCCGAACCGTTCGCGTAATACGCAGCAGACGCGTAAGACGAGCCGGAGCCGGCGTTGTAATACGAAGCCTGAACGGTCTCAGCGGCCTCGGCTTCGGCTGCGGCAGCCTCGAGCGCCTCGCGCTTGGCATCCTCAAGCGTGGAGCGAAGCTCGTCGAGCTCGGTCGACTTGGCGTCGACCTCCCCCATCGTCAACAGGCTACCTGCACCGTCGATGCAACCCTGCAGCACAGCGCGCTCGTCATCGGTGGCATAGTCACCGTACATGTTCATGATGATCTGAGCGCGCATCTCCAGGGAATCGCGCTTAGCCTCCATCGAGGCGTTCCACTCCTGCATGGAACCATAACCATCGCCGCGATAGTCAACGGGCTGTACCAGCGTCGTCTCGGACGGTGTAGATCCAACCGTATCGGACAGTGTTGCGGCGTGGGCATCAGTTGCGCCGGCGCCCGCCAAAAGTGCCACGGTCAGAGCGGCGGAAAGGGCGGCGGCTTTCGGTTTTCGTGAATCGATCCTCATGTAGCTGGAAACCTCCGTAATGCGTTTTTGCTGCGTTTGAGCTGCGTGTGATTCAATCGCGCTGCATAGTACCCCGAGCAAATCGCGACCTGCGGCTTTACTCAAAAGGCGCACGTCAATTGCGTAAAACTCACATCCTCTCAACAGGAGTTTTCCACAACTCGAATGCATAAAGCGTGTCAAAAACCCTGTTTTTGCACCCGCTCTATGCAAAAAAGGCGCCTGTGCAACCATTGTTCGCACAGGCGCCTTGAGCAGGCATTTTATGCAGTTATACCTATCGGGTCGCAAGGGGTCCTTGCACAAGTCGTCTTACTCGTCCAGCGCGGCGAAGGCCTGCTTCAGATCCCAAATGATATCCTCGGCGTTCTCGGTACCGATGGAAAGACGGATCGTGGAGGGCGTGATGTTCTGCTCGGCGAGCTCCTCGGCAGAGAGCTGGGAGTGCGTGGTGGTAGCCGGGTGCACGACGAGCGACTTGACGTCGGCCACGTTGGCAAGCAGCGAGAACACCTGCAGATGATCGATGAACTTCCAGGCCGCCTCCTGGCCACCCTTAATCTCAAAGGTAAAGATCGAGGCACCGCCGTTGGGGAAGTACTTCTGATAGAGCTCGTGATCTGGGTGCTCAGGCAGGCTCGGGTGGTTCACCTTGGCGACGTGGCTGTCACCAGCCAGGAACTCAACGACCTTCTTGGTGTTCTCAACATGACGGTCAACGCGCAGCGACAGAGTCTCGGTGCCCTGGAGCAGGACCCAGGCGTTGAACGGGCTGATGCAGGCGCCCTCGTCACGCAGCAGAATAGCGCGGACATAGGTTGCGAAGGCGGCGGGACCGGCAGCCTCGGCAAACGAAACGCCGTGGTAGGAGGGGTTGGGCTCGGCGATCTGGGCGTACTTTCCGCTCGCCTTCCAATCGAAGTTACCGCCGTCGACGATCACACCGCCCAGCGAGGTGCCGTGGCCGCCGATGAACTTGGTTGCGGAGTGGACAACGATGTTGGCGCCATGCTCCAGCGGACGGAACAGATACGGGGTGCCGAAAGTGTTGTCGACGACAACCGGCAGACCGTGCTTCTTGGCGATCTCGGAGATGGCGTCGATGTTGGGGATGTCAGAGTTGGGGTTGCCGAGCGTCTCGAGATAGATGACCGTGGTGTTGTCCTTGATGGCACCCTCAACCTCTTCCAGGTTGTGGGCATCGACAAACGTGGTCTCGACGCCAAACTGGGAGAGCGTATGCTCGAGCAGGTTGTAGGAACCGCCGTAGATGGTCTTCTGAGCCACCACGTGGTCACCAGCCTGGGCAAGAGCCTGCAGGGTATAGGTGATGGCAGCGGCACCGGAGGCGACGGCAAGACCGGCCACGCCACCCTCGAGCGCGGCGATACGGTCCTCAAAGACGCCCTGGGTGGAGTTGGTCAGACGGCCGTAGATGTTACCGGCGTCGGCAAGACCAAAGCGATCGGCGGCGTGCTGGGAGTTGCGGAACACATAGCTCGTGGTCTGGTAGATAGGCACGGCGCGGGAGTCGGATGCGGGGTCGGCGCTCTCCTGGCCAACATGAAGCTGCAGGGTATCGAAACCAAAGGTGTGCTCGGGGTTGTTGATGAACTGGCTCATGATGATCTCCTTGATCGAACGAAAGTAAATAAATAAGAGAGAAGTAAGTCGCTGTCTCCTGATCACGCCGACGGGCGCAAACAGGAGCCCGGCATTCGTCTTGGTAAGCAGTTCATATGCGGTCCTCCTTTTGACATCCCGGTTCCGTGGTCGGCTTAATTACCTACCGCCTTTGTGTGTTTTGAATAGTACGAGCATTGTTTCGCTCGGTCAATCACTTAAAAGCGCTAACCTGTTATCGGTTTTTTAGATATCTATCGAAAGGACGGGCACCGATGACACTCCAGCAGCTTCGTTTTCTTATCGCCGTGGCAGAGTCCGGCTCAATCAACGCCGCAGCTCAGCGCCTCTATACCGCTCAGTCCAACATCTCAAACGCCGTCAAAAGCCTAGAACAAGAGCTCCATCTGGAGATCTTTACGCGCTCCAGCCGCGGCGTCACGCTCACCAACGACGGCACCGAGCTTTTGGGCTATGCGCGCCAGGTCGTAGAGCAGGCCGACATGCTCGAGGCACGCTACGAGGACGGTGGCACCCCGCAAGCCCGCCTCGCCATTTCCGCCCAGCACTACGCCTTTTCGGTCGAGGCCTTTGTCAACGTAGTCGAGCGCTGCCGCGACAGCAAGTTCGAGTTCATCATGCGCGAGACCACCACATCGCAGATCATCGATGACGTCCGTGCGTTTCGCAGCGATATCGGCATTCTGTATCTGGATGACTTTAACGCCCGCGTTCTGCAGAAGGCCTTCGCCGATGCCCGCGCAAGCTTCCATCCCCTATTCGACGCGACGGTCCACGTCTTCGTTAGCGAGCGCCACCCGCTCGCACGCCGCCCGCAGCTGTCCCTTGCCGACCTCACGCCCTATACGCGCTACAGCTTTGAGCAGGGAACCTCAAACTCCTTCTATTACGCCGAGGAACCTTTTAGCTATATCCCTTGCGACCGCAACATACGAATCTCGGACCGCGGAACACTTACTAACTTACTTATCACGTCGAACGGTTACACCCTGTCGACCGGTGTCCTCTCCAATGAAATGCAATGGGGCATGGCATCGATCCCGCTAGCAGACGCCCCAACGATGCACGTTGGCTACATCATGCACGACGAGCGCAAGCCCTCTCTCCTCTTGCAGCAATACCTCGACGAGCTCAACCGCATCATCCATGCCAACTAACAGTTCGAAGACGGGGTAGAAATCGTAGATTGCTGGCCCCCGGCGGGCATGGCGCTACAATGGTCACTCACACGAAACGTACCCAACGAAAGGAAGCCCGTGAAGGTCATCATCTATACCGACGGCTCGGCCCGATCAAATCCGGGACGCGGCGGCTACGGCGCCGTGCTCAAATACACCAACCCCGCCGGCAAGACCTTCACCTCCGAGCTTTCGCGCGGCTATGCCAAGACCACCAACAACCGCATGGAACTCATGGCGGTCATCGTGGCGCTCGAGGCGCTCAACCGCCCTTGCGAGGTCGAAGTCCATTCCGATTCGCAGTATGTCGTCAACGCCTTTAACAAGCACTGGATCGACGGCTGGAAAAAGCGCGGATGGAAAACCGCCAACAAGCAACCCGTCAAGAACCGCGACCTGTGGGAGCGCCTACTCACCGCCAAAAGCAAGCACAAGGTTGATTTCATCTGGGTTAAGGGTCACGCCGGTCACGAGCTCAACGAGCGCTGCGATGAGCTCGCCACCACGGCGGCCGACGGCAGCAACCTCGATATCGACGCCGGCTTTAACGAGAGCGACCTGTAATAGCGTTTTCGCGCAGCTTTATATCCCCACGCGCTACACTCATCCTGTAGGCCAAACAACGCAAGGGGGACGTATGCTGCGCATCGCGACCATCGGCACATCCATGATCACCGACGACTTTATCCAAGTCGTCAACGCCAACGACCAAGCCGCGTTTGTGGGCACGCTTTCACGCGATGCCAATCGCGGTGCCGCCTTTACCGCCGAGCGCGGTGGCGAGCGAAACTTTACTTCACTCGATGAGCTCGCGGCAGCTGCCGACGTCGACGCCGTCTATATCGGCAGCCCTAACGCACTTCACTACGAGCAGGCCCTTGTCTGCATCGCCGGTGGCAAGCACGTTATCGTCGAAAAGCCCTTTTGTGCCACCGAGGCGCAGGCGCTCGAGGTCTTTCGCGCAGCCGAGGCGGCGGGCGTCGTAGCCCTCGAGGCCATGCGCCCGCTTCACGATCCCGCTTTCCACGCCATTGAGGACGCTCTGGGCGAGATCGCCCCCATCCGCCGCGCCTCATTGCGCTTTGGCAAGTATTCTTCGCGCTACAACGAGGTTCTCGTGGGGCGCGCCACCAATATCTTCGACTGCCACATGGCCTCGGGCTCCCTCATGGACATCGGCGTCTATACCGTCGAGCCCATGGTCGAGATCTTCGGCATGCCCTCCGGTCTCACCAGCATGACCACGCTGCTCGATCCTTCAACGCAAGAGCTCACCCATGGCCCCATCGACGGTTGCGGCTCCATTCTCGCCAGCTATGGCGGAGGCCGCATCTCCGTCGAACTTGCGCATTCAAAGATCACCAACGACCTGCTGCCCTCGCAAATCGAAGGCGAGCGTGGCACTATCCAGATTGACCATCTGTCCACGCCCCGCAACGTACGCATCGATTATCGCGGCGACGTCGTGCGCGGATCGGCGACCGAGGCGCCGCGCGAGCAAGGCGACAACGGACGCGCGCTCGACCTTCCCAAATCGAGCAACACCATGGAGTACGAGCTCGCGGACTTTATCACCGCCATCGGCGGCATCGATAACGTTAAGGAAGAGATTTGGGAGACCCCGGCGGGGCGTCACGAGCTTGGCCACTATCGCGATGTCACGCTTGTCTCGCTGCGTATCATGGATGCCGTGCGCCAGCAGGCCGGCATTACCTTTCCCGCTGATTCAGTCAAGCAGGCCTAGCGATGGGCTTCTTCGAAACGTTCTTCTCCAGCGTCACCGGCGACAGTCGAGAGCCTCAAAAACCATCAAACGTCGAGCTCGAGCTGCGCCGCAGGCTTACTGTGCTCGCAAGCGACGAGGCCACTCAAGACACTCCCCTGCGCTATTTCCTACGCTGGGAGGGGCAAGTCCAAGGCGTTGGTTTTCGCTTTACCAACACCAACCTCGCACAGGCACGCGCACTCACCGGCTGGGTGAGTAACATGGAAGACGGGTCAGTCGAGATGGAGATACAGGGAGCTCCGGCAAACATCCTGTCTCATCTCGAGGCGCTTCATGCCTCCTATGAGCGCATGGGTACGCGTTTTCGCCTCGTAGACGCCCAGGCCCGAGCCCCACTTGCCAATGAAGACGGTTTCACGCCTCGTTATTAGTATTGTGTGCTAAATACGGTATCATTTACCTACGACCGTTGATAGAAAAGAGGCGAGGCGCATGGCGGTGCAAAGAAGGAATACCAGGCAGCGAAAGTTGGTTCTTGACGCCGTGCGCCAAAGCTATAACCATCCCACCGCCGACGAAATCTACAACGTCGTGCGCGCGCAGGATGACAAAATCAGCCGCGGTACGGTCTACCGCAACCTCAATCTCTTGGCCGACGCCGGCGAGATTCTCTCCATCAAGACGCCGGGCGGAAGTCGCTTCGATCGCACCATCGAGCCGCACGCACATATCATCTGCACCTCGTGCAGCCGCGTCATCGACGTACCGCTCCCCTTCGATGCCCAGATCGACGCCAAGGCGTCCGAGCAAATCGGCTGGCACGTCACGTCGCACTACACCATCTTCGAGGGTCTCTGCCCCGACTGCCGGTAAATGTTTGGAACATGCCTTAAATCCACCTTTTCGCACTTTGCAGCAAAAAATAGATTTCTAGGTATGTCCCGAAAACCTACTCGGCGAGCAGACGGCGCAGCTCCTCTTCGACCGTGCGCACGTAGCGGACGTGGTCGTTGATGCCACGCATAGAGGGATTGCAGCTCTCCATTAGATAAGGATGGCCCACTACGTTGAGCATGTCGCGGTCGTTTTCGTTATCGCCAAACGCCATCATCTCATCGGGCGAAATACCCAGGGCACGACCGTAATCGGCAAGCGCGGAACCCTTACCCGAACCAAAGCCGATAAAGTCCGTCCATTCGGTTCCCGACGTCATCACGTCAACACGGTCGCTAAAGAGGCGCTCGAAATACTCCAGGGCCGCCGGCTGATCCACCTCGGGCATCTGGAAGGCAATCTTAATGACGTCCTCGTCGATGTCCTCGGGACGGCCGACCACCGCCACATCGCAGTGGACCTCATAGCGCAAATGGTCGACGAACGCATCGTTGCCGCTTATGGTGTAGAGGTGCCCCTCGCAGGAAAGGGTAACGTCGGCATGGGGGTAGGCGACCACGGCATTCGCGATATCCATCGCCAGGTCACGCTCCATAGAGCGCTTGACAACGGCACTCCCCTCGCTCATCACCAGGGCTCCGTTTTCGCATACATAGGTGAGCTCATCGGCCACCGGGGCAAACAGGTAGCGCAAGCTCGCATATTGACGGCCGCTCGCCGGCATAAACACGATACCGCGACGATGCAGATCATCGATGAGTTCAAAGGCCTCGGAACGCGGCTCGCGCTCCCCCGGATGCAGCAACGTGCCGTCCAAATCGCATGCAATCAGCTTGATTCCCTCAAGACCCATATGCTTCCCCAAAGCCTCCTATCAACAGCAAGACGGACCTTGATTGGTCGCCCCTCAAAGCCCGCCTTGCGTATATACGCGCTTAGCCGCGCGTCTTTTTTACGATGGTAAAGTCGGGAGCCATGCTCACGACGGCCTCCGCCGCACTCGATGCAAAGCGCCGGTCCGCATCGAGTTCACGGGTAACCACCGAGAGCCGAACACCCTCGACGCCCCGGAGCATGCGGCCCAAAACAGGCTGCACCGGCGTATACATGCGCACGGTATGCTCGTCCGAATCGCCTCGGAAAAGCGGCGCGTGCATATTGCCGATCTCCCAGCACGCATGCGCGAGCGCAATCGGATCCATGCGGTCGACTTCGACCAAATAAACCTCGGCGCTGCGCAGGCGCACGACAACCGCCACGGGCTCCATGCCCGAACGGTCGATGGCGAGCACGTCGCCATCGGCAAGACGACCGCCGTCGGCAGCATCCAGCCGAACATCGATCGTGCGCCCCAGCTCCGTCACGCCCGCAAACGCGCATACATCAGCCCGGTCCCAATCGAACAGTAGCTCATCAACTTCAAAGACGCCGCCCAACTTCCGGCGAAGCAGGAGTTCATAGGACGGATCGTTGAGATTTCCCAAGCATGTCGTCGAAACCAAGCGTTCAGGCATACTCTAACCCTCGACCTCAACGAGCTCGATATCAAAGTTGAGGTCCTTGCCGGCCAGCTCGTGGTTGGCGTCGAGCGTCACAGCCTCGGGCGTTACGTCGATGACCACGGCGGGAACGGGCATACCGCTCGGCGTGGACAGGAAAAGCTTCATGCCCTTCTCGATCTGCTCGATGTTGGGAACCTGTTCGGCCGGGAAGGTCAGAACCATCTCGGGGTTGTGCTCGCCGTAGGCATCGGCAGCCGGGATGTGCACGGTCTTCTTCTCGCCCACCTGCATGTCGACCACGGCGGCGTCGAAGCCCTTGATCATCTGACCAGCGCCGCAGGTGAACTCCAGCGGCTCGCCGCGATCGTAGGAGCTATCGAACTGCGTGCCGTCGTCGAGCGTGCCGCGATAATGGGTCTTGACCTTCTTGCCCTGGTTGGACATGGTAACCTCCGTGATAAGGGCGGCGCACAACGCGGGCCGCCGTGAACATATGGCGCTAACTATACCCTAGTCATACAATTCAAAGACAGTTTGCAAAGAAACGCTGCAACCGGAGGAACCATGGCATATCCCGTATTTGACCTACACTGCGACACCGCCGACCGCATCGGCTGGGCCACGCTCGATCTCGACCTGCGCTTTACCGCCGGCACCGACGGTTATTTCCCCGGCGACGAAACGCATCCGCAAGATTTCGACCTCATCGAGGGCAACGCCTGCGCCATCTCGCTCGCAAAGATCGGCAACACGCCGTGGGCACAGTGCTTCGCCACGTTTGTCCCCGACGAGATCCCCGCCGCCCACGCAGCGCGTTTCCAGGCGCAGATCATGGCGCACATGAGCGGCCAGGCCATGCTCAATCACGACCGCATGGTCAACGTACGCAGCGCGGCAGACATTCGCCCCGCGCTCAAGGACGGCAAGGTCGCTTGCATCCACACCATCGAAAACGCCACGTTCTTTGCCGAGGACCCCGCGCTGATCGAGGTGCTCAAGAGCCTGGGCGTACTCATGTCATCACTCAGCTGGAACGCGCAGGGACCGCTCGCGAGCGGCCACGACACCCACGCCGGCCTCACCGCCGCCGGCATCGAGGCGCTCACGCAGATGGAGCACGCCGGCATGGTGCTTGATGTCTCCCACCTCAACGATGAGTGCTTTGACGAGGTTGTCGCCCACGCCACGCGTCCCTTCGTCGCCAGCCACTCCAACTCCCGTGCGGTTTGCGGCGTCAAACGCAACCTTACCGACGACCAGTTCCGCGCCATTCGCGACATGGGTGGCATCGTCGGCCTCAACTACTGCAGCGAGTTCCTTTCCAACGACGCAACCGACAAGACCGCCGCAGACGTCACCTTCGACCAGCTAGCGGCACATATCGAGCACTGGCTCGACCTGGGCGGCGAGGACGTCATCGCGCTCGGCGGCGACTGGGACGGCGCCACTGTGCCCGCTTTCCTCTCCGATGCCAGCAAGATGCCCGAGTTCCAGAACATGCTTTCCAAGCATTTTGGCAAGACCGTGATGCAAAAGCTCTGCAGCGACAACGCGCTTGCCTTCTTCGAGCGTTATTAATTTCACACCCCTTGAGCGGGCCGGCATGCCGAACGGTCGACATGCCGGCCCGTCCCCGATCTGAAGGACCGCTTTTGACGCAGCAGTTTACGATTTCCGCATCCCGACCGGATGGGACGACCATCCCCGTCGTCGTTACCAAAAAGCGCGTCAAGAACTTCAACCTACGCGTCACATCGAGCGGCGAGGTCCACGCCAGCGCACCGATCGGCGCCAGCCGCGAGCGTATCGAAGCGTTTGTGAAGCGCAACAGCGCCTGGATTATCAGCCGACTTGCCCAGCGCGAGCAACGTCAGGCGACGGCACGAGAGCCGCTCAGCCCCTCGTCCATCATTGCACTTTGGGGCAAGCCCATCACGGTACAGGATGCACTCGATCACAACTTTGCATCACCCGCACCGCGACCCAAACAGGCCACCTTCGCAAGTTTTATGGGTACCGATGAATCGGACGAAGGCCCGCAGGCCAAGCGGCACGCAACCCTCGACGGCCTAACGTCCGACGAGCTCCAAGCCCACATCGACCAGCTCTACGCGTCCGAGGTCACCGCAGCGCTACGCGACATCGTGCACGCGTACGAAATCGCAATGAGCGTCACCGTGGCCCGCGTCTCCGTGCGCAGCATGAAAACGCGTTGGGGCTCCTGCACACCCAAAACCGGCGCCATTCGCATCGCGCGCGAGCTCGCCGCCTACCCTGTCGAATGCCTCGACATGGTTGTCGCCCACGAGCTCGTCCATCTGCTCGAGCCGAGCCACAATCAGCGCTTTCACGCCCTGCTCGACACGTACTGTCCCAACAATAGAGCACTGTCTCAGCGGCTCAAGCAGCCACCCCTCAACAAGCTCTAGCGTCGACTAGCGCACGCGCTCGATCTCGACGCCGCAGCTTGCCAGGGGCAGGCCAACAGGAGCCCACGGCTTATCGAGCTTTATGCGCACACCAAGCAGCGAGGGATAACGGCGCAGCAGCATCTGGGCTGTCCCCTCGGCTGCCGCCTCGATGAGCTTAAACGTGTGCTCGCGCAGATAGCCATCGACATCGTGGCACACCGAGCCGTAGTCAATCGAGGCGTCCAGGTTATCGTGCTCCCCCGCCGCGCGCAGGTCGGCATAGAGCACCAGAGAAACGATGAACTTCTGACCCAGCGCATTCTCCTCGGGATACACGCCATGGTTGGCAAAAACCTCAAGGCCGTCAATGACAATGCGATCGGCATGGCGCAGATCGTCATAGCTCACGTGAGGCACCGCCGTTGCGGTGGATATTTCGCCCCTTCCACGGCGGGCGAGCTCAGCACCTTCAGTCTTGGTTGCATTCTCGGGCAGTTTCTTGTTACTCAATGCGATCGTCTCCTTCGTTTAGAACCCCGACCGCGCAAACTAACTACACGCGAATCGACAGGTTCTTTTTATCATCGCTCCAGTTGCAAGCGTTGCGCGCGGGGCATGCAAAGCAGGCACGCGACGCTTTATCGGCTGCATAGAGCAGACGCTCAAGCGGTTGGCTGTTCACGCGCAGCTTTCGATGGCCTAAAATGGCCGTCTTAATGGCTGCGGCATCGGCCGGCTCAAACGCCACGTCATCGGGCATGCCGCCGAGAATCGCATCAGCGACGCGCTCGCTTGCAACATCATGGGATATACCCGATTCATACTGTTCATCTTTGCCGATATCGTGAAGAAGTGCCGTGGCGTAGATGACCTCGCGGTCAAATTCGAGCCGTTCCTCGAGATTCTTGATCCACATAATGCGAGCGACATCGAGCAGATGGTCAATACCGTGGCGGCAGAAGATGCGCCCCGATTCCAACTGCGCAATGTTGCCCAGGTGCCGCCGGAACAGCCCGTTGGCACAAATGTAATCAATGCGAGGCATAGCACCAAAAGGGGCCAGGCCCGAAGCCATAAAGCCGCGACGCGACGTCCCCTCATCGGTCTTCGATGTAAAGTCGTTGACGACTCTCATGATTAGCGGCCCAGCATCCTAAAGAAACGCTCCTCGAGCGCGGGATCAGTCTCAAAGACGCCGCGTCGAGCGAGCGTCACGGTCTTGGTGCCAGGCTTTTGCACGCCGCGCATCGTCATGCACATATGCTCGGCTTCCATGAGCACAATCGCTCCCTGGGGAGCAAGATACTCCATGAGAGCGTCGGCAACCTGCGCGCACAGCTGCTCCTGCAGCTGCAGACGACGGGCATAAACCTCAACCGTGCGGGCGAGCTTGGAAAGCCCAGCCACCCGACCGTTAGGGATATAACCAATGGCGGCCTTGCCATAAAACGGCAACAGATGATGTTCACACAGCGAGTAGAACGTGATGTCGCGCTCGATAACCAAATCGTTCGAAGCGACGGCAAAGGTTTTGGACAGGTGCTCCTCGGCACCCTGGTCCATACCGCCGGCGATCTCATCATACATACGGGCAACGCGCGCCGGGGTCTCCAGCAGGCCCTCACGAGTTGGGTCCTCGCCTATGCCCTCAAGCAGCAGCTTAATGGCGGCCTCGACTTTTTCCTGATCGACCATCTGGGCCTCACTTTTCCGATTTCACGTTCGCGCTATGGTACCACGCCCTCCGGCATCGGCCACAAGCTACATAGTATGGGTCGAATAGACCGGATCATCACGCCAAAGTTCAACCGCATCACAAAGCGCAACGCCCTCGCGCTCAGCACGGTCGCGCGTAGCGTTCATATCGATCACACGCTGGTTACTCGAGCCCCTAAAGCGCAATGAGATATCATACAGATCCTGAACAAACGGGCCGTCCACCAACATATCGAGGCAAGCAAGGATACGGTCCGTCGCCTCGGTATGGTGGCGACCACCCGGCATAAGCTCCTCGAGCACATCGCCGGTAAAACACCAAACGGTCTTTCCTGACCCCGCAGGATAGGCCGCACGCACGCGTTCGATAAAGTCAACAAGCCCCGCCTGATTCTCGGGCTCCATAGGCTCGCCGCCCAGAATCGTCAGGCCATCGATAAAGGGATGGTCGAGACTCTCGATAATCTTATCCTCGACGGCGCGATCAAAGGGCTCGCCCGCAGCAAAGTCCCACGCGACAGAGTTAAAGCAGTTCTTGCACCCACGACGGCATCCGCTCACAAACAGAGAAGTACGAACGCCTTCCCCATCAGCAATGTCGAAATACTTTATGTTCGCGTAGTTCATAGGTAACTCTCCTGGGAGGCCGGGACATATCATCCCGTCCTCAAACATTCTCGGCCTTCGGCCTGCGAAACTGCGGGCGGGACGATATGCCCCGGCCTCATGCAAAGGGTAACTCAATGAACGAAGCGAACATCGAGTATAGGGTTCGAGGTCCGATAAAAACTGGGTTGCGGCTCAACCGCCATCGCAAGTAAATCGCAGCTGCAGCTCGAATTATTTCCGCTAAGAACTTCGAGGAGTGAGCAGGCTGCGTGCTGCATCTCAGCTACATCAACTTGGCTGCCCCGTAGCGAGGCCCCGGACCTTTGCTCGATATGAGTTCCGCACGAACAGGAGGCGCCAGTGGCGCCTCCGTCGTGAGCCAGGACTGTCCGAAATAGCGAGTAAAGGTCCGGGGCCTCGCTACGGGGCAGCCTGGGATGGTTATTAGAGATGCAGCACGCGGTCGCGGATCTCCTCGGTTCGGCCCTGGTTCCAGAACTGGGTACCGATGTAGCCGCACGTACGACGAGCGACGTTCATCTTCTCCTGATCGCGGTTGCCGCAGTTGGGGCACTCCCACACCAGCTTGCCATCGTCCTCAACAATCTTGATTTCGCCATCGTAGCCGCATACCTGGCAGTAGTCGCTCTTGGTGTTGAGCTCGGCGTACATGATGTTGTCGTAGATGTACTGCATCACGCGGATGACAGCCTTGAGGTTGTCCTGCATGTTGGGAACCTCGACATAGGAGATGGCACCGCCCGGCGAAAGCTGCTGGAACATGCCCTCGAACTTGAGCTTGTCGAATGCGTCGATCTCCTCGGACACGTGGACGTGGTAGCTGTTGGTGATGTAGCCCTTGTCCGTCACGCCCGGGATAATGCCAAAACGACGTTGCAGGCACTTGGCGAACTTGTAGGTCGTCGACTCAAGCGGGGTACCGTACAGCGAGAAGTCAATATCGCTTTCGGCCTTCCACTCCGCGCACTTGTCGTTCATGCGCTGCATGACGGCCATGGCAAACGGTGTGCCCTCCTTCTCGGTGTGGCTGTGACCCGTCATGTACTTGACGCACTCATACAGACCGGCATAGCCCAGGCTGATGGTGGAATAGCCGCCCACGAGCAGCTTATCGATCGTCTCGCCCTTCTTCAGACGCGCCAGGGCACCGTACTGCCAAAGAATCGGCGCGGCATCCGAAAGCGTGCCCATCAGGCGCTCATGACGGCACAGCAGGGCACGATGGCACAGCTCGAGGCGCTCGTCGAAGATCTTCCAGAACTTGTCCATGTCCTGATGCGAGCTCAGTGCGACATCAGGCAGGTTAATGGTCACAACACCCTGGTTAAAGCGGCCATAGTACTTAGGCTTGCTCGGGTCGTAGTTCAGTGCATTGGCAACGTTATTAAAGCCGTTGCCCGAGCGGTCGGGCGTCAGGAAGCTGCGGCAGCCCATGCAGGTATAGCAATCGCCGTTGCCGGCGGTCTCGCCCTTAGACAGCTTGAGCTCGCGCATCTTCTTCTCGGAGATGTAGTCGGGCACCATGCGTTTGGCGGTGCACTTGGCAGCCAGCTGGGTCAGGTAGAAGTACGGGGAATTCTCGTGAACGTTATCGTCCTCGAGTACATAGATAAGCTTGGGGAATGCCGGGGTAATCCAAACGCCGGCCTCGTTCTTAACACCCTCGTAGCGCTGGCGAAGCGTCTCCTCCACGATCATGGCAAGGTCGTGCTTCTCCTGAGGCGTACGAGCCTCGTTAAGATACATAAAGACCGTCACGAACGGCGCCTGGCCATTGGTGGTCATAAGGGTCACGACCTGATACTGAATCGTCTGGACGCCGCGACGGATCTCATCGCGCAGGCGATCCTCAACAACCTCGCGAACCTTTTCGGGAGATGCGGAAACGCCGAGCTCCTCGAGCTCGCGGGCGACCTCGCCGCGAATCTTTTGACGGCTCACCTCGACAAAGGGGGCAAGATGGGTCAGCGAAATCGACTGGCCACCGTACTGGGAGGAAGCGACCTGGGCGATGATCTGCGTCGCGATGTTGCAGGCGGTCGAGAAGCTGTGCGGCTTCTCAATCAGCGTACCCGAGATAACAGTACCGTTCTGGAGCATATCCTCCAGGTTCACTAGGTCGCAGTTATGCATGTGCTGGGCAAAGTAGTCCGAATCATGGAAGTGAATCAGACCCTCATTGTGAGCATCCACAATCTCCTGGGGCAGCAGCACACGCTGGGTCAGGTCCTTGGAGATCTCGCCGGCCATGTAGTCACGCTGAACGGAATTGACGGTCGGGTTCTTGTTGGAGTTCTCCTGCTTGACCTCTTCGTTATTGCACTCGATGAGCGACAGAATCTTGTCGTCGGTCGTGTTCTTCTGGCGCTTCAGGCTCTGAACATAGCGATAGATGATGTAGTGGCGGGCAACCTCGTAGCAGTCGAGACGCATGATCTCGTCCTCGACCAAATCCTGGATCTCCTCGACCGAAACGGTGTGTCCGGCATTCTCACATGCCTCGGCAACGTTTTGTGCCGCATAAACCACCTGACGGTCGGTTAGACGAGAGCTCTCCTCGACCTCCAAGTTTGCGGCGCGGATGGCATTGACGATCTTATCGATGTCAAAGACAACCTCGGTGCCGCTGCGCTTGATGATCTTCATCCTCTTGCCTCTTTCGGGTCGTAGCCTCATTGCGCTTCAGAGCCAAACGATGCCCGGCAGGGCTTGCCCCTGTCTTGCGGCGCCGTCGCGCAATCTGTGTTCTCGATAAACCATAGGTCCTCATGCGGACAATCCTCGCGGCCGATCAAGCGGCTCAAAGGCGTGTCCAAATGGGACGATTAAGGTCTTCGTTCTCTGTCCGCCATCTATCATACGACAAAGACGCATCTATATCCTGTATTCTTTTTTTAGGTCAAACACAACATATAGTGTTTCAGCAGGTCAAAGCAATTGGTCATTTTGCAGACGCATTAAAAATGAGGGGCATTGGACAAGTCGGTAAAACGTTACCAACACGGCTACCTGCATGGCAGTTATAAAACCCCCTTAGTCAAGCCGCTGACAAATCCTACCAAAACCAAGCCGCTCACGCCAAAAGAATCCAAAAGATTATGCTTGACCAACATGTTGCGGTCGAATGCCGGCGGACGGAGCGACGGGACTGCAAACGCTCGGAAGACTACAGCCCCGGCACCCCGTCCGCCGGCATTCGATAGGCGAGGAGCTATTTCTTCTCTTCGCGAGCTATCATGCGGCCGAGAGCCGCTGTAAAGGGATCGAGCAGCACGCCGGCGATAACCACAAAAGCCCATCCCTTTGTGACAAGGCCTGCCCAACGCGCGAAAAACGTACGGCCTTCAATCGTTCCGAATCCTCCCTGGAAGGCAATCTCGCCAAAACCGATTACCATAAAAAGGAGCGTGGCACCGATGACTGTACCGACGATTTTGTGTGATGCACTCCCCTGCTCAAAACCAAAAAAGTCCAGGCACATACCAACCGTTTTGCCAAACAGCGGGAGTGCGCTCAGAACCTCGGCGATCACCGTGGCCACGATGAGTTGTCCCCAAAAGCCCGTGGGGCTCGTCAGATTCAAGCCAGACGCCCCTTCAATGATGGGGAGAAATGCGCAGAGCAATAGCGGGTTAAAGAAGCCGTTGAGAATACCGATAACGCGCCTGACAGGTAACTTCATAGCCGTAAGCTTTTCAGGGTTATTGGTAGAAAGAGGGCCGCCGGCATATGTCGGCGGCCCAGATAAAACATGACGTGCGGTAAAGCAACTACTCGAGCGGCTACTCCGCCTCGCCGCTGGCCGCCATCTTCTCGGCCTCGGCAAGTTGGGCCGGGGTGAGCTTGCGATACTTAATGGCGCCAAAGACGACACAAGCTGCACAGACGATCATGCCGGCGATGAACTTCTGGTCAATCGTTGCACCAAACGGCGACGTCACGGCCTCAAACACAATGGGAGACAGTGCCATGCCAAAGTTAATGCCTGCCATGCCAATGGCAAGGTTAAACGCGCGTCCCTCGGGGGCAGAGTTGCCGGCGGCGAAATTGCCCTCCAGCGGCACGTAGGTCTCCTTGCCCAGCGCGACGACAAAGCCCGCAACGCACAGCACCATAAAGGCGGGCGCAACCAGCGTCAGGCCCAGGCCAACGAGCGTCACGCCCCACGCGATCGGCATAGCCAGGTTCTTAAACTTGGCAAACAGCGGACCGACCAAAAGACCAGCCGCAATACCGGCAACGGTCATAACGGTAGAGGCAAGACCGGCCTCCACGGTACCGCCAAAGCCGCGACCCACAACAAGCAGCGAAACGTTGGAGCTAAAGAGCTGGAACGTGAGTACGAACACAAAGCTCATGAGCGTGATAATCGCGACCTCTTTAGGCATATTGGCAAACACATTGACCTTGCGCTTGGGCTCAAGATGACCCTCGGGAAGGCAAACAGCCTCGATCACGATGAAAATGATCATGATGAAGTACGCCGCATAGCTGTGGAACCACTCGGCAGAACCCAAGATGCCGGAAACCATCGTCCAGATAATGCCGCCCAGTGCAACAAAAGTGGAGTAGATGCCCATGACAAACGAGCGCTGCTTGCCACCGAAATAGTCGGCGATCAAGGCATCGGTCGAGTTCTGGACGGCGCCGAGACCAAGGCCCATGACAGCAGAAGCCGCTAAGACCTTGCCGAGCGAGTCGTGGAACACCAGCACCGAGGCGCCTGCCAGCATCACGATAACGTGACCGACGAGCGTCGTCTTCTTCTTGGACACGCGCGAAGCGAGCTGGGAAGACACGAGCATGGCGGACAGTGCCATCATCAACGGGATGATGCCGATGATCATCTGAACGGCAGCGATGTTCTCGTTGGGAAACGCCGCCGCGACAGAGGCCACGATGGGGACGGGCACCAACATGCCCATAATGCACATGGCGGCAGCATAAATGCCCACCAGGTACTTGATCTTGGTTTTATCCATGATCCATCCTTACACCTAGAGAAAAGGGTCGGAGCGGCCAGGCATCACCAGCGGCCGCCCCAAACACAGCACTATTAGTCGTTGAATCCGGTGAACACGGGCTCTCCGCTGTACACGAGCGCTTCCTCGACACCATCGAGCACGCGGCAGGCGCCAGACGCCATCGCCTCGAGCTCAAACTCGCCGGGATAAGCCGACACGGGGGCGATCCAAGAGCAGCATTCCTCAATCGAGGCAACGAGCTCCTTGCTGTGGACCATGCCGCCTCCGAGCAAGATGCCGTCGACGTCGCCCTTCAGCACACAGGCCATCTCGCCGATCCACTTGCAGATTTGGTAAACCATTGCATCCCAGGCGCGAGCTGCGGCCTTATCGCCCGCAGCGGCACGCTCGCACACCTCGATGGCATCGGAGGTACCCAAAAGATCGACAAAGCCGCCGGTCTTCATGCAATGGGCGCGGGCGACATCAAGGCCGTGTTCCGCGGTGTACTTTGCGACTTCGATCGCGGGGACCGATCCGCAGCGCGTCGGTGCCATGGGACCCTCGCCGCCGACGATGTCGTTGCCGTCCACCATCTTGCCCTTAAGATGAGCCGAGATAGAGATGCCGCCGCCGATATGGCAAACGATGAAGTTGCACTCATCATAGGGGCGACCGAGCTTTGCCGCATGGCGGATGGCGGTCTCTTTGAGATTAAGGGCGTGCAGGTGCACGTTTCGATACACGCCCTTAATGCCCGTCATACGTGCGAGGTCGCACAGCTCGTCGGTATCGGGAGGATTCACCACAAAAGAGGGCTTTCCCGTCTTTAAGGCGAACTCATGGGCAATCTGGGGGCCCAGCTGCGCCGGGTGCTGAATGCCATTCGCACCAACGCGGGCATGTTCGAGCATGACCTCATCGATGGCATACGTGCCGCCGGGCAGCGAAAGCAGACCGCCGCCACGACCGACAAATGCATCAAAGTCCTCGAGCTTCAGACCCGCCTCCCCCAGCGCCCCAAGAATCAGATCGCAGCGATACGGCATCTGAGCCGAAACCCCGTCGAACTGGGCAAGGTCCTTCGCATCGTGTGCAACGTTCTTGCTGAGCTTGCACTCATCACCCTCAAAAACGCCCACCTTCGTGGAAGTGGAACCTGGGTTGATTACCAGGACGCGCCAGGGAGTCTTTTTATCGGACATACCTTAAGCCTCCTTAAGCGCCTGAGCGCGCACGCAGCTCATCACCACGTTGCCGACGATTTCGTCGACGGGCGCAGAGCGCGAGCAATCGCACACGATCCTCTTGAAGCCCTGAAGCATGGGGCCGTAAGCATTGGCACCGGTCAGATTCTGGATGATCTTGACGCCGATATTGCCCACGTTGATATCGGGCCAGATGACCACGTTGGCTTGGCCCGCAACAGCGGACTCACGATGCACCTTCTTGGCCGCAACCTTGGGGTTAATCGCCGAATCAAACTGGAACTCGCCGTCGATGGCAAGGTCGGGACGGCGGTCGTTGGCAATCTCGCGAGCACGACGCACCTTGTCGACGAGCTCATTGTCCATCGAGCCGTCCGTCGAATGCGAAAGCAACGCGCAACGGATATCCCATCCGGTCAGCGAGCGCACCGTCTCGCTCGACGAAATCGCGATCGAGGCAAGCTCCTCGCTCGTGGGGTCAACGCAAACGGCGGAATCGCCAAAAGCCAAAAGGCCACCTTCGCCGCCGTTCCAGTTGGGGATGTCGGCGATACCGCACGAGCTCACGGTGTCCACCCCGTCGGCAAGGCCGACGATGGTCTGACCCGCCAGGATAATATCGCCCGTGGCGTTATCAATGCCGGCGAACATAACGTCGACATCGCCGAGCACCTGCAAAATCAGGGCGCGCTCAAGCGGACGCGTCATACGGCGCGCGGCGCCCTTGGGCTTAAACTTGCAATCCGGATGCGAAAGGTAGCGCTCACAGCAGGCGGCGTTCGCCTCCTCGTCGGTCACATCGACAATCTCGATGCCGTCAAGGGAGATACCACGCTCGTCGGCAAGCTCCTTGAGCTTACCGCCGTCGCCGACCAGCACACATTCGGCAAGATGCTCGGCGGCGATCTTTGCGACCGCCTGCATCATGGTCTCGTTTTCGCCCTCGGGAAAAGCAACGCGCATAAGCTTGGCGGCAGCCTGCTCGCGCAGGGTCTGCATCAGGTCCATGGCAGTTACTCCATCTCTTCGGCAGTGCGCTCGATAAGCTCGCCGATGGTCTTCATGACCATGACCTCGCGAACGGGAACCTCGGCATCGAGCTCGTTCTCGATCATGGAGGTCAGCGCAATCATCTTCATCGAGCCCTTGCCCAGGGTCTCAAACGTCGTCTCGGGGGTCACATCGCCGTCATAGTTGTAAGCGGACTTGGCAAAATCGCAGATCTGCTGAGTGAGTTCTTCGTTCATGTTGGTGCCTTTCTAAGATAAAAAGAGGGGCGACCACGGCGGGCTGGAGACATGGGTCCCACCGTGGCCTAAGAGAGGAATCGAATTGTTAAAAGGGGTGAAAGCCTAGTCGTCAAGTTCAAACGTGAGCTCTTTGTAGCCCGGTCGGTCGATGACCTTGGCATGGACGCCAACGGTCTCGCCCGCCATGAGCTTGGCGCGAATCTCGGGGGCCTTCTTCTTGGTAATGCCGTAGATGACGTAGGTGTACTGAGAACCCTCGTCGATATCGACAGCGCCGTAGGCGTACTTGCCATACTCCTTGAGGTAGGGCTTGTCGTTCTGCGGACCAGGCAGGGTAAAATCGATCAGGCGGCCGTGACCAGAAACCTGAACCCAATCGGTCTTGTGGTAGCCGCAGGCATTGCAGGCAAGGTGAGGCGGAAACTCGACGGCTCCGCACTCGGGGCACTGGCGCGCCCAATAGATGCCCTCTTTAAGACCCGTGTAGAACTTCTTGACCACGGGCTCCATATCTTTGAGTTGCATGAGAATACTCCTTATGGGAAATCGAAAACCGCGGTCGCTTAGGCGACGGTACGAAGGATCTGGCAGCGCACGTTCTGAGAACCGCCAAAACCGCGCAGGAAAGCCGTCTCGGGAACCTTCTTCATCTGGGTGGCACCGGCGACGCCGCGCATCTGCTTGACGGCCTCGACGATATCGGCGATGCCCGATGCGCCATGTGCGTGACCGAAGTTGCAGCGGCCGCCGTGCGGATTGATGGGCTTATCGCCGTCAAAAGCAGTGCGGCCATCGATTGCGTACTTCCAAGCCTCGCCGCGCGGAATATAGCCGCACTCCTCGGCCGAGACGATCTCGGAAGCCAGGAAGAAGTCATTGCACATGAACAGGTCAATCTCATCAGGGCTCACGCCGGTAAGGCCATAGACCTGCTTAGCGGCAAGCTCGGTAGCCCAGTGCTCGTTGTGAAGCAGGCCGGCCTCGACGGCAGAGGCACCCGTGCCCAGAACCTCGATAGGTGCATACGGGACACCCATGGCCTTGGCCTTCTCCGTGGGCATCACGACAACAGCTGCGGCACCGTCGCATTTCTTCTCAAAGCCGGTAACGCGCAGGTACTGCGTAACGCGCGGGTTGTACATGCTCTTGAGATACTCGTCGGCGGTATCGAACCCAGCTGCCTTCGCATCCTCCTCGACCGTGGTCTCGTACCAGGCAAGGGGATTCAGGACGGCACCGCGGCGAAGGCTCTTGGTAAGGCCGTTCAGGGCGTCATCGATCTGATCGGCGGTTAGGTCGTACTGCATCGAATACTCGTTGATCCAGTTGTCGAACGACACGCCAAAGGCGCCATCGAGCGGGCGACCATAAGCACGGTCATAGATTTTATCGAGCGAGGGAATCATGACGTCGAGCGTAAAGTCCTGGCGAATATGCGAGGGCATGTGCTCAACGGGAAGGGTCGAAGCCAAATCGCAGGCACCCGTAAGGACAACATCGTAGGCACCGGAGGCGACTGCCATCACGGCTTGCTCAAGGGCAACATAGCCCGTGCAGCAAGCCTCGGAATGATGGACGGAGCCCTTGGCACGAACGCCAAACCAATCGGCAACCTGCATGTTGGGGGTAATGCAATCGCCAACGAGATACGGATTGGCGCTGCCGTGATAGAAAAAGTCGATATCGCGGGGTTCAAGACCGGCATCGGCAATTGCCTCGAGGGCCGCATAGCCAAACGCCTCGCCCTCGCCAATACCCTGGGTCTCGGGATGCTCCTCAAAATCCTTGAACGGGGTGCAGCCCACGCCTACAATCGAGACGCTGCGCATGTTCTTTCCGAGCGTAACCACTGAATATCACATCCTAATCATGTGAAGGTGTACGGAATGATGGCGCAATCCGGCCGCGAGCGAAGGTGAGAGAGCGCTCGCGGCTTTTCTGTGCCGTCACACGTTGAACTACTGCAGTGGTTCTTTTGAACGTAGCTTTAGTTTATGAGGGGTTAAACGAGACACGTGAGACAAAAAGACCCGATGTGTCCCATCATATGGGACACATCGGGGCTAGGCGTTCCAAATAGCAGATAAACGAACTCGTATTATTTGAGCTAATGATCAGAGATATCTAAAATTCGCCCTGAATACAACCGTTTATCCCCAAATATCGACCGCTCACGCGACTGGCTTTTCAAAATCGGGAATACGTGGGTGCCAATGACGCGAGGCATCGTCGACAAAGAGTGGTGCGTAGAACATGCGATTGAGGGCGGCGGCAACGGTGCGCGCCTCAAGGTCGGGCCGGGCCTCGAGCCAATACTGAATGAGGTTATGGTGGCCCGCAAGCGCAAAGGCTAGATACAGGTCGAGGTCCGTTTCATCGGAAAATGTCGAGCGAAGCCGATTGCGAAAATAGTCATGCATAAAGATCGTTGCCTTGTGAGCAAACACGGGATCGCCGTTATCGCTGTTAAGTGCCAAAACTTTCGAGCGATTAGCCTTGAGGATCTCCATGCGCTTGATCATCGTGGGCGTAGGGTCCAGCTGCGCATCGCCAAAACGAGCCTCCAGCGCAACATCATTGATGTCCTGCATATTCTGGAGCAGCTCATCTTCAAAACGTTTAACCACATCATCGACAGAGCGATAACAGCGATAGAACGTCGATTTGGATGTATGGGCAAGGCGAAGTACCTCGGCCACCTTAATCGACTGCACCGGAGTTGTCGCCATAAGTTCAAAGACGGCATCCTCGATCCGTGAAGCAATATCGTTTTGAGCGTTCAGTGACATGGCGGCCTCCCCTATTGGCGATTGGCTCCTATGCTACCCGAAAGGCATGCTCCTTGACGACGATACGAGGCATAGAGCGTGCCGCACAAGAGATGACGCAGCGACCGTATGTCACCGACGAAGTATTCCATCCGCCGGGCATGCCATCTTTGCGAGGGTCAATCGAAAACCCGACGCCCTCAGCCTTGAGGATGGCCTCGATGCGCGTCCACGTCTGACTCAGGCGAAGATTGCGTTCTTGCAAATTGGGGGCAGCGTTAATCCACGCGCGCTCGTCGTCGTTCGCCATACGCCAAACCGCAGCGGGAGCAATCTCATCGATCGCCTCGATATCCACGCCAATAGGTCCTCCGACCGACCGAGCAACATCGGATACAGCGAGGACGGCCACGCTTGCGCCATGTGAAATGGAAATAGAGGGGGCCTCCCCATCCGCAAGCTCGATCTTGCCGAAAGCAGAACGCGCAAGCCGGGTGTCGTCGAAGACACCCAGGGCGTCGCGAAGCAGCAGACCCACGCCTGCGGCTTCCCTCCGAGACGCAATTGGGAGATCCCCATTGGAGGCACGTAAGGCATAGCGTCCCGCGATTGATGCCATATCAACGGTCTCGCCGGGATCGATTGCGGAAACATCAACGAGATGCACGGTTATGTTCAAACGGTCAACCCCCACTCGATTGAGATGACAAGGCTAAACAGACGCTCAGAACCGCTCTTTCATGAATCGAGGTACCTTTTGCCAGCGATTTGGCGACCCATTTGGCGGCATAAAACAAAACAGCCCAGAGGACATAGCCTCTGAGCTGCGAACATTTGGTGGGCGTTAGAAGATTTGAACTTCTGACCTCTTCCGTGTCAGGGAAGCGCTCTCCCCCTGAGCTAAACGCCCAAATGGAGCGGACAACGGGGCTCGAACCCGCGACCCCAACCTTGGCAAGGTTGTGCTCTACCAACTGAGCCATGTCCGCTTACGAGGATTAATCTTACGTGATACCCGCATCCTATGCAAGAACTTTTTTTAAAAAGTTTTGCGACGCCCTCGCGAACCTCGCGAAGACATCAGCCACCAAGGAAGGCGCAGGCAAACGCAAACTCGCCGCAAGAGGCCCTTACATCTCACCGAGCATGATCCAGGCAGAGCTGTCCTGCGCGAGCCTGCCGTCTGCAAGCGGTGATGAAGTGAGCAGGACCCTGCCCGCCGGCAGCTCCACGGGTGCTGCACCGAAGTTCGTCACACACGCCCAGCCGTTATCGCGGCGATAGGCAATGACGCCGCCCTCAGCGCCCTCGGCACCATCCGCAAGACCGGTGCGCCCGTCAAGATCGAGCCACGCAAGATCGTTGGCGCACCCGCGCAGCTTGCGCCGCAGCCAGAGGGCGTCACGATAGAGCGCAAGCATCGATGTCGGGTCCGTTTCTTCCCTATCGGCAGCATAATAGGAGAACCATGCAGGCTGCGGCAGATGAGGCGCCGCATCGGCGTCTGCCGGCGAAAACCCAAACGATCCGCCCTGCGCGGGATCGTCCGCCGCCACCCACGGCAGGGGCACACGACAGCCGTCGCGCCCCTTCTCGCGCTTCGGTCCGCGCGTATTGGTCGCAGTAGGATCTTCGAGTGCAGCCCACGGAATGTCAGCCACCTCAAAAAGGCCGAGCTCCTCACCCTGATACACGTATGCCGAGCCCGGAAGCGCCAGCTCGAGCAAAAGGGCCGCCCGCGCGCGGCGCTCGCCGAGTTCACGGTCCTCGTCATAAGACGACCCGTCGCGTAAGAGCCAGTCGAGCGCAATCTGGTGGTAGCGCGTCGCCTTGATTTGCGGCAGGGCATAGCGCGTCGCCACGCGCGGCACGTCATGGTTGGAGAGTACCCAGGTCGAGGCAGAATTGGATTCGATAGCCGCCTTCAAGCCCTCCTCGATTGCAGCGTGCATGTCATCATAGGTCCAAGTGGCCTTGGCAAACTCAAAGTTGAATGTCTGGCCAAGCTCGCTGGGACGCGCGTAGAGATACTGGCGCTCGGGCAGCACCCACGCCTCGGCAACGGCGCTGCGTGGCGGATTATAGCGGTCGAACACGCGGCGCCACTCGCGATAGATCTCGTGAACCTCGTTGCGATCCCACAGCGGATGGGTGCCGTCGTCAACCATGTCATCGCCCTCGGCGAGATGCCACTGGTCGAGATCATCGCGGTCGAGATCCTTGGCGAGACCGTGTGCCACATCAATGCGAAAGCCATCGACGCCTCGATCGCTCCAAAACGCCAGAACATCGCAAAAGAACGCGCGAACCTCGGGGCATGACCAGTCAAAGTCCGGCTGCTCGGGCGTAAACATGTGCAGATACCACTGACCGTCCGCAACACGCGTCCAGGCGGGGCCGCCAAAGTTGGCATTCCAATTGGTGGGAGGCAGCTCGCCATGCTCGCCGCGACCATCGCGGAAGATATAGCGGGCGCGCTCGGGCGATCCGGGGCCGGCGGCAAGAGCGGCTTTGAACCAGGGGTGCTGGTTGGACGAATGGTTGGGCACGATGTCGACGATGACCTTGATGCCGCGCGTGTGAGCCGCGGCGATCATGTCATCGAAGTCGTCAAGCGAGCCGAGACGTTGGTCGACATCGCAGTAGTCCGCCACATCATAGCCGCCATCGACAAGAGGCGATGGGTAAAACGGGCTCAGCCAGATGGCCTCGATACCCAGCCGCTCAAGATAGTCCATCTGCTGGGTAATGCCCGCGATATCGCCCAAACCCGAACCAGTCGAGTCCTTAAACGAGCGCGGGTAGATCTGATAGATCGCGGCATCGGACATCCATGGGCGCGACGAGGACTTTTCTGTAGCCATGGGATGAGTCTCCCTTGCAACGAGGTTTTGCGAGATGCCCACGATGATACGCCCAAAGCGGACATTCGCGGCAAACAACGCCACAGCCACGCCCCAAAACGCTCCCTCTCGGGTTCGAGCCTCCTGGGACGAATCGATCGATTAGTGAAAAGAACGGAAGACTTACTCCCCGGCCACGACAGCGAGCGGGCTCCGGGTGCCCCAGGTTGCCGCGAAAGAGGAGGGAAGCGTACTTTATGTACGCGACCGACGATTGAGGGGCAAGATGGGGTGCCCGGGGCCCGCGCAGCGTCAATCAGAACCACCCTTAAAAAGGGTGGTTTGCTCTTAGGGTATAACCCACGGGC
>DXMK01000006.1 GCA_019414245.1 Collinsella sp. | reverse complement strand
ATGCGACACAACTGGTGTGTCCATCCTCGCAGTATCCGGTTCTCAAGGTGCACGCCTGCGCTGGTTCCCGGTCCGACCGGGCCGCGCGGCAAGGAGATATATTGCCAGACCGCGAAGCTCTGCGGGACGTCAATTCCACTCTTCACAAGTCCTACACAACATATTGCTTTCTATAGGTAATAGAAAGACTGGTGCGGATCTTCCGCACGTATCAGATGATGACCCTTTGGTTCAGGAATTTATAGAGATCGGTCACCTGTAAGTGTTTATCTACCCGCGCTTTTATCAATGTAAACCGCGCTTCAGATAAAAAGAGGGAGCGCCGCGCATAACGCGACACTCCCCTAGCGATTCAAGAGAATCAATTAGGCCTCGAGAGCCTTCTTGGCGATGGTGGCCAGCTCGTTGAAGGACTCGATGTCCTCGTAAGCCATCTGAGCCAGGACCTTGCGGTCGAGCTCGATGCCGGCAACCTTCAGGCCGTGCATGAACTGAGAGTAAGAGATGTCGTTCAGGCGAGCAGCAGCGTTGATACGAGTGATCCAGAGAGAACGGATCTCGCGCTTCTTGTTGCGGCGATCACGATACTGATACTGCAGGGAGTGCTGGACCTGCTCTTTAGCATGCTTGTAAGTACGCGAAGCGGCACCGTAGTAACCCTTCGCACGGTGCATAACGGTACGGCGCTTCTTCTTGGCGGCAACAGCGCGCTTAATACGTGCCATGTTCTATCAACTCCTAGACGGTAAAACGAAAAACGGGAACGCGAACTTAGGCGAGACGCGACTTGATGACCTTGCGGTCGGCAGCGGCGATCTCGGTCTCCTGACGGAAGCCACGCTTACGCTTGGTGGACTTCTTGCTCAGGATGTGGCTCTTGAAAGCCTTGGCGCGCATAAGCTTGCCGGTACCAGTCTTGCGGAAACGCTTCTTGGTGCCGCTGTGGGACTTCATCTTAGGCATGAAATACTCCTTAATCGGTTACAGAACACTAGTTACTTGGTATCGCTTGCCGCTTTATCCTCATCGAAGGCGCCCTTAATCGGGGCGAGCAGCATAAGCATGTTACGGCCTTCCATCTTAGGCTTGGACTCGACCGTAGCGTAAGGCTTGAGATCCTCGGCGAGACGCTCGAGAACGTTAAGGCCCTGCTCCGGGTGAGCCATCTCACGGCCGCGGAACATGATGGTGATCTTAACGCGTGCGCCCTTCTTGAGGAAACGCAGAACATGGCCCTTCTTGGTCTCGTAGTCGCCAACGTCGATCTTGGGTCGGAACTTCATTTCCTTGACCTCGACCTTGGACTGGTTCTTACGAGCAGCCTTGGCCTTCATGGCCTGCTGGTACTTGAACTTACCGTAGTCCATGACCTTGCAGACCGGCGGCTCCGCGTTGGGGGCGATCTCGACCAGGTCGAGACCCTGATCGTCGGCGACGCGCTGGGCATCGCGGATGGCGAACAGGCCGAGCTGAGAGCCATCGACGCCAATCAAACGGCACGAAGATGCAGTAATCTCGTCGTTGATGCGGGTGTCATCAGACTTAGCTATTTTCCCTACCTCCATTCATAAAAAAATAACCCGGCGCTTCTTTGCAACCAGGTCGTACACATAGACATCCTCGGTATGAGGAAGGAAATCTAAGTTGTATGACCAGTCAGCTGCTCATTGGCGCCAAAAGGTGGGAACCCTCGGGTTCCTCTTTAGGGCATTGCGGGAACAACGCCTTGGCGATAATAACACGTACAGCGCGTTATCACATTACGTACACGAAAAAGGGGCCTTGACCCCCTTGAACGCTCGCTTGCATGTATGGTGCCCGAGGCGAGACTCGAAGGGCCTTCGCTTCGCGAAGCCCCGGGCTTCGGGCGCGCGGCGCCCTCGCCACGCTCCGCTACAAACAGGCCACAGGCCTGTTTGCTTAACGCTTCGCGCGCTCACGCGAGTTCGGCACGAAAAAGGGGGCCGCAACCCCCTTGAACGCTCACTTGCATGTATGGTGCCCGAGGCGAGACTCGAACTCGCACGTTGTTGCCAACGGTGGATTTTGAGTCCACTGCGTCTGCCAATTCCGCCACTCGGGCACGTAATGCGTGAGTTAGTTTATCACAGCTTTCTACCGATTAGTCCGAAAATGGAACTTCGAGCATTTCGATGAGTTCGACCGTGCGGAGCATCTCGCGCTGACGGCATCCGCGACCGTCGACCGAAGCCTCACCCATCTGGTTATCGTAAGGGTCCTCGCGCATGCCGTCGAAAGAGGGCTCAAACTCTGCCTGGAATCGATTGTTGGCCACCATACGCCACGGGTCGAGATTGCCAAAGTAGTGACGGCGGCACCACTCCTCCCCCATCCTGCGAGCAGAAGATCCAAATGACACGTCGGCGTTGAGCCAACCGGTCTGCGGCGTATAGAACTCTGCCCAGTCGTGCGACCCCACCGAATTGGGCGCAACATACAGGCCGCTCTGCCAACGGGCGGGCACACCGGCAATACGGCACATGGTGATAAACGTAAGCGCCATAACACCGCAATCGCCGCGAAGCGAATGCGCGCAGTCATCGGCAATAGATCCCAAAAGCAAGTACGGCGGCTGATAGCGATAGTCGATATACTGCGTCAGGTAATCATAGATAGCACGGGCGCGATCGAGCGGATCCTCGAGTCCGTCAACAACACCGGCCGTCAGCTGCTGCAGATACGGCGTGAATGCAATGTGCGGACGGTCCTCGGAAATATCCTCGGGCAGAGGCGCGTCCATACGCGGATGAACCGGAAGTGTGCCACCGTAGACATCACAATAAGCAGCATCGATGTGATAACGATAAGTCACCGAGAATGAGCGCTCACTCGAAGAAGACCACGAGACGGTACGCGCCGAAGCATTCGCGGGAGCAACAGCACCCTCCGGCGTCATGTCGAGAATCTCGACCCGAGACTGCTGACGGCAGGCAGCCGCGACGGGAAGCCAAGCGCAAACGGTCTCCCCCTCCAGAGCGCCGGGGACAGACACAGACGCTTTAAGCGTAATGACGCGAGCCAATCCGTTTTGCGACTCCATCTCCTTGAGCATCTCGTTGCGCAGTGCAATTCCGTCCGTAGGATCGGGACGCATGCCGGGGACCTCTTTGGGATATACGCGAAGCGAATCGAGGAAGTTGTCGAGAACGAACAGCTCGCCGTCGATAAAGCGCCAGTCAATACGCTTACGGTCAATCAGATCGTCAAACTGCTCCTCGGTAAACTCAGGCCACTCCTCGCGAATCATCGCAATAGCTCGATCGCGCGACACCGAAAAATGAAGCGGCGTCTCGAGCATGCGATACCGCTCGGCACGAACGCAGGCTGCCAGGGAAGGCTCAGGATTCTGCCTCAAAAGACGATCACAAGCCGCAACAGCCTGCGTCAAATATCCGGCATCCTTGAGTCGAAGAATCTCGGGCGGCAGTCCAATATCGAGATGACGAAAGTCATCACAGCAAACATCAATAGAGCAACCAACAGGACCCTCGTCAATAACCTTCCCATCCGAAGGCAGCACATTAATAACAGCCATACCAAAACTCCAAGTCACTAGAACGCTTGAAGCCCATTGTAGCGAGATAAAAAGAAAGCCCCAACAAGGGAGCCATCAACACCGCTGAACGGTAACCATATAACTAAAATCAGACCAGTAACCCTGTAGCAAGTTAACAAAGGAGGCCCCGTTTCCCCGGAGCTGATTCCGTCGCGCGACTTCTGGCGAAGCCAGGTGAGCGCGAGGGAGTCAGCGTAGGGGAAACGGGGCCTCCGGCGGGAAAGTTAAACCGCTACTTATGCCTTGTTGACGGAGCCAAACTCCTCCATGAGCTCCTTGGTGCGGGCAACGATGTTGTCGCGACCAGGCTTGAGGAGCTTACGGGGGTCAAAGCCCTTGCCCTGCTGATCCTTGCCAGCCTCGATGTACTCGCGAACGCCCTTGGCGAAGACGAGCTGCAGGTCGGTGTTGACGTTGATCTTGGAGATACCCAGGGAGATGGCCTTCTTGATCTGATCCTCGGGGATGCCGGTGCCACCGTGCAGGACGAGGGGCAGGTCGCCGGTCTGAGCCTTGATCTCGCCCAGGCGCTCGAAGGAAAGGCCAGCCCAGTCGGCAGGGTACACGCCGTGGATGTTGCCGATACCGCAGGCGAGGAAGTCGACGCCCAGGTCAGCAATCTGCTTGCACTCAGCAGGATCAGCGAGCTCGCCGCTGGAGGTCACGCCGTCCTCGGTGCCGCCGATGCCGCCGACCTCGGCCTCGATGGACATGCCCTTGGAGTGGGCAAGCTCAACGAGCTCCTTGGTGCGGTCGAGGTTAAGCTGGAAGGTCTCCTCGTGAGAGCCGTCATACATGATGGACGTGAAGCCGGCCTCGATGCACTTGAAGCAGTCCTCGTAAGAACCGTGATCGAGGTGAAGGGCGACGGGAACGGTAACGCCCGTGGCCTCGACGGCAGCCTTGACCATGTCGGCGCAGACCTTGAAACCGCCCATCCACTTAGCGGCACCAGCGGTGCACTGAAGGATCAGCGGAGACTTGGCCTCCTCGGCGGCCTGGAGAATAGCCAGGGTCCACTCGAGGTTGTTGGTGTTGAAGGCACCAAGACCGTACTTGCCGGCCTCGGCCTTCTTGAGCATGTCTGCTGCGTTGACGAGCATAAAAGAAACCTCCTGTAAGGTTGCTCCGATAACGCCTGAGATTTTACCACGGCGCACCCGAGCATAAACGTTCGTTTGTTCACGAATATCGTCCAAACAGACTTTTTTGACCGTTTGCCCTACGAAATCGACCCGTTGGGGAAAAATAGCTTGACGTTTGGACGCTTCTCGTGCTTCAAAAGCCGACTATTAAGCTAAATCTCCATGAAAGGGTTCTGCATGAGCTCGCGTGCCATGGTGGTCGAATCGCCATGACCGGTTAGGCAAACGGTATCGGGCGGGAGAAGCCGGGCGAGCTTGGAGAGCGAGCGCAGAATCGCCGCCTCGTCTCCTCCAGAAAGATCGGTGCGGCCGTGGCTGCACGGGAACAGCGTGTCGCCCACAAAGGCGATGTTCCCCTGCTCGGTGGCAGCAAACAAGACGATCCCGCCCGGCGAATGCCCTGGTGTCTCGATCACCTGCAGGCAGATATCTCCCACCTCGAGAGTATCGCCCTCGGCGAGCAGGCGCGTCGGCTCCCCAGGGTCGGGCGTCTCAATGCCCCACATAGCTCGCTGTTCCTCGATGTTCGCATGCGGCACCGCCACATCCTTAGCACACAGCTCATACTGACAGCCCTCGCCAACGGTGGTTCGCACGCCGGCAATACCACCAACATGATCGGCATGGCCATGAGTGCATACAGCGCCAAGCATGCGTACGCCGGGATGCTTAGCTCGAATATGCTCCACCAGGCGCTCGCCTTCCCATGCGGGGTCGATAATCACACACTCATTGTCCGAAATAACAGCATAGCTATTGGTCTGAATGGGACCGTTTACAAGCGTCTCGATCTCGACCGATCCCTTGGGAGTTAAATCCAAGGATACAGCGCTCATATCCCTCTCCTCTCTATAGAACTCGAGGCATCGAACGATGCCTCGAGTGTAGCGAATATCGATAATGTGGCACGTTCGTCGCGACTAAACGCGGCGCTTAAGCTGGGCTCCACCCTCGCCGGGCATCAGGCGGCGCGCGTCGTAGACCGAGTCAACGCTGCTGATGGAGGCTAGCAGCGGATCCAGCCCACTCGCGTCCGAGATCTCGACCATAAAGCGTAGGGTTGCAATACCCTCGCGGTTGGTCGACGTGGCGGCAGAAAGGATATTGCCGCCCGCATCGCCAATGGCAATGGTGACATCCTTGAGCAGGCCCATGCGGTCCAGGCACTCGACCACGATCTCGACCTGGAAGAGGGTGTCGGCAGCGCCGTCCCACTCCACTTCGATCATGCGCTCGGGATGCTCCATAAGACCCTTGACGTTGGGGCAGTTGGCGCGATGCACCGAAACGCCACGACCGCGCGTGATGAAGCCGACGATATCGTCGCCCGTCACCGGATTACAGCAATGCGCCAGACGGACCAGCAGTCCGCTGTTGCTCTCGCCCTTGACGATAATGCCGTTGCTGGCGCTCTTGCCACGCTTTTGCGGCTTGCGGTTGGAGCCGCGGGCCGGCTGTTTCACGACCTCGGCGATAGCCTCGGCCTTGGTGACCTGTTCCTCGGGCTTGGGGTCCAAGATTTGCTCGACCTTGTTACCCACAGCGCGCGGGGCAACCTTGCCGGCGCCGACGGCGGCAAACAGGTCCTCAAGCTGCTTGTAGTTAAACTGCTCCGCCACGGCGTTGAGCGCACGCGTGGATCGCGGCGTAGAGATGCCATACCCGCGCTTGCGCAGGTCCTTGGCCAGTATATCGCGGCCGGCAGCAGCGTCATCGTCTTTGGTCGCGGCGGCGAAATAACGGCGAATCTTTGACTTGGCCGAAGGAGTCTTAACGATCTTGAGCCAATCACGCGACGGCTTGGAACTCTTGTTGGTCAGGATTTCAACGCGGTCGCCCGTCTTGATTTCGTGCGTGAGCGGGGCCACCGCACCGTTGATCTTAGCGCCGACGCAGTGGTTGCCCACCTCGGTGTGAACGGCGTAGGCAAAGTCGAGCGGCGTGGAGCCGGCACGAAGCGCCATGACCTCGCCCTTGGGTGTAAAGACAAAGATCTCCTGATCGAACAGATCAACCTTCAGCGAGTGCAGGTATTCCTTGGCGTCCGTAATCTCATCAGACGCTGCCCAATCGAGCGAATGTTTGAGCCAGTTAATCTGGTCGTCCAGACGCTGGGCATCATTGGTCTTAGACGCAGACGATCCGCCCGACTTCTTATAGAGCCAGTGGGCGGCAATGCCGTACTCGGCCTGCTCATGCATCTCATAGGTTCGAATCTGAATCTCGAGCGGGCGGGCCGTGGGGCCGATAACCGTCGTGTGGAGCGACTGGTAGTTATTAACCTTGGGCATGGCGATATAGTCTTTAAAGCGACCGGGCATGGGGTGCCACAGCGTATGCACCGCGCCGAGCGTGGAGTAGCAATCGCGCACCGAATGCGTGATGACGCGCAGTGCCACCAGGTCGTAGATCTCGGAGAATTCCTTGCCCTTGCGCTTCATCTTTTGGTAGATGGACCAATAGTGCTTGGAACGGCCGTTGATCTGGAAGCCTTCCAGGCCAATGCGGTTGAGCTCGTCGGTGAGTGTCTTGATGGTCTCAGCCAGATAGCGCTCACGGACCTCGCGCGACTCCGCCACCATGCGCGCGATGCGCTGGTAGGCATCGGGCTCCAGGTAGAAGAAGGACAGGTCCTCGAGCTCCCATTTGATTGAGCTCATGCCCAAGCGGTCGGCCAGAGGCGCGTACACGTCCATGGTCTCGCGCGCCTTAAACAGGCGGCGGTCCTCACGCAGAGCGGCAAGTGTGCGCATGTTATGCAGACGGTCGGCGAGCTTGACGATAATGACGCGGATGTCCTTGGACATGGCGAGGAACATCTTGCGCAGCGTGAGCGCCTGCTTCTCGTCCATGCTGTCGACTTCGATATTGGTGAGCTTGGTCACGCCATCGACGAGCTCGGCCACCGTATCGCCGAACAGGCCGGAAACATCGGCGAGCGAGGTCTCGGTATCCTCGACGGTATCGTGCAGCAGCGCGGCGCACACCACATCGCAGTCCATCTTGAGATCGGCCAAAATGATGGCAACCTCGACGGGATGGTTAATGTACATCTCGCCCGAGCGGCGCTTTTGGTTGCAGTGCTTCTCGGCGGCAAAGCAGTAGGCCTGCTCAACCTTAGAAAAGTCGTCCTCATTCATATATTTGAGGCACAGGCGCTCCAGCTTGTTGTAGCTGTCCGCCATAATCTCGGGCGGCAGCTCATCGGCATGCTTATAGTGCTCCATCTCCGAAAAAGGCTGGAGGGTGGAATCATGGGCGGTACGGGCTGCGGCATCCATCGAGGTCCCCTTCCCCTAGGCCCGCGGTACGATCGGGCGGTTAACTTTGGCTAGCATATCAGAAGCGCACGAATCGAGCGCCCAACTCCGGAAAGCCGAGAACTCCATGCGCGAGCGCAAGCCCTCCAAATAGCGAATTGACCTGCTCAATTGCACGCGGCCGGGGTTTTCGGCCATCGCGATGCGACGGGTGTCGTCAAACCCCGAAATGCGACAAAAACCAAGCTCTTCGAAGATTCCCAAGCCGCTTTCCACCGAGCGCTCGTCGACCGGCGTGCGAGCATCGATGGCAAGGCACATCTGCGCGATGTCGATATCGCTCGCGCTAAAGGAATCGTCCCCGGTCTTGCCGCGGTTGGAGCGCCACATGGTCTGCAGCGCGCGATAGAGCGTGACGAGCTCGTCGCGCTCGGGCGCATAGCAGTCGAGCAGGCGCTCGTTAATACGGGCGTCACGCGACGAATAGAGTAGATGGATCACGGCGGGTTGGCCATCGCGACCGGCGCGGCCGCTCATCTGGTTAAACTCAATGCCGCCAAACGGCATGTGATAGAGCACGACATGGCGAATATCGGGAAGGTTGACGCCCTCGCCAAAGGCGGATGTCGAGACGATGCAGCTGAGGCTGCCGTCTCGAAACGCCTCCTCTACGCGATGGCGGTCGGTGCGCGTAAGGCCAGCGTTATAGAACGCGATACGGGTCGCACAGTCGGGGACGCGTTTGCGTAGTGTCTTGGCGAGCGCCACGGACTGGTCGCGCGAATTGACGTAAATGACGGTCTTCTCCCCCGTCGCCACGATCGACACCAAACGGTTCTCGCGGCTCGCAAGATCTCGGTCGTCCTCGAGCTGCAGGTTCTCGCGCACCGTCTCGTCGACCACCGTGTGAGTGATCGGAAGCGTGCGGGCAAGCTCGGCCACGACCGGAGCCGTCGCGGTGGCCGTCGCGGCCATAACGACCGGGTCGCCCAGGGCTTTGAGGATATCGGGCATGTCGAGATAGGCGCTGCGGTCGCCGCCCTTGGCAAGGCCAGCGTGGTGCGCCTCATCGATAACGACAAAACCGATGCGCCCCGAACGCGCAAAGCGGTCGCGGTGAATGGACAGGAACTCGGGCGTCGTGAGCACGATGCCGGTACGGCCCGAAGCCAAGCCGGCAAACACGTCATCGCGCGCCGCCTCCACGGTCTCGCCGGTCAACACGCCGACGCCAATGCCGAGCGCGGCCATCGTCGACGAGAGGTGATAGGCCTGGTCGGCAACGAGCGCGCGCAGCGGATAGACAAAGATGCTCGCACGCCCGCGAAGAACCGCCTCGCGCGCGGCATGCACATGGAAGATGAGCGACTTGCCGCGCCCCGTTCCCATAACGGCCAGAACACTTTGGTGATCGGCCAGGGCATCGAGCGCCTCGACCTGCGCGCGGTGCGGCTGGTTCGAGCCTATAAAGCTATGGATAAGCGAGCGCGTCAGCTCGGTATAAGAAAGCTGGGCGAGTGTCTCGCGCTTACGCGACTCCAGGCGCAGGCCGGAATCCGCCGGCTGCACGCCACGACGAAGCTCGCATGCCGGATCGTCGACGCTGGACAGCGTGGTATCGCGGACCAGAACATCCTTGATCATGAGCTTGGGCTTCACACGCCCCTGCCAATGCTCGGCAACGGCCTCGAACACCAAGTCGACAGCACTATCGCAGTTGATGAGCTTATCGATTTGCGGCACGCGGAACATAATGGCCGGCACGCTTGCGGCGCCATCGGTCGCCACAAAGCGCATGTGCTCGCCGGTTTTGCCCACCACGGCGCGATCGCACATCGTCACGCCCTCGGCGGCCAGCAGCGGCACCTTGTTGCCCTGGCCAAACGGCTCAAGACGGGAAATCTGCTCTATAGTCTCGATATTCAGCTCGGAAAGGTCGACCGTGGCGGCAACCTCGTCGATGTCTTCAAAGTCCTCGGCGGGAATCTCCGATAGCACGGCGGAAAGGCGACGACGGAATTCATCGAGCTTGGATGCCTCGATGGTCACACCCACCGCACCGGCATGTCCGCCGCGACGAATCAGCAGGTCGGAACAGCGCTCGACGGCGTCAAACAGGTTAACTTTGCCCACCGAGCGACCAGAGCCGCGCGCGATACCGTCCTCGATCGAGAACAGCAGCGCCGGCACGTGATAGCGGTTGGTCAGACGGCTTGCCACGATGCCCTTGACGCCCTCGTGCCAGCCTTCGCCGCCCACAACGATCGCGCGCCCGCCGTCATAGGTCTCCTCGACCTTTGCCATGGCATCGCGCGTGAGCTCCGCCTCGATCTCACGGCGCTGGCGGTTGATTTCCTCGAGCTCAGCCGCCAGCGCGCTTGCTTCGATGGGATTGCGGGCAAGCAGCAGGTCGAGCGCCAGCTTGGGATCGGCCATGCGGCCGGCAGCGTTTAAGCGGGGAATGAGCGAGAATGACAGGCCATCCGCCGTAATGCTCGAAAGGTCCGCCTTGGCAAGCGCGGCAAGCGCGATATAGCCGGGGCGAGCGGTTACGCGCATCTGCTGGATGCCCTCGGCAACCAGCGCGCGGTTCTCGGGCGTGAGCGGCATCATGTCGGACACGGTGCCCAGCGCCGCGACCTCGATTAGCGAACGCCAATACGACGGCTTGCCCAGGCGCTCACCCAGGACTTGCACCAGCTTGAGCGCCACACCAGCACCGGCAAGCTCGCGCGAGGGGCCCTCGTCCTCGAGCTTGGGGTCGGTCAGGGGCACACCCTGCGGCACCTGGTCGGAGGGCTCGTGATGGTCCGTGACCACCAAATCGATCCCCAGGTCCTCCAAATAGGAAACCTCTTCCTTGGCGGCAATGCCGTTATCGACGGTCACGATCAGCTGGGGGCGAGCGAGCTCGTTAACGCGGTCGAGTGCCGCGCGCGAAAGACCGTAGCCCTCGTCAAAGCGATGCGGGATAAACGGCGTGACGTTGGCGCCAAACGAACGTAGCGCCTCGGTCAACAGACAAGTCGACGTAATGCCGTCAACGTCAAAATCGCCAAAGACTGCAATGTGCTCGTGGTTGCGAATAGCACGCTCGACGCGGTCGGCAACGACCGACATGCCCGGGATAATGAGTGGATCGGCCCAGTCGCGATCGAGCGAAGGCGTCAAAAACAATTGGCCCTCTTTGATGGAGCCAATGCCGTGCGCGACCATAATGCGCGCCACCAGCCCGGGAATGCCCAGACCAGCCGAAAGCTCCTTTTCGAGCTCGGGGTTTTGCTGAGCGACCGCCCAGCGATGCGTCGTCTTAAGCGATGACATAGGCGCCCACCCCCGATAGGGGCAGGTCGCCGCGATACCTCTCACGGTTCATAGCGATGAGTCCTCTGTGTATGCCCGCTTCGGCAGGCAGATCTGTTGAACGGATTTATTATACCGTGCGGCGCGGACGCAAATCGCCGCAGCACGCCGCGGTTTCGATAAACGAGGGCGGTAATACCCTCGAAATAATCGAGCGTTTCTGACGCACGGACGCATGCAAGCGTCTAGCATATCCATTCAAAACGGATTCACGAGCAAAGGGAGTCACAAGAGCATATGAAGCAATGGGTTGGACTGGGCAAGTTTCTCGCGGGGCACATGCAGGTCATCGTTCCGATTTGCGTGACGCTCGGCGTGCTCTTTCCCCAGCAGATCGGCGTGCTCAAGCCCATCGTTCCCGCCTTGTTTGCCTTTATGACGTTTCAGGGTGCGCTCAGCAACACCTTTCACCAGGTGGCCGAGGTGTTCCGCCGTCCCCTACATTTGATTTTGGCGTTATTTGTCTCGGCCGTGCTCATCCCCATCGCGGCGTATGCCATGGGCTCACTGTTCTTTGGTTCCAACCCAAACCTTGTCTGCGGCATCGTGCTCGAGTACAGCGTACCCGTGGCAGTCACCGCCTTTATGTGGATCAGCATGTTCGGCGGCAACGGCCCGCTCGCGCTCACCATCATCCTGACGTCCTCGGTCATCTCGCCCGTCACGATTCCGCTCACGCTCAAGCTCCTGCTGGGCGCCACCGTCTCGATCGATGTGCCGAGCATGATGCAAGACATGGCCTTTATGATCGCCATCCCCGCCGTGCTCGGCATCGTGATCAACGAGCTCACGCGCGGATGGGGGCACGAAAAACTCTCCCCCGTGCTCTCGCCCGCCTGCAAATTCATGATGATGGGCGTTATCGCCTCCAACTCCACCGCCATGAGCGAGTACGTGCTGCACATGAACGCGGTGCGCTTGGAAGTCGCCCTCTTTATTTTGGTCTTCGCCATCAGTGGCTTTGTCGTCGGTTTTCTGGTCGCCCATACGCTGCATCTGCCATATAGCGAGACGACCACCATGTGCTTTACCTGCGGCATGCGTAACATCTCTTCGGGCGCCGTCATCGCCACGCAGTACTTTCCGGGCGAAGTCGTGTTTCCCGTCATGTGCGGAACGCTGTTTCAGCAGGTACTCGCCTCGCTTATCGGGCATCTCTTTGAGCGTCTGACCGGCGAGGAGCGCGCCGCCCAGCGCAAGCGCGTCGAAGCCGGCCGCAGCGTAATGGCGAAATAGCCAGCCACAGGCGCGAGGCCGAGCCCTTGGCTATGCAAGCGCCTCCAGGCGTGCGCGCAGGCGCTCAGCATCGATATCGAGCGTCGTCTCGGCATTGACCTGGGCCAAACGATAGCCCACAAAGTAGGGCGAAACCACCCAACGTGGAAGCGCCTTGGCAATGGTCCGACCGCCCAAGTGATAGAAAAACAAGTTGTACGACTCTGCGCGACCACCATGGTGCTCGTTCAGGATATAGCGCAGGGCCACCTGAATCGCATCGGCGAAGAGGTCCGTCTCGGCTTGGTCTCTCGTGTCATCGCTGGCGGCGATTCCCTGCGGAGCCGAGACGTTGACCTCGAAGAATCCCATGATTGGCTCGGTTGAGATGTTGACCGAGATTCTCCCCTGTTGCCAGACATTGATGCCTTCAAAGTTGGCTGAGGTCAACGCCGCATAGCCGTCCTCCTGTTCCAAGCCCACAATCTGCATGTGTGGATGGACGAGGCTGCCGCCCGAAAGCGGGCCTTTGTTCTTGTACATGAGCACACTGCGGTACTGTTGGGAATCGATCATCTGCTGCCAACAGCCCAGGGCAAACCGCATCACATGATGCAGCTCATCCGGTTCATAGGTCACCAGGTCGGCGTCGTGATTGGCCGACTCGATCAATACGGTCTGACGGGTGGCCCGCAAGGTCTTGAACTTATTCTCGAGCCAGATGCAGTCACCATCGCGCTGGATGATGTTGGCGAGCCCCTCCGTGTCGCAAAAGGGGCACGCGGTGCCAGGGCGACGGTTATCGTCGGGCTTGCCGTTCGCCTGCTGAACGTCAAATACCAGCGCCACGGACTACGCCTCCAGCGGCACGATCTTGGTTCCATGGAGCTCGGAGACGCCTAGCGCCGCCGCGACCGCGTCGCGATTTGCCGTGGTAATGCCGCCGCCTGGAAGGATGGTCAAACGATCGCCCGCGTACTCAATCAAGCGGGCCAGGTTTTCGAAGTTGTCCTCGATCGACGTACCGGCAGCACCACCGTGCGTCAGAATGCGCGTAACGCCGCAATCGGCAAGTGTATCAATCGCATCGAGCTGAGCCTCGGGCGAGAGCTGGTCAAATGCCATGTGGAAGGTGATGTCAAGGGGCTCGCGCTTGCACTCCTCGGTCGCGCAGCCCGTAGCCATAACGAAGGCGCCGAGGGTGAGCTCGTCGAGCGCCCAGCCGCCGGCACAGGGCTTGCAGCAGCCAAAGACCAGGCCGTCAACGCCGGCACTCACAGCAAGGCCCAGGTCCATCTCCATCATGCGCAGCTCATCCTGGTTGTAGTGAAAGTCGCCGCCACGCGGACGGATCATGCACATCACCCGTGCATCGTGTTCGTGGGCATAGTTGGTCGTAGCGCTGATAACGCCGGCCGAGGGCGTGGTACCACCGACGGCAAGGTTATCGCACAGCTCGATGCGCCCCGCACCGGCCTCGATAGCCGCCGGCACCCGCTCAAAGTTCTCGGCACAAAACTCGTACAGCATAGATAGGCCCCCAAAGACAGCAGATGTTTTCCGACGGGCATTGTCACACATCCCCATGAAGTTGCGGTGGAATAGGGACTCTTTTGGCCTCTGGAGCCCGTATTCAGTCCCTATTTCACCGCAACTTAAAAAGGGGCGCTGACTGAGATAGTCAGCGCCCCTTTTGTTAGGTGGGTTAGCCTCCGAGGTAGGCTTTGCGGACGTTGTCGTCGTGCAGCAGCTCTTGACCGGTGCCGGTCATGGTGATCTTGCCGGTCTCGAGTACATAGCCGCGTGTAGCGATGGAAAGTGCCATCTGCGCGTTCTGCTCGACCAGAAGCACCGTGGTGCCGGCCTTGTGCAGGTCCTCGACGATCTGGAAGATCTGCTCAATCAGAATCGGCGCCAGACCCATGGAGGGCTCATCGAGCATGAGCAGCTTAGGGTTGCTCATAAGGGCGCGGCCCATAACGAGCATCTGCTGCTCGCCGCCCGAAAGGGTGCCGGCGACCTGGCGACGGCGCTCCTTTAGGCGCGGGAACTGCTCGTAGACGCGCTCGAGGCCCGGAGCCACCGTGGACTTGGGCTGCGTATAGGCACCCATTTCCAGGTTCTCCTCGACCGTCATCTGCAAAAAGGCGCGACGGCCCTCGGGAACCTGAGCCAGGCCCTTGCCCACCAGCTTGTCGGCAGGCGTATGGGTAATGTCCTCGCCCATAAACTTGATGGAGCCGGTCTTGGAACGCAGCAGGCCCGAGACGGTCTTAAGCGTCGTGGACTTGCCGGCGCCGTTGGCACCAATCAAGGCCACGATCTCGCCCTCGTTGACGTTAAAGGAGATGTCCTTGATGGCGTGGATGGCGCCGTACCAGACGTTGATGTTGTAGACGGAAAGCATCGGCTCTGCCATTTAGTTCTCCCCCTTATCCTGCTTGCCCAGATATGCCTCGATAACGGCGTCGTTGTTCTGGATCTCCTCGGCCGTACCCTTGGCAATGACCTTGCCAAAGTTGAGCACGCAGATGCCCTCGCAGATGTTCATAACGAGCGACATATCATGCTCGATAAGCATGATGGCGATGCCGAAGGTGTCACGAATCTTGACGATGTTCTCCATAAGCTCCGCGGTCTCGGACGGGTTCATGCCGGCGGCAGGCTCATCGAGCAGCAGCAGCTTGGGGTTGGTGGCAAGCGCGCGGACGATCTCCAGACGACGCTGTGCGCCGTAAGGCAGCGATCCGGCCTGCTCGTTTGCCAGATGCTCCATATCAAAGATGGACAGCAGCTCCATGGCGCGCTCGTGAGCAGCCTTCTCGTGCTTCCAATACGTCGGCAGGCGCAGCACGCCCTCAAAGCCGGAGTAACGCTCCTGGTTATGCAGGCCGACCTTGACGTTATCCTCCACCGTCATGGTGTTGAATAGGCGAATGTTCTGGAAGGTACGGGCAATACCCATGCGGTTGACCTGGTAGACCGACTTGCCCGAGGTGTCCTCGCCGTCGAGCAGGATGGTGCCATGCGTGGGCTGGTACACCTTGGTGAGCAGGTTGAAGACCGTGGTCTTGCCGGCGCCGTTGGGACCGATCAGACCGGCGATCTCGGTCTTGCCGATAGTCAGGCTAAAGTCGTCGACTGCCTTAAGGCCACCGAACTCAATGCCCAGGTGGATGCACTCGAGTGCAGGGCGCTCGCCCAGGTCACGATCGGGAACGATGGCGCCAGAAGGATACGGGACCATCTTGCCCTTCTTGAACTCAAATTTACTGGGCATCGGCTGCCACCTCCTTCTTGGAAGCAAAGCGGTCCTTAATGCGTGCGAAGAACGCCTTGAGCTGTGGGTTGTTAGTAAAGACCATGACCAGAATCAACACGATGGCGTAGATGAGCATGCGGTAGTCCGAGAACTGACGGAGCAGCTCGGGGAGCACCGTGAGCAGCGCCGCGGCGATAACGGAGCCGCGCATATTGCCCAGGCCGCCGAGGACCACGAACACCAGAATGAGGATGGACGTATTGAAGTCGAACTTAGTGGCGGAAAGCTGCGAGAAGTTACCGCCGAACAGGGCTCCGGCAGCGCCGGCGAGGGCAGCGGAAACCACGAAGGCGATCATGCGGTACTGGGTGACGGAGATGCCCACAGACTCGGCAGCGATCTTGTTGTCGCGCACGGCAATAATGGCACGACCGGTACGGCTGCGAACCAGGTTGAGCACAATCACGAGCGCGACCATAACCAGGATTGCGCCGGCAAGGAAGGTCGAATAGGTCGACACGCCCGATGCGCCCTGCGCGCCCTTGATGATGGCGGTGCCGTCCTCGAGCAGGTGCAGGTCGTCGATCGTGGAGTTACCCGTGATGTTAAAGATCACATGCAGGCCGCGGGAATCGACGCCCACAATGAGGCAGGTGACGACCTCTTTGATGATCTCGCCAAAAGCCAGGGTCACGATGGCCAGATAGTCGCCGCTCAGGCGCAGGACCGGGATGCCGATCAAGAAGCCCAAGATGCCAGCGGCGATAGCGCCGACCACAATGCTGATGATCAGACGCATCGGATCGGACGGAACGGTGCTCTCCAGCGCGACGGCAGTGACGATGCCCGTATAGGCACCGACGCTCATAAAGCCCGCGTGGCCCAGCGACAAGTCGCCCGCGATGCCGACGACGAGGTTAAGGGAGATGGCCATGACGATATAGGCCGTGATGGGAACCAGCTGACCGGCGATCATGCGCGGGATCATGTGGTTGGACTGCATAAAGAACACGATGGCGAACGCCACAACGCACATGGCGTACGTGACAAAGTCGTGACGCGTCTGCTTGTCTTTAAGAAACTTCATAACGCTCACCTACACCTTCTCGGGGACGTACTTGCCCAAGAGGCCGGCAGGCTTGACGAGCAGGACGATGATCAAAACACCAAAGACGATGGAGTTGGCAAGGCTCGTGGAAATGTAAGCCTGCGCCATCGCCTCGATGATGCCGATGAGAATACCGCCGACAAAGGCACCGGGGATGGAGCCGATGCCGCCGAAAACGGCAGCGTCGAAGGCCTTGATGCCAGGCATGGCGCCCGTGGTGGGCTGCAACACCGGCGAGTAGGAGCACAGGAGCACGCCGGCGATGGCGGCAAGGGCGGAGCCGATGGCGAACGTCATCGAGATGGTGCGGTTGACGTTGATGCCCATGAGCTGAGCGGCGGCCTTGTCCTCGGACACAGCGCGCATGGCCTTGCCCATCTTGGTCTTACCTGTAAAGAACATCAGGCCGGCCATGATAACCAGGCAGGCGACGATAGTGACGAGCGAGACGGCGCTTACGTTAAACTTGGCCAAGAACTCCGGCACCGGGAAGGTGACGAGCGAAGTGAAGTTCTTGGGCGTGGCGCCCCACAGAAGCTGCGCGGCGTTCTGCAGGAAGTAAGACACGCCGATGGCCGTGATCAGAACGGCCAGCGGGCCTGCTTGGCGCAGCGGCTTATAGGCCAGACCCTCAATGAGAACACCGAGAACCGTGCAGACCACACAAGAGAGAACTACAGATGCCCAGCCCGGGAGGCCGAGATACGACGTGGCGCAGAACGAGACATAGGCACCGACCATGATGACATCGCCGTGAGCGAAGTTGAGCATCTTGGCGATACCGTAGACCATGGTGTAGCCCAACGCGATGATGGCGTAGACGCTGCCCATGGACAGGCCGTTGACCAGGTATTGGATAAAGACCGTCATGTTCCACATCCCCCTTTCGAATAGGTTTCCAGTTGATGTATGAAACAGGGACGTTACACTGTCCCTAGATACCAAGCAAGCAGGGAAGGCCAAAACCTCCCCTGCTTGGGATCAAAACCGCTCTATGTAAGGCGGCCAATTAGGCCTGTACGTACTTGCCGTCGGTGATGACGTACGCCGTGGGCTCCTTCTGGACCTGGCCCTTATCGTTCCAGGTGAGCTTGCCGGTCAGACCATCAACGGTAATCTTGAGCATAGCCTTGGACAGCTTCTCGGCGACCTCGGTCGGGTCGGCGTCGACACCAAGACCGGCCTCCTTGACGGCCTCGGCCACCGCGTGCACGCCGTCGTAGGCGTCGGCGGCAAACTGGTCGGGGGTATCGCCGTACTTATCCTTGTAAGCGTTGACGAAGTCGGCGTTCTTCTCGTCGTCGGCGGAGAACGGAGTCATGAGCAGCAGACCCTCGGCAAGAGAGGTATCGAAGCCCTCAACGCCCAGGATGCCGTCCATGCCATCGCAGCCCATCATCTTGACGTCGTAGCCCATGTCCTTGGCGTTCTTGAGCAGGACGGACGCCGGCGTGTAGTAGATCGGCGCAAAGATCATGGTGGCGCCGGCCTGCTTGGCCTTGGTCAGCTGGTTGGTAAAGCTCGTGGCGGAGTCGTCCTTAAAGGTCTCCTCGTCAACAATCTCGAGCTTGGACTCAGCGGCCTGGGCCTTAAAGGAATCTGCGATGCCCGAAGAATAGGCGTCGCCGGAGTTATAGAACAGCACGAACTTCTCGTCCGCATACTTCTGCGCCAGGAACTTGGCAGCGTTGACACCCTGGTTGGGGTCGGTGAAGCAAACCTGGAAGACGCAATCCTTGCCGTCGGTAACGTCCTCGGAGGACGCGGACGGGGTGATCATGAACGTCTTGGGGTCGTTACCACACTCTGCGGCAACGGCAACCGACGCACCCGTGGTAGTCGGGCCGACGAGGGCCTGCATGCCCCAGTCGAGCAGGGTGTTGAAGGCGTTGACGGCCTTCTCGCCATCGGCCTGGTCATCCTCGGCCTTGCTGGCAAGCGGCAGCTCCTTGGTCGAAAAATCCTTGCAGCCAAGCTCGACACCCTGGGTAACGGACTTGCCGTAGGACGCGTTGGCGCCGGTCAGCGGGCCGATGGTGCCGATCTTAAACGAAGCGTCGCTCGAAGCGGAACCGCTGTCGCCGCCGTTGGAGGAGCAGCCAGCTAGAATGGACATCGCCCCCAGACCTGCTGCGCTCGCGATAACGCTCCTGCGATTCATAACAGGGTTCAATGACTTACCGGTGAGGCTCGACATGCGGCTCTCCTCTCAAATCTCGTCGGGTTTCGGTTGCCCGACAGGCCATCCTTCGCCGTGTTCGGCGTTCGCAAAATAGTAGACGCTTTAGTTAGGAAAAGTGGCGATTATTTCAACTTTTCTTTGGATTTGTTCATTTATCCATAGTTCTGCGTATTTCTAGTACTTTATGCAGTATTGCCACTTTATTATGTAAAAGTAATGTTTCCATTCCGTTACAAGCGTCCCTGCCCTGAATAAAACAGCCTCACCGGTCGCGTTTTACGCGCATTTAGGCGGCGATGTACTTGCCGTCCTGAATCACCGAAGTCGGTGTTCTTCTTCTCGTCGTCGGAGAACGGGGTCATGAGCAGCAGGCCCTCGGCAAGAGAAGTGTCGAAGCCCTCGGACCGCCCATGCCGTCTTACGGTACAGGGCAAACCTTATGGGGCAAACGTTGACAGTTTGTTACGGAAGTTCGTTTGTAGCGAGCGTGTTTCCAATGTTTCCGCAGCGTTTCGGGGGTGCCGTTTTGTGCGACTCCTGTTGCCTGGCGAGCACGCGCCCTCGGTTCACGCTAGAATGCACTCAACCTTTAAGCGGTTAATCCATCCATAAGATGCACGAAGGAGCTATCTATGAGCGAACCCCTGCGCACCGTGAACGTCGGTCTGATCGGTCTGGGAACCGTCGGCGGCGGCGTGGCCCGTCTGATCAAGAGCCACCACGATGAGTACCTGGCAGCCTACGGCATCGACCTTAAGCTGACCCGCGCCTGCGCGCTTGCTTGGGAGCAGGCCGAGGCGGCAGGCATTGAGCGCGAGGCCTTTACGAGTGACTGGCACGACGTCGTCAGCGACCCCGCCGTCGACATCGTCGTCGAGCTGATCGGCGGTGAGCATCCCGCAACCGAGATCTTCACCACTGCCTTTGAGCACGGCAAGCACGTCGTCTCTGCCAACAAAGCCCTACTGGGCCGTCACGTCGAGACGCTTGCCGAGAAGGCACGCGCGTGCGGCGTGCAGATTAAGTGCGAGGCCAGCTGCGGCGGCGGCATCCCCATCGTGAGCACGCTTGAGCACGACCTGGTGGGCAACAAGATCCTGACCATCGCCGGTATTCTCAACGGTACCACCAACTACATCCTGTCGCGCATGGACGCCGAGGGTGCCGATTACGCCGACGTGCTCGCCGACGCGCAGGCCAAGGGCTATGCCGAGGCCGACCCGTCCGCCGACGTCGACGGCTTCGACGCCGCCAGCAAAACGGCGATCCTCGCCTCCATCGGCTTTGGCACCCGTGTGACCACCGACGACGTATACCAGCAGGGCATCCGTACCATCGGCGCCGAGGACATCGCCCAGGCACGCGAACTCGGCTACACCATTAAGCTGCTCGGCATCGCCCGCAACACCGACGCCGGCGTCGACGTCCGCGTGCATCCCACGCTGATCCCCGCCGACCACATGCTCGCCAAGGTCAACGGCGCCATGAACGCCGTCTACGTGGTGGGTGACGCCGTGGGCGAAACCATGTTCTACGGTGCCGGCGCAGGCTCCTTCCCCACCGCAAGCGCCGTCGTGGGCGATATCCTGTCGCTCTCCGAGCAGATCAGCCGCGGCGTGGCTCCGCTTCCCGAGATTGAGCCCTATGGTCACAACCTCGCCTTTAAGCCCATGGACGAACTCCAGACCAAGTACTATGTGCGTCTGAAGGTCGCCGACCGCGTGGGCGCCCTGTCCGAGACGGTCGACATCTTTGCCAAGCACAACATCTCGATCTCGCTCATCAACCAGGTCGAGGACGGCAAGTCGGGCGTCAGCGATGCCTGCTCGGTCATCTTCCTGACGCACCGCGCACTCGAGAAGGACGTCCAGGCTGCCGCCGCCGAGCTTGCCAGTGTCGACTGCGTGGCCGAGGTCGCCAACGTCCTGCGTATCGAGGACGTCGAGGCCTGGACCGAAGGTGTTATGGCCAACTAATCCAACGCTTGCCTAGCAATACACGCTTTGAGGGCTCCCGTCCGATGTGGGACGGGAGCCCTTTTGTCTCCTGCCCCAAGCACAACGGCAGAGTACATTTGCGCGAACCGCTCATCGGTAACGCGGGCTACCGTTCACCGATATGCAGACGCGACCGATTCCGGCTACCGCTACGCTGTGCTGCGAATGTCCGCCCGCGATGAGAGGAAGCACCATGTTGCTCGAGGGCAAGAAAGCAATCATCACCGGAGGCACGCGCGGTATCGGCTATGCCATCGCCTGTCGCTTTATCGAGGAGGGCGCCGCCGTCACGGTCTTTGGCTCGCGTCAGGAGACTGCCGACGCCGCCGTTGAAAAGCTGGCCGCAGCCTATCCCGAGGCCAAGGTCTGGGGCCGCACCTGCGACCTCACCTCGCTCGAGGCCGTAACCGAGGCCTTTACCGAGGCAGCCGCCGACATGGGTGGCCTGGACACGGTCGTTAACAACGCCGGCATCTCCCAGCGCTCGCCGCTTCTGGAGTACACGGCCGAAGAGTTCGCCAAGGTCATGGACCTCAACGTCGTCGCCGTCTTTAACGGCCACCAAGCCGCTGCCAAGATTATGGCCGAGGCAGGCCACGGCGGCACCATCACCACCACGAGCTCGATGGTCGCCAAGTACGGTCAGCCCTCCGGCGTTGGCTATCCCACGTCCAAGTTCGCCGTCAACGGTATGGTCCAGTCGCTCTCGCGCGAGCTCGCCCCCATGGGCATTCGCGTCAACGCTGTCGCTCCCGGCGTGACCAAGACCGATATGGTCGCCAACCTTCCCGAAGAGGTCATCAAGCCCATCATCGCCACCATTCCGCTCGGCCGCATGGGCGAGCCCGAGGACGTCGCCAACGCCTTCGTTTTCCTAGCGAGCGACATGTCCTCCTATGTCACGGGCGCCGTGCTCCCCGTCGACGGAGCCGCCCGCTCTTAAGGGACCACAAGCCTCAGCTCCCAGCCTCAACATAGTCCAACAAAGAAGGCGCGCCGTCTGCATCAACTGCAGGCAGCGCGCCTTCTTCTGTTTGAAAGGGAAGCTGTGTCCCGGAATTCCGACTCAGACCGGGACGCAGCTTCCCTCAGGGCCATGTTTCGGAAAGAGCGCCCCGTTTTGAACGCCGATTCTGGGATACCGTTTCCGCAACGGGTCTCTCGCGGAAACTGCATCCCACTCTGAGCGCCCATTCCGGGACACAGTTTCCCAACGGCCCCCGTTTCGGAAACCACATCCCGTTCCGAGCCTTCAAAGCAGGACGCGGCTTCCCCGAGAGAGTATCGACTACTTGCCGTCGTCGTCCTCGGCTTCTTCTCTTGCATAGAGCTCCAGCATGCGGCGGCGGTATTCGCGCACGGCGAGCTTGGCGCGCTCCAGGCGACGGCGCTCGCGCGGAGTCAGTTCGGACGGGTCGACCTCATCTCCATAGGTCTTATCGGCAAGCAGGTGCGCCGCGTCCACGATGCGGGCATCGATGTGGCCGCTCGCCGCCTCGGCGGAAAGACGCTCGGCAATCGTATCGAGCGTAGGCAAGCCCTCGAATACGCGACCATGTCCATGCGAGGTCAGCAGCTCGTGCTCGCGTGCGAGCAGGCTCGCCAAATCGTGATGGGCACGCAGAATATCGAGCGCGTCGGAAGGATGCTCGGCAACCTCTGCCACGGCGGCGACCGGCGCGGCATCGACCACGCGGTAGAAGAGCTGCGCGAGCAGCGGCATCAAGAACACCGTGATGGCACCGGCGGCAACCATGACCGACGCAATATCTTGCGACAGCGCGCCCGCGTTGACGGCAACGCTCGTCACGGCAACGATGATCGGCAGCGCCGTGGTGCAGTAGAGCGCCACGGTAATGCGGCCATACGCCGACACATCGCGCGTCGCAGGACAAATGCTCATAGAAATAAGAATGGGCACGGCGCGAATGATCAGCAACGCCACGATAAAGCCCGCGAGCAAGCCCGGACGCGACGCCACGGCCGTCAGGTCGATCTTTGCGCCCGATACGGTAAAGAACACCGGAATCAAAAAGCCGTAGGCCAGGCCATCGAGCTTGGTCTCGAGCGTATGGTTGCCCTCGGGGATGATATAGCGCAGGACAAAGCCGGCGGCAAAAGAACCCAACACGATGTCGAGATCAAAGACGGCCGAGAACGCCACGAGCGTGACCAAGATGAGCACCGTCAGGCGCACGAAGGTCTGCGACGTGGTATCGGCGCGTTCCTCGACAAACGCAAAGAAGCGGCTGCCGACGCGCTTGGAGCGGCTTGGGACCACGGCCAGCAACACGCAGACCACCGCAAACAAGCCAAGGATTACAAGCGTCTGGATGCCGGTGCGGGCAGACAGCAGCACCGACATGGCGAGCACGGGGCCGAGCTCACCCCAGGTGCCATACGCAAGAATCGAGTCGCCCACGCGCGTGCCGGTGAGCGAGCGCTCACGCATGATGGGCACGAGCGTGCCGAGCGCCGTCGAAGTGAGGGCAAGCGTCACGGCGATACCGTCGAAATGGCTGACCGAGAACCACGGAGTAAAGCGCACGGCAAGCCAGGCGATACCAAACGTGACGACCCACGTCGCCAAGCCGTAGCGCCCCTCGACGCCCGTGATGCTCTTGGGGTCGATCTCAAAGCCGGCGAGCAGGAACAAAAAGGCCAGACCGAGCTCGGACACAAGCGAGACCTCGGCATCTACATGGATAATGTCGAGCATATGGGGTCCCAGCACCGCGCCGAACACGAGCAAAAAGACCGTTTCGGGAACGGGTTTTCCGGGAATCGCCGAGGCGATGAAGGGGCTTGCAAAGGCCACGAGCGCGATGATGGCGAGTGAAACGAATGCCATGTGATGCCTTTCTCTTGTTTGCGCTTCACTGTAGCACCCTCGCCGTCCTCAACGCGCCGCGAGCTGTCGTATCATAGTGAGGTTTACAAACATGTGGCTCAAGGCGACCGCAGGGCAGACCCCGCAAACCGACCGCTGCCGCATACCGTACCGTACGCCCAACCGATCAGGAAGGCAGGAACCAATGGTCTCTCGTATCTACGTGGAGAAGAAACCCGGGTTCGACGTCGAGGCTCAGCAGCTCAAGGGCGAGCTGACCGAGATTCTCGGCATCAAGGGCATCGAGGCCCTGAGGATCATCAACCGCTACGACGTCGAGGGCATCGACGAGGAGCTTTTCCGCTCCTGCGTGCCGACCGTCTTTAGCGAGCCCCAGGTCGATGTGACCTACGACGAGCTCCCCGCAAGCGATGGCGCCGTCTTTGCCGTCGAATTCCTGCCTGGCCAGTTTGACCAGCGCGCCGACTCCGCCAGCGAGTGCGTGCAGCTCATCAGCCAGGGCGAGCGCCCCGCCGTGCGCTCCGCCAAGGTCTATATGCTCTCGGGCGCTCTGGACGAAGCCGCCATCGAGGCCATCAAGCACTACGTGGTGAACCCCGTCGAGGCGCGCATCGCCTCGCTCGACCTGCCCGAGACGCTGTACATGGAGACCCCCGAGCCCCAGCCCGTCGAGGTGCTCGACGGCTTCCGCGAGCTCGATGAGACCGGCCTTGCCGCCTTTATTTCTGAGCGCGGCCTTGCCATGGACGAGGCGGACATCGCCTTCTGCCAGCAGTACTTCCGCGATGAGGATCGCGACCCCACCATCACCGAGATCCGCGTGATCGACACCTATTGGTCCGACCACTGCCGCCACACCACCTTCGGCACCGTCCTGGATGACGTGACGATCGACGACGCCGTGGTGCAGCAGGCCTTCGACCGCTACATGGAGATGCGCCACGAGCTCGGTCGCGACGCCAAGCCCGTCTGCCTCATGGACATGGGCACCATCGGCGCCAAATACCTCAAGAAGACCGGCGTCATGACCGATGTCGACGAATCCGAGGAGATCAACGCCTGCACCGTCAAGGTGAAGGTCGATGTCGACGGCGAAGACCAGGACTGGCTGTTCCTGTTTAAGAACGAGACCCACAACCACCCGACCGAGATCGAGCCCTTCGGCGGTGCCGCCACTTGCGTGGGCGGCGCCATCCGCGACCCGCTTTCGGGCCGCAGCTACGTGTACCAGGCCATGCGTGTCACCGGCGCCGGCGACCCCACCGTCCCCGTGTCCGAGACGCTCGAGGGCAAGCTGCCGCAGCGCAAGCTCGTAACCACCGCTGCCGCCGGCTACTCCAGCTACGGCAACCAGATCGGCCTTGCCACCGGCCAGGTCAACGAACTCTATCACCCCGGCTACGTAGCCAAGCGCATGGAGGTCGGCGCCGTCGTGGGCGCTACCCCGGCAAACCACGTGCGCCGCGAGTGCCCCGCCCCCACCGACAAGATCATCCTGCTGGGCGGCCGCACCGGCCGTGACGGCATCGGCGGTGCCACCGGCTCCTCCAAGACCCAGAACACCGAGTCCATCGAGACCTCGGGCGCCGAGGTCCAGAAGGGCAACGCCCCGGTCGAGCGTAAGCTGCAGCGCCTCTTCCGCCGCGGCGACGCCTGTCGCCTGATCAAGCGTTGCAACGACTTTGGCGCCGGCGGCGTCTCGGTCGCCGTGGGCGAGCTTGCCGACGGCCTGTATGTCGACCTTGATACCGTGACCAAGAAGTACGACGGCCTGGACGGCACCGAGCTCGCTATCTCTGAGTCCCAGGAGCGCATGGCTTGCGCCGTCGCCGACGGTGACGTCGAGGAGTTCATGGGCTACGCCGCCGAGGAGAACCTCGAGGCGACCGTTATCGCCGAGGTTACCGCCGAGCCGCGCATGCGCATGGCCTGGAACGGTGTCGCCATCGTCGATCTGTCCCGCGAGTTCCTCAACTCCAACGGCGCGCCCAAGCACCAGGTCGCCCACGTGTGCGCCCGTAGCGTGTGGCAGCCCAGCTGGGCCGGCACCACGCTCGCCGAGCGCATGACCTCGCTCGTCACCGATCTTAACGTCGCCTCCAACAAGGGCCTTTCCGAGCGCTTCGACTCCACCATCGGCGCCGCGACCGTACTCATGCCCTTTGGCGGCAAGACGCAGCTCACCCCCAGCTCGGCCATGGTCGCCAAGTTCCCCGTGGACGACGAGACCACCACGGCGAGCGCTATGGCATGGGGCTTCAACCCCTATCTGATGGAGGCCGACCAGTTTGCGGGCGCCTACCTGTCCGTGGTCGAGTCCATCGCCAAGCTCGTTGCCGCCGGCTTTGAGCACAAGCGCGCCTACCTCTCCTTCCAGGAGTACTTCGAGCGTCTGCGCACCGAGGCCGAGCGTTGGGGCAAGCCCATGGCAGCCGTCCTGGGCGCCCTTATGGCCCAGGTCGACCTGGGTGCCGGCGCCATCGGCGGTAAGGATTCCATGAGCGGCTCGTTTGAGGACGAAGCCGGCGAGCTCAACGTTCCGCCGACCCTGATCAGCTTCGCTGTCGCCGTAGGCAAGGCGGCCCGCGCCGTCTCCCCCGAGTTCAAGGGCCTCACGCACCGCGTTGTCCGTATCGCCCCCGCCACCTATGGCGAGGACTACCGTCCCGATGCCCAGCAGCTTCTCGCCGCATTTGACGCTGTCGAAGCGCTCACCGCCGCCGGCGACGCCCTGGCCGTCTCCACGCCCGGCTACGGCTGCGGCGCCGAGAGCCTCTTTAAGATGTGCGTCGGTAACCAGATCGGCATCGAGCTTGCCGAGGATGTAGACGTGGAGAGCCTCTTCACCCCGCTCTACGGCAGCTTTATCGTCGAGCTCGCCGAGGATGCCGAGCTGCCCGAGGTCGCCGACGGCGTTGTCGTCGAGCCCTTGGGCACCACCGTCGAGGGCTATGTCATCGACACCGGCTCCGAAGTCATCGAGCTCTCCGAGCTCCAGGAGGCCTGGGAGAGCGGCATCGAGGGCGTCTTTGCCTACCGCAGCGCCGACGAGACCCCCGAGGTCGAGACCATCGACTTCCGCGCCAAGGACATCCACGTGTACGGCGGCGCCAAGATCGCCCGCCCGCGCGTGGTTATCCCCGTGTTCCCCGGCAACAACTGCGAGTACGATAGCGCCCGCGCCTTCCGCGCCGCCGGCGCCGAGGCCGACACCTTCGTGATCAACAACCTCACGCCCGAAGCCGTCGCCGAGAGCACCCACGAGCTTGCCCGCCGCATCCGCGCAAGCCAGATCGTCATGATCCCCGGCGGCTTCTCGGGCGGCGACGAGCCCGACGGCTCCGCCAAGTTCATCACGGCGTTCTTCCGCGCTCCCGAGGTCACCGAGGCAGTCCGCGACCTGCTCAAGGCCCGCGATGGCCTGATGCTGGGTATCTGCAACGGCTTCCAGGCCCTGGTCAAGCTCGGCCTGGTGCCCTACGGCGACATCGTCGACGCCACGCCCGATGCGCCCACGTTGACGTTCAACACCATCGGTCGCCACCAGAGCCGTCTGGTGCGCACCCGCATCTCGTCCAACTTGTCCCCGTGGCTGTCGCAGTGCAGCCTGGACGACCCCTACACCGTCGCCATCAGCCACGGCGAGGGCCGCTTTGTCGCCAATGACGAAGTGCTCGCCCAGCTGATCGCCAGCGGCCAGGTCGCCACGCAGTACGTGGGCGAGGACGGCAAGCCCAGCATGGATCTCTCCGTCAACCCCAACGGCTCCGCACTCGGCATCGAGGGCATCACGAGCCCCGACGGCCGCGTCCTGGGCAAGATGGGCCATGCCGAGCGTCGCGGCGACAACCTGTACCGCAACGTGCCCGAGCATGTCCCCGGCGATAAGTTCATGCCGATCTTTGAGAGCGGCGTGGCCTACTTCGCTTAAACCTTTCCCATCGGTTACAATCCCTTCGGGTAACAACACCCGCCACCGACACATCCGGTGGCGGGTTCTTTTTTGCTTCGCGCAGGTAGGAAGGACATCATGGAAAGCCGCAAGCCGTATCTCGCCACCCTGCCCGGACTCATCCTGGGCTGTCTTGTTTGCTGTGCACTCTGGGGATCGGCCTTTCCCTGCATCAAGATCGGCTACGCACTCTTTGGTATCCCAGCGCACGATAGCGCTTCGCAGCTGCTCTTTGCAGGTTTACGCTTTACGCTTGCCGGCGCCCTGGTTATCGTTGGGATGAGCGCGGCCCAACGCCGCCCCCTCATACCGCAAGCGCGCGACATCAAACCCATCTTTGTCTTGTCGCTCTTCCAGACTATCGGGCAGTACTTCTTTTTCTATCTGGGCCTCTCACGCGCCAGCGCCATGTCGAGCTCCATCATCGAGGCCAGCGCCAACTTCCTCGCAATCCTCTTTGCCGCCCTGGCATTTCACACCGAGAAGCTCAGTACGGCCAAGGTGCTTGGCTGTGCGCTGGGCTTTGCCGGCGTCGCGCTCGTCAACCTTTCGGGCGCAGATGGCACCTTTGGCTTCAGGCTCGATGGCGAGGGCTTTATCCTAGCCTCCACTGTCGCGGGTGCTCTTTCGACCTGCCTGATCGGTATCTTCTCGCGCGAGCACGACGGCGTCTTGCTTGCCGGGTGGCAGTTCTTGGTCGGCGGCCTGGTCCTCACCGCCATCGGCTTTTTGATGGGTGGCGCGCTCTCCCCCACAGCGATTGTCCCCGCCATCGCGCTCATCATCTACATGGCGCTTATCTCCGCCGTCGCGTACTCGCTGTGGTCACGCCTGCTTGCCGTCAACCCCGTCAGCCGCGTCTCGGTCTTTGGGTTTATGAACCCGGTCTTTGGCGTGCTGTTGAGCGCACTGCTGCTCGGCGAGGGCGCTGGCACGAGCCCCGTTACCGTCATCGTTGCCCTGCTGTTGGTCTGCGGCGGCATCATCATCGTCAACAAACCCAAAAAAGCCTAACGAACTGCCCTTATTTAGCAGAGGGGATTCACATACTTTAGCTTAATGGAGTACATCGGTGAGCCGGGGCCGCCACGCACGCCAGCGTTCGCCCCTTTTCCTAGCGTATCTGAACGCCGGCTTTCTTTTTCTCGGCCTTGACGCGGTAGAGCTCCGCATCGGCGGCGCGAAGTAAGTCTTGCCAGGTATCAACACTATCGCCGACCCGCGCGTAACCGATGGACATCCGCAATGCATACGGCACCTCGGCACGAGCGAGCTCGTCGTCAATCGCCGAACACAGGTCTATGACGTCCTGCTCCGCCGCTGCTTTTTGGAGCACCACGAACTCATCGCCACCATAGCGTGCGATAAAGCCACCAGACGCCGAGCAGACTTCTTTGAGCGCAGCGGATATGACCTGAAGAGCATGGTCGCCCTCCACATGTCCATAGCGATCGTTAATCTGCTTAAAGCCATCAGCGTCCATCATAAGCAGATATACATCTTCGGCCTGATCCACATTTGAAAAAAGCGACAGCATATAGGTCTCAAAACGGTTGCGGTTGTTGAGTCCAGTCAACGGGTCAGTAGAGATCAGTTGCTCCTGATAGACGATATAGAGCAGCAGGATGCTCAGCGTTATACCGACGCAAAGGCCCGGTACCGAAAACAAAACCTGGAAGGTACCGCCCACCAGAGCGGGAACCGCAAAAAAGGCGAGGGTGCGATAAATGGCCTTCTTTTGCAGGCTTTCGACTTTTCGAGCCTGAATAAAGGCATGCAAGGACGTATATATGACGTAGCAGTAGCTCACGATGGGCTGGATCATATAAGCAAAGCCGCGACGATATACGCCCTGTGCATCGATATAGAACATAGCGTGCGTCCAGTAGCTGGTAAATGCCAGCACGACCACCAATGCTGTTGGCAACGTTAAAAGTACCACCCTGTAGGGCGTGGTCAGGAGCCGTGAGCCCTGCATCGTCTCGGAATAGAAAAACCAAATGAGGCACGCGATGGCGAACAGCGAAAACGAGACCGCGTTGGAAATCCAGTTGGCCGTGATGCCTACAGGAGTGCTTACGCCGTCCGAGAGCGTCCAGATCATATCGAAGAAAATGTAGGCAGCAGACGTGTAGCCCAGCATGCTAAACAAAAGCTGCTGGGTGCTCGAGAACAGGGAGCGACGGCTTCGTACGGCAAGCCCGATAAGAATAATCATGCACAGCAGGAATATCTCGATCTTGAGTGCCTTAATCACTAGACGCCCTCCCTTCAATATCCAAGTGGCCAGAATCGCCCGATTCGTGCCTGGGCAATAAACACCCCTACTCCGCAGGGGTATAGGGAATAATAGCAGAGCGCCCGAACGTCACTGCAAGACAGCTCTCGTTCGGGCGCCCATACGGCGCGAATTGCACACGCCGGCTTGATTGACTCGCGTCGACGATTACTCGCCGTCGATGTCGGTCGCGACGGCCTCCTCAATAGCCTCGACGCCTTCGACCGACAGATCCTCTTCGCCGTGGCAGAACTTCTTATCGACCCAGCCGGTCAGAATCGGGGCCATGATTGCCGTGATGATGACGGCGGTGGCGATCTGCGCATACGCGGTGGGCGCAAGCTCGGCATAGCGTGGCGCGACCTCGGCAAGAGCAACCGGCGTGGTCATAGCCGTGCCGGCGATGGTGGAGCAGGCAACGGCGGCCTTGCCGTTGCCGCCGCATAAGCGCTCGAAGGCAAAGGTGATGGGGCCAACGATAAAGAGGGTGATGAGGCCCAGCAGGATGCCCGAGATACCGCCGGTGATAAAGCTCGACAGGCTCATGGACGCACCGAGCTGAAATCCGATGACAGCGATCGCGGGATTGGCGCCGGGGACCAGCAGGTTCTTGATAAACGGGAACAAGTTGCCCAGGACCATGCCGATAACAAGCGGCAGGATGGATCCGATGATGGTGCCGACGGGGATATTGGCGAGACCCGAGACACCGAGGATGATCATCGTGACGGCGGGGCCGGCCGTAAAGAACAGGATACCGACGGCGCCCTGCTCGGACTCATCGCCGAACTCGCCCATGATGCCCGTATAGAGCGCCATGTTGCAAAACGTGATGCCGCCGATGATAGACACGGAGCTCAGACCCAGGAAGTTGTCGTTAAAGAAATATGCCACGCCCAGGCCGAGAGCCGCTGCGACGACCAGCTTGGGGATCAGCACGACGATACCGGTCTTGATGGCACCCGGCGTGGACTTAAAGCTGATGCCGGCGCCCACAAACAGCAGGATCGCGGCGACAATGGTATTGGAGCCACCGCGGCAGGCAGCCGTAAAGAATCCGCCGATCTCAAAAACCTGCGGGCAGAAGGTGTTGAGCAAAAGACCGACGATCATCGGATAAATCATGATGTCGCCCGGGATGCGCGGGACCTTGAATTTCTTTTGCTCGTTGGTGGTTGCTTCCTGTGCCATGAAACCCCCATTTCCGCTGACGGGATACAAAAGCCCACGTCACGCTTTGCTACAGTAAAGTTTGACCATGGTACCAGAAGAAATAGACCAGCTCGGTGAAAAACTCGACAAGTTGGGATGGAACGAGATTCGGCGCCCGCGACGCCACCCCTATATAAGGCTCAAGACGATATAGAGTACGATGCCCGAGACGCAGCACCACAGCATCGATTTTGTCTTGACCGCCACGACCACGACGCCGGCGGCCGCAATCCAGGGAACCAAGGCAGGCCAGAGCCCCGCGTCGAACGCGCCGGGACTCACCAAGTCGTTGGCGACCAGCGCGGCAAAGGCAGCGGGCGGGATATAGCCCAGGGCCTCGGTAATACGGGGCGACAGGGTCCGCCCGCGCAAGGCGAACGCCGGCGCGATGCGAAAGAACGCGATAGCAGCCCACGACGACAGCCACAGAACCAAGAACTCGTTAACGGGCATCGCGGGCACCTCTTCCGTCAAATACAGCATCGCACGCCAGCGCAATGGCAATGCCGACCACGACGCTTGCCGGCACGGTAATATTCATGAGGCCCAAGAACTTGCATACGGCGACGGACACCGCGCCCGAAACCGCCGCGACAACGTTGCCGCGCGACAACCGCTGCGAAAAGAGTAGACAGATAAAGAGCGACGTGCAGACGAAACTCGCAATAGCGGTGGGAACATCGACAACGGCGCCGACGATGGCGCCCGTCGTACACGATACGCCCCATGTTGCGATAAGGATCACGTTGAGCACAAAGGACTCGCGCGGGCCCCAATCCTCCCCTTCAACCAACTTGGCAAGCGAGATGCCATATGCCTCCTCGGTAAGTGTCGCGGCAACAGCCAGCGTCTGACGCTTCGAGGCGCCCGCCAGATGGGGTGCGATCGATGCCGAGTAAAGCGCAAAGCGCGAGGAGATGGCGGCGACGCTCGCGACGATCGATGCTGCAGGCACGCCCGCCAGCCACAGGTTGCAGATCATAAACTGGCCGCTGCCCGTCACAAACGTGCTGCTCAGAGCAAAGACCATCCAGGGCTCCATTCCCGTCTGCCCCATGATCATTCCGCACGGCGCGCCTATTGCAACATAGGTAAGCATCACTGGCCAGACGATTTTAAAGATCCTAAGGACCATGCCACTCCCATTCTGGTAAGTCGTCTGCAGCGCGCCTTGCAACGCAGCAGAAATATCAACCGGTGGCAATAAAGTTCACCTACAATTGCCACCGGATCGAAAGACACAACTTTTTAGGAAGTCATTATGACAGTTATCGATCGAGACCGGGCGCGCGCGGCCTTCAAAAGCTACACCGATGCCTACGACGCCACCAACCCACGCATCGCGCTCAAAATCGAGCATACGTACCACGTGGCCGAGGCATGCGATGCCGTAGCGCGCGAGCAGGGCTGGTCGTCAGAAGATATTGACCTGGCATGGCTTTGCGGCCTGCTACACGATATGGGCCGCTTTGAGCAGTTGCGGCGCTGGGACACCTTTAAGGACGCCGAGAGCATGAGCCATGCAGCGCTGGGCATCGAGGTCCTCTTTGGCGAGAATCCCGCCGATGCACCCGCCGTAACGAGCATCCGCGACTTTATCGATGACCCGGCAGAGGACGAACTGATCCGCGCGAGCATCGCCCACCACAGTGATTTTCGCCTGCCCACGGAACTCGACACCCGTACACGGAGCTTCTGCGAGATCGTGCGCGATGGCGACAAGATTGACATTATGCGCACCATCGCCGACAGCACCGTCGACACCATCCTCAAGGTGGATGAGGACACGTTTCTCGCCAGCCACTTCTCGACACCGGCGCTTACCGCCTTTGACGAGCATCGCTGCGTCGCGCGTGACGAGCGCAACGAGCCGGCGGACTACCTGGTGGGGCTCATCTGCTTTATGTTTGAGCTCGTCCATCCGGCAAGCCGTGCACTGGCGCGCGAGCAAGGCGATATCTATCGCCTGCTCGACGCGCCCTTTGGCATTACGCGACCCTTTACCGACCCCGCCGCGCAGGCAACCTGGAGCCGCCTTAAGGACGAGCTGCGCCGCTGGCTGGCAAGCGCTTAGCACTCGAGCTGAGCCAGCAGTTCCTCAACGATCTCAACGGCATCGCCGACGACCTTGTACTGGGCGGCACCGAAGATGGGGGCATCCGGGTCCTCATTGATGGCAACAATGCACTCCGCCCCACCGATGCCGGCGAGATGCTGGATAGCACCCGAGACACCGATGCTCACGAGGAGCTTGGACGAGACCGATACACCCGTCTGGCCAATTTGGTGGCGATACTCCAACCAGCCTGCCTCCACAATGGGACGCGTGCAACCAAGCTCGGCACCCAGGGCATCGGCGAGCTTTCGCATCAGGGGCAGATTCTTCTTGGAGCCGATGCCGCGGCCCACCACGACCAGACGCTCGGCATCGGCAATTGAGGCCTGCTGTCCCCACTCCTCGGCGGGAATCGAGATCTCGACGCGGGCCTTAACGTCATCCGCAAGCACTACCTGGGTAATCGTGCCGGAGCGGCTATAGTCAAACTCGGGCGCCTTAAAGATGCCGGGGCGCACCGTTGCCATCTGAGGACGGTGGTTGGGGCAGATAATGGTGGCCATCAGGTTGCCGCCAAACGCCGGGCGCGTCTGCTGCAGCAGACCCGTCTCCGTATCCACCGAAAGCACCGTGCAATCAGCCGTAAGGCCCGTCTGCAGGCGCACGGCAACGCCGGGTGCCAGTTCGCGGCCAAACGCGGTCGCGCCGTACAGAATGGCCTCGGGCTTGCGCTCGGCCACCAAATCGTAGATCAGGCGAGCATAGACCTCCGCGTCGTTCTGACGCAGGCGCTCGTCACGACAGACCAGAACTTCGTCCGCGCCGGCACAAACCAGGTGTTCGAGGTCCTCGAGCGAGCCCTCGGGGCTCATGCCGACCAGTGCCACCAGGCGACAGCCGCGGGCATCAGCAAGCTCGCGTCCCTTGCCCATGAGCTCGAAGGCCACGGATGCCACGGCATCGTGCTTGTCAGTTTGCACGAAGACCCAAATGTCTCGATATGCGTCAAGGTCTACCGCGCCGGCGGCCTCGTCGCGCTCGATCGAGATGGCGTTGACGGGGCAGGCGTCGACGCACCCGCCGCACAGGATACAGCCGTCGGTTACGCGGGCACAGCGATTGGGGCGCTCGCCCTCCACCACAATGCCGCCCGAGGCGCAGGCGCGAACGCAGCGACCGCAGCCGATACAGGCTTCGCTATCGATAATCAGCCCGCTCATCTATGCCATCCCCTCAATAATCTTGGCAAGTTTTACCGCCTGCCCGGACGCCGTTCCCTCGACGGCCTCGCACGTTTGGTCACGGTCGGGCACAAACGAGCGCACGACCTGCGTCGGTGATCCGGCAAGGCCGCAACGCGAGGGGTCGGCGTTTACGTCGGCAGCGCTGGCCACGCGCACGTCTGCATCCTCGGCCGCGCGAATACAGGCAATACTCGGCATGCGCAGCTGGCCAATCTCCTTGGCAGTCGTCATCGCACACGGCATCTCCAGGTACACCGTCTCCTCGCCGGCATCGCAGCCGTGAACGAGCGCCAGCGAGCCACACGTCGTAAATCCCGCGCTCTGCACACAGCTCACGTCGGTCACGCAGGGGACCCCAAAGGCGCCGGCCAGCTCGGGGCCGATCTGGGCCGTATCGCCGTCCACTGCCATCTTGCCGCAGATGAGCAGGTCAAAATCCTCATCGAGTGCCTCGATGCCGCATTTGAGGGCATAGGTGGTGGCTAGGGTATCGGCGCCCGCAAAGGCTCGGTCGGTCAGCAGCAGCGCGTCGTCGGCACCGCGGGCGATGCAGTCGCGCAGCAGCGATTCGGTCGCGGGGATGCCCATCGACACCACCGTCACACGCACGTCCATGCCAAAGCCGATAAAGTCGTCCTTCAGCGCTAGCGCACATTCGAGGGCACTTGCATCGAAGGGATTAATGACCGCCTGCTTGCCATCACGCACGATAGTATTGGTCTTGGGGTCCATCTTGACCTCGGTGCTTCCGGGCACCGCCTTGACGCACACCACCATATGGAAATCACTCATCTTCACGCGCCCCCTTTCTGAACGAGTTCATCCAAGAGCTTCTCCGTAAACAGGTTGCCGCGACCCAGCTGGCCGGCAGGATCGAGCTGGAGTTTGAGACGCGCCGACTCGACCATGGCCTCGTGGCCGTACATCGTCTCCAAGAAGCCCGCCTTGATCTTGCCGACGCCGTGTTCGGCAGAAACGGCACCGCCCATGGCCGTGACCTCGGAAGCCCACTGGGCAAAGAGTTCTCCACCACGACGGTAGTCTTGCGCATCGCGCGGCAGGATGTTCACATGCAGATGGTTGTTCCCGATGTGTCCCCAGGCAGCAGACTCAAGCCCGCTTTCGGCCAGCGTGCGGCGATAGAGGGCCATGACATCGGCAAGGCATGCATTGGGCACCGACATGTCCGAGCCCAACTTGGTGATAGTGGGATCCGTGCGGCGGCGCTCGTCGATAAGCATGTTGACGCTCTCAGGCACCGCGTGGCGGAAGAACCGCTGGCACTCGCGATCGACTTCGGTGCGGGCGACCCATGTCGCATCGTCGCGGCCGCCCGCAAGCTCCAGCACCCATCCCAGGTGGTACAGCTCCTCGGTCGCCTGCGCCTCGTCGTCGCAGTCGAGCTCCACGTAGACACAGACCTTTGCCTCGTCGTCGAGCGCCGGCAGCGAGGCAAACGCCGTCGACTGCTCGCGCTGGCGACGTAGAATATCCAGGGCGCCAGCATCGAAGTACTCGATGGCAGCCGCATGGGACAGGACAGGGCGCACGGAATCGGTAAAGGACACCGCCTTGTCCTCGCTATCGAAAAAGCAACTCACACCCCATACGACCGAAGGTGCCGCCTGCAGGGCGATCTCGAGCTCGGTAATGACGCCGAGCGTGCCGCACGCGCCGATAAAGAGGTCGATGGCGTCCATATCGTCCGCAACGAAATAGCCTGAGGCATTTTTTGTCTCGGGCATGGTATAGCCGGGAAGATCGAGCTCGAGCGTACGGCCCGCTGCCGTCACGAGCGACAGGTGGCGGTCCTGGGCAAAAGCCTCGCCGCGCTGAAGCTCAAGCAAATCGCCATCAGCCAGCGCGACGTGGAGTCCCGTGATATGCGGGCGCATGGGACCGTAAGCGTAGCTGCGGGCGCCTGAGGCGTTGCATGCCGCCATGCCGCCCAGACAGGCAGATGCCTCGGTGGGATCGGTGGGAAAGAACTGCTCGGGGGACTCTTGGAACTCCTCGTAGGCCTCAAGCGATGCCTGGTCCCAACCAGCGGTCGGCAGTACCTTCTTGCTCAGCTGCTTACGCAGCTCCGAGAGCACAACGCCCGGCTCCACGCGCAGCAGAAATTGGCCTTGTTCATCGCGGCGAAGGCCCAAGTAGCGATTCATACGGGAAGTATTGAGGATATGCCCACCGTGGGGCACGGCACCGGCGGCAAGGCCGGTTCGGGCGCCCTGAACCGTTACCGGGACACGCTCGGCATGGAGCGTTTCCAAAATGGCACGGACCTCGTCTTCCGTTGTCGGAAACGAGATGCTCGATGCTTCGCCCGATGCGCGAGATTCGTCGCGGCCATACTCTTCGAACTCGTCGGTGAAGGGTTTGATGGTTGCAGACACGCGAACTCCCCCTTTATCTAACTACAGTGTTTGCAGGGAGATGTTACCGCATCGTTTCGTCGACGTGTTCGAAACCGTCTCCATAATTGGCGATTTTTACGTTTGCGCAATTCGGCGAGCGGCTGGATTTCCTCGGCAGACGATGCTTTTGACAAATATCGCCCCGCCGTCGCCGACCGCTCGATTGTCGCTCGAAAAAAGTTGAAGTAATTATTTCCATCTTTTACCTGCGGAGATGTCAATCCGTCAAGCATTTGGTCAGAAATTGGTCAAGTAGCGGCTGATACGGTCGGCGTCGACAGCCAAAACCGATAGAAGTTTTGGCCCCAGAAGCAGGGAGGTTCCCATGGCATATTACTGGCCCCAGTACGGCGTCGCCATCGAGGTCGACGACGATCCCTATCTCCTGCCTTTCGACGAAGAGGCGTTCCCCGAAACGGCGGTCTACCACGTCACCACCGATGTTATCTGCGACCCCGAGTCGTTCTCGGCGCTCGCCCACCACATCGCGCGTATCCACGACATCGAGCTCCCTCACGACTTTGACGAGCTCATCTACTCGCGCCGCCTGATGCTTCACATGCTCTTTGGAGCGGACCCGTCCACGTTCGCACGTGTCTACACCACCAAGGACGCCGCATGAGTGCGAAGAAGCCGCCCCGCCTCGCAGGACTGGGGCGTCGCAAGAAACTCGTCGTTGTCTGTCTGGCTATCGTCTGCGCCCTTGTCGCCGTAGGACTATACGCCTGGCAGTCGCAGCCCGTGCCCGAAGCGGGCGCCTCAGTCACGACGGCAGAGGGTAAATCGCGACAAGAAATCCAAGATGAGCTCGATGCCATCGTCCGCGACAACATGATGACGATTTCGGTCGCGCCGGTCGCTCAGCTACAGGAGGACGGCAAGCTGCGCGTCAACGTGCAAAACGTCCAAGACAATAAATTTCCCCAGCGATTCCGCGTCATCCAAAACGACGAGACCATGTACGAATCCGGTGTGGTCGAGACCGGCAAGACAATCGAGACGTGCCCCGCCGGCGACATCAAAGAAGGCGAGGCATACATCGAGATCCAGGCACTCGATGCCAAGACCCTCGACAGCCACGGCAATCCGACACGTGTCAAGGTACGGGTTGAGCAAGCCGAGAACTAGCTTTTTCGACCGACGCGGCACCGCACGCAATTCACCAGCATTCGTCCAATCATCGCGGGGACGGCCCGCGGCGAATAGAAAGGAACGACCATGGACATCACCAGGAACATGAACGGAGCCAGAGCGCTCGTCGTGGGCGCAGGGCTCGCGCTCTCGCTCGCAATGGGCGCCGCCCCGACGCCAGCTCTGGCAGCCGGGCGCGTTGGAACCACAAAAGTAATGGTCAGGACCGAGATCGACAACGTAGAGTTCAAAGTTCCGACGGTTATTCCCTTCGTCGCCAAGGCCGACGGCACGCTTCAGGGCCCCTCAGAAGACGCGACCACCATCGACAATCATTCGGCCTACGGCATCCATGTCACCAACATGAAGATCGACGCCATGAACACCTGGACCATTGCCGCCGACGCCAAGGCCGGAACCGCGCAGAATTCCATCGACTTTAAGGTCGGCCCCAACGGCGCACTCCAGAACGCCAGCGCCGCAATGCAGGAGACGGGCCTCGATCTTTCCAAGAATGCAGCCTTCGACATGGGCTACCAGGGCATTGCCGGCGGCACGGACAAAATTAAGCTCAAGACAAGCGGAAACGTCGCCCGCGTCACGCGCGACATCTTCCGCGTAACCGGCGAAGGCGATCAAGTTGCAACGATCACCTGGACGGTCGAGCCCGGTGCGCACACGGCATAAGGCCGTCGCCCTGGCCACCGCCGTCAGTATCCTAGCGTTTGGGCCAGCCATGGCCTTTGCCCAGCAAGAACAGGCGCAGGCCGCCACGCAGGTGACGGTCGACCTCTCGGAGCTCGACCGCGGCAACTGCAAGGAACCGTTGGCACAGACAGACGACAGACGATGGCTCTTGGCAGCAGGCGCCACGACAGCAGGCGCGGGAACCGCCGGCCTCGGTCTGCACATCAAACGCAGCCAGAAACGAAACACGGACAGGCCGCACTAAATTAGCTAAGGAGACCCCATGGCATCGAAGAACCTTTTGCCCGTCGTCGCACTCTGCGGCGCGCTCGCAACCGGAACGCCTGTCGCCGCTTGGGCGACTCCCGTCATGGCAGACTCCTTACCAGCAGCCCTAAGCTCCGCACCAAATCCGTCGAGCGCCATTGCGTGCAAGCGTTTTTCGTTCGCACAGGCCGCAATCTCAACCTCGGGATGCCTTCGTCGTAATACGGACGGCTCGATAGTCGTGGATATCAATCGTTCGAACAAGGCAAACGGCTCCCAGGCGGGGTGCGCCGTCTGCACGTGGCGCTCGATTGTGCTCGATGCAGATGGCGATCCGTGCGATTTGGGGTTGCGCATCGATATCGCTTCGGTCGATGACTCGGCGAACGGAGCGAAGGTCGCCTTCGACGGTGCGTTTTTCGAGAAAGGAGGCGGTATATGTCTGGGCTGCGCCGCCGCGAATGCAGACGATGTGCAGCCCACCCTCTCATTCACGGCATCGCTGCGGCTGACCAAGGCGGGCACCGATGCCATCGCGGCGGGAGAAGCATCCCTGCTGTTCTACGCCGCCAGCACCGAAGACACAGACATTCATTTCGAGAAGCCAGCCGGATCGCTCAGCCTTACGCGCGGGACGGAGGCAGGCCCTATTGCGATCGATACCCACACGCTAGGCAGGCAACGCATTCTTGCCGACCCGGCGCTTCTCGAGATGGAGTGGAACGGATCCGGAGCCGTCGGGATTGTCCCCTCCGCGCTTGACGCCAAGACGCTCCCCTCAAACGACGAACCCATCAACGCAACCATACAAGAAGAGAGCACGGACAAAGAAGCAGGTGCGGGCGACACGCCGTCGCCGACAAACAGCGTCCCAGCTTCTTTCGAAGCACCGAATGAGCCCGCTACCGGTCCAAACGATCCCGAGCTCGCGGACAGTCTGGGGCTTGCTGATCCTCAGGAGATCGATGAAGGTAACTGCTGCGTGCTAGCCGCCCTCGACCACACAGAGGTCATCGATGCTGCAAACATCGAAGTTGCCGCCGCCAATCAGCCCGTCCGCAAGTCGGCCATCATCGCATTTCCCGAATCCATCGAAGTCGTCTTTTTGCCATCGGGCGAGGTCGTGGCCCCAACACTGCTCACCTTGTTGGGCGCCAAGAATACTCGAAACGAAATTAAAAAGGTCACGGTTGTCGACCCTGCAACCACCGCTAAACTGCGTCTATACGCCGTTGCTCCAGACGGAGGCAAGACCTTGGAATTCGATGGTGACACACTCCTAGCCTGGCGACGTCTGGACATTATGCAAGACGTCTCGTATCAGATCGAACTCGAAGGGTTTGATCGTGCCCGCGATGCCAATATCATTGCCGCGGCTATTGAATCCCCACAGCGGCTTATGACACTGCGCTTTGAATACTATCCCTATGTCCCGACAACCACCTGAGGCTTAAATGCTGCGCATCATTCCTAACACCACTTATATAACGTATTAGATGAGTCGCGATGTGCCTCGCATTTCGTTCTGCTACGATTGCCACGTTGGCATCAATACAGGAGGGCTCATGCCGGGCTTGGGAACAATCATCAACGTTGTGCTTTTAGTTGCGGGCGGTCTTTTGGGATTAGCGGGCGGCCGCTTCATTACACCGCGCATCCAAGACACGCTCATGAAAGCATCGGGGCTGTGCGTCCTGTTTATCGGCCTGGGCGGCACCATGCAAAAGATGCTCATCATCGATGGAAAGGCGCTAGCGACCACCGGTACCACCATGCTCATCGTCTCATTTGCGCTCGGTTCGCTCATCGGCGAGGCCATCAACTTGGAGGCCGCCATCGAGAACCTTGGCGAATGGCTCAAGCGCAAAACCGGCAGCGAGGGCGATAACGAGTTCACCAACGCTTTTGTCTCGACATCGCTGACCGTCTGCATCGGTGCCATGGCTATCGTGGGATCGATCCAGGACGGTCTGCTCGGTGACTGGTCAACGCTTGCCTTGAAAGGCGCATTGGACTGCATCATCGTCTGCACCATGACGGCGTCGCTTGGCCGCGGCTGCATTTTCTCCGCCCTGCCCGTCGCCGTGTTCCAGGGGACGATCACGTTGTTTGCCGGCGCGCTCTCCCCCATCATGACCACGGCAGCCCTCGACAGCCTTTCGCTCGTAGGCTCCATGCTCATCTTCTGCGTCGGCGTCAACCTCATCCGTCCTCAGACCTTCCGCACGGCCAATATGCTCCCCTCCGTCGTCATCGCCGTCATCTACGCCCTCCTGTTCTAAATCTATCAACGCAGCGGTATCTCGAACATCTGTTTGATGCTGTGCTATGATATGAGGTCACCGTAGCTGCGTTAGGAGAGGAGAAGCGGTGGCCGACCAGGACATCAAGATGCTCATCGAGCGCATTATGGCCGAGGCCCGGACCCATCAGTCCACCCGCTTCTCAAACGAAATCTACGCAGACGAGCCGATTCTCAAAACCGGCCGACAGATGCAGAATTTCCTCCCCGACCAGTACCGTAAAATGCGCGAGATATCGCGCTGGCAGGATGACCCCAAGGGCGGTGCGGGCCGCTGGCTTTCGGAAGCCGAGCTTTTTTACCGCCAGGGCCTGCTGATGGCCGACTTTGAGGACGACTGTCCCTACAACGGCACCTTTAAGTCGTACTTTCCCACCTACAACGCCATGAGCGACCGGCAGCTGCGCGGCTACTTTACCTGGCGTGCCCAAGTGCGCCGCGGAACCGTCGAGGAAACGTCTACGTCCTTTGCCTTTCTGTATCTCTATGAGCTGATTTGCGGCATTGGCGTAGATGATCCACTCGATGGTTTTAACAAGATCAGGGCTTTTTGGGATGTCTATCGCGCCTTCGAGCCCGGCATCGACCGGTTTGCGCGCGTGTGGCTGCAAGATTACGCCGTGTTCCACGGGCTCGACCCCAAGCTGCTTCGCGACTCTAAAACCGTCATGTTCGATAACGCCCTTATCGAACTGCGGCGCGCGGCACGAGACCTTGTACCGGCACCGTCCGGCCAGACCCCTAAGCGTCGCAAAACCTCCGAGCCCACGCTCCCCCTTCCGCCCGATGAGGTGCGCGAGGAGCGACTCATGGCCGCCATCAACGCCCTCTCCACGTACAACCTAAGTAGCTCGCGGCTCGACCGCAGCCACCACCGCGATCTGCGCCACGTGGCGTGCGCCGTGTATGTCCGCATGGCGCGCTACTATGACACGCACCGAAAGACCGGCATCGTGGCAAGTTTATTTGGGGAGGAGACGGCAATGCCCTACACCATGTTTGCCTCGGCCGTATTCTTTGCGCCCGAGCGCCACGAGGACTGCGAATACCGTCTGGACCCCATCCATATCTACCGTTGCCAAAACGGCTTTTGGGAATGCATGCGTATCCACGGTAGTAGGCAAAAGAGCAGCAAGCTCGGTGAAATGATGCGCGCCTGCGACCAACGCCTGCGCCTGGCGCTGGACCCTGCCCATCCCCTTAAGGAAGAAAAGGTCCCCAAATATCTGGCCAAGATTATCGATGACGAGATTGTGGCATGGCTTTCGTGGGACGCCGCACACCAGCCCGTCAAGATCGATATCGATCTGAGTCAGCTGGGGCATATTCGGAGCGCCGCCGCACAAACACGCAAGGCGCTTTTGATTGACGAGGAACGCGAGGACGGCTCGTCCGCAGAAGCCGAGGCAGCGGACTCAGGGCAACCGGAAGCCGAGCCCGTAGCCGACGCGATGGTCGAGGCGGTCGCGGCGGCTGCAGGGCAGGACGAGTCCGACGAGCCGACCATATCCACCGAACAGTTTGGTGTCGTGGCACCGCTTCTCGCGCCGACGCCCACGTTCGCAGCTGCTACGCCCGCTGACGCCACAAACGAACTCGCGCCCGCCGCAAACGCCTATCTCCGCGCTCTGCTCGAGCACAACGCAGTACAGGCGGAATCGGCGGTAGTGCAATCGGAGCAGAGCGAGGACATGCTCGTCGATACCATCAACGAGGCGCTCTTTGACCTGGTGGGCGACACCGTAATTGAATTTAGCGCAGCAGGGCCGCAGATTATCGAGGACTACGAAGCAGACGTGAGAGGATACCTAGACCATGAGTGATACCGCATCCGCAGCACCTCGCGTGCCCAAGCGCGTCGCTGCCGTCATTCTCAACTCGCTCAAGGGCGGCGTGGTCCCGCGCATCGGCCTTCCTTACATCACCGTAGGGCGCGAGGTCGAGATCCGCGCCCTGCTCACCGATCTGAGTCTCATCGCCGACGGTGGCGCGAGCTTCCGCTTTCTGGTCGGTCGTTACGGCGCCGGCAAGAGCTTTTTGCTCCAGACTATCCGCACGCACGCCATGGGCGAGGGGTTCGTCGTCGCTGATGCCGACCTGTCGCCCGAGCGCCGCCTGCAGGGCGGTCAGGGACAGGGCCTTGCCACCTACCGCGAGCTCATCCGCAATATATCGACCAAGACGCGCCCCGAGGGCGGTGCGCTCAACCTTATTCTGGATCGCTGGGTCGCCTCGTGTGCCGACGTCGACGAGTCGGTCGTCAATGCCCAACTGGCCCCGCTCGAGGAGATGGTCCACGGCTTCGACTTCACCCGCATGCTCCGCCGCTATCGCATGGCCGCATCCGGGGGCGACGAAGAGACCATGAGCCGCGTGACCAAATGGATTCGCGGCGAATACCGCACCAAGAGCGAGGCACGCGCCGAGCTGGGCTCCTCGACCATCATCAGCGATGACGACTGGTACGACTACGTTAAGCTCATTGCGCGCTTTTTGGTTTGCAGTGGCTACAAGGGCATGCTGGTGCTCATCGACGAGCTCGTGAATCTGTATAAGATTCCCAACGCCATCACGCGCCAATACAACTACGAGAAGATCCTGACTATGTACAACGACACGCTCCAGGGCAAGGCGCAGTACCTGGGCATGATCATGGGCGGCACGCCAACCTCCATCGAAGACCGCCGCCGCGGCGTGTTCTCCTACGAGGCCCTGCGCAGCCGACTCGCTCAGGGCCGCTTTGCGCGCGAAGACCTTAAGGACATGCTCGCGCCCATCATCCGCCTGCAGCCACTCACCTACGAGGAGCTACTGGTGCTCATCGAAAAACTCATGCAGATCCATGCCGGCTACTTTGGCTGGACGCCCACGCTTGCCGAAAACGACTTGGTGGACTTTCTCAAGATTGAGTTCGGCCGCGTGGGAACCGATACGCACTTGACGCCGCGTGAGGTTATCCGTGACTTTATCGAGCTGCTCGATATCCTGTGTCAGAACCCCGATGCAAATGTGGCCGAGCTGCTGCAAAGCGTCGGCGGCGACGCGCTGGCGCCGGCAGCCGCAACAGGCGACACCGGCACCGCAGGCGGCAACCGCAACTTCGCCGAGTTCACCATCTAACCTACCAAAAAGGGACAGGTTTATTTTGGCAGGTTTTATCTGGGCAAACGTTGAAGCAGTAATGCAGCAAGCCGTTGCCAGCCGCGTTGAGAGATTCGTTGTTGAAAGGAGGCCCCGTGAACGCCTTTGACCGCTACGCCCCGTTTATCCAAGACTTCATCTACTCCCACGATTGGGAGAGCCTACGCTCTATCCAGGTTGCAGCAGCTGATGCCATCTTTAACACGCAAGATAATGTGCTCCTGACGGCATCCACGGCTTCCGGCAAAACCGAGGCAGCCTTCTTTCCCATCCTGACCGAGTTTTGGGAGAACCCGCCCGCAAGCGTGGGCGCCCTCTACATTGGCCCCCTCAAGGCGCTCATCAACGACCAATTCGTCCGCCTCAACGACCTGTGCGAAGAAGCCGATATCCCCGTCTGGCACTGGCATGGCGATGTCTCGCAATCACACAAGGCCAAACTCATCAAAAAACCGAGCGGCATCCTACAGATTACGCCCGAGTCGCTCGAGGCGCTCCTGATCCATAAGCACATGGCGATCCCGCGCATGTTTTGCGACCTGCGCTATGTGGTTATCGACGAAGTCCATTCGCTCATGCGCGGCGACCGCGGCGGGCAGACGCTCTGTCTTATCGAGCGCCTCTCGCGCATGGCAGGCGTGCAGCCCCGCCGCATTGGCCTTTCGGCCACCATCGGCGACCCCGAGCGCACGGGCGCCTTTCTCTCGCAGGGAACGGGGCGCGACTGCGTTATCCCCCGCTTTGAGGAACCGCACCGCGTGTGGCGCATCTCCATGGAGCACTTCTACAACTCGGGCCCCCAGGCTCAGCAACGAGGATTCGTAGGCACAGGTCCACAAGAAGCCGAGGTGCTTGCTTGCGAGCGTATTGAGACGGCGGCGCCCGCGGCGCTGCCCGCATCCGGACAAGACATGTGCCACAGCGGACAGCTTACACAGGAAGAACACCGTCAACGTCGTGAGCAGGCGCGGGGCAAGGCCGCTCCCAAAGACCGTCGCACTTCCTCGGCCCCCGAGGGCGAAGTCGACATCCCACGAGCGACCGAGCAGGCGCTTCTCAACCCCACCGACACGGCGCCCGACAACGCCGACCCCGGCATGGGCTATATCTTTGAGCATACGCGCGGCCGCAAATGCCTGGTCTTTGCCAACTCGCGCGAGGAGGCAGAGGCCGTGTGCTCCATGCTGCGCAGCTACTGCGAGAGCCGGCACGAGCCCGACCGTTTTCTCATCCATCACGGCAATCTTTCGGCATCGCTACGCGAGACGGCCGAGGAGCTCATGCGCGACGAGGAGCAGACGCAGACAACCGTCACCACCTCTACGTTGGAGCTCGGTATCGATATCGGCCGCCTGGAGCGCGCCTTCCAGATTGACGCGCCGTTTACCGTTAGCTCCTTTTTGCAGCGCATGGGGCGCACGGGCCGTCGCGATCTTCCGCCCGAGATGTGGTTTGTCATGCGCGAGGAAGAGCCCGAGCCGCGCACGATGATGCCCGAAACCATTCCCTGGAAGCTCCTGCAGGGTATCGCGCTCGTACAACTCTATCGCGAGGAAAAGTGGGTCGAGCCGCCCGAGCTCGATCGACTCCCCTACAGCCTGCTCTATCACCAGACTATGTCGACCCTCGCCAGCACCGGCGAGCTCACGCCGGCCGAACTTGCCCAGCGTGTGCTCACGCTCAGCTATTTCCACCGTATCTCGGCAGACGATTACCGTGTGCTGCTACGTCACCTCATTAAGATCGACCATATCCAGGTCACCGAAGGTGGCGGGCTCATCGTGGGTCTCGCGGGCGAGCGCGTCATCAACAACTTTAAGTTCTACGCCGTGTTCCAGGAAAACGAGGAGTTTACCGTCCGGAGCGAATCGGCCGAGCTGGGTACGATCGTCAATCCCCCACCGCCCGGTGAGCGCATCGCCATCGCCGGACACTGCTGGATTGTCGAGGAAGTGGACTGGAAGCGCCACACTGTCTTTGCCACGCAGGTCAAGGGCCGGGTGCCGGCCTACTTTGGCGACTGCCCCGGCGACATCAATACACACGTACTCGAGCGCATGCGCAAGGCGCTCAACGAGCACGCGACATATCCGTACCTCATGGGTAACGCACGGGCCCGCTTAGCGCAGGCTCGTCATACAGCCAAGCTTTCGGGTGCGGGAACTAAACCGCTCATCAACCTGGGCGGCGATACCTGGGTGCTCTTCCCCTGGCTGGGCAGCTACGCCTTTTTGGCGCTCGAGCGCATGCTCAAGATTAAATGTGCCGCTGAGCTGGGCCTTCGCGGGCTCGATCCGTCGCGTCCATACTTTATGCAGTTCAAGATGAAGGCCGACGAGGAGACGTTCTTTGAGGTGCTCGCAGCCGAGGCCGAAAAGGACTTCGACCCCATCGAGCTCGTCTATCCCGGCGAGGTACCTTACTTTGATCGGTACGACGAGTTTGTTCCCGAAGAGCTCGTGCGCAAAGGCTTCGCCGAAGGCGTGCTCGACATCGAGGGTATGAAGCAGCGCGTCCTCAGCTGGCGCGACCACGCCTAAGACCAGTCTTTTTTGGGACGGGAAGACTTACTTGTCGTGAAGGACGGTACCGAGGAAGTCGGTGTCGAAGGGCACAGCTTCGGCAAAGGCGTAGTCGCCGTCGCTGGCGATGAGCAGATAATTCTCCTCGCCGCCGAACTCCGTATCGCCACAAGGCACCACCCAGGCGCGAGCGAACACCTCGAGTGCCGTGGCAACGCAATCGCGCAGGAACGTCACATCGCTCCCCTCGTTTGCGCTCACGATATTGGCAACGTAGATGCCGCCGGGGTTGAGGCTGCCCCGCACTAGACGCAACGCCTCAACGGTCGCCAGCTCGCGCACGGGCTCGGCACCGCCAAAGCAATCGCTCACGACCACGTCGTAGCGACGATGGCCCACGCTCGTCACACCCAGATACGAGCGAGCCTCAGCGGTTATCACCCGCAGGCGATCGCCCGCCGCGCGCTCCAGCTCGTCTAGGTAGAACCAGCGGCGCGCCAGGCGCGTAATCTCTCCGTCATACTCGATGACGTCCATGCGCAAGCCCTCGTGCGACATCAGCGCGAACTTAGGATAGGCAAACCCGCCGCCACCCAACACAAGCATGCGGTTGATGCCGTGACCATAAGCATCGTGCATCGCATCCTCGGACTCAAACACGTCGTCAAACGCACGATAGTACGCAAAGACGGGCTCCGCCCAACGCTCACCAACGTAGCTTGCGCTTTGGTAGACGCCGCCTTGCACCAACACGCGAATCTCATCACCGTCCCCATCGTGCACGTGTTTCACACGCGCCAACCCATTGCGGGTTCGCGCAACCTGCAGACAGGCAGCACGAACAGCGACGGCGGCCGCACCAAGCGCCGCGGCTCCCAGGGCAACGCCGGCAACGACGCCAGCAGAAACACTCGGCTTGTTCATCTAGAGCTCCTTTTGCAGATAGAGTCCATGATCGTAAAAACCCAAATGGCGATAGTACTCGCGCGTACCAATCGCGCTGATCACGTTGATGCGCGTATAACCCGCATCCCGGGCAATCTCGCACGCACGCTCTACGAGCAGACGCCCCAACCCATGGTGCTGGGCCGCCTGGCCTTGATACCCCACGCGCGCCGCCATGCCATACACGTGTACCTCGCGAATCATCGCCTCGTCCGGCATCGTCAGCAACTCGTCCGCATGCGCGGCAACAAACGAATGGTCGGGCAGCGACAACCGCAAAAAGCCCGCGATCTTGCCCTGCGGCGTCACCCACTGCAAAAAGCACTCGTGCGTCACCGGCGTCTCGTACGCCACCTCCTCATCAAGAGATAGCTCATCCAAGTCGGCACCCGCCGTGCTGATCTCGCGATAGCGAATCTCGCGCACCGTCGCACCGTCACCCCGAGCGGCCAAGCGGTTTTCGACGAGCTGACGCAGGTTGGGTTTCTTGTTGCCCACCATGATGTCGTCGGAACTAAAGTCGCGGATCATGCGACTGATGCGGCAGAACGCCGGCGTCACCACGATGTCATCGGCCAGCACATCGAGCAGCTCTTCCTCGGTATAGGGACGCCACTCGCCGCGCTCGTAGCAGCCCACCAGACGCGAGCCCTCGATGAGCGCACACGGGTAAACCTTGACCTCGTCGGGCATAAAGGCCCCTTCGGTCATAAAGCGTTCGTAGTCGCGCTTGTCCCCCTCGGGCGTGGCGCCCAGCAAGTTAAGCATAAAATGCGCGTGGATCTTAAAGCCAAACAGGCGCGCAAGCGAAAACGCCCGCTCGATCTGCGCCACCGAAATACGACGCTCGTTGATATCGAGCAAATGTTGGTCGAGACTCTGAATACCCATCTGGATCTTGGTGCAGCCCAGGCGGCGGATGAGCGTAAGCGCCTGCGGCGTTACGGCATCGGGGCGCGTCTCGATAACGAGCCCCACCACGCGATGCTTCGCCATCTCGTTGATGCGCTGCTGACGCTCAAGTTCCTCCATCGTTGCCGTCTGCCACTTGGCAACCTCGCCCCACGGCGTACCAGGGCCGTACAGACGACGCACCGCGCGGTTGTAGCCGCCCACGGCAGCATCCACACGCTCCTGCTCGTCGGCAACGCCAGCAGCAAGCTCAGCCTCGTCTGTCGCAATGCCGGCAACCCGATAGCGCTCGCGGCGCTCTGTTACCACCGGCGGCAGCGCATCGGCGGGAGCGTCATCGAGCAGGCGCCCCGCCTCGGCACGGCTGATGCCCGGACGCGCCAACATGGGGTTGGCCGCCACGCCCGCCACCGCATCATCATTGAGCGCACGGAAGAGCTCCGACATAAACCACGTCTGATACCCTTGCGGATAGTCGCTCCAGGTACCGCCGAGCACAATGAGCTCAATCTTATCGGTCGCATGCCCCATCTGCGAAAGCGCCGTCAAACGGGCGCTCACCTGCAGATACGGGTCAAAGCAATTTTGCTCCGCACGGGCGCATGCCGGCTCGGCGTGCAGATAGCTCTTGGGCATGCGCAGATCGTTGGGGCAAAACAGGCAATCGCCCGAGCATGGCCAGGGCTTGGTGATGACGGTAATGGTCGCCACGCCCGAGGCCGTTCGGCGCGGCTTCATACGCAGCACCTGCAGCAATTGACGCTCCAGATCGGAATCGACATTCCACGCAGCCCACCGAGCAGGCTCCTCACGTTTAACCCGCTGGTAGAACGGCAGCAGACGGCGCTTGGCCAAATCGCGTTTGTCGGCACCCTCACGGCGCGCCTCGGCATGTATCAGTTTGACGAGCGCTTTGTCGTCCACGGTCTCGCCGCGACGCAGAGCGTCGAGTATGTTCAAGATAATCTGTTCCATGCCCCCATTGTAAGGGCAAAGGCGCCGAAGCCGATCTCGGCTTCGGCGCCTTCATCAAACAGCGCGTCTATATCTTCGCCTAGGCTTTCGTCTGCCCCACTACTCCGAATCAAACGACATGTCGCCCGAATCGACTTCAAAACTATACACAGCAGACTTATCCCCGTTATCGAATTCAAGATTCAAAATGGTCTCGCCGTCGTAGCCAAGCGGAAGGAAATCGCTCTCGAAGTCGCCGCTGCCCAAGGTGAGGCTCGCCTTAAAGCCCGTAGAGTTCGGAACCGTCATCTCCACATCGCCCGAGCCCACACTCACGTCCATCGACTTCGCGGGGGCCTGGTAGAGCTCGAACGTCACATCGCCCGAACCGACCTCAGCACTGAGCGCATCAGTCACGCTGCCCGCAAACTCTACATCTCCCGCACCCAGGAAAAGGTCGAAACCATCACAGGTGACACCGGCAATCTGCAGATCACCCGAGCCCACGTGCGCGTTGACTCCCTTCAGATGTTCGGCAACACGGCGCGGCAGCTCGACCGTAACTGAGCGATCGATTGCCTTACCGTCATCACTTCCAAACTGGGAAACCTTGAGCGTCGAGTCCTCGACGGATGCGATGTTCTGCGTCGCGGCCTTGGAGGCATCCATACCATTGGCAACGCGTCCCCGCTCGATAACGCGAGCCTTGTTACCATCAATAACCTTGACGTCCACCGTAGCCGCATCGATATCGAAATCGAGGTAGCGAAACTCATCGGCATCAAAGGTCGTACACGAAAGCTGCTGAGGCCGAGCGGAATAGTTACCGCCATCGTTCATAAAATCGTCGTCATCAACCACATCGTCCATACCGGACAAGCCGGGTATAACATCGTCGAGATCCCACGGGCCATCAAAATGAATCAAAGTCCGCGAAACGCCAAAAACAAGCCCGATAATCAGTACAAACGCTCCGATGCCGACGCCCAGGCGCAGCTTGGATTCATGCGAAAGCTTCATCATTCGTCACCTTCTTTGGCACATGGCTCAGCGGTGGCCGCGGTAGCCACGTCAGCATCAGGTTCCGCAGAAGTATCCTTCCCCTGGGCCCTGACCGCCACCGGTGCCGGACCAACCTGAATATCCCCGCGCGCCCAATCGCCATCGAGTGCACGCGCCACCCAGTGATAGATGGGAATCGTGAAGAAGATCAGCGCAGCAAAGGGGCCGGCACCAAACAGGAACATCAGTAAAAAGAACAGCAGCCAGCACACGGCCCAATACGGGAATGACTGGAACGGACCCTTCACCGGAGTCGGACCAGCCGCACCGGTACCCGTCACCTGAGCCGTCGCCGCATTGGCAGCCTGCGCACTCCAGCTTGCCGCCTGCGCCGCCTTGGCTGCCGCGTCACTTGCCTGCGTTGCCGCCTCGGTGGCGCGCGCCGCCGCCTCATGGGTGCGGGCGCGCTCTGCCGCCTCGGCCTCGCGCTGACGAGCGCGGTCCTCGTTCTCAAACTCGATATCGTCCTCAATCTCATCGCTCGGATTGAGCAGCTCGTCCAGACTCACACCATAGAGCTTGGCGAGCGAGATCAGGTTCTCGGTATCGGGCGAGCTCTCCGCACGCTCCCATTTACTAACCGCCTGGCGCGACAGCCCCAGCTTTCGCGCCAGCCCTTCTTGGCTAAAGCCCTTGCTGCGGCGAAGGTCGGCGAGCCGCTGCGCAGTTTCTACATTCATGGTTCCTCCTATGTGATGCCAGCCGTGCCGCCGGACCGTTTTTGTTCTTAAGGCGCCTTGCACAGTTAAAAATCTATCCGCCACCGCCAAAAGCATGCCACCTATTCTAGTGAGATTTTTGACAACTGGCGGTTGCGGGCACATATGAGCTGCGGAAATGTGTCCAAACAAAGCAATGAACCGCAGCTCGGTTGTCCCCGTTGCGGCGTTAACGGTAGTATGGTCGTACTGTTTATTTCGCACCGCTAACGGAGGGAGTTCCGCGCCGTGAACCGCGATTTCGCCTCATCGCTCATCCAGCTCAACAACACGTTCTATCGCGAGCACTCCGCTTCCTTTTCCGATACGCGCCAGACCCCGTGGCCCGGCTGGGTGCGCACCATGGATATCGCGCTCGGGCAGCTCGACGTCGCCACGATCGAGCATCCCGTCCGTGTCTTCGACCTCGCCTGTGGCAACATGCGATTCGAGAACTTTGCCGCCGGCGGCGCACTTGCCGCCAAGGGCGTCGACGGCGCAAACCCCTCGGCAGATGCCAGTTGCCCGTTTGAGTTCTATGGTGTCGACTCGTGTCAAGACCTGGCCATCGATGCACATGGCCACGCGCTGCGCATTCCCAACCTGCACTTCCAGGAACTCGACGTGCTCGACGCCCTCATGAAGCTCAACCCCGCCGAGACGCCCGACGTGCTTTTCGACGCCCCGCTCGCCGACATCTCGGTCTGCTTTGGCTTTATGCACCACGTGCCGTCGTGCGAGTACCGCGTACGCGTACTCGACGCCTTGGTGCGGCAGACGCGCCCGGGCGGCATCATCGCCATCAGCTTTTGGGAGTTTATGAACGACGAGCGCATGGCGCGCAAGGCCGTTCGAGCCGAAGCCCGCGCCGAGCTCACCCCGCCGTTTGAGGGTTACGATTCCGCGCAGTTTGAAGCCGGCGACCACCTCATCGGCTGGCAAAACGACCGCCACGCCTACCGCTATTGCCATCACTTTGACGATCAGCAGATCACCGACCTGGTGCGCGGCGTCCGTACGTTCTACAAGAGCGGCGAGGTCCCCGTGCGCGAGCTTGAGCGCTTCCATGCCGACGGTCGCAGCGGAGAGCTCAATCGCTATGTGATTCTCAAGCGTCTGTAGGCACCGACGACTCGCCGCCGAGCCGCACCGCATCTTTCGGGCAAACTATGCCCACCCTTTTTCAACCCATTGACGGAACGTGCAGCTATGCGTTCCACACTTATGACCAAGGAGCCTCATGGGAGCCGTCCACGTTCGCACGCCTAAGAACTTTGTGCTCGAGGAGCGCCTGGAGCGCTACGCCGATGCGATTGAGACGAACCCCGAGGCCTATGCCGGAGATTGGCGCGAGGCCTGTGCGCCCGCAGGCGGCAAGCCCTTCGAACACCTTCACCTGGATCTTGGCTGTGGCAAGGGAACGTACCTTGTAGAGCGCGCGGCCCACGAGCCAAACACCCTCTTTATCGGCATGGACCAGGAGCCCATCTGCATTGCCTATGCCGCGCAGAAAATCTGCGAGCAGGAGCTATCCAACGCACTCGTCCTGCCCCGAGGCGCCAAATCGCTGCCGCAGCTGTTTGCCGCAGGCGAGCTCGATGCCATCACCATTAACTTTCCCACGCCACAGCCCAAGGCCAAGTACGCCAAAAAACGACTCGTCCATGTCGACCACCTAATGCTGTACCGCCCGCTCTTTGCAGCCGGCGCTACCGTCACGCTGCGCACCGACAGCAAGCCGTTGCGCGACTACGCCCTGGGGCAGTTTGCCGCGGCGGGCTACGACACACTTTGGGTAAGCGATGACGTGCGCCGCGACCATCCCGAGCATCCCGAGACCGAATATGAATGCCGCACGCGCGAGATGGGTGCCGCTGTATATGGTATTTGCGCCACACCCTGCGCGCAGCCCAGCGATGAACAGCTCGCGGCGGGCCGCGCGCAGGAGCAAAGCCTTGCCTGCTACCTGCCCGAAAACCTCGATGAGCTCACCTACGTGCCTCTCGGCATGGAAGAGGCCGTCGAGAACTTCAGAAACCGTGCCCGCAAGGGTAAGAAGCGCCTGCCGCAAGAGTCCTAGGGGCTTCTGATGGTCGCGGCGTCGGCAAACATACGCAAATAGGCGCTAGCGAACGGCCCTCAAACCTAAGTGAGTAGACTTTTTTGCAATAGCCAAGCACAGCCCGCATAGCGAAACATAAAACCGCAGGTAGAGCCCTTGCGCAAAAGCCATGTGCTCGCGATATTGCAAAAAGCCTACTCACTTAGCTGGCAACCGCACCAAACGGCTGGGCAGAACGCCCATTTCCTGCATTTTCTCGCGCACTGGCACCCCGCGCCGCCGCTACGCCATAATAGTTGGCGGACAATCGCGAGAGAAAGCAACCACATGGCACAGACCACGACAGATACCGCTGCCAGCACCGTCTCCGGCGCCGGGGCCGCCAGCTCGTTCTCGGGCGGCACGGGAACCGAAGCCGAGTTCGGCTCACTCGGCGCGCTCTCCCCCACCTGGTGGGAGCCCGAGGACGGCAGCGAGCCCGAACCATGGCTCACGCCCGATCAGGCCTTCGAACGCTTCTTTGAATGGACGAGCGACCGTGGCATTGAGCTGTGGGACCACCAAGAAGAGGCCCTCATGGACCTGGCTGCCGGCGACCACGTCATTTTGGGAACACCGACCGGATCGGGTAAATCGCTCGTCGCGCTGGGCATGCTCTTTATGGGCATGGCGCAGGGCAAGCGCTGTTATTACACGGCCCCCATCAAGGCTCTGGTCAGCGAAAAGTTTTTCGACCTTGTGCAGGTGCTCGGCCGCGATAACGTCGGCATGATCACCGGCGACACGCATATCAACACCAAGGCGCCCGTCATCTGCTGCACGGCAGAAATCCTTGCCAACGATGCACTGCGCGAGGGCGAGGGCGCCGACGTGGGCTGCGTCGCCATGGACGAGTTCCACTATTTTGCCGACCCCGACCGCGGCTGGGCCTGGCAGGTGCCACTGCTCACCCTGCCTCGCACGCAATTCATGCTCATGAGCGCCACGCTCGGCGATGTCACTGCCATCGCCGCCTCACTCGAGGAACACACCGGCGCTACCTGCGACTTGGTCGTCGATGCCCCACGCCCCGTGCCGCTGAGCTACGACTACGTGACGACCTCCCTCGAGGGCACCGTCGAGCTCGCCATGCGCGGCGGCGAGGCCCCGCTCTATATCGTGCACTTTAGCCAGGATGCCGCCCTTGCGACGGCACAGTCGCTCGCCAATTTTGGCATCGCCAGCAAGGAGCAGCGCGAGGCCATCAAAGAAGCAGCAAAGGGAACGAGCTTCTCGACGGCCTTTGGTAAGATTCTCAAACGCCTGCTTGGATGCGGCGTCGGCGTGCACCATGCTGGCATGTTGCCGCGCTATCGCCTGCTGGTCGAGCGCTTGGCGCAGCAGGGCCTGCTGCCCGTCATCTGCGGTACCGATACGCTCGGCGTCGGCATCAACGTGCCCATCCACACCGTGGTGCTCACCGCGCTCACCAAGTTCGACGGCTACAAGATGCGTCGCCTGCGCGCCCGTGAGTTCCATCAGATCGCTGGTCGCGCCGGCCGTTCGGGCTTCGATACCGAGGGCATGGTCATCGCCGAGGCCCCGGAGCACGAGATCGAGAACGCTAAGCTCATGGCCAAGGCGGGCGACGACCCCAAGAAGCTCCGCAAGATTAAAAAGAAGAAGGCCCCCGAGGGCTTTGTCACCTGGAACAAGCAGACCTTTGAGCGCCTGATCGAGACGCAGCCCGAGACGCTCAAGCCGCGCCTGCGCATCACGCACTCCATGGTGATTAGCGTGGTCGAGCAGGGCGGCGATGCCCGCGCCCGCGTGCACGACCTCATCGAGACGAGCCTGCAAACTCCCGAGGAAAAGGCTAAGCTCGAGGTTCGCGCCGACGAAATCTTCGCCACGCTCATCGATTCCGGCGTCGTCGTTCGCACCGAGGTGCCGCCCGCGCCCGACGCCCCGACTGACGCCGCACCAGACATCGACTATGCACTGACGGTCGATCTGCCCGAGGACTTTGCGCTCGACCAGCCGCTCTCGCCGTTTTTGCTTGCCGCGCTGGAGCTGCTCGACCCCGAGAGTGAGACCTATACCATGGATCTGATCTCGATGGTCGAGGCAACGCTCGAGGACCCCAAGCAGGTATTGCGCGCACAGGAGCGCGCCGCGCGCGACCGCGCGATGGCCGAAATGAAGGCTGATGGCGTCGAATATGAGGAACGCCTGGAGCGCATCCAGGATGTCACCTACGAAAAGCCGCTCGAGGATTTACTCGATGCCGCCTTCGACAAGTACTGTCAGGAAGTACCCTGGGCCAACGACTATCAGCTCTCGCCCAAGAGCGTCCTGCGCGACATGCTGGAAAGCGCGAGCGATTTTAAGGGTTACATTCAAAAGCTCGGCATCGCCCGTTCCGAGGGCATTCTGCTGCGCTACCTGGCAGAGGCCTACCGTTCGCTCGACCGCACCGTGCCCATCGAGAAGCGCGACGAGCGCCTGCGCGACATTATCTCGTGGCTGGGCTTTGTGGTGCGCTCGGTGGACTCGAGCCTGGTGGATGAGTGGGAAAACGCCGGCAACCCGGCAGCCCTCGACGCCGCGCCGCCGCAGGGCATCGACGAGGTCGTGGCGGACCGTCGCGGCTGCACGCTGTTGGTGCGCAACGCGCTCTTCCGCCGCGTGACCCTTGCCTCCCGCGAGCACGTTCGCGACCTGGGCGAACTCGACGAGGACTGGGGCATGAGCGAGATCCGCTGGCAAAAAGCACTCGACGCTTACCACGAGCAGCACGAGGAAATCCTCACCGACGGAGATGCCCGCAGCGCCGCGATGTTTTCCATTGACGAGTCCGACGAGAAGACCGCGCACGTATGGCACGTGCACCAGATCTTTGCCGACGAGGATGGCGACCACGATTTTGGCATCATGGGCGATGTCGATCTGGACGCCACGCAAGACGGCGGCGAGGCCATCTTCAAGAACTACCGTGTCGGCTTTATCGAGGACCTGCTCGAGGACTAGCCGGGCGCAATGGGACGAAACAAAGCGGGGTCGCTGGCAACATCGCCAGCGGCCCCGCTTTTTGCGCGATACGCTATCCCCTACTCGGCATCCTCGACCTCATACGAATCCGCCTCGGCTGGCTCATCGTTCGTCTCTGTCGCGGCCCCGCGCGCCTCGTCAAACGCTGCTTTCATGGTCTTGTTGCCCCACGTGAGCTTGCGAATGGTAAGATCGTCGGCTTTCTTGTTGGCAAGGCGCAGATTGTTCTCGGAGGACAGCAACGCCTCCTTGGTTTTCTGCAGATGGCTAATCGTCTTGTCGATCTCATCGATTGCCGTTTGGAACTTGCGGCTCGCGATCTCGTAGTTGCGGCCGAAATCGTTCTTGAACTTCTCCATCTTGGCTTCGAAGTTCGTGACATCGATATTCTGCTGCTTGTACTCCGCCAGCTCCTGCTTATAGCGAAGCGAACCCATGGCGGCATTGCGTAGCAGCGTAATGATGGGAATGAAGAACTGCGGGCGGATCACATACATCTTCTCGTAGCGATAGCTCACGTCCACGATTCCCGCGTTGTAAAGCTCGCTCTCGGGCTCGAGCAGCGTGCAGAGCACCGCGTACTCACAGCCTTTCTGGCGACGATCGTGATCGAGTTTCTTAAAGAAGTCCTCGTTTTTATGCTTGGTCGCGGTCTCGTCGTTCTCGTTTTTCATCTCGAACATAATCGAAATGACCTCGTTGCCGCTCGCGTCGCGCTCACGGAAAATGAAGTCTCCCTTGGTGCCCTCGGATGCATCGTTATCTTTCTCGAAGTACGCATTGGGAAACGCCGTCATGCGCAGACGGTTAAACTCGGTCTCGCAGTGCTGCTCGAGCGACTCGCCCACCATCTTGGTGGACAGGCGAACCTTCATGTCCTTAAGGCGCTCAATCTCTTCATCCTTGTAGCGAATCAGGTCATCGCTCGCGCGCTTGGCCTGCGCAAGCTCGAGCTCGTGTGCCGCCTTGGCTTGCTCCTCGCGAGAATCGCGCACCGCCAGCTCGCTCGTCAGTTTGGCACGTGCCTCATCGCGCTCTCGCTCCGCCGCGGCGACCGCCTCTGACAGGTTCATTTTTGCCATCAGTTCCTGCTCGCGCAGCTGGGCACGCAGGCCCTCGGCCTCTTGCTCGGACTGAGCCTTTGCGGCGGAAAACTTCTCTTGCACCTTCGCGCGATAGTCAGTAAGCGCGCGCTCGGCCTCGCTGCGAGCGGCATCGAGCTCACGCTGCGACTCTGCCGCGGCAGCGGCAAGCGCCATCTCCTGGGCCTTGTCCGCCGCGGCGATCCTGGCCTGCAGCTCGGCAATCTGAGCGTCGCGCGCGGACAGGTCGTTTTGAGCAGCATTGCGTGCCGCCGCCTCGGCAAGCCTGGCTTCATCATCTTTGCGCTCCAACTGCGCACGTAAATTGTCGATCTCGCGCTGAAGCTCGGCATTCTCCTTTTGAGCATCGGAACGAGCCTCAACCGCCGCGCGCTGACTTGCACTCTCGCGCTCTGCGGCAGCGCCTTCGAGCTTGGCGCGCAGCTCGGCAAGCTCAGCGTCGCGCTTGGCAACCTCTTGTGCCAGCTGCTGAGCTGCAGCGTTCTTCTGCTCGACAAGCTGAGCGTCGCGCTGAGACTCTGCCTTTTGCAAAGCAGCCGTCGAGCGCGAGCGCTCAAGCTCCAGTGCCTGCTCGCCCTCGCGCTGGACCGCCTTCACGCGCTCATCCAGGTCGCGCGAGAACTCGGCATCGCGCACCTGCTTGACGATATCCGCATAGCCGGACGCATCGACCTTAAAAACTTCGCCACAATGCGGGCACTTGATCTCGTTCATAGCAGCTCCTCGATGGACGCAAATTTCAACCGCCTACACTCTACCGCGCCGCACGGACAAAAAAGGCGCCGCTGCCATAATGGCAACGGCGCCAGAACCACCACAAAGGCGACTGTCCCCTTTGTGGTGACTTGGGTCCTTACAGGTCGCGGTAGTCGATCAGGCGAAGATCGGATTGAGACTCGAGCCAAGCGCGAAGCTCGGGGTCGATCAGTGCATCGACTTCCTTGGTACGATCGGTCGTGAGCGAGCTGTTCTCCAGGATAAAACGATCGAGATAACCCGGATGGCACACAAAGACGACCGTCTCGCCGTCCACCATCCCGCGAACCGTCTGCATGATTGCCTCTTTGGGCTCGTAGCCCGGCTCCATCGAGCGCATCACCATGCGCAGATCAGTATCTCCGCAATGCACCACAGCCGCGGGGTCGAAGCTCGCCTTTTGCTCCTTAAGGCCCAGCTCCTGAGCAACCGCCGAGATCGCTCGGTTAAGGTTTTTGCTCATGACGGCATGGGCCTCAAAGTAATCGGGCTCGCGGCCCACGATCTCGACAAAGCGGTCATGCTGCGCGCGGATCTCGATGCAGGCCTCGTCGAAGTCTATCAACTCCTCGCCGCGCTTAAAATGATCGCGGAAGGTACGGCTGCTATGGAACTCATCATTCTCGTTGAGCATGCTCGGAATGAGCGCCGGGTCGGCACACGGCTTGCCCAGGCACACGTTGGTATGCTGACCCACCGCAATGCCGGCATCCGCCACGAGCGACCAGCCACGCTCGGCCTCGGGCATATTGGGCATAAGTCCCGCCGAGCGCACCAGGCCCTCATTGATACTGCGGGCAATCCCCAGGTTAACGGCATACGAATAACCGATATCATCGGCACGAATGAGCAATTGCTTCATATTGACCCCCATCTACGGAAAGGGACACTTGAAGCGCAGCCAAGTGCCCCAGATAATTGTCCTACCGAACGGATGCTTTAGGCTTTGGCGGCAGCAGCGTCTTCGTCGAGCTGCTCCTTGGTAAAGCCAAAGAAGTAGGCGATGGCAGCGGCGGCAACAAATGCAGTGCCCGATGCAACGCAGCCCCATACGAGATTAGCAGTTCCGCCTGCAACATAACCTGTAATACCAAGGATATTAGTTGCGCCCAAAACATACGTGGTCACATTAGTGAGAGCCGCGATCAGGCCGCCGATAGCGCCGCCCGCGACCATGGCACCCAGGCAGCGAGTATACTTAAAGCCGCAGCCATACAGCGCGGGCTCCGTCACGCCACCGACAATGCCGGAGAGCGAGAAACCAAGCATAGCGCCCTTTTCGTCGACCTCCTTAAGGCGCAGGAAGGCACCGAAGGCCATGCCCCACGTGGCGAACTGAGCGATAGCACCCGCGACCATAACGCAGGAGTCAGACCCTGAGGTGAGCACCTGCACAATGCCGAGGGCAATCAGAACCTGGTGCATACCGGTCATAACCAGGAACTCCCAAAGCGCGGCAATGGCGACGAGGGAGAGGATTGTGACGATGCCGCCAGCGTTTCCGAGGCCGAACATAAAGTTGCCGACCAGGTCGCCCAGAATGGAACCAATCGGAGCTAGGGCGCACAGGGAAACGGGGGTCATCACAGCCATGGTGCACACGGGCACAAACACCGTGGAGAGCATGTCGGGGATGATCTTCTTCATGAACTTCTCGACGACCATCAGCACCGGCATAGACAGCAGCATGGGGAGCACGGTCGCAGAATAGTTGTTCAGCTGAGCCGGGAGCACGCCGTAAACCATCGTGGTCGTAGCACCAGAATCCGCAGCGGCGTTGACCAACGTCATGAACTCGGGGGCAATGAGCACGCCGCCGAGCATCATGCCGAGCGGCTGGCTGCAGCCGAGCTGCTTTGCGGCAGCCCAACCCAGATAGACAGGGAGGAAATAATAGCCGGCGTTGTAAATCCAGTTGTAGAAGAAGTTGTAGATGTCAGAATCGGCAGACCAGATACCGAGCATGCCGTCGCCGCAAAGTACGGCAAGTGTGCGGAACATGGCGGCGCCCATGATAATGGGGATCGTCATGCACATTGTCTTGGACAGGTAGTTAAGGGCCTTCTTGCCCGCAGTCTTGACCGTCAGTGGCTCCTTGGTGCCGTCATCGAGGTTCTCGTCAATGGAGCCTTCGCCCTTGACGCCCAGCGCAATGGCGGCGTCATAGACCTTCGGCACGTTCTGGCCAATGATGACCTGATACTGGCCGCCAGACCACTGTGCGCCCAGCACACCCTTGATCTTCTTAACTTCATTATCATTGGGAATGGACTGATCTTTGAGGTTCAGACGCAAGCGGGTCATGCAGTGCGTCGCGTTCGTCACATTGGAGGCGCCGCCGACGGCAGCGAGCACGTCCTCGGCAATCTTCTTGTTATCGACAGCCATGTCGAATCCCTTCTCTTCCAACTAAAGGCCGTGGGACTTCACGGCACCAAGACGCACGATTCCGCTCGCGCCTGCGCAGCGCGCGATACCAGTTGGCAAGAGATTGATTTGCATGTGATTCCCGGGTGGATCGACATGAAAAAAGCCCCGCGCACAACCGACAGAGACCCAATTATGGTCTTGGCAGAATCGGTAGTGCCTCTCGGAGCTGCGCCGTGAGTAACACCCAACACACGGCGAGTATATGCGGCAGATGCGTTCGTTGCGGCTCAGATTACCGACGAACGGTAGCAAACGACCCGCGAACGGTCGCCATGACGGAAAGGAAATACCAGAGAGCCTATTTATCCGAGTGGACAGAAGCCACGCGATTCACATGCATGATCAGATAGACGAGCTCCTCTTGGGCCAATGGCTCGCCAAAGGTCTCTTGAATCAGATCGTCGACACGGTGAGCGCAACGCGATGCCGCCGGATACTGCTCCACGAGCACGTCGTAAAGACCGGAGTTCTCGGTATCGATCGGCTCTTTCTTTGCCACGCGGTCGAGCAGATAGCGCACATGAGTGGCAAAGCGGGCAAAGGCGAACGACGAGCGATCGACCGTCACACCCAACTCTTCTTGAATAATCGCGACCGTCATATCGAGCAGTCGCTCCTCGTGCTGCTCGGCAAGCACGCGCCGCTCGCTCGGCTTAACCGATGCGTTGACAATCGACATGGCAATGCCCGCGGCCTCGCTTCGGGGCATACGCACACGGAAGCTTTTCTGGATGCCGCGAACAGCCAGCTCGCCCAAGCGGTATTCGATGGGATGCAGCTGCTCCAGATCGCGCTCGAGCGGCAACGACACCACCATGTGTTCGCGGGCGCGCTTAATGGCAAACTGGATATGGTCCGCCAGTGTAATGGGGAGGTTAGGGCTCAATTCGTACGAAAGCTGTCCGGTTGCGATATCAGCCAGCTGAGCAGAAAACTCCAGCACCTCGGGGTCGACCTCATCAATAAACGCCAGGTACTTTGAATCAATGCCGTAAAAGGTACGCGTGATGACATCCAGGTCGACCTCATGCGGCATATCGCCAAAGCCGATACCGCGACCCAGCGCGATAAGCTGACGCCCCGCGCCGTCTTCGCAGATGGCAGCGTTATGGTTAATGCGCTGGATAGCCCTCATGGATTCATCGCTCCTACTGAAACGCGCCGCACAGACCATCCGCGCGGCGCGTTCATTCTACCTGCACTTACAGCTACAGTCCAAAGAAGCCTAGGATTTGGTCACGGCTTACGGGCTTGTAGTTGTTGGCATCGAGGCCAACGTCGTAGCGCAGAACCGGGCGCTCGCGATCGCGGTTGCGCGCGTTGGTGCGGTCTCCCCTGCTGTGGATATGCCCGTGCAACATGATGGCGCCACGCGCCTTGCCGTTCCAGCTGAGCATGGGGTAATGGCTCATTACCAGGCGATGGCCCTTCGCGTAACCGGGGGCGACCTCCAGATAATCGCGCACCTCATCCCAAATGTGCGGCGCGTCTGGATCTTCCCAGTCGCCGTCATGGTTACCGCGGATGAGCGTTACGTTCTGACATTCGATGCGCTCGCGCAGGCGCACCGCCTCCGCCAGGGGCAAACGATAGGTAAAGTCTCCCAAGATATAGAGGCGGTCGTCCACAGCCACGCACTCATTGATGGCATCGATGACCTTGCGGTTCATCTCCTCGACCGAATCAAACGGTCGATCCATGTCGTGCAAGATATTCGTATCGCCCAGGTGCAGGTCGGCGGTAAACCACATCATCGTCTCTGTCCTCATTTCGCAACGCGTATAAGACCTGTTTAGTATACAGACGCGGCGATGAGACAGTCACCCAAAGAGCCCGCCGAACAGACCTCGGCGACGCTTGTCCTGCTTTTTCGAAGCGTCATCCCGCGTCTTCTTGCCCTGCCGCTTCTTACGGTCCTGCTCCAACTCATCGTCATCGAGTAGCATATCCCACTCAAACGGATCGTCTGTCAGATCGAACAGGTCATCGTCATCAAACACGTGCGCCTCCATTACCGATTAGCGAGCATCCACAACGTAGTTGAGAAGTCTACGGGCCCGTGCGGACACAAATTCATCCTGTCTGCGTCTTTCAATCGTTTGCCGCAACGCTTGCGCAACGGAACGCTTGCAGATAAGATGGGAACACGGATGGCACCCGTGGCAGCGGGTCTTGCCAACTCCGATACACGTTTTCATCGTGAGAAATGGCCGTCTTCGCTTACGCGGGGGCGGCCACTTTGTTTATCCCTATGTCATCTGATTCTAATGCACAAACATGCGCACGAACTTGCGCTTCCAGCTTGCGTAAGGGGCATAGCGGAACGGCACGTCCAGCCACGTTGCCTTGTTCACGATGCTCTTCTTGTGGCTAAACGTATCGAAGCTCTCGCGTCCATGGTACTGTCCCATACCGCTCGCCCCCATGCCGCCAAAGCCCATATGGCTCGTGGCCAAATGCATAATGGTGTCATTAACACAGCCACCACCAAAGGGCACGTAACGCACAAAGCGCTGCTGAACCTCACGGTCTTGGCTAAAGATATACAGGGCCAGCGGCGTCGGACGATCCGTAATAAACGTCTCGGCCTCGTCTAGGCTCTCAAACGACAGCACCGGCAAGATGGGGCCGAAAATCTCCTCCTGCATTACGGCGTCCTCAGGCGCCACGCCGTCCAAAATCGTCGGTTCAATCTTGAGCGACGACTCGCGCGCGGTACCTCCCAGCACAACCTTGTCGGGGTCGATCAGCCCGCGTACGCGCGCGAAATGCTTGGCGTTGACAATATGACCGTAATTCTCATTGTCGAGCGGATGCTCGCCAAACATGCGGCGGGCCTCCTCCTTGATGAGGTCCAGCAGCTCGTCGTGCACGCGCGCATCGACCAGCAGGTAGTCGGGCGCCACGCAGGTCTGCCCCACGTTGAGCCATTTACCAAAGGCGATACGGCGTGCCGCGACCTTCAAGTTAGCCGTCGCATCCACGATGCAGGGACTCTTTCCGCCCAGCTCAAGCGTCACGGGTGTGAGGTTTTTACTTGCACGCTCCATGACGAGCTTGCCGACCGGAACGCTACCGGTAAAGAAGATCTTGTCCCAGCACTCATCGAGCAACGCTTCGTTTTCGGCACGCCCGCCTTCGACGACCGTCACCAAGCGCGGATCAAATGCCTCTTCACAGATTTGCTTGAGCACCGCGCTCGATGCCGGAGCATAGGCGCTCGGCTTGATGACCACGGTATTGCCCGCGGCAAGGGCGCCGGCGAGTGGCTCGAGCGTCAGTAAAAACGGGTAGTTCCACGGAGCCATGATGAGTGTGACGCCATAGGGCACGGACTGCGTCTTGCACACACTCACGGCGTTGGCGAGGTCACACGGACGCAGGCGCGAGCGACTCCATCGAGCCACATGCGCAATCTGATAACGAATCTCGGAAAGCGAGGTGCCGATCTCGCACATATACGCCTCGTCATGCGACTTTCCCAAATCGGTCTTGAGCGCATGGGCAATATCGGCCTCGTGGGCCCGCACCGCATCGCGTAAACTCACGAGCGCACGACGTCGAGCATCGACATCAAACGTGGCGTGCGTCTTAAAATAGGCGCGCTGATCGGCAACGATGCGCGCGATTTCCTCGGTGTTCATGGGCCCTCCTAGTTCTCGTCTTCAAACATACCACCCGCAACGACCTCGTACATATGCTCGAGCTCCAAACGGTCCATTAAAAGCGGAACGGGGTACAGGGGATTGGCCTCGGCATCGGCATGCGCCGCCATCTCAGGAATGTCGGAGCGGCGAATGCCCGTCACATATTTGGGTATGCCCAAGGCGGCGTTCATGCGGTCGACCCAATCGATAAAGGCCTCAGCAGCCACGTTGTCCAGCGCATTAGCCGGCGCAATGCCGGCCATGCGGGCGAGATCGGCGAGCTTGGGAGCAGCAGCTTCGCCATAGGCGCGAAGCATGTGCGGCAGGATGATGGCGTTGGCCAAGCCGTGGGGAATCCCGTAACGCCCGCCCAGGCTGTGCGCGATGGCATGGACGTATCCAACATAAGAGCGCGCAAAGGCAACGCCCGCTTTATACGCCGCCGAAAGCATATTGCGGCGCGCACGCATGTTGCCACCGCACTCATAGGCCTCGAGCAAATTGTCGTGGATGAGCTGCACCGCCTGGCGCGCCATCTTGCGCGTATAGGGCGTGGTGCTGCGCCCGATAAAGGCCTCGACGGCATGTGTCAGGGCGTCCATGCCCGTTTGCCCCGTAATGGAGGCGGGCAGGCCGCGCGTAAACTCGGGGTCGTGCACCGCAAAGCGCGGGATCAGCACAAAGTCGTTAATGGGATACTTGTAGTGCGTCTCGTCGTCGGTAATTACCGCTGCAAGCGTGACCTCGCTTCCCGTGCCCGCCGTGGTGGGAACGGCGATGAGCAGCGGCAGGCGACGATGGATACGCAACAGGCCGCGCATCTTGTTGATGGGCTTCTTTGGCTGCGCGATGCGCGCGCCCACGCCCTTGGCGCAGTCCATGGCCGATCCTCCGCCAAAACCGATAATGGCCTGGCAGGCGCTCTCTCGATACAGGGACGCCGCTTCTTCCACGTTTGAAACCGTGGGGTTTGCACGCGTTTCGGCATAGACCGTAACGCCAATCCCCCTGCATGCGAGCGCCGTCTCGAGCGGTGCCGTGAGCCCCAGACGGGCAATGCCGGGATCCGTCACGATAAGGACCTTCTGGATCGAGCGCTTTTGAAGCACCGCGGGCACATCCTCGGCATGCTCTAAAATGCGCGGCTCGGTATAGGGCAGGATCGGCAATGCAATGCGAAAAACCGTCTGATATGTTCGGCACCAGGCACGACGGGCTAGATGCATAAAGGAAACTCCTTCATTTGTTGATAGGTCAACATTTGCTCGCCCGATTGTACTCAGCGGCGGTCAAAGACGGCCTGCCAATCGTTAATCAATCAACATCTTCATATCTCAAAATTGTTTTATTAAAAATCATTCCTAATAGGCTTCACATTTGGTTGTATTTATGGATAATAGAACTCGTCAAGACGCACGTCCGGAGAGGGCCCTTACGGGACCGGACGAGCGCGCAATCGCCATCGATCGAAAGGATCGAATCATGAAGTTTGTTTGCCCCGTTTGCGGTTATGTGGAAGAGTTCGACGGCGACCAGCTGCCCGAGGATTTTAAGTGCCCCCAGTGCGGCGTTCCCGGTTCTCGTTTCCTGAAGCAGGAGGAGGGCCAGCTCGAGTGGGCCGCCGAGCACGTCGTGGGCGTCGCCAAGATGGAGGGTGTCTCTGAGGACATCGTTGCCGACCTGCGCGCCAACTTTGAGGGCGAGTGCTCTGAGGTCGGTATGTACCTGGCCATGGCTCGCGTCGCTCATCGCGAGGGCTATCCCGAGATCGGCCTGTACTGGGAAAAGGCTGCCCACGAGGAGGCCGAGCATGCCGCCAAGTTCGCCGAGCTCCTGGGCGAGGTCGTGACCGACTCCACCAAGAAGAACCTCGAGATGCGCGTTGAGGCCGAGAACGGCGCCACCGCCGGCAAGACCGATCTTGCCAAGCGTGCCAAGGCCGCCGGCCTCGATGCCATCCACGACACCGTGCACGAGATGGCTCGCGACGAGGCCCGCCACGGCAAGGCTTTCGCCGGCCTGCTCAAGCGCTACTTTGGCTAAGCCAACCGCCTGAGACATAACCTCAAGCTCGATGAGGCCCGGACCGTATTGGTTCGGGCCTTTTTCGTGCCTCACGAACTTGTTAACGCCCTGAAATAGGACCGCCTTCGGCATCGGCTTCTCGTCAAAAACTAAGTGAGTAGACTTTTTGGAACTTGCCGAGCACACCACCCATATTGCTTTATAAAGCCGCAGGTAAATGACTTGTTGCAAAACGGCCTGGTCGCCAAAGTGCCAAAAGTCTACTCACTTAGAACCGCAGCCGTCCACGATTGAGCCGTTTTGTGTCTAACGGGCATCTTCCCGTCGATTACTCCCAATTTTGTCCAGTCAACGAATAGTTCAGACCGGAGTAATGTCTCAGCCCTTTGCTCATCTGAGCTTTTATCACGATATTCAGCATCGAGCATCCTGCATATGGCCTTAACGATCGCGCGGAATCTATCCTCATCGGATATCTGTCTGTGTGTCAGGAGAAGTACATCGTAGCCCATGGCCTGAAGGGCCGTCATGCGGTCAGCGTCACGCAAGCCATCCCCTGCGCGTCCGTGCGAGGCTTTTCCCTGACATTCAATGGCCACCTGTCGCCTGCCGTCCGGCGAAGAAAGAAGTAGGTCGATATATACACGGGACTTTTCCACAATCGCTCGAGCACTTGTGTTTAGCATCACTTCAACATTAAGCTCTATGCCGCAAAAACCTTCGCCTCCCAGGGCTCGCGGCAGTCCAAGCAACAAATACGCCTCGACCTCAAAAGGCGACGCGGCACCCAATGGAACGAGTTGCGATACCGCCATAAATCTATTGCCGCAACGCATCCCGCAAACATCTGAACAAAAACGGTCAAGGTCTCCGCCCAAAACCAAAGCGTCTCGACGCCATAAATTTGAGGCGATGCCGTCCTCGGACGGGCAGCGCACCCAACCGAACGTTGTCGAAATCGCGCCCGAATCAATTGCACGCGAAAGCTCCGCCTCAAGTGCCGCCGGCAGGGCACACACCGCAAACAAGCCACACATCTCCGCCAATACCAAAAGAAGCTGAAGATCCGTCAGATGCCGCGACATGATGAATGTCGTCAGTAGAGGAGATGTAACCAAAAACCCATGCTCCGTTTCCAGCACGGATTCCCTGGGGAGCTCACCAAGAAACAGCCGCTGCCTAATGCTGGCAGGACAAGTCCGTTTGTTTCTCGTCCGAACCAATGTATACAACGGAAAACCGAGCGCGACCGCAGCCGTCGGGTTGCGGGCGAGATCATATCGCTGCCGGTCTTCTTCCGGTCGTGGAAGCGGCGGACACAAAGCGCGGACTTGAGGAGGCAAACGCCAGTACCTAAAAGCCGATATGTCACAAAGTAGATCCTTCATAGGCACAGGAAAACACGAATTTCAACCCAGTCAGTCACGCATTGGCGCGAACGCACCAAAAATGGCGCCGAACGGACTGCAAAGTTTTCAACAGCCCTCCCCAACTGGCCAAAAGCTTGCCAAGAGCTGGACGAAGCCCTGTTGAAAACCCCATTTTTTTCTCATGCAGGAGCTTTGCGCGGCAAGTGAGTAGACTTTTTTGAACATCCCGAGCAGGCCGGTCATCCTGCTTTTCAAAACCGCAGGTAGATAGCTTGTTACAAAACTGCCTGGTCGCCAAAGTGCTAAAAGTCTACTCACTTAGATTGCAGAGTGCCCCCCATTAGCTGCAATTCCAAGGTAGTTAGTACTTTTGGACTCAGGTCGTCATACTGGACAAGAATATGAGTTGAGTTTTCAGGGGCAGATGCGCCATCGGCACACCAAAAACAGTCACCGATATCGATAAAAGGGATGCTCGAGCGCGTGAGGGCCCGTGCAAAAGTGCTTCCGCCCGTTCCACGCTCCGCAACCACGGTACAGTAAAGGCCCGCATCTGCCTGCTCGATCGAGACCTCCCCTGCCGGAAACGCTTTCCGCACAAGCGCCATCAGGCCATCACGCGCCTCACGAGCACGAACGCGCACGCGGTTCACATGCCGCTCGTAATCACCCGATTCCAGCAAACGAGCCAAAGCGACCTGGTCGACAGAACTCACCGACGAGGCATAGAAACCAAGGTTGCACCTAAACCGCTCCATCAGCTCATCGGGCAGCACCATGTACGCTAGACGCAACGCCGATGAAAGGCTCTTCGAAAACGTGTTGGTGTAGATAACCGACTGGGCGGCATCAATCGACGCGAGCGCGGGAATCGGCTTCCCGGCAAGGCGAAACTCACAATCAAAGTCATCTTCGATGAGATACCGACCTGGTCGCTCAGCGGCCCAGCTCAGAAGCGCATAGCGACGCGCAATGCTCGTCACAAGACCGGTCGGATACTGATGGGACGGCATCAGGTGAAGGACATCGGTCCCGCTTTTCTGCAGAGTGCTCAAGTCCACGCCCTCATCATCCAACGGGATATGTCGAACTTTGCAGCCCATAGCCTGATAGATACGCGTCAGACGCAAATAGCCCGGATCCTCAACCGCATACACCTTGTCCGCGCCAAGCAACTGAACCAACATGGTATCGAGCAGCTGGGCGCCCGCACCGATAACGATGTTGTTGGGGTCGACATTCATACCCCTTGTCCCGTGCAGATGGTGAGCAATTGCGCGTCGCAGCCGAACAGTGCCCTGCGCCGGTGCGGGCGAAAAGATTTCGCGCTCGTCTTCGGATGCCAGCGTCGCCCGTAGCGCGCTTTGCCAAAGCCGCGCCGCCTCCAAAGCAGAAGGAGAAAGCGCATCGAATCGCTCGACCTGTCCGTTGACATCATGCACGCTGGGGCCCACAGAGACGGCATCTCGGTCGATGCCCTCCGCAGCCGAAGCCAAAACCGGTGCATCCGGAAGCTCGCAAGCGTAGTAGCCACGACGTGGTATTGAGCAAATATAGCCCTCAGCGAGTAACTGGCTATATGCATTCTCGATGGTAATAACACTGATTCCCAGATGACTGGCAAAGGCGCGCTTAGACGGCAAATGCTCCCCCGCCACAATGCGTCCAGCTACGATATCATCTCGAATTTGCTGGTAAACATACTCATAGAGCGATGCTTCGCCGCGTTTTTCCAAATTGTAGTCAAGCATGAGCCTATCACCTGACCTTATTAAGTCATTCAATCTGGTATTAGTCTGACCTTGTAATTATCTCGAAAACTGAGTATTTTGTCATACCCAGCTCCCCGATAGGATGTTCCGTCAAGCAATGCACATGCCAACCAAGGGAGCAACCATGGCAGAACAGAACAGCAAGGCCGACCGCGTCAAACTCAATCGCGAGCTCGCGCAGATGCTCAAGGGCGGCGTCATCATGGACGTTACCACGCCCGAGCAGGCACGCATCGCCGAGGAGGCAGGCGCCTGCGCCGTCATGGCCCTCGAGCGCATCCCGGCCGACATCCGTGCCGCAGGCGGCGTCTCGCGCATGAGCGACCCCAAGATGATCAAGGGCATCCAGGAGGCCGTCTCCATCCCCGTCATGGCCAAGTGCCGCATCGGTCACATCGTCGAGGCGCAGGTCCTGCAGGCCATCGAGATCGACTACATCGATGAGTCCGAGGTTCTCTCCCCTGCCGATGACGTCTATCACATCGACAAGACCCAGTTTGACGTGCCGTTTGTCTGCGGCGCCCGTGATCTGGGCGAGGCGCTGCGCCGTGTTGCCGAAGGCGCCACGATGATTCGCACCAAGGGTGAGCCGGGTACGGGCGACGTCGTTCAGGCCGTGCGTCACATGCGCAAGATCCAAAAGCAGATCCGTGACGTTGTTGCCCTGCGCAACGACGAGCTCTTTGAGGCAGCCAAGCAACTGCAGGTTCCGGTCGAGCTGGTGCGCGAGGTCCATGCCACGGGAAAGCTTCCCGTCGTGAACTTTGCCGCTGGCGGCGTGGCAACCCCGGCCGATGCTGCGCTGATGATGCAGCTGGGTGCCGAGGGCGTCTTTGTCGGCTCGGGCATCTTTAAGAGCGGCGACCCCGCCAAGCGCGCCGCCGCCATCGTTAAGGCTGTGGCTAACTTTACCGACGCCAAACTCATCGCCGAGCTTTCGGAGGACCTGGGCGAGGCCATGGTCGGCATCAACGCCGACGAGATCGAGATCATCATGGAGGAGCGCGGGCGCTAGTCCAGCAGAAAGGATCACACATGAGCGATTATGCAGACCAAACGGTCGCCGTGCTGGCGGTCCAAGGCGCTTTTGCCGAGCACGAGGCGAGGCTGTCCGAGCTGGGCACACGTTGTATTGAGTTGAGGCAGGCGGCCGATTTGAAGCAGGACTTTGACCGTCTGGTACTTCCCGGCGGCGAGTCTACCGTTCAAGGGAAGCTGCTTGATGAGTTGGGCATGCTCGAGGAGCTTCGTGCCCGTATCGTTGAAGGCATGCCCGTCCTGGGCACCTGCGCCGGCCTGATTCTGCTGGCTCACGACCTTGCCGCCCACGACGATAAGGGCACGCCGCGTTTGGCAACCATGGATGTACTTGTCGAGCGCAATGCCTACGGCAGGCAGCTCGGCAGCTTTCGAACCAAGGGGCAGGTATCCGGCATCGACGGTGAAGCGCCACTGACGTTCATCCGCGCGCCCCGCATCGTCGAAGTGCACGGCGACACTGAGGCCCTAGCCGAAGTCGACGGTCGCATCGTCGCCGCCCGCCAAGGCAACCAGCTCGGCGTCACCTTCCACCCCGAGCTCGACGAAGACACCCGCCTCCACGAACTGTTCCTGCAAATGTAGGCAGAATTTAAACGAGCGTGGATTTTCGGACATACAACAAATGAGAGTGGGTAATCTCCCGGTTTGAGCTTGAATGCAGGCTCAAACCGGGAGATTATCCACTCTCATGCTATGTAGTCGTTTAAGAACGTCCCCAATGACTACCTTGGATCATGGCAACGCCGATGTTTTGGCAACGCCAGCGAGCGCCGCCCAGGGCGAACAAGTTGGCATGAAAAAGGCAAGGCATAGACCTTCTGGTCATGCCTTGCCTTTTGAATGACAAATTGTCGCCCTGGGTGGCGCGCAGCGTCAACTAGTTACGCGGTTCGTAGAACCGCGTAACCCCTAAAAGCGGTTGCCGCGGAAGCCGCCGCCGTTGCGGCCGCCACGGTCGCCACCGCGACCGCCGCGGTCGTTACCGCGGTTGCCGCCAAAGCCGCCACGGTTGCCGCCGCGGTCGCCATAGCCACCACGGTTGCCGCCAAAGCCGCCGCGACCGCCACGGTCGCCGCCACGGTCACCAAAGCCGCCACGGCCGCCGCGATCGCCACCGCGACCGCCACGGTCACCGCCACGGCCACCGCGATCGCCAAAGCCGCCGCGACCGCCACGGTCACCGCCACGGCCACCGCGATCGTCACGACCGCCGCGAGGACCGCGGTCCTCGTCCAGGCCCATGGCGACGAGCGGAGCAATGACCTTATCGAGAGCGGCCATCAGCTCGGTGGCCTCCTCGTAAGAAAGCTCGGGCAGGAGCTTCTCCTTCTTGTTGGCAAGCTCGACCAGGCCCTCAGCGGCATCCTCGGCAGCGAAGACAACGATCTTGCGCATATCGCCCTCGGCGTCGTCGATGCGGCCGACCAGATCGGCAGCCTCGGCCTCGGCCATCAGACCATCGAGCTCACGGAGGCGCATGCCCAGCAGGTCGGACATTTCCTTCTGCTCCATCTTGGGCTTGAGGTCAAGAAGCTTGATGGCGCGCTCGATGTTCGCCATGCGCTCGGCCTTGGCCTCCTCCTCCTTGGAAATAGCAAAGCGACGGCTACGCAGCAGGCGGGCGGCCTTCTGCATCTTGTCCATCAGCTCTTCGTCATCGTAATCAACGGCGGCCTCGACAACCTCGGCCTCCTCGGCGGAAACCTCGTCAGCAGCCTCAACCTCAGCAGCTTCGGTCTCCACGGTCTCGACTGCCTCGACCTCGGCAGCCATGGTCTCGTTCTCGGTCTCGTTCATGATCTCTTCGTTCTCAGACATGAGACTCCTTCTTGGCCCTCTCGGGCATCATCGCCCCATTCGCGGGGCCCGTCGCGCACTCTTTGCGCTTTATACATTCATGCCTCTCGGCAAAACGTCCATTAGTTTATGGTGTCGCCATCCAATCTAGCTGCAGAATCTATGTGCACACATTAATGCGACATGTGCGACTCGCGGCGAGCGTACACCAGCGACACCGCGAACCCGACAACGGCAATCACGGCCGCCACGCGCACGGCGGCTGCAAATCCTATCGCCTGGGCAACGTCCGACGCAACGCCCGCGGCGCCAGCAGCCACCGCAGAACTCGAAAGCAGGCCGATAAACAGCGACGGACCAAACGACGCGGCAATCATGTTCCACGTGTTGAGCAATGCCGTTCCGTGAGGATGTTCAGCGGCAGGCAGCGTCTCCAAGCCGGCCGTTTGCGAGGGGCTCAACACCAAACCGACTCCGGCATACACCACAACGGTCAGCGCCACGACGACGCCGATGTTCATGCTTGCCGCCGTCATCGAGATGGCAGTCTGTCCCACGGCAATCAGGGCAAAGCCGACCGGCAGCAGCGGCCATGCGCCACGGGCGTCCATCACGCGTCCGCCCACAATCGAGGTCACAGCGTTGCAGGCAATTGCCGGCAAAATGAGCAGGCCCGCAACAAGCGCGGTCATGCCGTATGCGCCCTCAAAATAGAGCGGCAACAAAACGCTCATCGAGAACGTCGTCATCATCGACACCACCACAAGCAAGCACGCAGGCCAAAAACGAACGCTCGCCATGGGACGCACGTTAAGCACCGGATGCTCGAGCTTGAGCTGACGAACCGCAAACAGGCCGAGCAGCACAACGGCGGCAAAAAGCGTCACGATGCCGGCAATCAGATTGGTCGAGAACTCGCCTACGGAATACACAAATGCCGTAATGCCGGCAGCGAGCAAAACAACCGACAGAATATCAAGCGTGGCGTTCGAGCGCTCTCCGACATTCTGAACAAGCTTTACGCCCGCCGCAGCGACCACAATGCCGCCCACCAGCGGCACTACGAACACCGCCCTCCAGCCAAATAACGTGCACATAAAACCGCTAATCACGGGTCCAAACGCCGGCCCTAGCGTAATGCAGGCGCCGCCCAGGCTCAGATACAGACCGAGCTTCTCGCGCGGGGCGCAAGACAGCACCACGTTCATCATGAGCGGGAACAAGATGCCCGATCCCGCAGCCTGCAAAATACGACTTGGCAGCAAAACGCTAAACGACGGAGCGACCAGGCACAGGACTTCGCCGGCGACCATGCATCCGCATGCGAAAAACAGCAGCTTGCGCGTCGAGAAACGGCCGGACAGGAAGGCCATGATGGCCGTAAAAATCGACGTCACGATCATGTAGCCCGAGACGAGCCACTGTGCCGTGGTGGCACTCACCGAAAAGGCCGCCATAATGTCGTGCAACGCCACGTTAATGATGTTCTCGTTAAACGCGGCAACAAAGGCTGCAATATACATTACGACGAGAATCGCCGCAGTGGCCGATGGCGTTACTTGAACTTGTTGCTGAGATTTGCTCCCCATGCATTTCCTTCCTCTTGGAACGACAGTCGCATCGCCCCAGAGGGACAGTCCAGGGCGAAAAATGAGCCCTAGACTTACGCCAGACGCCGTACACGACGAATCTGGCAACATGGTCCAACATCGAAAGATTGTAACGCGGACGCACAGCTTTCCTTCCGCGCTATTATTAAAAGTCCACGAAAGCATAAGACATGAGGAGCCCGCCATGATTAAACCCATCATGAAGTCCGAGTTCCTTTTGCGTCTGCCTTCCGAAGACGCGGGACCCGACGATGCCGCAACCGGGCAGGATCTCCTGGATACACTCCACGAGCATGAGCGCGAGTGCGTGGGCCTCGCCGCCAACATGATCGGCGTGCGCAAACGCATCATCTGCGTAAAGGACGGCAACAGGACACTCCTGATGTACAACCCTCAAATTCTTGAGCAGGTCAATGCCTATCAGACGAGCGAAGGATGCCTCTCGCTCGTCGGCGAGCGTCCCTGTACCCGTTATCGCCGCATTAAGGTTGAGTATTTGGACGAGGACTTCGTCCACCGCATCAAAAACTTCTCGGGCTACACCGCCGAGATCATCCAACACGAAATCGACCACTGCAACGGGATTGTTATTTAGTTCCGCCGATTCAAGAAAGCTCCCTGCAGCAAAACAACTGCAGGGAGCTTTTCATAGTGCGGAGTTTCTATCCCCTACGACTGGCGATAATGATCGAAGAAGTCGGCGAGGTCTTCGAGGGACTCTTTGAGTACTTCCATGCGCGGCAGGTACACGATACGGAAGTGGTCGGGCTCAGCCCAGTTGAAGCCGCCGCCACGCGTGATCAGGATCTTCTTCTCGTGCAGCAGGTCAAGGGCGAACTGCTCGTCATCGGTGATGTTGAACTTCTTTACATCCATCTTGGGGAAGATGTAGAACGCCGCACGCGGCTTAACTACCGAGATGCCGTCAATCTTGCTGAGTGCCTCATACACAAAGTTGCGCTGCTCGTAGACACGGCCGCCGGGACGGATGTAGTCGTTAACGGACTGATGGCCACCGAGTGCCGTCTGAACGATCGACTGAGCCGGCACGTTGGAGCACAGGCGCATGTTGGAAAGCATGTTGATGCCCATGATGAAGTCGCTCATGCAGCGCTGGTTGCCCGAGAGCACCATCCAGCCAATACGATAGCCCGCAATCATGTGCGACTTGGAAAGGCCACTAAAGGTAACGCAGGGCAGGTCGGGGGCGAGCGAGGCAATCGAGACGTGCTCGTAGCCGTCCATGCACAGGCGGTCGTAGATCTCATCGGCAAAGATCATCAGCTGATGCCTGCGTGCAACCTCGACGATGCCCTCGAGCACCTCGCGCGGATAGACGGAACCCGTGGGGTTGTTGGGGTTGATGATGACGAGGGCCTTGGTCGCGCTCGTGATCTTGGACTCCATATCCTCCAGGTCGGGATACCAATCCGCCTGCTCATCGCACAGATAGTGCACAGGATGACCGCCGGCAAGGGTTGCGCACGCCGTCCAGAGCGGATAGTCGGGGCTGGGGATCAGAATCTCGTCGCCATTGTCGAGCAGCGCGTTCATCGAAAGCTGAATGAGCTCGGACACGCCGTTGCCCGTGTAGATATGCTCCATCTGAACGTTGGGCAGGCCCTTGATCTGCGAATACTGCATGATCGCCTTGCGCGCGGAGAACAGGCCACGCGAGTTGGAATAGCCTTCGCAGTCGGGCAGCTGCTGGCGCATGTCCTTGATGACCTCATCGGGCGTGCGGAAACCGAAGGGCGCCGGGTTACCGATATTGAGCTTGAGTATGCGCTCACCCTCGTCCTCCATACGGGCGGCCTCGTCGACGACGGGACCGCGCACGTCATACAGGACGTTATCGAGCTTGGTGGATTTAGAAAAAGTACGCATGGTGGTGCTCCTTGCAATTTGAGCTGAGGGATGGGGTTCGGGCTTGGAATCGTTGCGGGGTGATGATGCCTCGCCTTGATCGGCGTCGCCGGCAAGCAGCCAGGTAACATCGACCTCCAAAATACGAGCGAGCAGCTCAGCCACATCGCGCCGCGGGATCGTCTTGCCGCTCACATATTGGCTCATCTGACTCTTGCCGAGTTTTTTGCCGAGCATCTCCGATGCGCGGATCACGTCCGACTGGCGAACGTCGCGATCGGACATAGCCTGTCGCAGGCGATCGCTAAACGTCTCTTGGGCCACAGGAACCTCCTCGCTGGCAAAGTTCAATTTATAGAACACGAATTGAACCGAGGTTCAATTTAGTAAGCAGTATAGCGCCGCGCCTCATTCGAAAGTTCAATTTCATAAGAAAACGTACCGAACTCCGAGGTTTGCCCAAAGCGGACAATGGCGTGTACGCGTTTAGAGGTATTCAAGGAATCGAGCGGCGGCAAGCGAAACGTCAGCCGTGCGATATATCGCATTGATCTGCCGATGGGGATGTCCCTCGAGCGAACGCACGGCAACATCGAACTGACAACGGCGCAAGATGAGCGCGGGAAGAATACTCACGCCCAGGCCGTCCTCGACCATGGCCATAATCGCATAGTCATCCCAGGTCGACAGCTTAGAGCGCACCGCCAGGCCCGCGCGGCGAAACAGCGGCGTAATCTCGTCGTCGCTACCGCGTTCCAGCAGGATAAACTGCTCGTTGGCCAAATCGGCAAGGGAAACGACCTCCGCGGTGGCAAGCGAGGAGTCCGCTGGCACCACGGCCATCAGCTCGTCTTGCACCAACGGTCGCGACGCCATGCCGGCGCCGCGTGGCTCGCGCGGAATAAAGCCCAGGTCGCAGCGGCCCTCTGCCACCCATTGTTCGATCTCTGAATAGTCGCCCATCAGCAACTCATAATCGACATCCGGATGATCGGCGCGAAAGCGCGCAATCACCGGCGGCAGCACGTGGGTCGCCACACTCGAAAACGTACCGATGCAGATTTTGCCGCGCATGAGTCCACGCATCTCATCCACCCGTCGCTGCAAGCGAGTGAATTCCTCGCAGAGCGCCTCGACAGCCGGCATGACCTGCCGCCCGTCGGCAGAAAGAGCCACGCCCTCGCGACTGCGGTCGAGCACCTTAAAACCCCAGTCGGCCTCAAGATCGGCCACCATACGGCTCACGCCCGACTGCGAATAGCTCAGGCGCTCGGCAGCACGCGTAAAGCTTCCGGCGCGCACCGTCTCCAGCAGCACCTGCATCTTTTGAATATTCGTTTCCACGACACCCTTCCACCTTTGCATGAGTTTTTGTCATGTTATCCATGCATTATATTCGCTTTTCTTCTAGAGCCAGTTCACCCATAGTGAACATGCTCAGATATAGAGGGGATGTCAGCGCATGAACAACGGACTGTTTACGTACTTAGCAGCATTGCTATTGTTTGGCTCCAACGGCATCATCGCCGCTGCCATCGCGCTGCCGAGCTCCGATATCGTGCTGCTACGCACGTTTTTGGGCGCTCTCTCGCTTGTCACTATCCTCGCCATCACCCAACACCATAAGTTGCAGGCGCCATCTCGTCCCCGCGAAGCCGCGGCCCTCCTCCTCTCGGGAGCTGCGCTGGGCGCCAGCTGGATTTTTCTGTTCCGCGCCTACCAGACGATCGGCGTCGGCGCATCCTCGCTGCTGTACTACTGCGGCCCCATCATTGTCATGGCGCTCTCCCCGCTCATCTTTGGCGAAAAGCTGACCGGCGGCAAAATCGCCGGCTTTGTCGCCGTTGCTTGCGGTGCTTTTCTCATTGCAGCGCAAGGTCTAGGCGGCAATATGCCCATTGCGGGCATCGTCTGTGGAATCGCCTCGGCCTTCTGCTATGCATTGATGGTCATCGCCAGCAAGGGTGCGCCGCACATCGAGGGCCTCGAGAACTCCGCGCTCCAGGTGAGCGCCGCCTTTGTGACCGCACTGGTCCTCACGCTCATCACGCAGGGCGCTCCCTCGTTCCTGTCCGCCGGCGTCGCCGCCAGTATTGATTGGCACGCCGTCGCTATGCTCGGCGTCGTCAACACCGGCATTGGTTGCCTGCTCTACTTTAGCGCCGTCGCCAAGCTGCCCGTCCAGACCGTCGCCGTCGTCGGCTACCTCGAGCCGCTTTCGGCGGTCGTGTTCTCGGCCGCCCTTTTGGGTGAAGCCATAACACCGGTCCGCCTGCTGGGCGCCGCGCTTATCATCGGCGGCGCGATTTTTTGCGAACTCGCCGGCAAACGCGCAAACGCCAAGGCTGGCATCGCCCAGACAGTACGTGCTTAAAAAGCCCCTGCTTTGAAATGCTACCTGCGTAGATAAATAATCCCCAGCTGAGGATTATTGTCTAAAATAACCCGATGTGCCAAACTGCTCTTGTATGTATAAAGACGGCATAAAGATTATCTGTCCTAGACAGATAACCGGATGTCAAAGGGAGTCCACGTGGCACACAACAAACTGGAGGCAAGCCCCCAAGACCAGCGTGGTCAAGGCGGGCACGGAGCCATCCCCCTCTCCGCTGGCATGCTGCTCGTAACGCTCGGCGTCGTCTATGGCGACATCGGCACGAGCCCCATGTACACCATGAAATCAATCGTCGCCAACAACGGCGGCATCGGTACCGTCAGCGAAGACATGATCTTGGGAGCGCTTTCGCTTGTCATCTGGACCATGACGCTCGTGACCACGGTCAAGTACGTGGTTATCGCCATGAAGGCCGATAACCACAACGAGGGCGGCATCTTCGCCCTGTTTAGCTTGGTGCGCAAAGTGGCGCCGTGGCTGATCCTTCCCGCCATGATCGGCGGCGCGGCGCTGCTCGCCGACGGCATCCTCACCCCCGCCGTCACGGTTACCACGGCCATCGAGGGCTTGCGCACTATCGAGTGGGGCCACGCGCTTTTGGGTGACGGCCAGACCAACGTAATCATCATCACCATCATCATTATCTGCGGCCTGTTTGCCATGCAGCGCGCCGGTACCTCGTCGATCGGCAAGCTGTTCGGCCCGCTCATGACGCTGTGGTTCCTGTTCCTGGCAGGCGCCGGCCTGTTCAACATGCTCGGCAACCTGTCCATCTTGCGTGCGCTCAACCCCATCCGCGGCATCATGTTCCTGTTCTCGCCCATCAACCACTCGGGCATTATGGTGCTCGGCTTTGTCTTTCTGTCGACGACCGGCGCCGAGGCCCTCTACTCGGACATGGGCCACGTTGGCAAGGCAAACATCTATGCATCCTGGCCGTTTGTTAAGGCGGCCCTTATCCTCAACTACCTGGGTCAGGGCGCTTGGCTGCTCGCCAATAACTCCAACCCCCAGATGCTCGCGATGGATATCGTCAACCCGTTCTACATGATGCTTCCCGAGCCCCTGCGCCCCTTTGCCATCGTGCTTTCGGCCGTAGCGGCCATCATCGCCTCGCAGGCGCTCATCACCGGCTCGTTCTCGCTGGTATCCGAGGCAACCCGTCTCAATCTCATGCCGCACCTGCGCATCCACTACCCCAGCGACACCAAGGGCCAGCTCTATATTCCGCTCGTCAACAACATCATGTGGGTCGGCTGCATCTTCATCGTGCTGCTGTTCCAGAACTCCGAGCGCATGGAGAGCGCCTACGGCCTCGCCATCACCGTGACCATGCTCATGACCACGACGCTTTTGACGAGCTATATCGCCGGCATCCTCAAGCACAAACTGGGTGCCTGCGTCTTCGCACTGCTCTTTGGCGCCATTGAGCTGTGCTTCTTTGCCTCGTGCCTCACCATGTTCTTTGACGGCGGCTATGTCATGATCTTCTTGGCCGCGCTGCTGTTTGGCCTTATGTACGTGTGGCGCCGCGGCACCGCCATCGAGCGCACGCAGACCATCCTGCTGCCCGTCTCCAAGTACATTGACCAGCTCGACCGCCTGCGCAACGACGAGACCTATCCCGTGCTTGCCGACAACCTGGTGTTCCTCACCAACAGCCCCGACCCGCTCACGCTCGACCGCGATGTGCTCTATTCCATCTTGGATAAGCATCCCAAGCGCGCCAAGGCATACTGGTTCATCAACGTGTACGTTACCGATGAGCCCTATACGCACGAGTATTCCGTCGAGACCTTTGGCACGGACTTCCTGTTCCGCGTGCGCCTGGACCTGGGCTTTAAGGTCAACCAGCGCATCAATGCCTACCTGCGCCAGATCGTTGGCGACCTGATGGCATCGGGTGAGCTGCCGCCGCAGCATCACACCTACTCCATCTACGAGACACGCGGCAACGTGGGCGACTTCCGTTTTTGCATGCTGCGCAAGATGCTCGCCCCCGAAACGGACATCAACCGCAACGACCACCGCGTGATGGCCATCAAGTACGCCGTCCGCCGCGCCTGCGGAAGCCCGGCACGCTGGTACGGTCTAGAGAACTCGGCCATCATCATCGAGTACGTGCCCCTCTTTGCCCGCATGCGCCCGGCAGTCAAACTCGTGCGCACCCAGGTGCCGCTCGAAGTTCAGATCGAGGAAGCCGAGGAAATGGAAGTCGACATCTTCTCGGACGACTTGGTCAACGGCAACGAGGCCGGTAGAAACATGAACGTCGATCCCACCGAGCTGCTCGAGAGCGTCGCCGATACGCCCGAACAGCAACAGCTCGACGGCCTCGAGAGCGAACAACTCAACGACGTCAACTTCTAGTGACGTCACAAATCAACGACAGCGGCCCTGCACCTCACGAGAGACGCAGGGCCGCTTTGCATTGCAGTAAAGCTAGCGGCTACGAACGGCGCGGCTCGGGAACCACGAGCCTATCGGGGCTCGCGCCCTCGGCATCCATCAGGCTCACGTAACGAATCGACGGATCCCCATACATCGCGTAGTAATAATTGCCCGTGCGCGCGCTAAAGCATCCGGTATAGATAGTCTTCTCGAACTTGCCATCGCCCATCCTGGACGCCCCCTCAATCATCACCACGCCCTCGAGCGAGCGGAACATGCGAACGACGTTTTCGGTCTCGCTCTCCTTTTGCGGGTAATTGGCATTGAGGTACGCCGCCTTTACAAAACGGCTCGGCGAATAGCAATCGCCCGGAATGCCGCGCATGCCGGCACCGGCTCCATAGGGCTTAAGCTCGGCGCCACGCCATGTCGCCGTCTGCGGAAAATCGCTTGTGGCGGTGATATAGGTGCGCAGGTTTTCCATGTGCCACGGGAAGGTCGGCTGGTTGGCAAGGGTGTCGACCGGATCGTCGTATACATGCAGGCCGTCAGCCATCATCTCGACCACGATGCTGCGCTGGCTGTCGCCGATAATCCAATGGAGCAGCGACACGCCCAGCCCCTCTCCGGCAGATTTGGCGACAATCACCGTGTCGCGCAGCGCGGCCTCGACCTCATCGACCGTCGAGAACGTCGCTGCCACCCACAGGGGAAACTCATAGGCCGCGATATTGTTCTTGCCGTCGACAGGGCCCTCGGCATACTCGGCATAGCCGGGAAAGTTGAGCCCCGCCACAGCCAGACCCGCATCGTTACCACAGTCGAAAAACATGGGATAGTTCTTGTAATCGATGCACATGCCGATTACCGCGTGTGCCGCCGACGCATCGTCGATAAACGAATACGGAATGTGGAACCCGCGCGGCATCACGCGAACCTGTTGGCCGTAGTCAAAGCTCCAGTCGAGGTTGCGGCCCAGATACATGTGGCCAGAATTATCGGTAAATCGAATGCTCGTGCACATAGCGCCTCCTAGCTTTACGGTCCTGCTAAGGTTATTGTCACCAAACAAAAAGGCGCTAAACACAAAAGCCCGGACATGACAACAATGTCACGCCCGGACCAAAAGAGACGAAGTGCGGTGCTTTGGTCCCCTTAGACCAACTTTCCAAGACAGTGGTCGATCATATGCTGGACCATCTGCGCCTCGAAGCCCACAAAGTCCTGCTTGCGCTCGCGCATCTTGCCATCGACGATCTGGTCAAAGGCAACCTTGCACTTGATATAGCGCGTGGACTTGGTGACCTCCTCGTGCGTCAGGCAGCTCTCCTCCATCTTGCTGGCGCCCAGGCCAAACACCAGACGGGGGTTGTAGAGCACGTGGGGCTCGCCGGCGTCGTCCAGGTAGACGCAGACCTTCTTGGTAACGCCGATCTGGTTGGCGGCCAAGCAGCCGGCATCATCGAGCGACTTGATGGTATCGATCAGGTCCTGAGCAACCGACTCGTCCTCGACGGTCGCAACCTCGCAACGCTGGGACAGGATAGCCTCGTCGTGGCAAAGCTCTTTAATCATACGTTCCTCCATAGGGGTCGTTGTAACCGCTTAAGTATACGGTACCCACACATTTTCATGCGATAAATACCGTCCGTCTGTTACAAAGCGCCGAACATCAACATGCGAGGAACAGCAAGGTTGTAAAGGCGATATAGTAAATGAGTTCGTGTCAATCGGCCTAAACTCGGGGCCGAACAAGGAAAGGGTATGCATGGACGAACTTTTTCACGTCAGTGAGCGCAAGTCCACAATCGGGACCGAACTTCGCGCTGGACTGACAACATTCCTGGCGATGGCCTACATCATCGCCGTCAACCCCGCAGTGCTCTCGGGCGCTGGCATTGATGCGGGAGCGCTCGCCTGCGCCACCTGCCTGGGCGCCGGCATCATGACCATCTGCATGGGCATCTTCGCAAACCGCCCGCTCGCCTGCGCTTCAGGCCTGGGCATCAACGCCATGATCGCGGGCATCACCACCACCATGTGCGGCGGTGACTGGCACGTCGCCATGAGCGTTATCTTCCTCGAGGGTATCGTCATCTTGCTGCTCGTCCTTTGCGGCCTGCGCGAGGCCATCATGGACGCCATCCCCGTGGTCCTGCGCCACGCCATCTCGGTGGGTCTGGGCCTGTTTATCGCCATGATCGGCCTGTGCGACGCCGGCATCATCACCGCTGGCGCCGGTACGCTCGTCGGCCTGGGCGACATCGCCTCCCCCACCTTTATCGTCGGCATCATCTCCATCGTCGTGACGGTTGCCCTGGCTTCCCGCAACGTGCCGGGCTCGCTGCTCATCGGCATCATCGTCGCCGTTATCGCCGGAATCCCGCTGGGCGTCACCCATGCGCCCGAGGGCCTCATCGCACCGCTCGACTTCTCGACCTTCGGCGCCCCGTTTGCCAGCACTGCCGACGGCAACCTTGCCATCGTGAAGGTTCTGACCGACCCGATGCTGCTCGTCGTTGCCTTCTCGCTGCTCATGAGTGACTTCTTCGACACCATGGGCACCGCGATGGCCGTCGCCAAGCAGGGCGAGTTCTTGACCGAGGACGGCAATGTCGAGGACATCCGTCCCATCCTGGTCGTCGACTCCGTGGCCGCTGCTGCCGGTGGCTTTATGGGCGTCTCCTCCATCACCACCTTCGTCGAGTCCACCTCTGGCGCTGCCGACGGTGGCCGCACGGGCCTCACCTCCGTCACCACCGGCGTGCTGTTCATTCTCGCCGCGTTCTTCTCCCCCATCGTCACCATCGTTTCCAGCGCCGCCACCTGCGGTGCTCTGGTCTACGTCGGTTACCTCATGATGAGCGAGGCCTCCGAGATCGACTGGTCCGACGTGTCGCAGGGTTTCCCGGCGTTCATGATTGTCGCCGGCGTGCCCTTCACTTACTCCATCTCTGCCGGCATTGGCCTGGGCTTTATCGCCTACGTGATCGTCGCGCTCTTTAAGGGCGAGGCCTCCAAGATCAAGCCGCTCATGTGGATCGCAGCCCTCGCCTTCCTCGTCTACTTCTTTGTAGCGTAGGCGCAAGATTCGCAATACAAAATAGCAAAGCGCGGAGTCGCATCGAGCGGCTCCGCGCTTTGCTTTTAAAACCAGGCACCACACGGACGCGCGATGTATTGCTTCGCAAGTTTTGGACGTTTTGCTCTCCAAACGGCACTACCGACGGCTACATCCTGCAGATATGCTGGATATAACCGCATAGGCCCTATGAGGATGGGAGTAACCATGGCCGCCTTGTTCACGACCCCCAAGCGCAATGACAAAACCTCTGGAGCCCATTTTGTCGAGCCCGACCTGCGCCGTCGCACGCTGCTCGCACACGGCAGCTGGCGCCGCGTGACGCGCCGCATCGTTGTAGGCGCCGTATGCGCGCTTACGGTAAGCTCGCTGCTCATGCCGAGCATCTCGCTCGCAGCCGAGTGGGTGGACGTTGGCGGCGTCCGCCACGAAGCGGCCGCGGGGCCCGCGGGAGACGCCGCCGGCACCTGGTCATGGGACGGCGCCGATGACATGAAGCTCAACGGTTATAACGGCGGCGCGATCGAGGCAGCAGGCAAGCTCAACGTGAGCTACGAGGGCAACAACACCGTCACTAACGACGACGGCCGCGGCATCAAGGTTAAGGATGGCGCGAACGAGAACGCCGAGCTTAATATTCAGGGCGACGCGTCCAGCACGCTCAACGTGACATCTTCTCGTGACGCCATCACTTCCGTCGGCAACATCAACATCGACGGCGCTGGCACTGTCAACGCCACGAGCACCGAGCACGATGCCATCGATGCCGGGGGCGATGTCACCATCAAGGGCTCGGGAAACGTTAACGCCACGGGCGATTCGGATGGCATCAGGGCCGACGGCAACATCACGATCGACAACAGCGGAACCGTCACCGCCAAGGCCACCGAGGATCAGGGTATCGATGCTAACGAGAACCTCATCATAAAGGGCGGCGGCAAGGTAGAGGCAAGCTCTATCGAGGACAATGCGATTTGGGCCGACGGCAGTATCGAGATCTCGGGTGGCAGCCAGGTCAAGGCAAGCTCCGAGGAAGACGCCGCCATCGACGGTAAAAACAGCCTCACGGTCACGAACGCTTCCCTCAACGCAAGTGGCGTTGGGTATGGCATCTATGTCTACAAGGGCATCACGCTCGATGGCGCGACCGTGACGGTCCGCGCAAGCTCAGATGGCGGGGAAGTCAGCACACTCTTCACCGATGAGGACGACATCGTCATCAAGAACGGCTCGACTGTGGATGCGCTCGCAGAAGGCAGGTTCTCGGTTGCAATCTCCGCCAGTAATTTCTACTCCGGCGAAGCGGGTGGCCATATCTACATCAGCGACTCCGTTGTCAAGGCCATAGCCCGCTATGCCGAGACCGGCGGCGACGGCCCCGACCACTACAGTGGAGACCAAAACGACGAAATCATCCCTGAGTCCGAGGGCCTGAACATCGGCATCTTCGCGCAGACCAGCGAGGGCATCACGCCCGCGACCATCTCGATCGTCCGCAGCAGGGTCACGGCCAAGGGAGACACGGCGGCAATCTTCGCCCTTGCCATGAGCGCGGACGGCAAGGCGATCGGCACCATCGAAATCAAGGACGCCATCATCCAGACGCCTGCAGGCGGCAAAGTCATTGACTATCGCAACAAGGAAGAGCTCAGCGACGGCATCGTCTACGAGGCGGGTCAAACCATCGGCACGGGCGACGCCGTGATCGACTCCCCCTACAACGAAGCAGTCGCCAAGAGCACGCTCACCGTACCTCCCGAGGAGATCAAACCCGAGGAAAAGTCCGGCGAGACCAAGCCCGAGGGTTCCAAGTCCGAGGGCACGAAGACGACCAAGACCGTTGCAGTTGCAGCCACGGGAGCCAAAACCACCGGCATCCTCGCCGCAACCGGCGACACCTCGAGCGCGGCCATCATAGCGACCGCCCTTGCAGGAACGGCCACCATCGTCACAGGCGCCCTGGCGAGTCGCAAACGCTCGTAAACACTTTTTCGCACAGGACGGGTGGATCGCGGCCCTTGCCTTCCTCGTCTACTTCTTCGTAGCGTAAGGGCAAGGCTGCAAAAGCTGAACAATAAAGCGCGGAGTCGCCATGCGGCTCCGCGCTTTTCTTTTAGCGCCGGTCCCTGCGCCGGCGTGCGGCCTATTTCTCCCCCATTTTGGCCATTTTGCCCTCCAAACGGCACTACCGCCGGCAACATCCAGCAGATACGCTGAATCTAGTCGTATAGGCCCTATGAGAACGGGAGCAACCATGGCAGCCTTGTTCACGACCCCCAAACGCAATGACACTACCGCCGGAACCCATGTTGCCGAACCCAACGTTCGCCGTCGCATAGGACTCGCGCACGGCAGCTGGCGCCGCGTGACGCGCCGCATCGTCGTAGGCGCCGTGTGCGCGCTCACGGTGAGCTCGCTGCTCATGCCGAGCGTCTCGCTCGCGGCGGAATGGGTCAAGGTCGGCGAAACCAAATACAACGCCGGCACTGCGGCGGGCGACGAGACCGGCACCTGGTCGTGGGACGGCGCCGACGACTTGAAGCTCAACAACTATAACGGCGGCGAGATCCAGGCCGCAGGCAAGCTCAACGTGAATTACTCGGGAAACAACATCGTCACTGCCGACTGGATCGAAAGCATCAACGTTTCTCATGGCACTAACGAGAACGCCGAGCTCAATATCCAAGGCGACGCGGGCAGCACGCTCAGCGTGACATCTACTGAGGACGCTATCCTCTCCACGGGTAATATCAACATCGACGGAGCCGGATCCGTCAACGCCACGAGCGCTGGGTTTGATGCCATCGACGCCGAGGGCGATCTCGCTATCAAAGGTTCGGGCAACGTCAACGCCACGGGCGTATCGGATGGCATCAGGGCAAACGGCAATATCACGATTGACGACAGCGGGGCCGTCACCGCCAGGGCTACCAAGGACAAGGGTATCGGAACCGACAAGAACCTCACCATCAAGGGTGGCGGCACAGTCGAGGCAAGCTCAGCCGATGGTGAGGCCATTTGGAGCGGCGGCAACATCAATATCTCGGACGGCAGCCAGGTCAAGGCGAGCTCCGAGAAAGACGCCGCCGTCGAGGCCAAGGGCAGCCTCGCAGCCACAAACGCCTCCCTCAACGCAAACGGTGTTGAATATGGCGTCTATGCCCACAAGGGCATCACACTCGATCATGCAAACGTGACAGTCCGCACAAGTAAAGGCAGATACGGTGGCGCCATTGCCCTCTTCACCTACCAAGACGATATCGTCGTCAAGAACGGCTCCACCGTGGACGCGTTTGCGGAAGGCGAGGTTTCGGCTGCATTCTCCACCAGAAACGATCGACCCAACGAGGAGGGTGGCCACATCTACATCAGCGACTCCGTTGTCAAGGCCATAGCCCGCTATGTCGAGAACGGCGACGGCCCCATCCCCTACAGCGAAAACCAAGATGGTGAGACGAGCCCCGAGCCCCAAGGCGAGAACATCGGCATCATCGCCCAGACCAGCGAGGGCGTCACACCCGCAGTCATCTCGATCATCCGCAGCAAGGTAACGGCCGAAGGAGATACAGCGGCAATCTTTGCCCGTGCCATGAGCGCTGACGGCAAGACAATCGGCACCATCAAGATTGAGAACGCCACCATCCAGACGCCCGAAGGCGGCAAGGTCATTGACTATCGCAAGCTCCGTGACGGCATCTACGAGGCAGGCCAAGCCATCGGCACGGGCGACGCTGTGATCGACTCCCCCTATAACGAAGCTGTCGCCAAGAGCATGGTCATCGCACCTCCCGAGGTAGCCAAGCCGGAAGACCCCAAGCCCGACGAGACCAAGCCCGCAGAAAGCAAGCCCGCGGAGTCCAAGCAGAACCCCAAGCCTGAGTGCTCAAAGCCGACCAAGGCCGTTGCGGCTTCAATCACGAAAGCCAAGACTACCGGCGTGCTCGCGGCAACCGGCGACACCTCGGGTGCGGCCATCGTGGCAACCGTCCTTGCGGGAACAGCCGCTATCGCCGCAGGCACCATGGCGAGCCGCAAGCGCTCTTAGACGCCTCTGCGCACATGGCAGCTCCCGCGAAGGCCCCGAGTCCCAGCACCGTTTAACAACGCCACCGCCGAGCTCCCCTCCGGCGGTGGCGTTTTCCATATGCGTCCGCAGGGTATGCACGAGATTGTCTTTGGTCTAGCCCAACCTGCATGAGCCGGCGTGCGACAATGGGGGCCGTCGATATCACAACGCCGAGAGAAGCCCGTCATGGAAGCGCATCAAAAGCAGATAACCGTTCATGCACAGCATGCCGAAAGCGCACCAGTCATCTATCTTCCCGTGGTCATGGGCGACGGCACGGAGGTTTATGAACGCTGCCGAGAGCTCAACTGCCCGCCCTTCACGCTTGTCGGCATTGGCAGCCTCAACTGGAATCGCGAGCTGAGCCCCTGGGTATGCGACGGTACCGTGCGCGATGCCGAGCCCTTTGGTGGACAGGCCGCTGGTTTTCTTGACGAGTTGTTGAAGCAGATAATCCCAGAGGCCGAATCATCGCTCCCGCAACCGCCCACCTGGCGCGGCGTTGCCGGCTACTCGTTGGCGGGTCTTTTTGCACTGTGGGCACTTTGGCAAACAGATGTCTTTGAGCGCGCGGCGAGTGCATCGGGGTCGCTGTGGTTCCCCGGCTTTATCGACTACGCGCGCGAGCGCACGATGACAGCTACGCCCGACGCCGTCTATCTGTCACTCGGCAAAAAGGAAACCAAGACGCCCAACCGCATGATGCGGCACGTACTCGACGATACGCGCGCGATGGAAGAGCTGTTTATCGAGCGTGACATTCCAACAACGCTGGAGCTCAACCCCGGCAATCACTTTACCCAAACTGACCTGCGCATGGCACGCGGCATCCACTGGATACTGACGCATTAAAAATGGCATCCACGCGTACATACGCATGGACGCCATTTTTAATTTGGCTGAACGCAGCTGCTATTCAGCAGTCTCCTCAAGCTCGGAAGTATCGAACTCAAAGTCGTTACCGGGCAGGATGGCGTTGAGCACAATGCCCACCAGCGAGCCCACGGCAAGGCCCGAAAGCGAAATCGTCACGCCGCCCAGCTCCAGCACGATGGCACCGGCGGTACTGTAGGCAATGCCGAGCGAAAGCACGAGCACCAGAGCCGCCACCAGCACGTTGCGGTTGTTCTGGAAATCAACCTGGTTCTCGATGAGGTTACGTACACCAACGGCGCTGATCATGCCGTAGAGCACGAGCGACACACCGCCGATAACGCATGCCGGCATGGCGGCAATCACCGCAGCAAACTTGGGGCAGAACGAAAGCACAATGGCGCAGCAGGCGGCAATGCGAATCACACGCGGGTCGAACACACGCGTCAAGGCAAGCACGCCGGTGTTCTCGCCATACGTCGTATTGGCAGGAGCGCCAAAGAGCGATGCCAAGATGGTCGCCAGGCCATCGCCGAGCAGGGTACGGTGCAGGCCGGGATCGGCAATGTAGTTGCGCTCACAAGTCGATCCGATGGCGGAGATATCGCCAATGTGCTCAATCATGGTCGCAAAGGCCAGTGGCATGATGGTGATAATGGCCGTCGTGGCAAGACTGCTATCGAACTGCGGTCCAAAGAGCGCAAACACGGTGTTGTCCCACACGACGGGCAAGCCAACCCAGGGGGCGGCTGCGACGCCAGAGAAGTCGACCTCGCCCAGCGCGGCCGCAACGGCATAGCTCACCACAACGCCCAGCAGAATCGGCACGATCTTGACCATGCCGCGGCCCCAAATGTTGCAGATGATGATCACGGCAACGGCAATAGCAGCAACAAACCAGCTGGTCTGGCAGTTAGCAATGGCAGAGCTTGCCAGGATCAAGCCGATGGAAATGACGATGGGGCCAGTCACCACCGGCGGGAAGAAACGCATGACACGCTTGGCGCCAAAGGCGCGGAACAGGGCCGCAAGCACCGGATAGAGCAGGCCGGCACAAGCTACGCCCAGGCAAGCGTAGGGCAAAAGCTCAGCCTCGCCGTTGGGCGCAATGGCGGCATAACCCGCGATAAAGGCAAACGAGGAGCCCAGGAACGCGGGCACCTTACCGCGCGATAGAAAATGAAACAGCAGCGTGCCGATGCCGGCGAACAGAAGCGTCGCCGAAACGGAAAGGCCGGTGAGCACGGGCACGAGCACCGTGGCTCCGAACATCGCAAACATGTGTTGCAAACCCAACACAAACATGCGCGGGCGGCCGAGCGACGATGCATCGTAGATGGCATCGGTGACGGCGGGCGTCGAAGACTGGGACATGGAAGTCCTTTCGAATGGAAGGGCGATCAGGCATATCGGATAACCTGCCCGAACGATACGATCCGAACCATTGTACGCGATATGCAGTACCTCGCACGCGCCGCCACCTGCAAACGCTAGCGCTATTTCCAAACGCGCTCGGCAATACGCCTGACCAGCGCAATCTTTGCCCACTGCTCGTCCTCGGTCAGCTTATTGCCAATCTCGCAGCTGGCAAAGCCACACTGCGGAGACAGATACAGGTTCTCGAGCGGCACGTACTTTGCCGCCTCGCGGATGCGCTCGACGATAACATCCTCGTTCTCGAGCTCTGCCGCCTTGGTGGTCACCAAGCCCAGCACGACCTTCTTGCCGGGAGCAACGTACTTGAGCGGCTCAAAACCACCGGCGCGGGGCGTGTCGAACTCCAGATAGAACGCGTCAACGTCCTCATGCGCAAACAGGTACGGCGCGATGGGGTCGTAGCCGCCCTCAAAAGCGTAGGTGGAGTGGTAGTTGCCGCGGCATACATGCGTGTTGATAGCCAGATCGTCGGGCTTGCCCTCGATGGCGGCATTGTTGAGCGCCACGCCCAGCTCGCTCACCTTTTGCAGGTCAACCGGACTCATGCCGGTCTTGGACACAAAGTCGGTATCGCAATAGATGCCCCAGGTGCAGTCATCAAATTGGATGTTGCGGCAGCCCGCGGCATACAGGTCGGCAATCACGGTGCGGTATGCTGCGGCAATGGCATCGGCGAGCTCTTCGTCGGTCTTATAGACGGCACGCAGGCTCTCCTGCTGGCCATCACAGCGGTCGAGTGTGACTTCGGAGAACGTCTGGATCGGCGCCGGAATGGTCTGGCGCGCGATCTGGCCCTCACCCTCGAGCGACTTGACAAATTTGAAGTGCTCGACGAACGGATGGTTCTCGCCGCTAATGGGACCGGTTACCGCGGCGGTGTCGGCGGTAGTCTCCTCATCGTGAAACATGTAGCCCGTGCGCGAGGCGCGGCGCTCAATGCCGTTGAGTCCCCACATAAAATCGAGGTGCCAGTAGCTGCGGCGGAACTCGCCATCGGTAATCACCTGCAGGCCGGCAGCCTTCTGCTTGGCCACTAAGTCGCGGATGGCCTCGTCCTCGACGGCCTTAAGGCCGGAAGCGTCGAGTTTACCCGCGACATAGGCGGCACGGGCATCCTTTACAGCCTGCGGACGAAGAAAACTGCCGACGATATCGGCGCGAAACGGCGCGTTCGGTTGAATCGAAGTGCTCATAGATATCTCCCTTTGCATCGGTTGCTTTACTGGGACAGAGTATGAGCGCTCATATGGTCATCGTAAAATATACGTTTATAACAGTTTGATATAGATGCTTCCTATATCAGTCTGGACTGTCATAAAGAGACTTGAACCGTGCGGAGCACAGCAGCCTAGATATGCTGACGAATCGCGTCGATATAGGCCCGACCGTAGCGCGTGAGCGTCGTGTTCTTGAGCGTGATGATGCCAATCTCCATGTACTCGTCCACGTCGAGCGGAATCGAGATAATGCCGGGGCCGTTGAGCTCGTGGCTGATCACGCCCGAGCATACCGTGTAGCCGTTGAGGCCCATGGCCAAATTGAACAACGTCGCACGATCGCGCACGCGGATATTTTTGCGACGCTCGAACGTCGAGGTCAGCTCCTCGGAATAGTAAAACGAGTTGTAGCTGCCCTGCTCGTAGGACAGGAACGGGTAGTCTTCCAGATCCTCGAGCGTCACGCTGGAGCGGCCCGCCAGCGGATGGTCGTCGCAGACGAAGACATGCGGCGTGGCGCAGAAGAGCCCTTCGAACACGAGCTCGTTGGCGGCAAGCATGCGCTCGATGACCTCGCGATTGTGCTCCGACAGATACAGGATGCCGAGTTCGCTTTTCATATGCGCGACATCCTCGATAATTTCGTGGGTCTGCTCCTCGCGCAGGGTAAAGTCGTAGCGCGCGGCATCGAACTCGCGGATCACATCGACAAACGCATTAACGGCAAAGGAATAATGCTGGCAGCTCACACTAAAGTGCGGCACCTGCTCGGACGTGCCTTTGTACTTGCCCTCGAGCAGGTCGGCCTGGTCGAGCACCTGGCGCGCGTAGCCCAAGAAGGTCTCGCCTTCCTCGGACACAATGACGCCCTTGTTGGTGCGCTCAAAGATATGCACACCCATCTCGTTTTCGAGATCGCGAATCGACGCGGTAATCGAGGGCTGCGACACAAAGAGCCGGCGCGAGGCCTCGGTGATGCTACCGCATTCGGCAACCTTAACAACATATCTGAGCTGCTGAAGCTTCATAGCCTTCTCCCTAGACGTTCGTGACGCCAAAACCTGCCGCGTCCATTTGACGCATAAACGACGGCATCTCCCCCGTCGCGGCGCAGGCGGCAATCTGATGCAGAGCCCCGGCAACCGCATCATCTGCCGCAGCGCCAATATGCCAGCGTGCGGCAGCCGTGACGGCCTCGTTGGCATTGGCGACTGCAACGGAGTTAGGAACGGCATCGATCATGGGCAAATCGTTATCAGAATCGCCGAATACGGCCACCTCGTCGGGCGTCAGGCCCAAAGCGCGCGCCAGCTCCAGCGCAGCGCAGCCCTTGTCCCAACCAGCCGGAAGGATGTCGAACAGGCGCACTCGGTTGTTGGGAAACACAAGCGAGAGTTCCGGCACCTCAGCGGCAACGCGCTCACGTAGCTCCGCGAGCTCCTCACGCGAACGGGCACTCCAGATATTCGCCTTAAACACCGACGCGTCATCGACGACGGGACGACATGGGGCCTCTTCGCCTTTGAGCCACGCGTTGCCGCCCGACTCCATGGCGCGACGAACGCGCTCGGGGTCACTCGTCACACAATGGGCATCGTTGCCCCAAAAGTCATCGCCCAGGCTGTAGACTTTTAGAAATGTATCGTCGGTCTCTTGCTCCAGATAGTCGGCCAAACGCATCAGAGCATCGTTGTCGATTGCGCGCGAGGCGACTACTTCGCCGTCAACAAACATCACCTGGCCGTTACAGAACGCACCGGTCGAATAACACCCGGAACGGTTTTTGAACATCCAGCCCATCGCGGACGGCTGACGACCCGAAACCGGCCCAAAGTGCAAACCCGCCGCCTGCATGGCATGAATACCCTCAATGGCGTAGTCGCTGGCGCCGTCATGCCCGGCTGGAATCAGCGTATCGTCCATATCGGTCAGCACAAGTTTGATCATAGAGTCCCCTCGGTCATTCTTAATCCCATCTATTGTACCGACCTGCCAAAAAGGGACAGGTTTATTTCGGCAGGTTTCATCTGGGAAAACGCAAAGTCCCAGTTGTTACCTGCCAAAATAAACCTGTCCCTTTTTGGCAGGTGCGCTAGTATAGGGAACAACAGATTCGATGCGGGAGTGCCGGCGGTGCAAACCACAAGGCTGAGAGGGCATGGGGCCCAATCCTTTGAACCTGTCAGTTAATGCTGGCGTAGGGAGCATGCCGCCTTTACAGGGGCGCTGTCTATGCACAGCGCCCCTTTTCTATGCCAAGGAGGCATGTGCAGTGATTGATTCGGAACAGCTTAAGCAACATATGGTCAAGGCCGTGGAGGAGATTCGCACCACCAATCCGATGGCCGGCTCCATCACCAACACGGTGACGATCGACTTTGTCGCCAACGCGCAGCTCGCTGTGGGTGGATCGGCCGCCATGGTCTATCTTCCCGACGAGGGCGAGGCGCTCGTTGCCGGCGGCGGCGCCATCTATCTCAATATGGGCACGCTCTTCCCCATCTACGAGCAGACGATTCCCCGCGCGGCCAAGGCGGCACACGACGCCGGCAAGCCCTGGGTGCTCGATCCGGTGGGCCTGGGCATCGGCAGTCTGCGCACCCAGTTGGTAAACGAGCTTAAGCAGTACAAGCCCGCCATCGTGCGCGGCAACGCCTCCGAGATCATCGCGCTCGCCGGCCTGTGGGGTCTTGAGGGCGAGGCGGCCGATCTGAGCCGCGTGCGCGGTGTCGATACCACCGACACGGTAGACGCCGCCCGCGATGCCGCCGTGGCGCTCGCCCGCTACACCGGCGGCGCCGTTGTGGTCTCGGGCGAAGTCGACCTGATCACCGACGGCATGACCGTGGCCAAGTCCCACGGCGGCAGCCCGCTCATGTCCAAGATCACCGGTTGCGGCTGCTCGCAAGGCGGCGTGCTGGCTGTGTACGCCTGCGCTGCCGACCCGTTTACGGCCGCCGTCTGCGGCACCGCCGTCTACAACGTTGCCGGCTCGCGTGCCGCCGCTGTCGCCGACGCCCCGGCAAGCTTTAAGGTCGCCTTTATCGACGAGCTCTACCGCGCAACCGCCCAGGACATCGCCAACAACCAGCTCGACCTCGAGGAGGCATAGGCCATGTCCGAGCCCGCAACCAATGCCGGCATGAATACGCTCGTCGCCGTGGCCATCGCCCCGTGCGGCACCGGCGATGAGCTGTCCGCCGAGGTCGCCGAGGTCGTGCGCGTCATTCGCGAGAGCGGCCTTCCCAACCGCACCACCTCGATGTTCACCGAGATCGAGGGCGACTGGGACGAGGTCATGCAGGTCGTGCGCGACGCAACCTTTGTGTTGGCGAGCAAGGGCATCCGCACCGAAGTCGTGCTCAAAGCCGATATTCGACCCGGATTTACCGACACCATGACCGGCAAGCTCGAGCGCATGGAAGCTCAGATCAAAAAGCAGGAGGAAACACGATGAGTATCCGCGACAACCTTGATATCTCGGCCTATCTGGTGCTCGGCCCCGAAAACACGCTCGGGCGCCCCGTGGGCGATGTGGTGGCCCAGGCACTCGACGCCGGCTTTACCTGCATCCAGGTGCGCTCCAAGGTGGCAAGCGCCCGCGAGATCATTGCGCTGACCGGCGACGCCGCGCAGGCAATCGCACAGGCCGGCAAGACCGGTCAGGTCGCTTTGCTGATTGACGACCGCCTGGACTGCGTACTCGCCGCGCGCGAGCAGGGCATTGCTGTCGACGGCGTGCACGTGGGTCAGAGCGACATTCCCGTCGAGGTCTGTCGCAAGCTGCTGGGGCCCAACGCCATCGTGGGCCTTTCCGCCCGTTGCGAGGAGATGCTCGAGTACGTCAAGACCGCCGACATGAGCCTAGTCGACTACCTGGGCATCGGCCCACTCCACGAGACCGAGACCAAGCGCGACTGCGGACGCGCGGCCGACGGCTCTATCATCACCAAGAGCTTTGAGGACCTGGCCGCCCTCCACGCGGCAAGCCCCGTGCCCATCGTGGTGGGCGGCGGCGTCAAGACGGCCGACCTGCCACAGCTCAAGGCCACCAGCGTCGACGGCTTTTTCGTGGTGAGCGCCGTCTGCAGCGCCGATGACCCCTACGCCGCGGCCAAGGAGCTCGTCGACACCTGGCAGCAGGCGTAAGTCTAGGCCGAGCAGCTGATTCGCAGCCTCATATCTTCAGCAATGGAAAGCGCATCCCAGTTTGAGCCTCCATTCCGGGATGCGCTTTCCGCCGAGATGGCGGCAGCAGCCTCTACCCTGCCAGATATGCCTCCAGTTCCGGCAAGGTCGCCTCCGCATCGCGGCGACCAATCTGGTAGATGCGCTCAAGTTCATCGGGCTCGCGACACAGCGACGGCACCTTCACCGATTCGCTCGGACGCACCACAAAGATCTCGCCGGCAGCCTCGCGACGTGCCAGGTCATCGAGCGTGGCATTGTAGACCTCATGCCGGTGCTCAAGCGCTGCGACAAACTCCGGATAGTGACGGAACAAGCGCCGCAGCATGGGCATCACGCTGTTGGGCTGCTTCACAAAGCCCGCCGGCTGCGTGAGTACCACGATATTGCGGTCATACCCCTGCGCAAACAGCCACGCGCTGGGAATAGAATCAGCCACGCCACCATCCAGATACTTATGCCCGTCAATAGCAACGGGACGCGTCGCCACGGGAATTGCCGACGACGCCCGAATCCACTCGATATCGCGCTCGTCGCCATACGGCAGATCGTGATAGACGGCCTTGCCCGTCTCGATATCGGTACACACGCACGTAAATCGCATGGGACAGGTGCGATACGCCTCCAAGTCGATAGGATCGCGCTCGATAGGCACCTCGTGATAAGCAAAGTCGGCATTGTACATATCGCCGGTTCGCAGCCAGCTGGTCACGCTCGCATAGCGCTTGTCGGCGCAATAGGCCTTGTTATAGCGAATGGCGCGGCCGATCTGGCGCGATTTAAAGTTGTAGCCAAACGCCGCGCCCGCCGAGACGCCCACCATATGGTTGCAGGTCAAACCGTGCTCCATCCAAACGTCGAGCACGCCCGCCGTATACATACCGCGGTAGCCGCCTCCCTCGAGCGCCAGCCCCACCGTGCGCGTCATATTTGACTGTGCCATGCGACCATCTCCGTTCCTGCGTTTTAAAACGGGACAAGTATACCCGTCAACATATATCGTCCCAGTCGCATTTTTATCGAACATCGCATCGTCGCGCTACCGTTTGTCGAATAACAGCCGCCCACAGCATGTGCACCCATATATAATTGTGCACTATTGTTTACACTACTCAGCTGTTATCAACAGCGAACATTAGCCGGCAAAGTAGCTCAACAACGCGGCAAGGCGGGGGCCTGGATACATGCAAAGCGCTGAGCAACGATGCATGTACACAACGAGCTCGCCCGACGCAATCCGCCCCGACCTCAGAAAGCCGCTTAGAACATGGATACTGTCAGCAATTACACCGAAACGCTCGAAAAGACCGTCCGTGACCTTCTCGAGCGGCAGGAGGATCTGATCAGGACTGCCTTTACCGACCAGCTTACTGGGCTTGGCAACCGTGGCGGCTTTGCCCGTTCCCTCGAGGAGCTCTGGGAGCAGGACGCCCCCGTTACCATGGCGTTCATCGATATCGACAATCTCAAGCACTGCAACGACGTCTTTGGGCATGACGAGGGCAACCGCTATATCTTGCAGGTAAGTCTCTATCTTAAGCTGTATATGAAGGCGGGCGAAGCGGCGTTTCGCATAGGCGGCGACGAGTTTGCCATCCTATCTACGATTGCGACCGAGGACGACCTCGCCGAGCGCCTGGAACACTGCCGAACGGTCCTACTCAAAAACAACGATTCCGAGATGCCTCACTCGTTTAGCTACGGAGTGTCGCACGCCGACCCCGCCCTGGGTGAAGTCTCCAATCGCATGACACTCGATGCCGACCATCGCATGTACGACTACAAGCTACGCCATGCCATGCATCTTGATCGACGCAATATCGCGCAAGTCCACACCGACGACTTCGAAATAAGCGATCGCGTTTTTGACGCCTTTTCGATGCTCAACGAAGGCCGTTATTGCTTTATCGAGAACTTGGACAAACATCGCACCCTATGGTCACAAGGCGCCCTGCGCGATCTCGGTCTTCCTTCTGAGCATGTAGACAACTGCCACGATTACTGGAAAACGCGCGTCCACCCCGATGACCTTGAGGCCTACATCAACGACATCGACCAAATCTATAATGGCTCCAAACACCGCCGCGTCATGCAGTACCGCATGCGCAATGCCGCGGGCGACTACGTCCTCTGCCGCGCTCGCGGGTTTCGCATCGACGGCGACGGAAATACCCCCTCGCTCTATGTCGGCGAACTTGTTAACCACTCACTCGCCGAGACCGTCGACGCCGCCACGGGCCTCGGAACGCAGCGTATGCTGATCAACGCTATCGATGCCTGCCGTCGCGACCGTTGCGAGACGGGGCTTATAGCGGTCCGCATTTGTGGCACGGCAAAGTTCAACGAGCTCTACGGGGCCGAGGCTGTCGACAACATGCTCGCCGAATACGCAGGCCGCATGCTATCGATCACCCGCGGCAGAAGTCGCGTCTTCCGCTCGCGAAACGCCCAGTTCGTCGTGCTCAGCAACGATCTGGACCACGAGGCATTCGAGCAACTGACCCATCATCTTAAAGAGGCCGTTTTCGCTCCTGTTCGAATCGCGAACGACACCATTACCCCCGTCTGTCTTGTCGTCCCGGCCTTTTACGAGCGCTTAATCAATCAAGCGACCGCTGTTTTAGGCGAACTCGACCGTCGTCTTCGCGCCGCCGGCGGGCTTGCACCCAACGACAGCCTCCCCATACCCGAGATTGAGCGTAAAAGCGCCGTCGCCGAACGCATCGATACGCTCACGGGCCTCTATCGACCCAGCGAGCTTATGCGGCGTGCCAACGCATTTCTTAAGACAAGGCGCGACGCCGCTTGGTGTATCGCCACCGTCGACATGGGTCATATGCGACTGTTCAACGAATGGCACGGACAGGCCGAGGGCGACCGCGTGCTCGCCGATGTGGGCACGGTCCTCAAAGACATCGAGAATGCCGAGATGGGCGTCGCAGGATACTGGGGCCAAGACGACTTTTGCATTCTCATCCCCTTTGAGCACAACACCGTCCATCAAATCTATAACCGCGTTCGTGCCGCCGTGGCCAAGCATGATGACGGCGTGGGTTTCTGGCCGTCCATGGGCGTTTGCCCCATCGACCCCAACGAGGAAATCACCATCGACGCGCAGGCCAAGGCCATGTTTACCAATCGGCGCGCCAAAAACGATTTTAAGGATCGCATCGCCGTCTTTCGCCCCGAGGAATACAAGCGCGAGGTGGCGTTTCACCGCACGCTGACCGAGTTCCAGTACGCGCTCTCAAACGGCCGCATCACGTACTACCTTCAGCCCCAGGTCGATATGGAAACCGGCGAGATTATTGGCGCCGAAGCACTCACCCGCTGGATTGACAAGGACGGCTCTCTCATTTCGCCCGCAACGTTTATCCCCGCACTCGAGGAAAGCGGCTTTGTAGTGACGCTCGACAAGTACATTTGGCAGGGTGTCGCCACATGGCTTCGCAAGCGTCTCGATCGCCGTCTTCGCGTGGTTCCGGTCTCGCTTAATGTGTCGCGCGTGGATATCCTTGCCTGCGACGTTGCCGAACATATGGGGGCGCTCGCCGCCCAATACAACCTACCGCCCGAGCTCATGCGTATCGAGATCACCGAGACGGCTTATACGGGAGAATCCGAGGCCGTGGATAAGCTGACCGCAGATCTGCACACCCGCGGCTTCTCGACCTATATGGACGATTTTGGCACCGGTCAGTCCACGCTCGCGATGCTCAAGAACGTCAACGTCGACGTCATCAAGCTCGACCGCACCTTTGTGCCCACCGACCGCGATCAAGGCCGCAGCACGCAAATCATTTCATCGATGCTCGAAATGGCGCAGTCGCTCCATCTGCCCGTCGTGGTCGAAGGCGTCGAGACAAATGAGCAGGCAAACATGCTACGACAAATGGGCGCCCGCTACGCTCAGGGCTTCCTCTACTACCGCCCCATGCCTGCGAAGGATTTTGAGGCATTGCTCGATGGTGGCAATAACAACTGATACGTTCGCGCGCAAAACGCCACCGTCGAAGGGGGCATTTGTCTCCATTAGCTAACTTATATCCCCAATTCAAACCGAATTGGGGATATGATACAAACCGTTGTTCCGCCCAAGGAGGTTATCCATCATGAACGAGTCATATCGCCTGGGCGAGCAATCGATTATTGCCTATCTTCAGCGACTTGCGAACGGCGTCTCGACCGCTGAACTCGATGTTGCCGCGCTGCCCGCTGGGCTACGCGCCGTTGGTGAGCAACTGCAAAAGACGCATGCTATCCTGCAACAAGAGCGCCAGCTGCTTGAGCGCAACGCCTATATCGATCCGCTCACCAACTTGGGCAACCGCAACGGATTCGACCGTCACGTCGAGCAACTCTGGCGCAAAGGCGACCCCTTCACCTGCGCCTATATTGACATCGACCATCTCAAGCATTGCAATGATAGGTTTGGCCACGCCGAAGGCAATCGCTATATTCTGAGCATCTGCCGCACGCTCTCCGAAACTATGGAGCACGATGAGATGCTGTTCCGTATCGGTGGAGACGAGTTTGTGCTCATCTCGCCCTCCGCAAACGAGATTGAACTCGAACAGCGCTTGGAGCAGGTACGTACCAGGCTGATCGAGGCGAGCTCAGGTGGCAAGGCGCCCATGATCGGCAGCTTTAGCTTTGGCTGCTCGCGCGTCGATCCACTTGCTGGCGACACGCGTCGCCAGATGACGATGGATGCCGATCGCAAGATGTATCGCTATAAGCTTATGCATCGTGTGCAGCAACCGAAAGACGATGACGCGCCGCAACGCCCAATCGTCGATCAGCTTCCCTGCAACGACCGGGTGTTCCAAGCGATCTCCATGAGCTCCGAGACGCGCCATCCGTTTATCCTCAATCTCGATACGGGAGAATCGCAATGGTCGGTTAACGCCGTGCGCGATTTTGACCTGCCCTCCCAGCACCCTTTTAACTCACTCGACATGTGGCTCGCCCGCGTTCATCCCGAGGACCGCGACAACGTACGTGCCGAGCTCGACATGGTGATAAACGGCACATGGCACTTCCACTACATGCAGTATCGCGTAATGGATGCCACCGGAAAATACGTGCTTTGCGACTGCACGGGCTACCGCTTGGACGGCACCGATACCGAGCCCGGCATGTATGTGGGCATTATCATCAACCGAAGCTTGGCAGATACGACCGATTCCGTGACCGGCTTGGGCGATATTCACGCCCTGGTCAACGCCATTGGCGAAATGCGTCGCGTGGCGCGCAAGGCTGGTTTGATCGCCATCAAAATCGACGATATCGCTCAGGTCAATGCCCGCTTTGGCTTTGATGCGGGCGACCGCGTTTTGGCAGAAAGCGCCGCCTGCCTCATGGAATGCTCGCGCGGCAAGGGTCGCCTGTTCCGCTCGACGGGACCGACGTTCGCGGCGCTTTTCGACGACTTTGATCCCGAAGAGACCGACGCGATCGCAGAAGAAATCGAGCGGTTCCTGGGTTCTCCCGTGCTCATCGGCTCGCTTGAAAATCAGCCACCCATTCGTGTGGCGACACTTCATCTGGACGCTGTCGATCGACAGCCCGTTTCCATTTTGAACGAGCTCAAAGCGCGGCTTATAGAGGCACCGCAAGTACCGGGCACCAAGCTGGACTAGCGTTGTGGGGCGCGATGTGAAACACAAGCCGTTTCACATCGCGCCCCACGCCATCTGCCCTCTCGTGCGATAATCCTCCGCAGAAGTCACCAACAGCAGAGGGAGTTTGTGATGAAGGTTCTTTTGGTCAATGGCAGTCCCAAGGCAAACGGCAACACCGCCCGCGCACTCGCCGAGGTCGCCGAGCAGCTCAATACCGAAGGCATTGATACCGAGGTGTTTCAGCTGGGCGCCAAGCCCATTCGCGACTGCATCGGCTGCGGTCAGTGCGGCAAACTTGGCGGTCGCTGTACCTTTGACGACGACGTGGTGAACGAGCTCATCGCTGCCGCCGAGCAGGCCGACGGTTTTGTCTTTGGCTCGCCTGTCTACTACGCGCACCCCAGCGGCCGCATCCTTTCGGCCCTCGATCGCGCCTTCTATGCAGGCGGGCATGCCTTTGAGCACAAACCCGGCGCCGCAGTCGCCGTCGCCCGTCGCGGCGGCACGTCGACCACCTTCGATGTGCTCAACAAGTACTTCACCATTAAGCAAATGCCCGTGGTTGCCTCCACCTACTGGAACAACGTGTTTGGCCGCGTGCCCGGCGACGCCGATGGGGATGCCGAGGGCCTTGCCACCATGCGAAACATCGGCAAAAACATGGCCTGGCTCCTGCGCTGCATCGAGGCAGGACAGGCCGCCGGTATCAACGCACCCGAGGCAGATCGCGCAACGACCAACTTCATCAGGTAGAACGGCGGAGCATGAATATCCAGATTTTTGGCACCAAAAAGTCCTTCGATACCAAGAAGGCCCAGCGTTATTTTAAGGAGCGCCGCATTAAGGTGCAGTTTATCGACCTTAAGGAAAAGGAGATGAGCAAAGGCGAGCTCACGAGCGTGATGCAGGCGGTCGGCGGCATCGACAAGCTGCTCAACCCCAAAGCCAAGGACGAGGAGACGCTCGCGCTCATTCAGCACCTCACCCCCAGTCAGCGCTTCGACAAGCTGCTCGAGAACCAGCAGGTCTTGGCCGAGCCCATCGTGCGCAACGGCAAAAAGGCCACCGTCGGCTATTGCCCCGACGTGTGGGGAGCCTGGGAGTAGCCTGTGTTATTTGCCGGCGCGTGGGTATAAGAGCAGGCGTTTGGCATAAGATTCAACTGTAAGCCAAGTCTAACAAAGGAGGGCACATGCCCAACAAACCCGTGAAGATCATCATGCTTACCGGATACCTCGGTGCCGGCAAGACCACGCTGCTCAACCACATCCTCGCTAACGACGGCGGCATCCGCGCCGCCGTGATCGTCAACGATATCGGCGAGATCAACGTCGACGCCAGCCTTATCGCCGACGGCGGCCTTTCCGAGACCGACGACCTCATCCCGCTCACCAACGGCTGCATCTGCTGCACGCTTTCGGACGACCTTGCCAACCAGCTGCAGGGCATCGCCGATTCGGGCGACTTCGATTACATCATCATCGAGGCCTCGGGCATTTGCGAGCCCATCCCCATCGCCTACACCATCTCGAGCTTCTGCGACGAGGCCAAGGTGGGCGGCGAGCCCAAGCTCGCGCTCGACAACATCGTGGCCGTGGTCGACTGCGCCCGCATGTACGACGAGTTCAACGGCGGTCGCGACCTGCTGGCTGAGGATATCGACGAGGACGACATCGAGAGCCTGCTCATCCAGCAGATCGAGTTTTGCTCCACGCTGATCCTCAACAAGACCGATACCGTGAGCCCTGAGCAAATCGCCGAGCTCAAGGCCATCGTGCGCAGCCTGCAGAAAGACGCCGTAATTGTCGAGGCCCAAAACGGCGAGGTCCCCATGGAGGAGCTGCTCGATACCGACCGCTTCGACTTTATGCGCGCCTACAACTCCGCCGCCTGGATCGAGGCCATGGAGCACCCCGAGGAGCACGACGACCCCGAGGTGCTCGAGTACGACATCGAGACCTTTGTGTACTCGCGCCGCAAGCCGTTTGACCTGCAGAAGTTCACCGATTTTGTTGAGCAGGAATGGCCCGACGAGGTCATTCGCGTCAAGGGTCCGCTGTGGCAGACCGGCGATCCGGACATGTGCTACATGTTTGAGCAGGCCGGCCACCAAATGCGCCTGATGGAGAACGGCCTGTTTGTCGACTCCGCGCCCGAGGGCGAGAAGCAGAAGATCATCGACGAGAACCCCGAGATCATGCAGATTTGGGACGACGAGACGGGCGACCGCATGACGAGCCTGTGCATCATCGGCCGTCACATGGACAAGGATGCGCTCATCGCCTCCCTCGATGCCTGCCTGACCGACTGGCACCGCGCCTAGGTTTATCCAAGCGGGCATTGTTCCGCCTACGTAACCGCCAAACCACCACGAAGGTGCCCTTCGTGGTGGTTTTTCGTTCTAAGCCAAGGAGATTCATGTTCAACATTGTGCTGTATGCGCCCGAGATTCCGGCCAATACGGGCAATATCGGCCGTACCTGCGTGGTCACCGGCGCCCATCTGCATCTGGTGGAGCCGCTGGGCTTTTCGCTCGATGACAAGACGGTGCGTCGCGCCGGTCTGGGCTACTGGCAAAACTTGGACGTGACGACCTATGCCGGCTGGGAGGATTTCCTTGCGCGCAACGGCCTCTCCCCCGCCGACGAGCGCCTGCATCTGCTAACCAAAAAGGCACGCCGCACCTATGTGCAGAGTACCTACCGCGATGGAGACTACTTGGTCTTTGGCAGCGAGAGCTCGGGCATTCCCGAGCCACTGCTTGCCGCGGCGTCCGAGCGCTGCGAGCGCATCCCGATGCTGCGCGATTGTGACTCACTCGATAACGCCGAGGCCTGGGAAGCCCACGAGGAATCGCTGGGGCATACCCAGGACAGCCACGAGGCCATCCTTCGGCAGGATATCTGCGGCAACTTCGTCGACCCGGACGACTACCGCATCAGCGCTCTCAACCTCTCCAACAGCGCCGCCATCGTCCTCTACGAGGCCCTGCGCCAAACAGGCTTTCCGGGAATGTGACAAAGAGGCTGTCCCTTTGTCACATTCGGTTATAGGTAGCGACCGGTAATGCTCTTGGAGCAGGCTGCGATGTCGCCCGGCGTGCCGGCGCAGACGATTTGCCCGCCGGCATCGCCACCGCCCGGGCCCATGTCGATCACATAATCGGCGTTACGGATAAGGTCGAGGTCGTGCTCGATCACGACAACTGTGGCGCCCTTGGCAACGAGGCCGTCGAACACACTCAGCAACACCTGAACATCGAGCGGATGCAGGCCGATCGTGGGCTCGTCAAACACAAACGCGGCATCATCCTGCACGCGGCCCATCTCGCTCGCAAGCTTAAGACGCTGTGCCTCGCCGCCCGAGAGCGCCGGCGTGGGCTCACCGAGCGTGAGATAACCCAAGCCCAGGTCGTGCAAGGTTTGCAAGCGCGCCTGAACCTTCTTGAGTCCCACCGTGGCGTCGAGAGCCTCGTCCACACTCATGTCCATGAGCTGCGGCAACGTAAGCAAGCTCCCGTCCTTGCCCTCGCGATGGATATGCGAAGCCGCATCCGCATAACGCGAGCCGCGACATGCCGGGCAGACGATCTCGACATCGGGCAAAAACTGCACGTCGAGCGATATCGAACCCGTGCCATCGCACGTAGGGCAACGCAAGGCGCCAGTGTTGTAGCTAAAGGCGCCCGCCTTGTAGCCGGCCGCCTTGGCCTCGGGCGTACGGGCGAAGGCGCGGCGCAGCTCATCATGGATGTCGGCATAAGTCGCCACCGTCGAGCGCACGTTGGCGCCGATGGGCGTAGCGTCAATCAGATTTGCGCGGGCAATGCCCTCGGCATCGACCCAACGCACGTGCCCCGGCAGGCGCTCGCCGGCTGCCTGCGCCTTGAGTGCCGGAATGAGCGTCTCGAGCACCAACGTCGTCTTACCCGAGCCCGAAACGCCCGTAACCGCGACGAGACGGCCGCGCGGGATATCGACTTCGAGCGGCTTGACGGTATGGATAGCATCGGTTGCCATGTGGATATGCCCCTGGTCGAACATCTCGTCGTCAGTCACCTGCGGACGCAAGCGTTTGGGCTCTGCGCGCAAAAACGGAGCGATGCGGCTGCCCTGCGATTGCTCGACCTCGCCTACCGTACCAGTGGCAATCACATTACCGCCGTCTGCTCCGGCAACGGGGCCCATCTCGACGAGATAGTCGGCTTCCGCCAGTACGCGCGTATCGTGGTCGACAACAACCACGGTGTTGCCGTCATCCACCAGATCGCGCATCACACCCACCAAGCCGTCGACATTGGCAGGATGCAAGCCGATCGAAGGCTCGTCCAGCACATAGAGCACGCCTGTCGATCGGTTGCGCACCACGCGAGCAAGCTGCACGCGCTGGCGCTCACCCGTGGAGAGCGTGGCACCGGCGCGATCGAGTGAAAGGTAATCGAGACCCAGGTCGACCAGACGACGGGCCGTGCTCAAAAATGAATCGCAGATATCCGCTGCCATGGGCTGCATCTCGGGCGGCAAGGATGCGGGCACCCCACGCACCCACTCAATCGCCTCGCCCAAAGTCATGGCCGCCGCCTGTGCCAGATTGATACCGCGCACCTGGGGCTGCCGCGCAGCCTCGGAGAGACGCGTGCCGCCGCAATCGCGGCATGGGCCCTCGCGCAAAAAGCGCGCAACGCGTTTTAAGCCCTTATCGTCCTTGACCTTGGCGAGCGCATTCTCGACGGTATAGACGGCGTTGTAATAGGTAAAGTCGAGTGGCGTAGCGCCCTCGCCGTTTTTGGGCACGTAGAGGATGTGCCTCTTAACCGCCGGACCATGAAACACGATGTCGCGCTCTTGAGGCGTGAGCTGGTTAAACGGCACGTCGGTGCGCACGCCCATCTCGCCGGCCACCTGCTTCATCAGATCCCACATGAGCGTGCCCCAAGGAAGCACCGCGCCCTCGTTGATAGTCTTTGACTCGTCGGGCACCAAGCTCGCCTCGTCCACCTCATGCATAACGCCGGTGCCGCCGCAGGTGGGACATGCACCACCGCTATTGAAAGCCAAATCCTCGGCACCCGGCGCGTAGAACTCGCGGCCGCATGCGGGGCACGTGAGCGACAGGCCCGCAGCCACGTTAAGGCTCGGCTCCACACGCGCCCCGCAATGCGGGCACACGTGATGGGCGCAGCGGCTAAAGAGTAGACGCAGGCTATTGTTGAGCTCGGTCATGGTGCCAAAGGTGGAACGCACGCCCGGCACGCTGGGGCGCTGATGCAATGCGAGAGCCGCCGGCACGTGCAATACCTCATCCACCTGAGCGTGCTCGGCCTGCGTCAGGCGACGGCGGGTATAGGTGCTGAGCGCCTCCAGGTAACGGCGCGAGCCCTCGGCATAAAGAACTCCCAGCGCCAGCGAGCTCTTGCCCGAGCCCGACACGCCGGCAATGCCCACGAGCCTCCCCAGCGGAATATCGATATCGATGTCCTTGAGATTGTGGACACGTGCACCGCGCACCTCGATAGCCTGCGGGCTCATCTTCTGTTCCGTCACCTTTATCACCCTACTCATGCCATAAAACGCGGTCGCGGATATACTCGCCCAGCATGGGCACGGTAAACCGCACAAGGCCGTATCCGGCGGCCTCGATGACGCGCTCGCGAATCAGGCTTGCGCGATATTTACTCGCCCAGCTCTGGGTACGGTCGCAGCGCTCAATGATATCCGCCATGCGCGTCGGTTTGTCCTCGTCAACCGCCATGGCCTCGATAAAGAGGCGCTGTGGACTGCGCAGCCCGTAATACAGGGGCGCGTCAACCGCTTCGTAGAACTCGGAGACGGCATCCGCATGGCCATCCTCGACATCGCGCCTTTCGATGACCTGCGAGCCACGCCGGACAGCAGACCGCCACATGTAATATCCCACCAGCTGAACCATATAGGGATGCCCCATGCTCTTGCGTGCCGCAAGGTCCGCCGTCTCCGCGTCAACGTAAAGACCAGCGTCTTTGACCGTCTGGATATATGAATCGCGCACCTTGGGCAAAGATATCGCCCCCAGCGTACGCTGCTGGGCGCGGCGCAAAAACGTCACGCTCGGCTCTTCGAGCAGATCGTCAACCATACTGGGCAAGCCGGCAAAAACCAGCGCAAGACCGCGCTGGTCGCTATCGGGTAATCCCGTGGCATCCTGGTCTCCGAGCACCTGCTGATAGAGAACGGCAAGAGCCGCCAGTTCCTCGATAGACGCCGATTGCGCCTCGTCAATCGCAAACAGTATGCCCTTGCCTGGACCGAGCTTCTTAAGGCGCTCGTTGACCAGCCCTCGCAACGTCTCGCCCTTTGCTCGCGCCGCCTCGACCGACATCCGGCCAAACGAAGGACCGAACTCCATTGACGTCACAACGGGTTTATTCGAGCGAAGCGCGTCGGCCAAGCGGTCGCATAAGCCAAGCGAAGCGGAATCGGAGACAACCGCCCATCCGCGCTCGCTGGCCAGACGTTGCAGCTCCCGCAGGAGAACTGTCTTGCCGCAGCCGCGGTTTCCCGTAATGAGCATGAGCCTGCCCGGCGCTCCGGCGCCGTTATCGAGCCCTTCCTCGAAATCTTCGATGACCGACTCGCGACCAATGAGCATCGGAGGCCGCTTGCCTGCCGTTGGCTTAAAGGGATTTGGATTCATGTCGGCCTCCTCGGATTGGCAAACCCTGGTAATAGTTATACCAACTTATACCGAGTTATACCAACTGAATCTGCCAAAGGGGCTGCCCCTCTGTCACATGTGGCCGAAAAACTCGGCGTCTGCTGCTCGCCAGGGGCGGAAGGTGGAGGGATCGACCTTTACGTGGGCTGCCTCGGGGACGTCGTACCATTTGACCGTGTAACCGGCGCCGTGGGAGCAAAAGACCGAATCGGGCGTGTTGGGCAGATCGGCCTCGGGCTCATAGGCGGCCGTCTCGATGACGCGCTCGGCATCATGGCAAGCCGCATAGCCGGCGAACTCTAGGTACAGATGCCCACGACCACTCGTATAGGCGGCCACCTCCAGCGCGTAATCCTGCACCTCAGATGCCGGCACGCGACCCACAAGCTTCGCCCGGTCTCCCGCCATCGTCGGCGGCTCGTACTCGGCACCCATGCGCGTGGCATCCGAGAGTGCCCGGCCCACGCACTCCCCCGGCACCTCGAGCTCAAAGCGATACCACGGCTCCAACAGCACCGCCGCGCCAGCCTCACGCGCCTGCATGAGCCCCTGGCGAATCGCGCGGTACGTGGCCTGGCGAAAATCGCCGCCCTCGGTGTGTTTGGCATGCGCACGGCCGCCCGTGAGCGTAATGCACACATCGGTGATGGGCGAGCCGGTCAGCGCGCCCAGGTGATCGCGCTCCATGGCGTTGGTGAGTGCCAAACGCTGCCAGTTAAGATCGAGTTCGTCGGTCGAGGTCACGGTGCCAAACTGCACGCCCGAACCCGCTGGCAACGGCTCCAGGCGCAGATGTACCTCGGCATAGTGGCGCAGCGGCTCAAAATGGCCCACGCCCTCGACCGGCTGCGAAATAGTCTCCTTATAGAGAATGCCGCCAGACTCAAACGCAACCGAAAGGCCAAAGCGATCGGCCAACACCCGCTGCACGACCTCGAGTTGCACGGCGCCCATCAGCTGTAAATGAATCTGCTCAAGATGAGTGTTCCAGCTTACGCCGAGCATGGGATCTTCGTCCGCCAACTCTGTCAGTGCTTTGAACACCGCGTGGACATCGTGTTCGCCCGGAAGCACCGTATAGGTGAGGACCGGAGCGATGACAGGCACATCGCCCACGGGCTCCGCCCCCAAGGCATCCCCTGGGCGAACGTGCGCAAGGCCCGTCACGGCACAAATACCGCCAGCAGCAACTTCTTGGGCAAGCTCATACTTCTCGCCGTTATAGATGCGCACCTGGTCGATCTTTTGCTCCCAAGTGGAGGCGCCAGAGCATCCCTCGACAACTTGCTTTGCACGCAGTACACCGCCCGTCACCTTGACCCAGGCAAGACGCTCGCCACGGTCTCCACGACTCACGCGGTAGACTCGCGCGGCGAACTCCTGGGGCCATGTTCGCTCGCGCATCAAAGCGCATATGCCGTCGAGTAGCTCTGCCACACCCTGGTCCTTGAGCGCCGAGCCCGCAAAGCAGGGAAACAACTTTCGCTCTGCGACCAGCCGCGAAAGCGTGGCAGTCGAAAGCTCCCCTGCGTCGAGAAACTCCTCGAGCGCCGCCTCGTCCAACGCAGCAGCGTCCTCCTGAACGGCACCACCCACCAACAGTTCGCTGGCATCCAGGCAGCCCTCGGAAAGACGTTGCCCAAGCTGTGCCAGCAAAACATCGCGGCCGGGATTCTCCAAATCGATTTTGTTGATAAAGATGAACGTCGGAATGTCATAGCGCGCAAGCAGGCGCCACAGGGTTTCGGTGTGCCCCTGCACGCCGTCGTTGGCACCCACAACCAAAATCGCATAGTCGAGCGCGCGCAGCGTGCGCTCCGCCTCGGCCGAAAAATCGACGTGGCCGGGCGCATCCACAAGCATGACGTGGGTATCGCCGTGGTCGAGCACGGCCTGCGACGAGAAGATCGTAATGCCGCGCTCGCGCTCGATCGCGTTAGTGTCCAGATGCGAATCGCCATCGTCCACGCGGCCGCGCTTGCGAATGCGACCCACGTTGAACAACATGGCCTCGGCCAACGTGGTCTTGCCGGCATCGACATGCGCCAAGATTCCAACGACTGCCTGCTTCGACATGGCTCTCCTCTTATTACAAGCTACAAGCCCATCGCACGCGGCAACGGGCGTCCTCGTTCCACACTGGATGATACAATTTACGAGCCGGCGGGCGAAGCGGGCCCTATCCCCCGACCAAGCTCATCGCCCTGCGTTGCCGCGCGGCGATTTTCGTAGGTTCGCGCCTTGCGAAAGCCGGCTTGCAAATCAGCGCAGCGAACGAAAATGGCCCCACCCAGGACCATTTTCGTTCGTGCGAATTGTTGACACGTGCCCCTACTCTTACGCCTCACGCAGCCAGTCGAACGCAACACGCGGCGTGCCGTCCGACACATACACGACGCCGGCACGCTCGAACCCCGCCTTAATACTCGCGCCCTGCATGGGCAGGTTGTCCTGATGCGTGTCGATGCGCAGGTGATCGGCACGCTCCTTGGCAAAGGCAAACATCGCAGCCGCGATACCGTGCACGGTGCCATCGGACGCCACACGGTGCAGCACGGCGTACGGAGTGTCGCTGCGCCATTGACCATCCTCAATTACGTCATAGCACTCGTCCGGGCCCGGCAAAAAGGCAAACGTCGCCACCACGCGGCCATCGACTTCGCACACATAGCTGCCATCGGCGGCGATATCGGCAGCCAGTTGCTCGGCAGAAGGCGTGCCCTCGGGCCACTGTGTGGCGTTGCCATGCGCGCGCATAAAGGCGCGGGCCGCGTCATAGATAGCCATGACAGCGGGAATGTCGGTATCGAGGGTTTTTCTGATCATCACGCGGCGACCTCACGTTTATTGGTATCACTTTGATTGAGCAATGATACCAACGTTTGGAGAGGGGCGCGATGCAGATGGGGAGCAAAAAGCGAGCCGCCTGGTCAAAAGCAAAAAGCGAGTTTTTGAGCACTGCCACCGGCGGCGATATGAGCGACCTGTTTGCACGCGAGGACGAGCGCCGCGACGCCCTGGACGCCGAGCGCAATGAGGCCTGGCGCTACAAATCGTGCGAGCGCAAAAACCGTTACGACACGCGCGTCGAGGCCGAGGCAGTTATGGCCGACTGCGAAAGCCGCGGGCGGCGCGGTTTGGCCTGCTACAAATGCGAATACTGCGGCGGCTGGCACCTGACATCGCACCCTTGGAAATAGGCACCGCATCGGCACGGCACTGACGGAGCGCCAACCGTCGCACGCAAGCTATGGACGCGGCGGTACCAAAACGTCGTAGCGAACGGCCTTGCCCGCAAGTTGATAGCTCGGCTTAACGCCGGCAAGCAGTGGCCCCTTCACCGGTCGCTTGATAACGACCTTGCGCGGGCGCACCGCAAGCGCAGCTTCAACCAGCGTCTCCTCATCGGCGCACGGCTGTTCCAGATGATGCAAGAGTTGGAACTTCTTTTTGACCGCCGCGCTCTTGGTGCGTTCGGGAAACATGGGGTCCAGATATACCACGTCGGGAGTCGCGAGCTCGCCCTGCTCGATTAGCTCAGTTACATGGTGAAGGCCGGCAATGCTGTCCTCGCCGGCATGTAAGCGCATGCGCGCCACAGCTGTCGCAAGCGCCGGATCATCTGCCGCGCGATCCAAGGCATCCTTGAGGAGCGCCGCGATCACGCAATCCTGTTCATATAGATCGACGGAAAAGCCCGCGGCAGCCAGCAGCAGCGAATCCTCGCCAAAGCCTGCCGTGGCGTCAATCGCCCATGGGCTCTCGATGCCTTTTGTGCGCGCGGCCTTTACCAGCAGCTCTTGCTGCAGACGGCCCCGCTTGAGCCGCGGAAGCATGCGGCCAAAATCGGCACGCAGCTCCATCGTGCCGTCGGTGAGCGTGAGGCCCTCGGGCTTCCCGGTCAGCTCAAGCCCCGCGGCCCGAGCAACAGAAAAGGGATCGACGACACCCATGGACACTCCTTAACAAGCAAAACGAATACGTGAGCGCCGTTCATGTCGGCACCCAACCGTCCGCTATTGTCCCACATGCGACATGGCCCACAGCATCCCAATGCAAAGCACCGCCATCAATCCCGTGCACACGGCAGCGATCGCAGAATCACTTATGCGCCTTCCCAACGACCGCGGTTCACGCACTTGCCCTGCTCCGTACATCATGGCTCCTCCTTGAGACCAGCTCTTACCATGGACCCATCATCGCAGCGCCGCGCATACGCTGCCATCGATTTGACTTACGCCCAGCTTTCTTTTTTGAAAGGTTGGACCGTGCGGGCAAGAGACGCTTTCAAACGCATGCATCGCCGCGTTGAACTACAATGTGCTTCACCATATGTGCAGTACATTGGGTGCGCCAAGTTGGCGTACTCGTATCGAAAGGACCAGCCATGAGCTTCACTCGCAAGACTCTCAAAATCCTTGCTCTCATCTACTTTGTTTTGGGCATCGCCAGCCTCGTCACCGCCGGCGTCGGTATCGCCACGGGCGGTCTCGATTCCACGTACGGTTCGTACGCCACGCTCGCAGCGGTCGTGCTTATCGCCAAGGGTCTCGTCGACCTTGCCGCAGGCGTCGCCGGTATCAAGGGCGCCAACAAGCCTTCGCAGGTGGACGGCGCGTTTAAGCTCGGTATTGTTGCCGCGGTCGCCACGCTTGCCCAAGCGGTGCTCACGCTTCCCGCGTTTGGCGGCGACGCCATCAACTTTGGCGCCTTTGTCATCGTGGTGTACGACCTGTTCTTTGTTCAGCAGGCACACGCCGTTAAGGCCGAGAACAAGGACCGCCTATAAGCGCTCGCTTCTCATAACCTCTGCAGCCAAGCAACTAAAAAGGGCCGATCGCGCATCTCCGCGGTCGGCCCTTTACGTTTGCCCAGATAAAACCTACCAAAATAAACCTGTCCCTTTTTGGCAGGTTGTTAGCTGTGGCGGTACTCGGCGATGATGAAGTCGATGTCGGTCTGAAGGGTATCCAAATTTGCCAGGCGCTCTTTGTCGGCGGGGCGCGTGCGGTAGTAGTACGGCGTCATCTGGAACACCGCCTCGATGTCCGCCTGGGTCTGAAGCGTAATATTCGCAGACACCCGCTGCGTTCCGACCAACTCGAGCTCGGTGGTCTTCGGCAGCTTCTCATCGTTAAGGTACGGCGTGTCGTAGAGTACCTCCTTGAGCCCAAAGAGGTGACGAGCACCCGGCACCACGGTGTAGAGCGAACCCTCCGGCGCCAGCACGCGGGCAAACTCGCGCTCGTTAAAGGGGGCAAAGAGCTCGGTCACCATATCGAAGGCGCCATCGGCCACGGGGATGTCCTTCATGTTGGCCACGAAGTAGGTCGCATCGCGGCGCTTGGCGGCCAGGCGCACCATCTCCTTGCCCAGGTCAAAACCGTAAGCATCTACGCCCGGCACCGCGCCCATGGCACTGGTGTAATAGCCCTCGCCACAGCAAATATCGAGCAGCGTCATGGGGCCGTTCGCAGACGTGGCGCGCCCAGACACCTGCTTGCGCACCAGCTCGACCATCGCATCGCGCAACGGCGCGTAGTATCCACGGTTCAAAAAGTCACGACGGCTGCGCGCCTGCGACTTGGGATCGCCCATGGAGTCGCCGCTCTTGGACGAGCGCAGTAGATATAGATAACCCTCGCGCGCACGGTCAAACCGGTGTCCGCCCGCGCATGCGGCCCCACGCTCATCGTCCACCAACGGTTCATGGCAAACGGAACACAACAACATGGCAACTCCTTAGCGCGAACAACACAACGCCCACCATTGTCGCACGCCTTCCCCACCTAGTCATTGGGGACGTTCTTGAATGACTAGTTAGAAGAGATAAGGAGTGTCCCCAGCTGCCGACAGAAAAGGAACGTCCCTAAGTGCCGATAGGAACACCCAATGACTAGTCGATTAGGAGTATCATCATCTGCGCAAATAAGCACGAAAGAGCATATTAGAGATTGAGAGCGCATGACTGATACCGCGTCCAAGCACATTGACATGACCACCGGCTCACTGTGGCGCAATATTCCCCTGTTCGCCTTCCCCGTGGCCGCCACGAGCATCTTGGAGCAGCTATCGAACCTCATCGCCACGGTCATCATCGGTAACTTCTCAGGCGACCAGGGAACCCTCGCCATGGCGGCGGTCGGCTCCAATGTTCCGCTTACCAGTCTTATGCTCAACCTGTTTATCGGCATGTCGCTTGGCTCCAACGTGGTCATTGCCAACGCTATCGGCCGCAACGATCAGAACATGGTCAAACGCGCCGTCCATACCTCGATTTTAATGGCGCTCGTGGGCTTTGTCGTCATCGCCCTGGGCGAGATCTTTGCCGAGCCCATGCTCGCCGCGCTCAATGTCCCTGCCGAAACCATGCCGCTCGCATCGCTCTACCTGCGCGTCTTTTTGCTCAGCATGCCCTCGATCTTGCTCTACAACTTTGAGGCCGCAATCTTCCGCTCCGTCGGCATCACCCGCATGCCGCTTCAGGCGCTTGCCGTGTCCACCGTCCTCAACATTGGCCTGGACCTCATCTTTGTCCCCGTGCTCCACTGGGGCGTCGCGGGTGTCGCCATCGCCACCGCCATCGCTTACACCGTCAGTGCCGGGACGCTCTTTGTCCGTCTGCTCAAGACCGACTCCGTCGTCCGCGTCACCCCACGCGACTTAGGCTTAGACCCCGTCGCTCTCAAGCGCATCGTTAAGATTGGCCTGCCCGCCGGCATCCAAAGCGCCGTCTTTGCCGTCGCCAACATCATCATCCAGTCTGCCATCAACAGTCTGGGCACCGAGGTCATGGCCGCATCGAGCGCCGCCATGAGCCTGGAGTACGTGTGTTACAACCTGCTCAACAGCTTTAGCCAGGCGTGCACCACCTTTGTGGGACAAAACCACGGTGCCCGCCAGATCGACCGTTGCACCAAGACGCTCAAGGTCTGCCTGGTCGAAGGCGGCATCGTCGCGCTCACCACCATCGTCATCATCGTCGGTCTGGGGCGCGAGATCCTGGCGCTGTTCAACAGCGACCCCAATATTGTCTCGATCGGCTATATCCGCGTGTGCTCGATCTTCCCGGCATACGCCTTTAGCATGTTCTACGAAAACATGTCCGGCTACCTGCGCGGATTTGGCATTTCACTCATGCCCGCCCTCATCACCATGATCTGTGTCTGCGGCATCCGCTTCTATTGGGTGTTCTGCGTGTTTCCGCACTTCCGCACCTTTGCGAACATCATGATAGTCTACCCCATCAGCCTGGGCACCACGGCGTTCTTTATGGTCGTGGCGGTATTGCTCTGCCATCCGGCACGCACCTACCGTCTGACGCAAGCCAAAGCGACAGCCCGCTAATCACCACACTCAACGCCACGCCAGTCATTAATTGACGATATGCGAGCTCATATAGTCGATAAAGCGCCTCGTGGCGATCGGCATGGTATCCCAGCTGCGCCACGCTGCCACAACGTCGCGCGAGGGAGCGTGCACGATAGGACGCACGCAAATATCGGTCTGCACACCCTCGACCGTACGACGGTAGAGCATGCTCACGCCTAGCCCCTCCTCCACCATCGCCATAATGGTGTAGTCATCGGTGACCTCACTCGTCACATGCGGCGATAGCCCGTGCGCGCTAAATGCATCGAGCACCAGGCTCTGCTCGCCCTCATCCAGCAGCACAAACGGTTCGGACGCCAGGTCGGCAAGCGTCACCTTTTCCTTTGCCGCCAGTGGATGGACGGCTGGCAACAGCGCCACCAGCTCGTCGTGATAGACCACGCGTTTCTCGAGCCCCTCGGTAAATCCACGCGCTGTAAAGCAAAAGTCGACCACGCCATCGTGCACCCACTGGGCATTGCGCGTGTAATCGCCCTGCTTGAGGGTAAAGCGCACGCCCGGATGCAGGGCCCCAAAGTCGCGGATCACACGCGGCAACACAGTACGACTCACGTTGGTAAACGTCGCAATACGAATGTCGGTCGACGAAAGCCCCAGCAACTCCTGGCGCTTGCCCTCAAGCTCGGCCTCGGCCGTAACGATCTGGCGCAGATACGGCAGATACTGTTTGCCGTCGCGCGTAAGCGAGACGCCCTGCTTGCCGCGCTCGATAATCGTGGTGCCCAGCTCGCGCTCGAGCGCCTTGACGGCCTGGCTCACCGCGCTTTGCGTATAGCCCAACTCGTCCGCCGCGCCTTTAAGGCTGCCGCGGTCGACCACCATACAAACAATCTGATACCGCGATGCCATCGTGCCTCCACATCAATGCAGCCGTAAAACGTTTTGCCAGCGCTTTTCGCGCCTACTTTAGCGTTTCTTAATCATACTGAAGATACATTCGCTTTACTACATCAACATCTGAGAGCAGAATCCTTTGTGCGAAACCGTTCTGTAACAAAAGGAGTCCCATGGATCGCAAAAAAGCAATCGCGCTCTCATTTTCCGTTCCCGTCGCATGGGGCTTTTCGTATCCCCTCATGAAGATCGGCATGGACAGCATGAACGCCACGAGCATCGTCGCGTTGCGCTGCATCATCGCCTTTGTGGCCTGTCTGCTGCTCTTCCACAAGCGCGCGTTCCGCATCAACCGCGACCTTATGGTTCGTGCCGCTATCATCGGCGCCATTATGGCAACCGAGCTCACCTGCATGTGCTTGGGCTCCAGCCTCACTTCTGCCTCCACTGCCGGCTTTTTGCAGAGCCTGACGGTCGTGATCGTGCCGTTTGCCAACGCCGCCCTGCTGCGCCGCGCCCCCGAGCGCAAGGTGCTCATCGGCACGGCTATCGTCACCTGCGGCATGCTGCTGCTCTCGGGCGCCGACTTTACCAGCCTGAATCCCGGCGCGATCATCATGCTGCTCTCGGCCTTTATCTATGCCAGCCACATTATCGTGGCCAAGCGCTTTGTCGAAGAAGTCGATCCGCTGTCCCTGGGCGTTTGGCAGCTGGGCTTTGGCGGCCTGTTCTCGGGCATTGCCGCATGCGTCTTTGGCGGTTTCGCACTTCCCAGTACGCCCAGCGAGATCGTGGTCGTCGTTGCCCTCGCGCTCATCTGCTCTGCCTACGGCTTTATCACCCAGACGCTCGTGCAGCCCCACGTGCCCGCCGAGACCACCGGTTTCGCCTTCTCGCTCGAGCCGGTCTGCTCCGCCGTCTTTTCGTTCTTCCTGGTCGGCGAGGTCCTGAGCCCCATCGCCTTCTTTGGCGCCGCCCTCATCCTCACCGGCGTCATGGTAGCAACCGTCGAGCTTCCGCGCCTCCGCGCACATGGACAGGCTCGCATGGCAGGAGCGCCCGAGCACGTCTCGTAGACCCCACTCTTCATACAGCCGCGGCATAAAGGCAACCGGTGCGCCTTTACAATAGATGCCAGCAGAGCATCTGACGTAAAGGAGCCCCATGGACGCCGCGACCCGCGACCGCAACATAGCAACTTGGTTGGGCGATGCACCGCAGCCGGTACGTGACACTACGAACCAGCTGCTCGAGCGCATCGCCCTTTTGCGTGCCGAGCAGACTATCTACCCAGCACAAGACGACATCCTCAATGCCCTCGCCTACACGCCGGCCGACCAGGTCAAGGTTGTCATCTTGGGTCAAGACCCCTATCACGGACCCAACCAGGCAATGGGGCTGTCGTTCTCGGTCCCCGCGACGCAAACCAAGTTGCCACCGAGCCTGCGCAACATTTACAAGGAACTCAAAGCCGATCTGGGTTGTCCCATTCCCGCCACGGGAGACCTAACCCCATGGGCACAACAGGGCGTCCTGCTCCTCAACACTACGCTCACCGTGCGCGAGCATGCCGCCAATTCGCACGCCAAACTAGGCTGGAGCGCGCTCACCGACTACGTTATCGAGCGCTGCTGTCAGCTGCCCCAACCGGTAGTCTTTTTGGCATGGGGTCGCTTTGCCCAGCAGATGGTCGAAGGTAAGCTCGTCGCAACCGGTGCGGGCAAGGCAACCGGCAAGTTCTGCCTGGCCTCCACGCACCCGTCGCCGCTTTCGGCCAACCGTGCCACGGCAGAACTCCCCGCCTTTATGGGGTCGCGCCCCTTCTCGGCAGCCAATCGGCTACTTGAACAGCACGGCTCGACCCCCGTCAACTGGACTTGCCTCGGCTAAAAATCGATACATCAAAAACGCGCCCGACGGCTTTCCATCGGGCGCGTTTCCTATTCGGGCCAAATAAATTGTGTGCGGCCGGCCTCGCCGCCATCGATCAGCAGACTCTGCCCGGTCATAAACCGGTTGGTCACGCCCACAAAGTGGATCCACTCGGCGATCTCTTGGGCAGTGGCCCAGCGCTTAAGCGGCGTGAGCTCCATAATCTGGTTCCACAGGTGTTCGTCTTCCATCACGCAACGGTTGAGCGGCGTGATAACGCCACCCGGGTCCACACTGTTGGCGATAGCCTGCGGCGCCAGACGGTTTGCAAGGTTCTTGGTGTAGGCGATAACGCCGCCCTTGCTGGCGGCATAGTCGGGAAACTCCGATCCCGTATGCCCGCTCGCCGACCCCATATTGACCACGGATTTGATAGCCGGCGCCGGCTTGGCGGCAAGCCCCTCCCCCGCAAAGGCGTAGCGCTCGGTCACGTTGATGGTGCCATACAGGTTGGCGGCGATGTCGTCAGCCGAATCCTGCGTACCGGCAACGTTCACGATCACCTGGGGTTCAAGATCGTCTGGAAACGCGTCCGGCTTGCGAACATCAACGATCAGATGGCGGTAGCGCTCGTGTTTGATCGCCGCCGGTAGCAAATCAAAGCCCACGACCTCGTGGCCCTCGTCCAAAAATCGTTGCACGCATGCGGCTCCGATACCGCCCGAAGCACCCGTGATCAAAACCCGCATACTTGCTCCTTAGGCGGTTGCGTGGCGCTCGAGGTACTCGGAGCCCACATTCTCGCGCTCCCAGCCGCGCACGACCTTGTAGCCCACGGGGCTCAGGAAAACCTCGCACAGCAGCTCGGCAACAGCGCCGGTCAGCGAGCACATAAGGACCTGCACCCAGGTCCAACCAAAGAACGTGTGGCTCACCACAATGGCAAAGACCAAGTTGTCGATAAACTGGCCAACACCCGTGGACACATAGGAGCGGAAGGCAAAGCTCGCAAAGTTATTCTTTTTGAGCATGCGGCCGAGCGACTGGTTGAGCGTGGAGTTAACCACGGCAGAAACGAGCATTGCCAGCGAAGAGCCCAGCACCACGTACCAGGTGCCGCCGATGGTGGCGTTAAGGGCAGTGTTGACCTCGATCATGCCCGTGTCGTAGTAGGCGCCCCACATGCCGGGCGTGAGCGAGCATGCCCAAAAGCACAGACTCACGGCCAGGTTGACCAGCAGCGCGAGGATAGAGATTTTGATGGATGCCTTGGCGCCAAAGCGCTTGCAGATCATGTCCTGGCACAAAAACGAAACCCAGCTCACCACAAAGCCACAGTCGAGCGCCAGATATGGCAGGCTGATGAGCTCTTTGTTGGCCAGCAGGTTCATCATGATGACGCTCACGAAAAACAGCGAAACCGTTGCCGCGGGAATGCTCCGCAGCAGGACCTTGTAGTCCTCCATGACCTTCTTGATCATTATGTACTCCTTTGGTTTTAGGTTTAACGAGCAGGATATCGGACCCGAACTGCTCGGACGCCCCGGTCTTGAGACGACGGTGGGTATGATAGCCGCTCGCGCGGCATCAGGCAAGCAATCGGCGCGGCAGCCCCGCAGGGCCACCGCGCCGATGCGTTAAAACGCTACGTTGCCAAACTCCGACAGGATAAGGTCGGGGTTGTGGTCGGTTGCCCAATCCACGTTCCACGGGCTCGTGAACAGCAGCAGCTTACCGCCGCGCATGTCCTCGACACGCAGGGTGTCGCGCGTGAGCGAAAGGCCCGGGATATCGATGGTGTCGGGGTCGTTCTGGATCCAGCGGATGTCCGTATAGGGCAGTGGCTGGCGACGAACCTCAACACGGTACTCGGCCTTGAGGCGGCGCTCGAGTACCTCAAACTGCAGCACGCCGACCACGCCCACGATGACGCTCTCCATGCCGGCACCCAGCTCGCGGAAGATCTGGATGGCACCCTCCTGGGCAAGCTCCTCCATGCCCTTGACGAACTGCTTGCGCTTGAGCGTGTCGACCTGCGTAATGCGAGCGAACATCTCGGGGGCAAACGTCGGGATCTGCGGATACTGCACGTGGCGCTTGCCAGAGCACACAGTGTCGCCGATGCTAAAGATACCCGGATCGAACAGGCCCACGATATCGCCCGCGTACGCCTCGTCAACAATCGCACGGTCATCGGCCATCATCGAGGTGCCAGTAGCAAGCTTAAGCTTGCGGTTGCCCTGCACGTGGAAGGCGTCCATGCCGCGCTCGAACTTGCCCGAGCAAATGCGCACAAAGGCGATGCGGTCGCGGTGGTTCTTGTCCATGTTGGCCTGGATCTTAAACACAAAGCCGCTAAAGTCGTCGCGGCAGGGATCGACCGGCTCGCTGGTGAGCGTATCGGTATAGGCGCGCGGCGTCGGGGCCAGACGCAGGAACTCCTTGAGGAAGGGCTCCACGCCAAAGTTGGTGAGCGCCGAGCCAAAGAACGCCGGGCTCAGCTTGCCGCAGGCCACAGCATCCAAGTCGAGCTCGTCGCCAGCGCCATCGAGCAGCTCGATGTCGTCCATCAGGTTCTTATGGTTCTCCTCGCCGATGAGCTCATCCATGGCAGGGTCGCCCAGCTCGGCCTCGACCTCGGCGACCTTCTTGGTGGCGTTGGCGTGGCCGTCGCCCTCGAAGGCAATGACGCGACGGGTCTGACGATCGAACACGCCGCGGAAGTTGCGGCCGCTGCCGATCGGCCAGTTCATGGGATACGTATTGATGCCCAGGACGTTCTCGATCTCTTCCATGAGCTCAAACGGATCGCGAGCCTCGTGGTCGAGCTTGTTCACAAAGGTGAAGATGGGAATGTGGCGCAGCGTACAGACCTTAAAGAGCTTTTTGGTCTGGGCCTCGACGCCCTTGGCGCCGTCGATGACCATAACAGCAGCGTCGGCGGCCATAAGGGTACGGTAGGTATCCTCCGAGAAGTCCTGGTGGCCGGGGGTATCGAGGATGTTGACGCAGGCGCCGTTGTAGGTGAACTGCAGCACCGAGGAAGTAACGGAAATACCGCGCTCCTTCTCGATGTCCATCCAGTCCGAGACGGCATGCTTGGCCGAGCTCTTGCCCTTGACCGAGCCGGCAGTCTGGATGCTGCCGGTATAGAGCAGCAGCTTCTCGGTAAGTGTGGTCTTACCGGCGTCCGGGTGGCTGATGATCGCGAATGTGCGGCGCGACGAGATTTCATCCGACAGGCTTGCCATGCGGATCCTTTCTTGCATTGAGTGCATTACGTCGATGTAACCGCACTATTGTAGCCGCGAAATCCCGCTCTAGGGCGCCTATCAGGACAAATTCATCAGTTGGGGCCTGGGTAGCCGGCCCAATCCGAATTTGTCTCTTGCGTAACTGTACATAGTGTATATATACTGTGCTTACCGGTTATATACACGTGTAGCCCAACAGCTAAGGAGCCGCTGTGGACATTATCCTATCCAATTCGAGCGACAAGCCCATCTACGAGCAGATATCCTCGCAGGTCAAAGCTCAGATCCTTTCGGGCACACTCGCTGCGGGAGCCAAACTCCCCAGCATCCGTGCACTCGCGAGCGACCTGGGTGTGAGCGTCATCACCACCAAGCGCGCCTACGCCGACATGGAGCAACTCGGGTTTATCTGCACCGTGCAGGGCAAGGGCTGCTTTGTCGCCGAGGGCAACCAGAAGCTCTTGCGCGAAAACCAGCTCTGCCATATCGAAGAGCTGCTTGCGAAAGCGGCGAGCCAAGCCGAAACCCTGGGCGTCACGCGCGACAAACTGCACGAAATGCTCGACCTGGTGGCCCCCGAAACCATGCAGTAGCCATCTGCAAGAAAGGCTATACCATGCAATATTTGCTAGAAATCAAAGATGCGTCGCGCCATGTGAGCGATCGCTTTTCGCTGCGCGACGTCACGCTTGCCGTGGAGCCTGGCCAGATCGTTGGCTTTGTTGGTGCCAACGGTGCTGGTAAAACAACGACGATTCGTGCCGCGCTCGGGCTTATAAAGCTCGATGCCGGCGAGGTGCATCTGTTTGGACGGCGCTGCGACACCAACGCACCCGACGAGACGCAGCGCCACCTGCGCTCCCGCGTCGGTCTTGTCCTGGACACGTGCCCCTTCCCCTCCACGCTCAAGGTGGGCCAGATCGAGTCGCTCGTAGGCCAGGCGTACCCCACGTGGGACCGCGAAACGTTCGCCGGATTCATCGACCGATTTGGCCTCGATCCCAAGGCAAAGGTCAAGGACCTCTCCCGCGGCATGGGCATGAAGCTGCAGCTCGCCTGTGCGCTCAGCCACAATGCCAAGCTGCTCGTTTTGGACGAAGCCACCGCGGGCCTCGATCCCATGGCGCGCGAAGAGCTGCTCGATGAGCTGCTCGCCTTTGTTTCCGACGTCCAGCGCAGCGTACTGCTCTCGAGCCACATTACGTCCGACCTCGATCGCGCCGCTGATCGCGTCATCTGCATCGATAACGGTTCAATTGCGTTTAACCTGCCGCGCGAGGACATTACCGACCGAGCCGGCATCGCCCACTGCACCCAGGCACAGGCCGCCGAGCTTATGGCTTGCGTCGAAGGCGCCCGCGCCGCCCACCACGCCTACAGCGTGGACGTGCTCGTGCCCAACCGTCGCGAAGCGCTCGAGGCCTTTCCCGAGATTCCCTGCGATCGGGCAACCATTGATGACTACCTGCGCCTCACGCTGAAAGAGGCTTCGAAATGAAACGCGCCTTTATGTCCGAGCTCGCCATCGTTCGCACGCTCGTCCCGAGCATCGCGGGCGTCGGCCTGTTCATCTTCGTCGTACTGACCCTCGCCAACGCATCGGATGGCGATGCCGGTATGAGCGCCGGCGCCTGCGCGGTCAGTGCCATGTCGCCCATCATGGTCATGAGCTCGCTGGCCGGCTTCGATAATCAAAACGGATGGGAGCGCTATCGGGCAACGCTGCCCATCTCGCGCAAAGACATCATCTGTGCACGCTACCTGAGCATCATTGTCTTCTCGGCTGTCATGGCGTGCGCCGCCGCGCTTCTGAGCATCGTCTCTATCCCGCTCTTCAACAGCGCGGGTATCCCCTCGACGGGGCAGATCGTCTTTGAGACCACAATAGCCTCCGCCGCATCGATGCTCATCTCCCTCATGATGGTGTTTTTGGCACAGCCGCTGTTCTTTCGATTTGGACACATGGAGGCGCTACGCCTATCTGTTGGCCTGTTTGCCCTGCTCGGATGCCTTGCCATGGCCACGTTGAGCTCCTCCAACCCCATCAGCAACTGGCTCATGTCGATTGCCGGGGCGAATCCCGATCCCGCCGTTCTTGGCTGTTTGTGCGCAGGAATTGCCGTACTGGCCCTCGTGCTATGCGCACTTAGCTGCATCGTCAGCACCAGAGTCTATCGAGCACGCGACCTGTAGGCAAGTGAATCTCGACCCGCGCAGACCGCAATCGGTCGGAATCGGCCGCCCGGCAATCGGTCGCCCGCAATTCCGTGACAAACGGCATGTCCCCGGCCCGTGCGCAACGTTCTATAATCAAAGCGTCACGGGCCTCGGCCCAATTTCGATCATCCAAGGGGATGTCTTTTTGGTCATTGTTCTTTAGGGAACGGTCAATCGCATACAAATTGAAAACGGCCGTCTTGCGGCCGTGGTTTGTTGCGCCGTTCCGCCTCCGTCATCTGCCACATATGCACCTGATAGGAAAGAACAATGAACTCTGCGAAATCTCAATTCTTCCCAAAAGCCAGCAGCTTCGACACGACACTCGTGCGCTCTAAAATCATGGGGCCAAACCCCCTCAAGCTCTGCGAAGAGCTGCTTCGCGGCGCAAGCATCCCCCGCGGCGTCCGCGTCTGCGACCTTGGATCGGGCACCGGTATCACCAGCGCCCTGCTTGCCCACGAATACGGGTTGGACACGTACGCTGTCGATCTGTGGAGCGACCCACAGGAAAACCGCGCGTTCTTCGATTCGCTCGGCATCCCCCGCGACACTATTCACCCTGTTAAGGCGGACGCCTCACAAGGGCTGCCGTTTGAGCACGACTTTTTTGATGCAGTCGTGAGCATCGACTCGTACAACTACTACGGTCGCGACCCGCACTATCTGGGCGAGCGCCTGCTCCCCTACGTAAAGCAAGGCGGGATGCTCTACTTAAGCATCCCCGGCATGGTTCGCGACTGCCACGACAACCTGCCCGCCTGCCTGCTCAAATCCTGGGCACCCGAGCAGCTCGACTATATGCACGACATAGCCTGGTGGCGCGCCATGATCGAGCCGACCCCCGGCGTCGAGATTGTCTCGATGCAGCCTATGCTCTGCACGGACGAAGCGTGGGAAGACTGGCTCGCCTGCGACAACGAGTACGCAGCAGGCGACCGCGCTGCCGTTGAAGCCGGCGCGCTCGAATACCTCAACACCATCGCCATCGTGCTGAGAAAGTTCTAAACAATAGCCGCGCGAGCCGTAAACAAACGGCCTCGCGCGGCTTCTTTAAAACAAGTTCTGAACAACCGTAAAGCGCAATACGCTACTTGCGCAGCGGCTTGGGCAGCGGAATGCCGGCGGCGATGACGGCCGCGATGATCATGCAGACGATGCCCTTAAGCGGAAAACACATGAGCAGCAAGCCCACAACCATAACAGGCTGGCGCATAACGGCGCCCATCGTCGATGCCGTGCAGACGGCGACGCAAAAGACCGGATCTGCGCCGGTGAGGATGGCAAGGCCGTAGCCCAGGCTCACGCCCGAGAAGATAACCGGGAAGAAATGGCCGCCACGCCAGCCCATGTTGATGAGGGCGGGTGTCAGCATGGCCTTGACAAGACCGGTCGCGATGAGCACACCGGCGGGGATGGTGAGGTAGGTCTCCATAAGTACGTCGGCCTGGGTCTCACCGGCAAACATGGTATAAGGCAGAACTGTGCCGCAGATGGCGAGCGCCAGACCAGCCAGCATGGCCTTGACGACGGGGCGCTCCCCTATTGCATGGGACAGCGCCTCGCTTGCATGCTCGGAGACAAAGTACAGCCAGCCACAGACCGTGCCGACGAGAGACAGGGGGATAAGCCAGGCAAGCTCCAGGTTGCCCACCTCGGCGGACTCGAACCTGGGCATGCCCATGCCGCCGCCCACAAGCTGGCCAAGCAGCAGGTAGGTGCCCAGACCGCCGGCAATCGCAATGCCGTAGACCACCGTCTTTTGCGCCTTGGGCAGTTTGATGGTGATCTCGCCGGACGCGGACTCATCGTCGGCGTCTTCGCCCTGGCCGTCAGTACTTCCGGCAAGCGGCGCCACAAAGCCAAACACGGGCGCGGTAAAGAGCGCCGTCAGAGCAGCCTGGGTGCCCAGCAGCGTGAGCTCCCTAAACTCAGCTCCAAAGCGACGCATGCGATCGCCGACCCAGCTGCACAGTCCCGCGATAACGCCGGTCAGGCCGGCCTCCGGTCCAATACTTCCGCCAAACAGCAGCGGCAGCAGCGCCGCAATCGACAGCTTGCCCAGATTGTCGTACGGGTAGCGACCGTCTTGCTTGACCTTGGTCATGACCTGGTTGAGGTCGTCGGTCTTGGCGCCCGTCATCTTTTCGTACAGGCCAATCACCAAGCCGCCCAGCAGGCAGACAAAAAACGGGTACGGAAAAAAGCCAAACGGACCGCTGGCGAGTTCGGGCGAAGAGACACCCAGCATATGCGGGACCTCGGTCCACAAATAATCAATGCCGTGCTCCATCGCAAAGAAGAATAGCCAGACTGCAGCACCCGCGAGTGCACCGGTCACGGCAACGCTGACCAAAAACAGCGCGCGGTTTGTGGGTTTTGCAAGGTTATCCATCGGGTCCTCCCGCGGTCAAAATCGACAAGGATACGTTTTATTGTAGAGTGAGCGTTGCCCGAACGAACCAACCATCTGCGCTGCAAACGGCACCATTGGGAGTCATAGTGGGGCAGGCTCAAGACTTATCCGGTAATAATCGAGGCAATCTCGCGCAAATCGTCGGCAAAGTAGATGCCTTGCTGGCGCCTCGGACTCGAAAGCCCCTTATCAATCATGTGCCCGAGCAGCGCCTTGAGGTCGTTGTAGTAACCGTCCAGGTTATACAGGATGCACGGAGCACTCAAGTGCCCCAACGACACGGCGGACATGACCTCGGCAATCTCCTCGAGCGTGCCCGTACCGCCCGGGAAGGCGATGAACGCGTCGCCGAGCTCGATCATCTTGGCCTTACGCTCGGCCATGTCACTCGTCACGATGAGGTCGTCAATACCGTCGTGTTGAAACTCTGCCTCGATAAAAAAGCTCGGCTCAACGCCCGTCACATGCCCGCCAGCATCGAGCACGCTATCGGCAAGCGCGCCCATCAGCCCCGACTTGGATCCGCCATATACCAACGCGTGGCCGTTGGAGCCAATCCAGTTGCCCAGCTCTTGCACCGCAGGCAGAAACGCCGGGTCATTGCCGACGCTGGCGCCCAGGTATACCGTGATATTCATATGTTGTCCCCCTCATCGTGACGTGCGGCGCCCGCTCTAGCGTTGGCGTCGGCGATATTCGCGCACGCGGCGCGACAAGTCAGCGAGCTCATCGCGGTCAAGCTCTTCCAAATGCTCAAGATCATCCATAAAGCGCGCCATGGTATCCTTTTGGCGCAGCTTGATGAGCGTATTGCAGTAGTTCACCGCCACACCCGTGAGCATGGCGATGTAGAAGATGCTGATGACGCTCAGGACGACGGTAATAGCGCGGGCGACCGGCGTTTCGGCCGGGATATCGCCAAAGCCGATGGTCGAGACCGTCTCAAAGCTAAACCAGAGACCATCGCCAAACGTGAGGGTCGCGGGCTCGGACAGCCAGACCGCCGTCGAGCACAGCAGGTAAAAGATAAGAAACAGGCCCGTGATGCGTGCAAAGCCAGCCTGTCGCAACACGTCGGCAAGCGTCCTCAACTTGTTCATCGTGACCCCTTTTCCCAGACGCCCAATTACGTTGCTCGGTATTGTCGCACATCCGGCACTTGGGGACGTCCTTTTGTGCTGGCAGAGAAAGGGACTGTCCCCAAGTGCCAGGCGTTAGGCAAGCTGAGCTGGTATCCTAATGCGGTACTGTCTCGAATCGATAGGATTGCATGTGAAATCTTCCGCCGTCCTTCGCTTAGCTCTATATCGCACCCTAGCCGTCGCGCTTGCCGCACTCGCCATACTGAGCGCCGTCATGCCCGCTCCCGCCTTTGCCGCCGACTCCGACCAGCAGGTCAAGACGGTCCGCGTTGGCTGGCTCGTCAACAACAAAGGCTTCCAGGAAGGCATGCCGGGCGAGCGACTCTCGGGGTGGGGCTACGAGTACCTCCAGACCCTCTCGTATTACACAAAGGGCTGGCAATACGAATACGTTAGCGGCACCTTCTCCGAGCTTATGGACATGCTCGAAGCAGGCGAAATCGACCTCATGCCCAACATCTCGTATTCGGCAGAGCGCGAGCAGAAGCTGCTCTTTTCCTCGAACCCCGAGGGCACCGAGCGCTACTACATCTACGCCAGGCCCGACCGCGACGATCTGGCCAAGGGTGACCCCCAGGCGCTCCAAGGCCTCACCATCGGCTGCAACTCTGGCGTTATGCAAACTATCGTCGGCCAGCAGTGGCTCGCCGACGAAGGCGTCACCTGCACCTATAAAGAAATCGACACCGGCAGTGCCCTCTTTGAGGCGCTTGCAGACGGCGAGGTCGACGCCGTCATCATGAACGATACCATTTCGTCGCCCGATGCGTCACCCATGTTCTACGTAGGCTCGAGCGACTACTATTTTGCCGTTCCCAAAAGCCGCCCCGATCTGATGAACGACATCAACGCCGCCATGACGACCATCGCCCGCGATAACCCGCGCTATAACGAGGAAGTCAAATCGAGTTACTCGACCCAAAACAGTGGCTCGTCATCGCTCACCGGCCCCGAGACCACCTGGCTCAAAGCAAACGGCAATACCATCACGCTCGGCTATCTTAAAAACCAACTTCCTTACTGCACGCAAAATGACGACGGCGAGATGGAAGGATCGCTCGCCTCGCTTGCAACGACGTTGCACGACAAGTTTGGTATTACGGTCAAAACAATCGCACTCTCGAACAACAGGCAAATGATCAAAGCCCTTTCCAACGGAACCATCGATGTCGCCCTGCCATTGTTTCGCGACTACTGGCTCGCCGAGCAGACAGGAGTCATCCAGTCAAACTCGATGGGAACGGTTTCGCTGACCGCCATTCACAGTGGCAAAAACCTGAACAGCGACCTTAAGAACATCGCTTGTACAAAGAGCACAATCGTTAACCGTTTTGAGCTCGAAAGTCTCTTTCCGAACGCAACGGTAACCGAGTACTCGAATGACGGCGAGGTGCTCAAAGCCCTCAATGAGGGGAAGGCACGTTGCATCATTGTCCCCAGCACGCGCCTGGAAACTCTCCGCGACATCTACGACATCGAGGATTTCGAAACACAGGAACTCACCAACACGGCACAACTATCGTGTTTAATTTCGCGCGGCAAGCCCGAGCTGCTGGGAATCATCAATAAGGGCATCGTCAATGCAGGTGAATCGCTCTCTGCAAACAGCTATTTCCCCACATCGTACTCGGCGCAAGAATCGGACACGTTCCAGTTTTTCTATCGTAACCGCACCGCCATTGCGACTGTTATCATCTGCATCTTGCTCACCAGCATCGCCATCCTTGTCTGGTCGCTTTACCGCGCACAGGAGGAACGGCAGAAAGCTGATGCCGCCAACACCGCCAAAACCGCTTTCCTCACGCGCATGAGCCACGACATCCGCACGCCGCTCAACGGCATCCTGGGCCTTATCGAAATTGAGGAATTGAGAGAAGGCGACATGCAGGTCGCCCGCGAAAGCCGCGCCAAGGCGCGCGTTGCCGCCAATCACCTGCTGTCACTGATTAACGACATCCTCGAGATGGGCAGGATCGAGGAGTGCAAAGTGACGCTCGAGCACGAATCATTCAACCTTAAAGAGCTGTGCGACAATGCGCTCGTACTGTGCAAGCTCCGCGCATCGGACCGCGGCATAACCATGCTCGACACCAGCGAGCCCTACGCTGTCGACCAATATATGATCGGCAGCCCCACCCATATTCGGCAGATCCTTGTCAACCTGCTCGACAACAGCATCAAGTACAACAAGCACGGAGGCACCGTCACGTTCTCATCGACCATCAAACCGGTCGACGACGAGCACGCCGTGTTTTGCTTTAGCGTCTCGGATACCGGCATTGGTATGACGCCCGAGTTTTTGACGCACATTTACGAGCCGTTTGCCCAGGAAGGCGACGATGCGCGCAGCAAGTTCCAAGGAACCGGCATTGGCATGTCTATCGTCAAATCGCTCATCGATATGATGGGCGGCACGATTGAGATTTCGAGTGAGGTTGGCGCGGGAAGCACGTTCAACGTCCAGATACCGCTCGATATCGACAAGAACCCTCAGGCAAAAGAACGTGCGTCCAAGCAGGCATACAGTTGCTCGCTTGCCGGCATGAACGTTCTTTTGGCCGAAGACAACGAGCTCAATGCCGAAATTGCCCAGGCCCTGCTCGAAAGCGAAGGCATCGTCGTAACTCGCGCCGCCGACGGCAAAGAAGCGGTCGAACTATATACTAGTCGTCCCGCCGGCAGCTTCGATGCGATCCTGATGGACATCATGATGCCGGGTATGGATGGCTACGAGGCAACTCGCGCGATTCGTCTGAGCGAGAAGGCCGATGCAGCCGACATCCCCATCATCGCGCTCACCGCCAATGCCTTTGCCGAGGACGCCAAGGCGGCACACGATGCCGGCATGAACGCCCATCTGCCCAAACCGCTCGACTTTAACAAGCTCAAAAACATCCTCGCCCGCATCAAGAAAAACGGAACTGTTTCGCTATAGTTTGTGCTCACCCACCATGCACAGTTAGAAAGGAAGCCAACGATGTTTAGGCCCCTGCGCCGAAAGAAACGCGCCATCACTGACGAGGAAGCACGTGAACTGCTGACCACCTGCAAGCGCGGCGTCTTTGCCGTCAACGGCGATGATGGCTACCCCTATGCCATTCCCGTCAACTACTTCTTTGACACCGAGCACGACAAGATTTATTTCCATGGCGCCAAGGCTGGCCACAAGGTCGATTCACTCAGGCGTGATGATAAAGTCTGCTTTACCGTTTACGGCAACGAGTGGTACAAAGACGATGACTGGGCTCCCTATGTTATGAGCACCGTGGTCTTTGGTCGTTGCCGCCTAGTAAATGAGACACCTGCGTTTATCGAGGACAAAGTCCGCCAGCTCGCGCTTAAGTACTACCCCTCTGCCGAAGAAGTTGAAGAGGAAATCGCCAAAGACATCAAGGGCGTCCAACTCTACGAGATTTCGATTGAGCATCTTTGCGGCAAGCAGATCCATGAAAAGTAAGCCCAAAAACAGGTCCTACAAATAGCAAAATGGCTCGGTTCCAACCAGTATTGGAACCGAGCCATTTGTTTATGAAGCGTCGGCGGCTATGTGCGCAAGCGCCTCAACGAGATCCTGAGAACTCACGGGTTTGCTCAGATGCGCGTTCATGCCCGCCTCGCGCGAAAGCCTACGGTCGTCGGCAAAGGCATTGGCGCTCACGGTGATAATCGGCGTGGTCGCGGCGTCCTCGCGATCGAGCGCTCGAATCTGACGCGTGGCCTCAAGGCCATCGATGCCGGGCATCATGATGTCCATCAATACCACGTCGTACTCGTGCGGCGCACTCGCGGCAAACGTCTCGACGGCAGACTCGCCATCTTTGACATGCGTCACGACGGCACCGGCGCGGTCGAGCGTAAACTGTGCGATCTCGGCATTCAGGTCGTTATCCTCTACGAGCAAAACACGCAGGCCCTGGAGCACGTCGCTGTCGCCTGCATCCACGCGAACTGCCTGGGGAATCTCGGAACTCTTGCACTTCTCAAACGGCAGGCAAATGGTAAACGTCGTCCCCCGCCCCAAGGCGCTCGTAAAGCTCATGGTTCCGCCCATAAGCTCGACCAACTGTTTGGCAATAGACGCACCCAGGCCAGTTCCCGATGAAGCGCCTTCCACCTGTTGTTCCTCGCGGCTGAACGGCTCGTAGAGGTGCTGTTGAAACTCCTCGCTCATGCCAATGCCGTTATCGGCGATCGTGTATTCATAGACGGGGACACCGTCCACCGGCTCCACCTCGCGGCATGTCAGGCGAACATAGCCGCCCTGGCGGTTGTACTTGACGGCATTACCGGCAATATTGAGCAACAGACGCTTGAGGTGCGTCACGCTCACCCGGGCATAGGGATGATCAAGAGTCCGTTGGTCGCAGATAATTGTCACCAGGCGCTCCTCGGCTTGGCGCTCCAGAATATCGCACACCTCACGGTTGAGGGCCACCATATCTGTAGGCACGAGATTCAGGTCGACCTGCCCGCTCTCCAAGCGGCTCATATCGAGTGCCTCGTTCGCAAGGTCGAGCAACAGTCCCGACGCCGTCCAGATCTTTGAGCGGCACTCAGTCTGCTTTTGCAAGTCGTCCGCGTTGGCATTGCCCACCTCGACCATACCGCGAATGCCGTTGATGGGCGTGCGCAGGTCGTGACTCATGCGACGCAGGAACTCCGTCTTTGCAGAGTTGGCAGACGAAGCTTCGCGCGCCGCTTTTGCCAGTTTGTCGCCATAGTCGCGCTCCTGCAGCAACAGGTCGGCAAAGCGTTGGCTCTCGGCGCGGCGGCGCACCAACACAACAGTGGCTATAACACCGCCGTAGAGTGCCAACACACTGGCAACAACAGCGGCAACAACCTCAAAGTAACGCTGCGCGGGAGCATAGGTGTACACGTAAAAATCGCGCGCTTTACCAAATGTGCCCAGATACCACTCACCGCTGTCGTTAACCAATCTGACCTTACCAGCCAGGCAACGCTCCTTAATGCCGTTGACAACGATGGCATCCGTCGCAGGCAAATCGAACACGCCTGACACGGCGGGCTCAACAGCGTTGGTCGCAACGACCTTACCGTCGTTTTCGATCACGATATTGCCGCTATCGATGGTCTCATAACCATCGAGCAAGCTCTGCAACTTGAGCGTATTGCTCGCGACCGCCTTGGCGCTCTGGTGCCTCACCGCGACAACGATGCCCTCACCGTCCCGCCGGGCCACGCAGCCAATGTCTGCGACCGAATCGTCCGCAAGCGTAATGCGAGCGGTATAGGACTTAAGCGGATGGGCTGCCACCTCCAGCACAGGCGCCTCTTTGAGATTCGCAGCGAGCGACTCGTAGCCCACGTCATCCTTCGAGGACTCGGACACCAAGTTGCCCGATGCATCCGTTACGATCAGCGCTGTCACATTAAACTGGTCAGCATATTGCTCCAACGTAGCGTTATCCACCGAGCCGTCGCGCTCCATATCGCGCGCCGCCTCTCCGGCGATCTCCATAACGCGAATCAGGTTTTTGGTCGCATAGGCGCTGTTGAACGCATCGTAGGAAAGGCTCTGTGTCGCCACGTAATCGACAACGTCGGCAAAGCGCTGCTCGGCCTGAGCTGTCGTGTAGGCGTAGCTCGTCACGCCGGCAACAATCGAGAGCGCTATCCCCAACAGGACGACGATGAGCCATTCCCGTGCCGAACGATTGCCCCGCTCCTGAGCGGTGTGGTCGGACGCATCAATCATGACAGGCCCTCCACATTCAAAAAGGGCGAAGGGTCATCAAAATACTTTGACACCAGGCGCTCCATGGTGCCATCGGCAAGCATTTCTTGGTAGGCATGGGTGAGCTTAACGTCGATGCCGCGTGTGTCGTTGATATCGAAAGCGGTGCCCAAACCAACCTCTAGCAGCGGCTCAGACAAAATGCGATACGTCACGCCATAGTCTTTTTCGTAAGTAAGCAGCGAGGACTCATGCGCGGCGATGGCGTCGACTAGGCCCTCGACAAGCGCCGGGTTCAGGTACGAGCGGTCCGAAAAGCTGTAGAGCTCCTTAATCTGCGGAACGTTTTGGTTGGTGTGATTGAGCAGAATCGATTCGGGCTTGGTGGTGGACTGGACCGCCACGACCCTACCCTCAAGATCGGCAAGCGTGTAGATATCGCTTTCGGGATCGACAGCAACCACCTGTCGGCTCGCAAGGTACGGCCCCGCCCAGCGATACTCGCCTTCGCGGCCCGTCATACTAAAGCTGCCCATGACGCAATCGAGCTCGCCGCTCGCCAGCAGCTCTTTCTTCTTTTCCCAGTCGATCAGCTGGTACTTTGGCTTGTAACCAATGCGGCCCAAAGCCTCGGTCAAAATATCGACATCCAGGCCAACAATATCGCCGTACTCGTTGCTATACACAAACGGTGGATAGAGGTCGCTGCCAACGTTGAGCGTCTTAAGGTTGTCGTCTTTGACCTGCGAGGCGGCTGCGCCTTCTGATGCAGACGCCGCGGCCCCATCATTCGACCCGGAACAGCCAGCTATCGCCACGACAAAGGCGCCCACCACTGCAAGCGCAACAAACAACGATATGGCGGCCGAGCGACGAGGTCTTTTCATCGAGCTCCAGACGATCCTGTTTACAGACTCAAGAGCAAAGATATTAGCAGACAAAACCGCGCTTGCGCTCAATGGTTACAGATGCTTTACCATACGGGGCCTTCCAGCCAATCTGGCAGACAGCCCCGCATGCAGCGCTCACTTACCGTGCATTAAAAACGTAGCGGTCCAGGCGCTCGCACGCCTCCCTTACACGCGAAAGCGGCAGCGCCAGATTCACGCGAATGTGGCGAGGTCCATGGAATGGACGGCCGTCCTGATAGCCCACGCCCACACGTGTGCCCTCGTCGAGCAGCCACTGAATATCGCGGCCACGCTCGCGGCACCACTATGGGAATGCGGACAAATGGCCGGTTAGTCTTGCGCGTCGTTGATAGCGGTTATTGTCAACCTGGCGCCGTCGACCGTAAACGATATGTCGAGCCCGGCGTAAGCCAAATGGTAAATGCGGCTTGGCTCGTGCTTGCTGCCCGCGCGGCGCGGATCCTGGCGAAGGACCTCGACCAAGCCGGGGAGCTTTGCAAGCGGGGCCGTATCTTTCAGCGCTTGCGGGAACTCAACATCGAGCTCTTGCCACGGCGCGTCCTCAATCCAGCCGTCGGCCGCATCCGGATGACAGTCCGCAAACGGAATGTAGGGCTTGATATCGTAGATGGGCGTGCCGTCGCGCAGATCGGCCCCCAGCACATGGATGATGGGGCCATCGTCGGTAAGCTCGATGCGATCGAGCTTGACGCAGGTGAGGCCGATGGGATTGGGGCGAAACGGACTGCGCGTGGCAAACACGCCCACGCGCTCGGCCCCACCCAAGCGCGGCGGACGCACGGTTTTCGACCACTTGGCATTGGTGCCGGACCTGTCCTGCGCCTTGGCATCGACGGCAATATCCTTGGCCGTGCCGCCGGGCGTGCCGTTTTCAAAACGCCACAGCAGCCATAAGTGAGAGAAAGAGTCCAGGCCCTCAACCGCTGCATTGGAGGCAAATTCCGGCTCAAAGATGATGCGCCCCTGCAGATGGGGCGCCAAAAAGCTGTTGCGCGGGATGCCGAACTTCTGCGGCAGATCGGTATGTATGTGTGCGATAGGTTCCATGCCGATCATTGTACGGCATGAGGGCATGGGCGCCTCGCACAATCCCCCATCGCGACCGCCCAGCATGCAACCAACGGTTGCTTGGAAGGGCGTTGGCCACCGCGTATGCTTAAAGCCACAAGCAGCAGAAAGGAGCCGTCATGGCCTTTGCAGAAAAGCTCGTCGCCGTCCGTCACGCCAACAAGCTCACCCAAGAGCAGCTCGCCGCCAAGCTCTATGTCACGCGCCAGGCCGTCAGCCGTTGGGAGCGCGGCGAGGTCACACCGGGCATCGACATGATGAAGCTCATTGCCGCCGTGACCGGCGAGCCCCTGTCTCACCTGCTCGAAATGCCCGAGCACTATTGCCAGAGCTGCGGCATGGTGCTCACGCCCGACGACTGCGGCACCGATGCCCACGGCGCCACGACCGACCATTACTGCAAGTGGTGCTACGACCACGGCAAGTACACCTACGAGACCACGATGGAGGCGATGATCGAGGACTGCGCCCCGCGTCTGGCGCAAAACGCCGGCATGTCGCTCGACGAAGCCGTCTCGCTCATGGGCGCCGTCCTGCCGCAACTGGAGCGCTGGCGCACCGTGCAGGAAAACGAGGAGCGCTACGGAGCCGAAGCCCGGGCGCGCTATGGCGATGAGGCCATCGACGCGGCAAACGAAACGTTGCTGGACATGGATTCTCAGACATGGAACGACATGAAAGAACTTGAACGCGCTATTCTGGGTCAGCTCTCGATTGCCATGAGTGACGGAGATGCGGACGGAAACGAGGCTCGCAAGCTTGTCGCGATGCATCGTCGTTGGATTGGTCTCAACTGGGGACGCGAACCCCAAGACGAAGCATACCTGGGCCTCGCCCACGGCTATCTTGCCGACCAGCGCTTTATCGACTACTACGACAAGCCCTGCGGCACCGGAGCCACGGCGTTTTTGGTTCAGGCCATCGAGTCGTCGCTGAATCGCGCATAGACCGCGGCAGCTTTGGGTATTTCAATCGAAACCTCAACCGATTGGAGGCCCATGGCTACTGATCACGAGCTCGAGCTGTACGTTATGACCGGCTGCCCGTATTGCATAAAGGTCAAGCGCTTTCTGGCCGATAACGGCGTGACCATTCCCGAGCGCAATATCTCGACCGATACCGAAGCCGAACAGACACTCATCGCCGTCGGCGGAAAACGCCAGGTTCCCTGCCTGTTCATTGACGGCACGCCACTCTACGAATCGAGCGACATCATCACGTGGGTACAGAAGAACCTGCTCTAGCACGCACATTGCGGTCGGCTCGTCCCGACGTCCAAACCCATACGAACCAAACATGTACGTCAGCATCCAAAGTCGACATTTTCCGACATCTTTGGATGCTGACGTACAGCTTTTTGCAACATAGTCGTTTAAGAACGTCCCCAACGCCCACATTTAGCCGCAAAAGCGGGCAGCGGGCGCAAGCGGCTGCCCGCGAAAGACGCGCTCGACAGCAGCGCGGTATTCATCGACCTTTTTGGTCTTGCGAACGAGCTTGTGAACGGTCGCGGGATCGGCGAAGGCGCATTTGGCGTAGAACCACCACTCCTTCATGCGAAAGACCGCGTTGCCCCCAATCTCGTCCGCATAGGCCGCAAACAGCATGTCGTGGAAGCGCTGCAGCTCAGCGGCCGTGGCAGCAGGGCCGCCCTTAACCATGCGAGGCAGCGCGGGGTTCGCAAGCAGGCCACGCCCCAACATCACATGGCGCGTGCCGGGATAAGCCTCCACCAGCGCATCCATGTCCTCAAGATCAAAAATATCGCCGTTGTATGCCACAGGAAACGGTGCCCGCTCCAACGTCTCGCCGTAAAACTCCTTGCGCGGCGATCCCGTATAGCGGTCCTTTTGCACGCGCGGATGCACGATCAGTTCTGCCAGCGGCACGTGACAGTACAGGTCGAGCACGCGCCCGTATTCGTCGTCGCTCTCCAGCCCCAGCCTGGTTTTTACCGACACCGGCAACGGCGAGCGTTCGCACACATCGCTCAAGAACACCTCGAGCTCGTCCAAGTTACGCAAAAAGCCCGATCCCTTGCCCTTGGCGACAACCGTACCCGAGGGGCAGCCAAGGTTGAGATTGACCTCGCGGTAGCCCATGTCGGCGAGCACTTGCGCCGCCCACACAAACTCGTCCGCGTTCTTTGACATCAGCTGAGGCACCACGTTAAGCCCCTGATTATTGGCAGGGTCGACCTCTTTAAACGCCTTGCCGCCGAAGCGGTTGCCTACCCGCGGCGGCGGCAAAAACGGCGTGTAATAACAATCGAGCGCACCGAAGCACTCCGCATGCACGCGACGGAACACATGCCCGGTAATCCCCTCCATAGGGGCCAGCGATAAATTCATCAACATCCACTCTCAAATCAATGTGACAAAGGGACAGTCCCTTTGTCACATCCCATTCAAGCGGTTCAGGAACTCTTCGCAGGCGCGAGAACGCAGGCGATATTTTTTCCACACCAGATACGATGCAATGGTGAAGGGGCAAAAGGGCAGTCCCTTTGCCCCAAGTGCCGGCTACCGGACGCAAGCTAGTTGCCGTTCGCGAACGCCGCCCAAATTTCGAGGTCTAATACTTTTCCCGAGAAGTGAACGGCTGTATTTGGACCCCCGAAGCATTGACATTTTTAGGCGTCAAAACCGCAGGATTTGACTGGCAAAACCGCAGGAAATTGCACGCCAAAAGTGTCGATGCTTCGGGAGTCCGTTTTCACTCGTTCACTTCTCGGGAAAAGCATTAGACCTCGATTCCGCAGTCCCCGATGTGACAAAGGAACAGTCCATTTGTCACATTCAGAATTGACCCCCCCCCGCAATAGCTCATCGATGGCGGGATTCTCTATACTGGGTCACATATGACGGTATCGCGCCAAAGGAGAACGCCGTGACCACGTCGCAGATATCCCTGCTCGCGCTCATCTTGGTTGGGGGCATCGGCATCCTGCTTATCGGAGTGAGCGCGCTCATGAAAGCCGTCGCTCGCAAGAAAGCCAAGGCCTGTACCGCCGTGACCATGGGAACGGTCATCGACCATCGCTTTATGGGCGAAGGCAGGATGTATCCCGTTTTGGAATACACCGTCGACGGCACACAATACCGCGCGAAAAAACAATTCCGTGGCTTAAAGACCAAAAGCTTGTCGGGACTCCCCATCCGCACGCAAGCCACCGCCCACGAAGACGCCAAGGGCTGGCTGCACGTGCAGACAGGCCCCATCGCCCGCCTAGGCACCCTCGCGGAGCAGCTTTGGCCCCTCGGTAGCCAAATGACCGTGTACTACAACCCCAGCAACCCAGACAAAAGCTATGTCGAACGCCCCATCGTGGGCAACTTTGCCACACTGATGTTTAACATCGCAGGCTTCTTGCTCATCGCGATGAGTATCTTACTCTATGTTCTTATCCAGCGCTAGCTCAAACTGATGCGCCCCGCACCCCATGCGCCGCAACGACCGCCACGACACCAAGGACCAGCTATGGCTACACTTTCCGAACAAGAACGCAAGCGCATCCAGCGATACTGCATCTGTCCCAAGGTTGCCGGCGCGGCGCTTGCCATGGCGTTTGTGCTGCCTTTTTTGATCATTCCCTTCGAAATGATTGACGATATCGTCTTCCATCATGAAAGCTTCCAGGAGACGGGCATGATGACCGCCTTGGCGCTCACCGCCGTCGAGCTCGCCATCTTCTGCTACTGCGCACTCGCGCCGCGCTTTGGCATGCGCGGCAAGCAGTGGAAAGAAATGCAGCACCGACTCGTCGTCGAGCAGGCTGAGAAAGACCGCTCGGCACAAATCGCAGGTGTTATCGGTACGCAGGCCGCCGCGCGCCTGCTCAAGAACAGCGACAACGAGACTGCACGCAACCTGGGCGGCGCGGCAGAAGTCGCCGCTGCCGTAGGCGCCGTCGCCACCGCGGCAGACGTGCTTGCCGAAAGCTTTGCCAACGCAAAGGCTATGGCAGAGGCCTGTGGCGTGCCTATCCCCCGTGCAAAAAAGTGGATCGTCGCGCTTGTGGTACTGCCCCTCGCAATCGTGTGCGGTGCCTATATCCCGCAGCTGGCGCAGGGAAACATCGAGATGCAACAGAACGCCGCGGCCGCGGCCGAGCAGATCGCCATCGCCCGCAAGGCATTAGAGCCCGCATGCGAGTACGTGTCCGCCGATGACCCCTACGAGCGATATCAAGATTACGGCTATCATGTCCGCGGCTATCTGCACGAAGGCGACTCCGACGCCCAGAAGACCTATACGTATCTGGACTTTGACAACAAGGGGACGCTCAAGGAAGTGAGCTACGCGGCAGAGGTCGACCCCAGCGCGAGCCTCGAGGATAACCTTGCCCGCATCGAACGCGAGCTTGACGAGCTTTCCTCTGCCGTTCAAACCGTTGACGTCAAGACGGTGAGCCCCGAGCTCTTGGCACCGCAGAAACTCCCCGAAGAGTTTAGGCAGGCTTTTTTGAACGGTTCGCTCTACGAGAGAATCTCCATCAGGACGAGTGACAACCCCATCAAAACGTACTATTCGTTTGACACGGAGCCCGAGGACGAGTTTGACGAGTACACCCATCCAAGCATCCGTATCACGCTGATGGGCAAAACGAGCTAGGTGCAGGGAGAGGGATGTGACAAAGGTGCCTGTCCCTTTGTCACATTATTCGGAGCGTAGGGCTTCCACAGGGTCTTTCTTGGATGCGCTGCGAGCCGGCAGCAGGCCGGCAACGACCGTCAGCAGCACCGAAATTACAATGAGCATCAGCGCGTCTTGAACGGGCAGGCTCATCAGGTTGGGCACCTGCTTGGCCGCAAGCGCCCAGGCATTAACCGGAAAGCTCACGGCCACCACGACGACAATGGCAAAGACGCCGGCAATGAGGCCTTCGATAAAGGTCTCAGCGTTGAACACGTTTGCCACGTTGCGCTTTGACGCGCCGATCGCGCGCAGGATGCCAATCTCCTTTTTGCGCTCCAGCACGCTGATGTAGGTGATGATGCCGATCATGATGGAGCTCACCACCAAACTGATACTCACGAATGCGATGAGCACCAAGCTGATAGTATTCACGATGTCGGTCACCGAGCCCATGATGATGCCCATGTAGTCGGTATACGAGATTGCCTGCTCATCGTGACCAGCGGCTTTGACCTGCTTGTTGTACGCATCGATATAATCGAGCACGCGCTCCTTGGCCTCAAAGTCGCGCGGGAAAATCTTGACCGAAATGGGGTCCGCCTCGTCCGCATAGCCCAACGTGGTCAGATTGTTGTCGTAGGTGAGCTTCGACGCCTTGGCATAGCTCATCATGAGCGAACTCAGGTCCTCAGCGTCCATGTTAAAGTGGATAGCGCGAGCAAAGGCGTTTGCATCCACGCGCATGGCGCTCGCCAAGTTGGCAAAACTCGAAGACATCTGCGTCGCCATTTGGTCCATGAGCCCTGCCACACCCGCCTTGAGCTGGGTTGATACCGTCGTCGCAATCTGCTCGCTGACCGCCTTCATCACCTGATCCATAGACTGCTGCAAATACGGAGCCAGCTGCTTTTGCACATAGTCGCCCATCACCTGCTGCAGACGCTCGGCCAGGGCATCGCCGCCGAGTGCCCTGAGCTGAGCCAGGTATTGCTGGGCGTCGGCATCATGCTCAAGATACGTCGAGAATGCGGCAGCAAGCTTTGACGCGTCCTTAAGGTCTTCGGGCGACAGCGCCTTAAACTGATCGGACTGCATAAAGCCCTCAAACAGCTGATTGGCAAGCGTTCCCACCTGCTGCATTTGCTCGGGCGTGAGCTCCAGACCGTCAAAGATGCCCGAGAAATCCGGAGCCGGCGCCTTGGCCATGATGTCACTAAAGTCGATGTCTCGCCCAACACCCGAAAGGTCAATATCCAGCCCGGACAAATCAAGGCTAGAAAGGTCCATGCCGCCGGCCGCACCCGAGAGCGCAGATGCATCGAACGAGAACGCGCTCTTCAGCGCCGCCTCGTCCACACTGAACATGCTGCTCAGATCCACGCCTTGCTTGGCCTCGCTCTGCAGCTCGTCGAAGGTTTTGCCCGTAAAGACATCCGTCTCGGGGTGGGCAAGCTGCTCCTGCACAATCTGCGAATCGGCGGCGCGCTTCATAAGCTGGCAAGTCAGCGCATGCGTATAGGCAATGCCCGGAGTCAATGCGCTCGCGTTGGCCGTCTCGTTGGGTCGCACCACGCCCACAATGCGCACGTCAATACCGTCGGCAACCTTGGCGGCCATAAAGTCGGCGTCGCCAGACATGTCGGTCCACATGCCGGTCTCTTCGTTTTTGCGATAGGCATCGGCCGGCGACAACACCTTAAATGTCGTGGACAGCGCATCGTCGTAGGTAAAGTCGGTGCCGGTCTCGGGCGTCTCGACCTTGCCGTCGGCCGTCATGGCGCTGTTGACCAGGTCGTTGAGCTCATCGATATCCAGCGCGCCGATGCTATAGAGCGTATAGTCGCCCACCGTGCCGCGGTCCGAAAGCACCATCACGGCTTCGTTGGCGGACGTGGGCCAATGGCCGGCAACGACATCGTATTGGCTGTCGAGCAGGCTCTGGTCGTCAATCATCTCGTTAAAGACCGAGGTCCCCATGGAATCCATGCTCACCGTTGCCGCCGAGCTTGCGCCTCCGCTCATGGCCTCGGTCATGGCGTTGGGCACCAGCCGGACAGGCTTCTCATCGCCCTTGCCGGCACGATAGACAACCGGCGATACACCGTAGCCGTACTGAATGGCGTTGACCTCTTTGTCGATACCGTCGCCGCCGTCGTCAAGCCATGCCTTAAAGCTCGTCATGTCGTTGGACTTAACGCTCGCAAACATATCCTTTACGGCCGTGACCACGGGAATCTTATCGGTTTCGGCACTGTCGTCGGACGAATCCACGTTTTCAGGCGAGTCATCATCCGCAGCCCCCTGTCCGCCCATCATGGACGACAGGTCGTAATCCTGCTTGGAAATGGTGAGTGGGTAGCTCGAGAGCGTATCCTCCTCGACCTTTTTGATGTAGCCGTTTACGCCGTTGGACAGCGCCAGAATCGCCGCGATACCGATAATGCCAATCGAGCCCGCAAAGGCCGTCATGGCCGTGCGGCCCTTCTTGGTCATGAGGTTCCGGGCAGAAAGCCCCAGCGCCGTCACAAAGCTCATCGAGGTTTTGCGCGTGGGCTTGGCCTCGCGACGCGCGGCCTCGGTAACATCAAAGGGATCTGAATCGTCGGTGATCTTGCCGTCCGCCAGGGTGACAATGCGCGTGGCGTACCTGTATGCCAACTCGGGATTGTGCGTGACCATGATGACCAAACGATCGCGCGCAACATCCTTGAGCAAATCCATGACCTGTACGGATGTCGTTGAGTCCAAGGCGCCGGTCGGCTCGTCAGCCAGCACAATCTCGGGATCGTTGATCAGGGCGCGGGCAATAGCCACGCGCTGCATCTGGCCACCCGATAGCTGGCTCGGGCGCTTGTTAACGTGCTTGCCCAGGCCAACTGCCTCAAGCGCCTTGCGCGCACGCTGGCGGCGCTCAGCACGCCCCACGCCCGTGAGCGTAAGCGCCAGCTCCACGTTTTCCAAAATGGTCTGATGCGGAATGAGGTTATAGCTCTGGAACACAAAGCCGATGCGATTGTTACGATAGGCGTCCCAATCGCGGTCGCTGAAGTCCTTGGTCGAGATGCCATCGATCAGCAGATCGCCAGAATCGAAATGGTCGAGTCCACCAATGACGTTGAGCATCGTAGTTTTACCCGAACCCGAGGGACCCAGGATGGCTACAAACTCGTTATCGCGAAAAGACAGGCTTACGCTGTCGAGCGCTACCTGCGTAAACGACTGCGTAACGTACCTTTTGCAAATATCTCTGAGATCCAGCATGGACGGCAACCTCTCCCCCGCCGTTCGCATCCAACGCGTTTGACCTACTCTATCAGCTTTTTTGCCGGTACCAGCAAGGAATGTAACGAACAAAAATGTAACGAACAAAAAACGGGACGGCACGCCGCATGGCGCACCATCCCGCACATAACATCGAAGGTGTGACAAAGGGACTGCCCCTTTGTCACACCTTTGTCGCATTCGAACCTACTGTTCGCTCTTCGCGAGTGCCTGATCGATCAGTTTGTTGAGCGCCTCGCGCTGCTCAGCAGAGTTGATACCGCCCATGATCGGCTCTCCCACGATGTTGCCGTTCTGGTCGATCACATAGGTGGTCGGGAACGAGTACAGGTTGGAGGTGAACTTTCCGGCCTCGCTGTCCGACTTAAACCAGATGTTTTTATACGTCACGCCCTTCTTGGAAAGCACGTCCTTGGCATCGGCCACCTCGTCTTTTTTGCCGTCGAGCGTAAAGGAATTAACGCCCACGACCTGGCCGCCCTTCTCGGCAAGCTCCTTGTTGAGCTTCTCCAGATCGCCCAGCTCTCCCACGCACGGCTTGCAGGTGGTAAACCAGAAGTTCATGACGGTGACCTTGTTCTTGGAGAACAGCTCGTCGCTGTTTACATCGTTGCCGTCCAAGTCCTTGCCCTTAAAGCTGGGGAACTTCGTCTCCCCGCTCTCGCCGTTGGTCATACCCGCGGTCGAGGCATCAACGCTCTCCCCCTCGCCGGGCGTGCTGCCACATCCGGGGAACTCCTTCTCCAGCGCCATGAGCTTGTCCTCGATCTCCTTGACCTGCTGCGCGCCGGCCTTAAGCGTCTTAAGCTCGTCAGCCGCAAACTGATCCTTGGCGCCCTCGATGGTATCGAGCAAGAAGTCACCGTAGTTCTTGCCGTCCTCAATCATGGGAGTGTCTTTGTTGGCCGCAAGGAACACCTTTTCCCATAGGGCGTTATCGCTCGCAAAGATCTCGTTTTCCTTTTGCAGCAGCTGCTGGTACAGCTCGGCCGCCTCCTCGGCACTCGACGGCTTTTGCGCTATGAGCTCGGCAATCTGCGCATCGCCGCTCGTAGCACCCTTCGCGTCGCCCTTGGGGGCAGAGCACGCCGCGAGAGTCAGCGCCAGCACGGGCAGCATCAACAGAGCCGCAATTTTTGACAGTTTCATGGTTCCTCCGTTTATATCGAAACTTATATAGGTACCTATTTGTTTTCGCAGGCTTGCGTGGACTGCGCGGGTTTGTCGCCCGTCACACCCAGCCCGTAGCGAAAGCTAATAGCATCGACGGGGCACGCGCCCACGCATTTGCCGCAACGAATGCACTCGGCATGGTCGGGCGTACGCGTAACGTCCACGTCCATCTGGCACACCTTGGCGCACTTGCCGCACGAGACGCATTTACAATGATCGACCTGAATCCCCAGCAACGACACCTTGTTCATGAGTGCATAAAATGCGCCGAGGGGGCAAATCCATTTACAGAAGGGGCGGTAGAACAGCACGCTCAGCACCGTAACCGCAATGAGGATCGCGAGCTTCCAGGTAAAGAGTTTTCCCAGCGCGGAGCGGATTCCCACGTTCATGATGGACAGCGGAATCGCGCCCTCGAGCACACCCTGCGGGCAGATGTACTTGCAAAAGAACGGGTCGCCCATACCCACATCGTTAACCACCAAGACGGGCAGCAGCACCACGGCAAACAGTAGCACGGCATACTTGATGTACGTGAGCGGCTTGAGCTTTTTCGTGGAGAGCTTTTTGCTGGGAATCTTATGCAGAAGCTCTTGCAGCCATCCAAACGGACACAAAAAGCCGCATACAAAACGTCCCAGTAGCACGCCGATCAGAATGAGCGTTCCGGTGACGTAATACGAAAAGCTAAACTTAGACGAGCCCACCACCGACTGAAACGACCCGATGGGGCACGCACCCGAGGCCGCCGGACACGAGTAGCAGTTGAGACCCGGCACGCAGACGGCTTTGCCCGCTCCCTGGTAGATGCCGCCCTTGGCAAAGTTAGGCAGGTGAATATTGGTCGCAAGCGTCGCCGCCGCCTGAATCAATCCACGAAATCGCGCTAAAAGATGCGATGCAGTGTTTTTTCTTTTATCCAATTCCGATACACTCCAAGCACAGCCTGATTGCCTTGGCCAGCACGGCATCTGCCTCGCCGCGCATAACGCCAAAGCACACCATGGCTACCCCAACGATCAGCAAAGCCACCTGCGCCACAGGCTTAATCGCTTTGAACAATCTGACCACTCCTTTCGTTTCGCGACCCATTGGACCATACCGACTATAAAATCCGTGTTAAGCGTGAATGACTATGCAAGGAGAACGTTATGCGCATCTTGGTCGTCGAGGACGAGCGGGCGCTGTGCGATGCGATCGCACGCAGCCTGCGCAACTTGGCCTATAGCGTCGACTGCTGCTACGACGGGCAGCAGGCCCTCGATCTACTCGATATCGAGACCTTTGATCTTGTCGTGCTCGACCTCAATCTCCCCCATGTCGACGGCATGACCGTGCTCAGGCAACTCAGAATTACCGATTGCGAGACCAAGGTGCTCGTGCTGTCGGCACGCGGCGAGGTCGCCGACAAGGTAGCGGGACTCGATGCAGGCGCCAACGACTACCTCACCAAGCCGTTCCATCTTGACGAGCTGGCAGCACGTATCCGCAGCCTCACGCTCAGGCGCTTTACGCAAAGCGATGTTGTCCTGACCTGCGGATCGCTGAGCTTTGACACCAAAGCGCGCGTCGCCTCAGTGGGCGACGAGGCCTTATCCCTCACACGCAAGGAGACCGGCATCTTGGAATACCTGATGCTCAACCAGGGGCGACCGGTAAGCCAGGAGGAGCTCATCGACCACGTATGGGATACCAGTGTCAACAGTTTTAGCAACGCGACCCGCGTGCACATCTCGTCACTGCGCAAAAAGCTGCGCGGCGCGTTGGGACATGACCCCATCCGCAACCGAATCGGCGAGGGCTACGTTATGGAGGACGGCGAATGAAGCGACTGTCCCTGCAATGGCGCATCACGTTGATGACAGCTCTGCTGATATGTTTGACCTGCGTACTTATTAATTGCCTGGTTGGCTACTCCGGCATGCGCTACATGGACTCAATCGGTACTGAAATGTCGGAGCATAGCAAGGCGGAGGCGGCCTCGCCCAACTCGTTCGACCCGACGAGCAAGGAGCTCGACGACGATCTGACCATCGTCGTGAGCGACGCCCAAGAATCGTTTGGTGCGACGAGCTGGTACATAACCGCAGCGGTGACGCTACTCGGTGGCGTGCTGGCCTACTTTGTGAGCGGGCATGCGTTGCAGCCGCTGCGTACCTTTGCAGCGCAAGTCGAGAGCGTGCGGCCCGACAACCTCGCCGACACAAAGATCAGCGAAGATGTGCCCTCTGAGCTTAGGCGTTGCAGCGCGTCGTTTAACGACATGATTGCCCGCCTTGACGAAGGTTTTTCTGCACAAAAACAGTTTACGGGCAATGCGGCGCACGAGCTGCGCACGCCGCTTGCGCTCATGCAAGCTCAGGTTGAGCTGTTTTGCGCCGAGCACCCCGACGCCGATGCAGATACAGCGCGTCTGCTCGGGCCGCTGCAAGAGCAGACCGAGCGAATGACGCACATGACAAAGACCCTGCTCGAGATGAGCGAGCTGCGCAGCGTCCCCTGCAACGATGCGATTGACCTGGCGCCGATGATCGAAGAAGTGCTCACCGACCTGGCGCCCCTTGCCGAGCAAAAGGGCATCGCGCTCGCAAGCGAGGGCGACGCGCAAACGACCGGCAGCGACACGCTGATCTATCGGCTGCTGTTCAACTTGGCCGAAAACGCCATTCGCTACAGCACGCCCAACTCGACCGTGCGAATCAGCGCCCGCGTCGAGGGCGACCGTGTACTGCTACGGGTGCACGACCAGGGACAAGGCATTCCCGAGCAATACCAGACGAGCATCTTTCAGCCCTTCTTTCGCGTCGATAAATCGCGCAGCAGGGCATATGGCGGCGTGGGGCTGGGACTTGCGCTGGTCTGGGAGATCGCCGCACTCCACGGCGGCTCCATCGAGGTCGAAGAGAGCTCGGAACGCGGAACGACCATGCTCGTGACTCTTCCCGCGCATAACATCGAAGATGCGACAAAAGAACTGCCCCTTTGTCACATCTGTTAGTTCGCAGGATACGTGAGGCCCAAGATGCACGAAATTGGGCGACGCGCCAGCAAAAAGCCCCCGCTTCCAAGCGGAAACGGGGGCTAGGTGAGTTAGCTTACTCCCACTCGACCGTGCCAACGGGCTTCGGCGTGAGGTCGTAGCAAACGCGGCAAATACCGGGGACCTCGGCGGTCACGCGAGCGGTAATGCGCTTGAGCAGCGCCCAGTCGAGCTCGGGCACCTCGGCGGTCATGACGTCGACGGTGTTGATGCAGCGAATAATGCAGGGCCAGTCGTAGGCGCGCTTGCCCTCGCGCACACCGGTAGCGCGGAAATCGGGCACTACGGCAAAGTACTGCCAGATGGTCAGGCCGGCCTTGTCGATCTCTTCGCGCACGATGGCATCGGCCTCGCGCAGCGCCTCGAGACGGTCGCGGGTGATGGCGCCAAGGCAGCGGACGCCCAGGCCAGGACCGGGGAACGGCTGACGCTCAACCATGTTCTCGGGCAGGCCGAGCTCGCGGCCCACGACGCGCACCTCGTCCTTATACAGCAGCTTAACGGGCTCGCAGAGCTCAAACTGCAGGTCCTCGGGCAGGCCGCCAACGTTGTGGTGAGCCTTCACGCCGTCCTGCGACTCCAGAATGTCGGGGTAGATGGTGCCCTGGGCGAGGAAACTGACCTCGTCACCGACCTTGCGGGCCTCCTCCTCGAACACGCGGATAAACTCGGCGCCGATGATCTTGCGCTTGGCCTCGGGCTCGTCGACGTCGACGAGCTTATCGAGGAAGCGGTCGGTAGCGTCCACGTAAACCAGGTTGGCGTCCATCTGGTTCTTGAACACGTCGACGACCTGCTCGCTCTCGCCCTTGCGCATGAGACCATGGTTCACATGCACGCAGATGAGCTGCTTGCCGATGGCCTTGATCAGGAGCGCCGCGACAACAGAGCTGTCAACGCCGCCAGAAAGGGCCAGCAGGACCTTCTTGTCACCGATCTGCTCGCGGATTGCGGTGACCTGCTCGTCGATGAACGCCTGAGCAAGTTCGGGAGTGGTGATACGCACCATATCGTCGGGACGCTTGTTGGGATCCATGCAGGGCTCCTTTTCGGGTCGATGGAACGCGCCGCGCATATGCAAACGCGCTGTCATATGACCTCATTATATGCAGAGCGAGGTTCGTTTCCCATCGCTGCGACGGAGCTTTTTGCAGGGGCGGCAGTTTTTCCTTATGCCAAGGTTAGCTCTACCTCGACAACGACCTTAAGAGCATCGCCAATAGACTCTTCCATTATTCGTTCGGCATAATCGTAGGCGATAACCACAAATTCCAGTCCCGAGCAACAGGGGTAAAATGGCTGCTAATGTTGCCGGCTGTTGGGAGATGGAAGATGGACTGCGATGGCTACCCATGCGTTCCCATGCCGTTGATGTGCACTGCCTTTGTGCCGGGGCAGATTGACGCTGCGGTTGCAGGCATTTCCGACCCCGATTCGCGCGCCATTGCCACGGCAGAAGCGCTGTACTTTCGCGGACAGGCCACCCTCGCTGCCAAGACGGCGCGCCCCTATCTTGACGTCACCGATCCCGCGCTGCGCTATTCCGCATGCTTTATCTGCGGATACGCCAGTCTGTCGCTCAACCGTATCGCCGATGCCCGCCGTTGCCTTGCTGGCATCCTCGATACGCCGGCCGACGAGGAATCACCCGCCGTCCACGCCACGCATATCCTGTTCGCCTCGGCCGCGAGCGTCCTGCTGCACTTGCCTTCCCCGTATTCCGCCGAAGAGTTTTATCCGCTTGCGGCGCATCTGCCCGAAGGCCTGCGCCTGTTCGCCAGCTACGTGATGGCGCATGCCCTGTACCTGCGCGGCGAATATGGCCGCAGTCTGGGCATGGCGGAAAACGCCCTGATCATGAAACAGGGAAGCTATCCCATCTCGGAACTGTTCCTGCACCTGGCAGCTTCTATGGCCTGCATGAGTCTCAAAGACGTCGACGCCGCAAGGACGCATTTCGGAGCTGCTTGGAACATTGCGCGTCCCGACGGCCTTATCGAGCTCATCGGCGAGCACCACGGCCTTTTACAGGGGCTCATCGAGGCGTGCCTAAAAACGCAATACCCCGACGATTTCGCTCGCATCATCGAGATCACATACCGCTTCAGCTACGGTTGGCGGCGCATCCACAACCCCGATTCGGGCGAGGACGTTGCCGACGATTTAACGACCACAGAGTTCACCATGGCCATGCTCGCCTGCCGCGGATGGACCAACGCTGAAATCGCACGCCATATGGGAGTATCGCCGGGCACCGTCAAAAACCGCCTATCCGGCGTATACGCAAAGCTTGGCATCGGCACACGCGCCGAGCTGGTCACGCACATGTTGCGTTAGCGACCGGGCTGCCAAGCGCATCGAACGCGTTCCGGAACCCGGCGCTTCGCTCGATCAATTTGGACATTTTGACCCTTGAACGGCACTACCGCCACGGGGCGCCTTCTCGCACAATTGGATTATTTCCACCGATATTTGCGGGATGGGAGCCCAAGATGCTTGATCGCCGTTCGTTACTTGTTGCCGGAGCGTCCTCGCTGGCGAGCATTATGTTGCCTCGCGTGCCGGGAAGCGAAAATGCCTTCCTGCTGCCGTTCGCGCCCACCGCGGCCTATGCCGACGAAGAAGACCCCTTCAAGGTCCTGGTGCTCTCGCGCACCATGTTCGGCATGGTGGTGGTCGACGTCGCCAACAAGAATACGCCTATCGCTGGCGCCAAGGTCACGCTCACGTCGCGCTACGCCGCAGGCAAGCAGCTCACCGCCACTACCGATGACGAAGGCACGGCCATCTTTGAGGTCGCGCCGCTTTCGGAAGGCTACGTGGACGAGGCAACGCTCCTTGACGCGTACGACTTTAACGGCGGCATCTCCATTAGCATGGCAGGCTACCGCGATGTCGAGATTCCCCTCGCGCGCATCCAGAGTGGCACCGCCATAACCGCGCCCACGCGTCCGCTTTCCGACGGCGAGCCGTACTTCCGCCAGCTCACATTCGACGAATGGGACATCCAGTACGCCGACGCTACGTTCATGGCATTGCCGAAGGACGACACGGCAAACGAGCAGCCCGATACGCACGCCTTTACCGTTCAGGCACATCTGCCACAGGGCGGACAGGCAACGCTGCGCATCAACAAAGTGACGCCTGCCGCGGGCAGCTCACCCGAAACCGTCACGCAGATCGGTCAGATCAAGGCCAGCGCATCGGGCGCGGATAATCTGGCGACGTTCACACTCGAAGACACGTTTCTCGACGCGGCATCGGGCCTTCTGGAAGAAGGGTGCAAACTGCGCTTTGTCCTCGACTATCAGGGCAAAACCTACACGCTTTCATCCCCTATGGCCGTTGTCACCGCGCCGGCCGCAAAGGCGGAATCGGGCTCGACCACCGTCATTCCCACCACCATGGACCAAGAGATCACTCCGTTTGATTTCCCCGCGGCGTTTCCCGGCATCGGCGGCAATAAGTTCACGTGCTGGATACCCACATTTCCGATCCTCTTCGATTTCTCGTTTGCTGGATACGTGCTGTTTGGCGGAGGATACAAACCAGCCAGCTATATGAACGATTCGGGCAATCCAGATCCAGAGTATTGGAAGAAATCACCGCGCGAGTCGGGTGCCAAGCAGGCAAACCGCTACCTCGACGAGATGGAGGGGAAGTGGAATCAGTACAAGAGCATGAGTGCCGGTTCGGGCACCGACCCAAGAAACACCAAGCTCCTTCGCCACCATTGCACGCTGCTGTTCACGATGGATATCGCCACACAGCTGTACGGCTCGCTCGCCTACGATTGGGTGGGCAAAACCTGGGGTGACAACAACGACCCCGCATACGGCAATATTAAGGCCCTCTTCCAGGTAAGAACCGACCTCAACTGGACCGAACAGTTCACCTTGGGACCGGTGCCGTTTTTCCTAAACGTCAACCCCTGGGTGCTGGCAAAACTGGCGCTCGCCGTGGGTGCCCACACGCACGGCAGCGGCGCGGCGTTTTTTAAAAACATTTCGCTCGACTATTCAAACACGTCGGGCTCGTTCACCATCCAGATCGGGCTTGCCGTCACCTTTGGCGCCGGCGTTGCAGGCGTCGCTTCGTCCGCCGTGCGCGGTGCCGCGTCCCTCACACTGTTCATTGGGTACGAGAAGGCGGATGGACACCAGCTTCCGCGACTGCGCGTAGGTGCAGACGTCGATGTCGATGTGATACTCCAGTTCGTCATGTTCAAGTGGACCACCAAAGCTTGGTCGGGATCGTGGCCCACACTCCTCGATTCGTGGAATATGTCAGTGAACAATGGCGATCAGTATGTGCTCCAGCGCTCTGAGCTGGCCTTGGGTGGAGATACACCTTATACGCTGGATGCCCGCTTCGGCACACCCGGCAACATCGAGGCGGGCAGCGTGCCGCAATTTATCGCATCGGCCACCATCGTCACCAACGCCGAGCTGCTCGCACGCGCCGAGGTTAAGGCCACTGCCGTAAACGCCGCGCCTGTCGTGCGCGATTTGGATCAAGCGGTCACGCGCATTGAGCTCGAGGCGGATACAGAAAGCGACGACACGGGACGGATCGAGCATTTCGTCCATGCACTGATAGAGAACGACGAAAACGCCGCGCCGATGTATGAGTACACCTATATCGGGCAGGCGACGAACGCCGTTGCGGACCCCAACGCCAATTCTGCTGGTGTATCGGAGGACGAGCGTGGCGGCATCAAGCCCTCGAGCGACAGCGTGCTGTTTTCCGGCGAACTCGGCGAAGCTCACATGAAGCTGGCAATGGTTGCCGGCGCAGAATGCCTGTTCCGTATCGCCTCGGTGTGCTACGGCGACAATGGCCGCTCGCGCCTGGTGGTGCATACAAAGGCAAACGGCACGTGGTCCGCCCCCACGCCCGTGGACTTTCCCCTTGGGTTTGGCGAGAACGACGTGGAGCGCGACGGCATATACGATTACGACTTCGACGTGGTGGAATATACGGACGGTAGAGGAAACCGGGACGCCTACGTGCTGCTGGTCTCGGGCGAGCGCCCCGCCGGCGACAACACCCTTTTCGATGCGGCGAGCACATCCGGCATACTGTCCGTTGTGCGCCTGCGCATAAGCAACGGCGGAGTTCGCGTGGTGTCGCATACGTCATGGCGCAGCATCTCGCGCGGCCGCCTGCAAGAGGATGGCTACCATTGCCTGCAGTGCCCGCGTATCACGGTGGGCAAGACGCTGATCGACGGACGTCTGTCGGGTGCCTACCTCCACCGCCGCGGAACCACCGCAGAAAAGGCGCTCGGCAGCGAGGCTGAGGTTTCGCTGGAATGTTTCACCCTGTGGTCGGACGTTTCGGGCGACAGCCTCACGTTCCGTCAGGTCCTCCGCTTTCCGCAAGCACCGTCGAGTATCGAGCTGGGAGAGCCCGAAAAAATCAACGGCAAAATGGTGGTGCCCGTTGCATACGAGACCGCAGACGGTTGCGGCTGTGCATCGTACGCCGTGATTGGCCAGTCCATTGCGGGCTGGGGTGTTATGCCACCAGACGCCACGGTGCCCCATGCGGTGCCGTGGCCACAACATTCGGGCTTTTTGGCCACCGTCGACGAGCAGCTGCAGCATATTACTTGGACGCGAGGCGCATCGGCATTTGCAACGCAGCCCGTGGGTGCCGCAGGCTGTGGCCCGGCATCGTTTAGCGTAAGCAACAACGGCAGGTGCGTGCTCTATGTAGAGAACACCGATGGCAAGGTGGGACAAACCTACGACGAAGAAGGCAACCCGGTGGCAGTGATGGGCAAGCACTTCCGCATCTTCGCCAGCACCTTGGTAGGCGATCTGTTCACGGAGCCGTTTGTGATGTGCGAACTGGACCATCCCGTCGATCAGATAACGACATTTTTGGCGTCGGGTGACATGCTCTCCGCGCTCGCCACGCACATTGTGAGCGCGGAGCAGAGCGAGGCAGAGCTGCACGGCATCGAAGTGCCCTTGGTGGCGTGTGCCACTCCGACGGGCGCGGACGCTACCTCGGGCGCGGTGGTGCCCGGAGCAGCAGGCGAGTCCTTCATGGTCACGGTGCGAAACGACGGCAACACTTTGCTGACCGCCGGCACGATCGATCTGTACCGAGAGGGCTCCAGCCAGCCGTTCTCCAGCGCATCCATCGGATTCGGAGCGAACGCACGCATGGCTTCGATCCACGATCCAGAGCTTGCCGAAGACGCTTCGGCCAACGACATGGCACACGTGAAGTACGCGCTCGAGACGCTGGGCGCATGTTTTGCAACGCACCCGCTGGTAGCCGACAACGGCAACGCCGTGCTGGCACCGGGTTGCACGGCACAGTTCCGCATGAGCTTCGCCATCCCCGAGAGTTGGAGCGACGAAGTGGGCAAACGCGTAACGCTGTATGCGAAGGCACGTAATCTGGTGGCGCTCGATCCCGTAACGTTCGAGGAAATTCGACCGGGCGCAAACTCGACGCTGGGCGCCGTACTGCACGAGCTTCATGTACCCGACGCGGCATGCGAACGCTCGGAAGTTCAGGTCGGCGTATGCGACAGCGCGGATACGACAGGACTTCACGACGCCCCGATGACAGCAGACGGCGATGGAGGCTCGAGTGGCGGCGGTACTGACAAGGGTGGCGGCTCCGGCGGAAGCAGCTCCGGCAGTGGCAAGGACCACGGCAATAACAAGCACTCCGGAAAAGCGGGCGCGCTTGCAGGCACGGGCGATGTCAACGCTCCCCTTACGGCAGCCGCTGCAGCACTCGTCGTGGCAGGCGCCGGCCTCGTCGCCTACAGCGCCCGCCGCACGGCGCTCAAAAAAGACACCGCCAATGAGGCCAATTCGGATAGGCCTCGCTAGCTCCTAGCTACTTTTGTGAGAGACGCCGACTCGGCTCATCGAACATCAAAATGGGCTGGTTCTGGATACCCAGAGCCGGCCCATTGCACATTAAATATCGTCTGAGGAGTCGAGTTCTGCCTCGAGCTTGGCACGGCGTCTTTTCGCCGTGAAAAACGTTGCGCACAGGACAGCAAACGTGGCCGCGAAAATCGTCGCACCGCAGAACACGCCCGTGGCCAGGTTTGCCAACCAAAAGACGCCTTCGAGCGGTACGATCTGCGTCTCAGCGACACAGCGCATTGCGGCAATAACAAGCGCGAACGCGGTGCCGCTAAGACCGCTGACAAGCAGGAAATATCCAACAGGAAGATGCTCGGTTTGCCCAAAACGATTGGTATCGACATAGCCCTTCCGCGTTTGCAGTCCTGCACAAATCAACATCACGAGAACGAGCCACAAATACATGGCTGCCTCGAATGGCGTTGCAAAGCCATGCGGCATTTCACTGGCGTCGCTGTGAACCCACGCAACCTGTCGAGCTATAAACTGGTAGAAAAAGATCATCAACATGCCAAACGAAAGCAGCACGAAACCAATCTTGTAGATCTTCGCGTTCTCAGCCTCCAGGCGTTCATCCTTTGGGCCGGCATATTCACGCCACTTTTGCACGATTTTCAGATCTTCATATTTCATAGTGAACTCCTAAAGAGTATTAGGGTCGGCGTCGGTTTCGTCTTCCCAAAACAGATCGTTCAACGTCACGTGCAGCGCTTTGCAGATCGCTACACATAAATTGAGCGTGGGGTTGTAGCCGCCCGCCTCGATAAGGCCGATGGTTTGGCGCGTAACGCCCACGGCTTGGGCTAAGTCAGCTTGCGAAAGGCCAGCCGCCGCGCGTGCCGCCTTCATGCGTAGGTTCTTTTTGCCCGGCATGGAGTTCCTTTCGTAAATGTGGACAGATATCCGTTGCAACATGACAGAAATATATTGCATCCTTCACAAGATGTCAACTATATCTGTCATTATGGAAACCATGTTCGCCATCGCCATGTGGACATAACAATTTCGATTCGCTATTCAAACTTACTTGGACAAAACCGAGTCGGAAGGACCCGAGTAAGTGGGACTTATCAGCATGGCCAACGCGCACGCCAATAACCGGATTTGCCGGAACCATGCGTGCCCCATCGTTTAATAGCTCCGTTATTGTTCGATGATCTTCTTGACGACCGCGGGAACGCCTGCCGCCACCACGTTGTCCGGAAGGTCTTCCGTCACGACGCTGCCCGCGGCAATTACGCAACCGCTGCCGATGGTAACCCCCTGCAACACGGATACGTTCGCGCCAAACCAGCAGTTATCGCCTACAACAATAGGCAGAGCCTTCTCGAGACCCAAGTTGCGGTCCTTTGCCTTTAGGGGGTGCGAAGCGGTGTAGAAGCCGCAAAACGGCCCGATAAACACGTTGCCACCAAAGGTGATAGAGCCGCCGTCCATAAAGTAGCAGCCATGGTTTACAAAGCAGCCCTCACCAAAGCTCGTCTTGCTCCCGTAGTCAAAGTAGGCAGGCGAAAGGACCGTCAGCCCTTGCGGAAGATCGGTATCGAGCAAGGATTTCAAAGCGTCAAGCTGCGCGTCGCTTCCGGGTTTTGCCATATTAAAGTCATAGCAGAGCGCCTCCGCCTTTGCGCGTTGCGCCAGGAGCTCCTCGTCAAAGTTGGCATCATGCCACTCCCCGCGCTCCATCTTCTCTTTCTCAGTCATTGCGCCCCCTCAAACAACATGCAGTCTTGATGCGGCAATTCTACCAGCCGATAAGCCACGGTTTTAACACGAGCACCACGCCGCGCAGGGAATGACCGCAGAAGCTAAAGGTCACCGACTCCGAACGCGCGTTCGATGGAATTCGTGTTAGTTGGAATCGTCCGAGGCCTGGGCTATGCTACCTTGACTATCTATATGACTACAACGCAGCAAAGGAGCATCGAGAGAGCGAGCATGGCAAAAAACACCGCAAACTATGGTAACGACAGTATTCGTCAGCTCAAGGACGAGGAGCGCGTACGCCTGCGCCCCGCCGTTATCTTTGGCTCGGACGGACTCGACGGCTGCGCGCATGCCGCCTTCGAGATCCTGTCCAACGCCGTTGACGAGGCGCGCCAGGGCTACGGCAAGCTCATCACCCTTACCGCCTTTCGCGATGGTTCCATTCAGGTAGAGGACAACGGCCGCGGCTGCCCGCTCGACTGGAACCCCTCCGAGAAGCGCTTTAACTGGGAGCTCGTCTTTTGCGAGCTCTACGCAGGTGGCAAATACAACAACAACCAGGGCGGCGACTACGACTTCTCGCTCGGTACCAACGGCCTGGGCTCGTGCGCGACCCAGTACGCATCCGAGTACATGGACGTCACGGTTTGGCGCGACGGCAACAAGTACTCCCTGCACTTTAAGAAAGGCAAGGTCGTTGGCGCCAAAAAGAAAGCGCTTGAGATCGAGCCCAGCGACGAGGACCGCACCGGCACCACCATCAAGTGGCGCCCCGATCTTGAGGTCTTTACCTCGATCAGCATTCCCCACGACTGGTATCGCGAGACCATGCGCCGCCAGGCCGTGGTCAACGCCAACGTGACCTTCCGCCTGCGCATTGAGGGCGACGATGGCGAGTTTTCCGAAGAGGATTTTTGCTATCCCAAGGGCATCGAGGACTACGTGCTCGAGAAGGTCGGTACCGACTACCTTACCGAGCCCTTCTTTATCGAGGCTGACCGTCGCGGTCGCGACCGCGAGGACCTGCCCGACTACAACGTAAAGATCACCGCGTGCATGTGCTTCTCGCGCACCCTCACAATGCAGGAGTACTACCACAACTCATCATGGCTCGAGAACGGTGGCTCGCCGGAGAAGGCGGCCCGTAGTGCTCTGACCAGCGCCATCGATGCCTACATCAAGCAACAGGGCAAGTACAACAAAAACGAGAGCGGCATTAAGTGGCAGGACGTCCAGGACTGTCTGGTGCTGGTGACCAACTGCTTCTCCACCCAGACGTCCTACGAAAACCAGACTAAGAAGGCCATCAATAACCGCTTTATCCAGCAGGCGATGACGGCATTCTTTAAGGAGCGCCTCTCGACCTATCTGATCGAGAACAAAGACGCCGCCAACAAGATCATGGAGCAGGTGCTCATCAACAAGCGCTCGCGCGAGAACGCCGAGAAGACGCGCCAGAGCATCAAGACCAATCTGCAGCAGAAGACCGACATGGCCAACCGCGTGCAGAAGTTCATCGACTGCCGCTCCAAGGACAAGAGCCGTCGCGAGATCTACATCGTAGAGGGCGACTCGGCAGCAGGCGCCATCCGCACCTCGCGCGATGCCGAGTTCCAGGGTGTTATGCCCGTCCGAGGCAAGATCCTCAACTGTCTGAAAGAGGACTACCCGCGCATCTTTAAGTCCGACATCATCATGGACCTCATGCGCGTGCTGGGCTGCGGTGTGGAGATCAAGGACAAGCGCATCAAGAACCTTGGCGCCTTTGACCTGGACAACCTCAACTGGAACAAGGTCATCATCTGTACGGACGCCGACGTCGACGGTTATCACATCCGCACGCTTGTGCTCACCATGCTCTATCGCCTGGTGCCCACGCTTATCGACGAGGGCTACGTGTATATCGCCGAGTCGCCGCTCTACGAGATCAACTGCAAAGAGAAGACCTACTTTGCCTACACCGAGCTCGAGAAGAACGGCATCCTCAAGGAGATTGGCGACCAGAAGTGCTCGATCAACCGCTCCAAGGGTCTTGGTGAGAACGATCCGGACATGATGTGGCTCACCACCATGAACCCCGAGACGCGCCGCCTGATCAAGGTAGAACCCGAGGACGTCACCAAGATGGAGACCATGTTCAACCTGTTGCTGGGCAACGACGAGACGGGCCGCAAGCGTCACATCTCCGAGCACGGCAAGGAATACCTGGACCAGCTGGACCTGCAGTAGCAGCAAATCGATAACGACGGCCCATAAGAAGTTCAAGAGGAAATCGTGGCAAAGAAGAAGACGAAGAACCAGCCCAAGAAAAAGCAGGTCAACGCCGAGAACGTCATCGGCCTGCACTCCGAGGTCACCGACCAGCCGATTACGCAGACGCTCGAGGTCAACTACATGCCCTACGCTATGAGCGTCAACGTCTCGCGTGCATTCCCCGAGATCGACGGCTTTAAGCCCTCGCACCGCAAGCTGCTCTACACTATGTACAAGATGGGCCTGCTCAAGGGCGAGCGCCAAAAGAGCGCCAACATCGTGGGCCAGACCATGAAGCTCAACCCACACGGCGACGCCGCCATCTACGAGACGATGGTGCGCCTGGCCACGGGCAACGAGGCGCTGCTTGCTCCTTTCGTGGAGTCGAAGGGCAACTTTGGCAAGTACTATTCGGGCGACCTGAGCTACGCCGCCTCGCGTTATACCGAGGCCAAGCTCTCCCCCATCAGCGCCGAGATCTTCAAAGACATCGACAAGGACCCGGTCGACTTCGTTGACAGCTACGACGGTGCCATGAAGGAGCCGCGTCTGCTGCCCACCACGTTCCCCAACATCCTCGTCTCGGCCAACAAGGGCATCGGCGTCGCTATGGCGTCCGATATCTGCGGCTTCAACCTCAACGAGGTCTGCACCGCCACGATGCACTACCTGAAGGACCCCGACTGCGACCTGCTCGAGTACATGCCCATGCCCGATTTCTCGACCGGCGGCGAGATTATCTACCGCCGCGAGGAGATGGAGAAGATCATCGAGACCGGTCTTGGCAGCTTCCAGATTCGCTCCCGCTGGCGCTGGATTCCCGAAGAGCGCATCATCGAGGTGTACGAGATCCCCTACACCACCAAGACCGATGTCATCATCGAACGCATCGTCAAGCTCTCCAAGGAGGGCAAGGTCAAGGAGATCGCCGACATCCGCGACGAGACCGACCTTTCGGGTCTGCGCATCGCCATCGACCTTAAGCGCGGCGTCGACCCCGACAAGCTCATGGCCAAGCTCTATCGCTCGACCACGCTGCAGGATTCGTTCTCGTGCAACTTCAACGTGCTCGTCGACGGCTATCCCCGTGTTATGGGCGTGCGCCAGATTCTGCACGAGTGGGTCAAGTGGCGTATTGCGTCCACGCGTCGCCGCATTAACTTTGACCTGGGCAAAAAGTCCGAGCGCCTGCACCTGCTGCACGGCCTTGAGGCAATTCTGCTCGACATCGACAAGGCCATCGCCATCATCCGCGGCACTAAGCTCGAGGCAGAGGTTGTACCCAACCTTATGCAGGGTTTCGACATCGACGAGACCCAGGCCGAGTTTGTCGCCGAGCTTAAGCTCCGCAACATCAACGAGGAGTACATCCTCAACCGCACCAAGGACATCGCCAAGCTCGAGGGCGAGATTGCCGAGCTTGAGGAGATCCTCTCCAGCGAGGAGAACATCAAGAAGGTCATCAGCGACGAGCTAGCAGCGGTCAACAAGAAGTACGTGATGCCGCGCCGCACGGGCAGGATCGAGCCCCATGAGGTTATCGAGGTAAGCTTGGAGCCCGAGGTCGAGGAGTACCCCGTTACCATCATGCTCTCGCGCGATGGCTACCTTAAGAAGATGACGGACCGTGTGCTCAAGAAAGCGACCACGCTCAAGTACAAGGACGGCGACAAACCCTTTATCGAGTTCCCGTCCTCCAACACCCACGAGCTGCTGGTCTTTACCAACAAGAGCCAGGTGTACAAGTGCAAGGTCGCGGCGTTTGAGGACACCAAGTCGGCCCAGCTGGGCTCGTACCTTCCGACCGATCTTGAGATGGAACCCGACGAGAGCGTCATCTGGGTCATCGACCCCGAGGACTACAAGGCCGACGTGCTGTTCGTCTTTGAGAACGGCCGCGTGGTGCGTGTCGCGCTTTCTGGATACGCTACCAAGACCAACCGCAAGCGCCTTAAGAACGCCATCTACGGCGGCAGCAAGCTGCTGTATGCGCAGGTGCTCAAGGAGGACCGCGACCTCGCGCTGGTCTCGAGCGACTACCGCCTGATGAACTTCAACACGTCGCTGCTCAAGACCAAGACGACCACCAACACGCAGGGCGTCCAGGCCTTTACGGCCAAGAAGGGCCGCTCGGTCACCACCGTCGGCACGACCGAGGAAATCCTTGGCGCCGGCGTCTCGGCCGAGAAGTTCACCGCGCAGAGCCTGCCCTCCGCCGGCGCCCTCATGAAGGAAAATGACATGCCGAGTTTGTTTGACTAGGACGACGGCAGTCGAACTGGTCCAAGCCACAAACCAACGGGGCCCGAAGCGCAGTAAATACTGAGCTCCGGGCCCATCCATGCATTACAGCAGCATCATCCCTATAGACAAAATGCCGCATAAAGTGGAACAGACATAAGCCCATCATTCATCCCAAAGGGCTTAGTCGATAGTCTGATAAGGCGCACGCCCGGATGGGTCTTTTTAAGTGAGGACAGGCTTCGAGATCTTGTGTTCTCCCCCGCCTTGACTTCAATCGCAGACAAACATCCCTGCTTCTCTACTACAAAGTCGATTTCCGCACGATTATCTCGCGCCCAATAATGCAGCGGATAGCCCATGGCTGAAAGCTGTTGGGCAACGTAGTTTTCGGTAAGTGCACCCATGAATGTGCCGCCGATGCCGGCAAGAATATCGGCGCGTTGAGCACCGGCCTTGGAGACGAGCAGCCCCGTATCCGCCTGATAGATTTTAAAAGCAGAAGGGTTAACGAAGGCCCCTAAAGGACTTTCGATCTGCCCGACTAGGCTGCAGCGCGCCACCGTACCCGACAATACAAGCCAGTCGAGAGCATCTCCAAAGAGAGACGCATTGCCCCCCGCTCGCACTACCTTGTATTGAAATTTACGATTCTCTTTGGCAAGCTGCTGTGGAATGGAATCGAAGCACGCACGCGTCTTTGCGCTCAAGCGTTCATCAGCATATTTATTGGTGTCGGCGGAATATCCGTCGAGAATAATCCGATGCTTTTCGGCCACATCAATGATTGACTGATCATCGATGTACGTTTGGACCGCCTCGGGCATTCCGCCAACAACAAGATACTGTCGATAGAGCCCAAGCGCCTTTTCATGAAGGCTTGGCGCAAGAGGACCCATTAACTCGAATGACGAGCGTATCTCGTCGACCAGCTGATCGTGCCCCATCGCCCAGAGAAACTCCTCGAAATCGAGTGGAGTCATCTCAATCAAGTCGGTCTTTCCGACGGGGAACGAATACGACTGATGGTTAATGGCAACCCCAAGAAGCGACCCAGCAGCCGCAACGTAATACTCGGGAGCATCTTCGCAAAAGTATTTAAGGGAAGTGAGCGCTTCCTCGCATGCCTGGATCTCGTCAATGAACAGTAAGGTTTTGCCAGGCACGATACGCTGTCCCGTACGAGCCTCGATCGCGCGTACGATCGCATGAGGGTCAAGACCGCCCGAAAAATCCGCTCGCGCCGACCGGTCGTTCTCGAGATTAACGTAGACAACCGATTCGAAAAGATCCTGGGCGTACGTTCTGAGCAGATAGGTCTTGCCACACTGGCGCACGCCTTTGACCAGCAAAGGTTTTCTATCAGCCCTGTCTCGCCATTCCCTAAGGAGCTCATCTGCCTTGCGACGCATACGTAACCTTCCCTCATGAACTTCTGTTTGACAATATTTTAACGCGGATTAATTTGTTTTCAGTTATTTTTCTGCGTTTAAAAATTGTTCTATACGACACTTGAGGGAATACACCACTATTCATATACTCGCGATACAACCGATTGCCATGCGTTCTTCTTGTCCTTAGGCGAGCTTGCGAGCGAGCTCTCGCACCTCTTCCAACTTGGGCGAGGAGGCCATGCTATCGCGCTCGGTCATACCGCTGATGGTGACAATGCCTTGGTCCTCCCACTTGCAGTACGCGCAGGTCGACTTGTACATAGCGATCGCCGCATCATAGACGCCCTCGCTGTGGCTATCGAGCAAAAGGGCCGTCTTGGTGAACGGGAATCCCGTGGCACCGAAGGCATACAGGCGGTCGATGGCGGCTTTCTCCTGCGCAGTGATATCGAACCAGTAGATAGGCGAGGCAAAGACGACCATATCGGCGCCTTTCAGCGACTCGATCACGTCGGCCATGTCATCCTTCTGCACGCAGACACCCTCATGGGCGAAGCAGTACTGGCATCCCAAGCAGCCGGCGATCTTCTTGCTGGCAACGCGGACGACCTCGACCGTATTGCCGCCCTCACGCGCGGTCTCGGCAAACGCCTCGACCATGATGTCGGTATTGGCGCCCTTACGCGGGCTACCACTCAATACAACGATATTCATAGAAATCTCCCTCCTTCATGCCGCAGGCGCGCGGCATATTTTTTTGTTTTAACCAAAACGTATGGAGTTATTCAGTCGCCTCGTTTCAGCTACTCCCACTCTTTAGAAGAATCGTTGCTGGAGACTTGGCATTGAATCGAGGCACGCCTTATTTCAGATATTCCTCAAAGAATGCCTTCAGCTTTCCAAACGGAATGATGTTCATCTGATCGTAAAGGTCGGTGTGGCTGGCACCAGGGATAATGAGCAATTCCTTGTTGTCCCCCGTCAGCTTGCCGTACGCGGTTTCGCTGAAATAGCGGGAGTGCGCCTTCTCGCCATGCACCAGCAGTACCGCAGAGCGAATTTCGCTGCTGTATTGCAAAATCGGCATATTCAAAAACGACAGCGAGGACGTCACATTCCAGCCACCGTTGGAGTTCAGGCTGCGGGGATGATAGCCTCGCGGAGTTTTGTAGTAGGCGTAATAGTCCGCTACAAACTGCGGCGCATCCTCCGGTAGCGGATCGACCACGCCGCCCGCCAGCGCATAGCTGCCGTTTTTATAGTCCTCAGTGCGCTGCGCGTTCAGCGCTTTCCGCTTTTCAAAGCGCGCCTGCTCGGAATCCTCGGCGTCAAAATAGCCGTTTGCGGTCACGCGGGTCATATCGTACATGGTCATAGCCGCGGTAGCTTTGATACGGGTGTCGATGGCTGCTGCATTGACTGCCATGCCGCCCCAACCGCAGATACCGATGATGCCGATACGCTCTGAATCGACGTTTTCCTGTACCGAGAGGAAGTCCACCGCTGCGCAGAAGTCCTCGGTGTTAATGTCCGGAGATGCTACATAGCGGGGCGTACCGCCGCTCTCGCCGGTATAGGACAGGTCAAAGGCAATTGCGAAAAATCCCAGCTCCGCCATTTTCTGCGCGTACAGACCGGAGGACTGCTCTTTCACCGCGCCAAACGGGCCGCTGACGGCGATGGCGGGCAGCTTGCCTTCCGCGTTCTTAGGCATGTACACGTCGGCAGCCAGCGTGATGCCGTATCGGTTGTGGAAGGTCGCCTTGTTGTGCTCAACCTTATCGTTTTTGGGAAACACCTTGTCCCATTCCTGCGTCAGTTTCAACTGCTCCATGCCTAAGCCTCCTTGTCAGTCGCTGTAAGGTATTCCTCGTCGTCCACGGGCTCCAACCACTCGTTAGAGGTCTCCTCACCCGGAACCTCCACCGCGAGATGGGAGAACCAGCTGTCGGGCGCGGCTCCGTGCCAATGCTTTACGCCCGCGGGAATATTTACTACATCGCCAGGGCGCAGCTCCTGTGCCGGTTTGCCCCATTCCTGATAAAACCCTCGACCAGCCACGCAGACGAGGATCTGTCCGCCACCGCTTTTGGCGTGATGGATGTGCCAGTTGTTGCGGCAGCCGGGCTCGAACGTAACGTTGTAAATGCCGACCTGCTCGGTGGAAAGGGGCACGAGGTAGCTTTGCCCGATAAAGTACTTCGCAAATGCGTCGTTGGGGGCACCGATGGGAAAGGCCATCTCGTTTTGGTGTCGGGCCTTTGCGTCAGCGCCGTCGTCTTCGTCCGCCCAGACCTCCTTCGCCATGCGAAAGGCCGCCCACGCCTTGGGCCATCCCGCGTAAAACGCCGCATGCGTAAGGATTTCCGCTATCTCAGCCCTGGTCACCCCGTTGCTCTTTGCGGACATCAGATGATATTGGAACGAAGAGTCCGTCAGCCCCTGCGCCATTAGGGCCACCACCGTCACCACGCTGCGGTCTCGAAGGGAAAGCCCGTCTTCTCGGCTCCACACCTCGCCGAACAGCACATCGTCATTGAGCTGAGCGAATTTGGGGGCAAAATCCCCCAGGGAGTCTCTGCCCGCCGTCTGTTTAATTGCCATGATCGATTTCCTCCTATCGATGGTTCTGGACACGAATCTGTTTACGCATGGCCAAGTGGCCCGCCTAGATTCCCATGCCCATTCGTCGCGCCTGCTCAAGAGCAGGGTGCCCAGCGATTTCGCCCACGCCGTTCACGCCGCCGGCGAAAACCGTTTTGCCCATTACGGACCACCCCTTGCGCTACCGATTTGTATTGACGAGAATGAAGGTAATACCTAAACCTAACTTTAGGTCAAGGAATGAATTCGAGATTTATTCGGAGGGGCCATGTACACAATCGGACAGGTGGCGGAAATGTTCGGCTTGCCCGCCTCAACGCTGCGGTATTACGACAAGCAGGGATTGTTCCCGGGGCTGGAGCGGACGTCCGGCATTCGCCAATTTGGCGATACGGAACTCGAGGCGCTTCGGGTCATCGAATGTCTGAAGAAAGCGGGGATGGAGATCAAGGACATCCGTCTGTTCATGGAATGGTGTGCGGAGGGCCCGTCCACTTACCCCCAGCGCAAGGCCATGTTCGAGGAGCGTAAGGCCCATATGGAGTCGGAGATCGAGAGCATGAACCGCGCGCTGGACATGTTGAAGTTCAAATGCTGGTACTACGAGCAGCTGAATCAGGGCAACAGCGAGGCTGAGCTGAAGGAACTGATTCCCGACGGCTTGCCAGAAGGAATCAAAGAGGCCTACGAAAACGCTCACGCTCGATAGTGCCGTCCGATGCTCAAGGGAGTTCGTCAAGGAGTTCTTTTTCGGGTAGCAATGCAAAAAGAAGGCCTCCGAACCAGAAGGTTCGGAGGCCTTTATTCCTGCCACTTTGCTGGTAACACAGTTCAGCGGCGATGCCGAAACGATCGACAATCCTCTTTGACGCTTGTTTAGCGAAATGGGAAGCGCATGACAGCCATCCAGCGAGCCCTGGGGTATCCGGGCAGAAAGGGCCTGTTGGCGAAATGGATCGACCGCTACATCCGCTGGGGCAACGAGAAGAGGCTGAAGCGATCGCTCGGGGGGATGAGCCCGTTGCAATACAGACGCAGTCTGGGCTTTGTCGCATAATTGTCAGGTACGGAAAAACCGACCCATCTCCGTTTGATATTGTTCTGAACGGCCTCGATTACACGGATTGCATCCCGATGAAGGATGCTTCCTTTCCCGCTGGGGCAAAAGATCACTTGTCCAGCGGCTCCATGATTTCTAATATGATTCCATCTGGATCCCGAAAGTAGAAGGCTTTGCTCCGGCCAAAGCCATCCTGCCGAAAATCAAATTCCTGGGGAGCGGAGAAACACTCCACGCCCTGCTCCGCCAGTTTTTGATAGACCGCATCTGCATCCTCTGCATAGAAGCAAAGTTCTGATATGGAAGTTGTGAAAAGATCCATGGGCTTGCGGTGAATTTCATCCTCCACAAACTGGATCAGTTCCACCGGCGGCATATGCAGCTGATCCGAGCCGTTCAGATAAGCAACCCGTGCCTTGCAGTTTTCTCGCCGGAACATTGCCTCCGTCTCTTTTCCCTCCATCAGGAGCTCCCCCTGATACTGAAGGCCCAGCACATCCCGATAAAACGCCACGGAACGGTCCAGGTCGCTGACCGTCAATCCCACATGGTAGATCTGTCGAATCATGAGCTCCTCCTCGTTAGTTGCTTTCTGCTGGTTTAATGAGGGCATGGAACAGAAAGGCGAGTCCATTTATTGAGATAATGTGGCCGATTCCGGCAAGCCCTCCGATCATATGGTCCATAAAGCTACCCATCGGAAGTGCTTCGGCAAGAATAACGAAAACACCAGGTCAAACGCCCCTATGGGTACCGAGAGGCTCAACTGAGTATTAAATGGGTACCAAACGTCAATGTAATCTTTACTGAATTAAAACCAAATATCAAGGCTAGCTGCGCGGATAATTGCTCATAAAGGGACGCTCCCTGAAAAATTGATACCCTGATATCCAGCGTTGTCCCAACCCATGGCAACCATAAGCTCAGACGGCTTGCTGCAGAAAATCGATACGATACAAAAAGAGAAATACCCCGTGATACCACAGGGCACTTCTAACAACTAACACTCTTTTAAATGGAATTATTCCCACTCGTTGGCGCCGGTTCTGACGTCCTGTCATTCCAGTTGCATCCAGTTTTCGGTGCCGTCTCGAGCCGAGTGCCGCCAGGTAACGCCATGTCGTGCTTCGTCGGCCTCGGGGACATAAGCTGGGACAACTTCAAAACCTTTTTTCAAACTCAGAACGTTGAGTTTTTGTTTTTGTCCCAAAGGCCACGATTGGCCGCCTTTGGAGGCTCGATAGCGCCGAAAACGCTCGTTTTGAAACTCAGCCGCTCTTTAGCCTGAAAGCCGCCAGCTGCAATCGCAAGCGAATCAACGCAGGTGGCTTGCGCACCATTCGCAAAACCCCAGGTCGCAGACTTTCGCCATCGGTGGGCAAAGTGAGTAGTCTCGGGTGGCTTGCCCATGAGTTAGCGAACGAGCCTTGAGATTCCGCTGACGTCCGGAAACGCTTCGAGCTCCCTTGAATTTTCAGACAGTACATGATATAAGGCAATTGGTTTTCCGTTAGGAAGGCTTCCAAGTGCCGGGGACGTTTTCCCCGGCTTTTTTCTTATCCGGGAAAACTCCGCGATAGCCCTACGCGGCGCTCAGAACCCCTGCTCGCCGAGCAGCCACCTCGCGAGGTCCAGCACGAGAACGCCCTCCCGGGTATAGGGCTCGTGCCTCGTGCGGGCGATGAGAACCTTCGGGAACGCATCCCTGACGGACAGCAGCGGTGCGAGCTCCCTCTCGGTTTCGAAACTCGATTATTTCTAAAGTTTCGAAACCGAGAAGGCAATGTACACAAGGATGCATCGAGGAGCGAATCCCAGTAGCGCCATGTCAGCAGCGATGCCGGGCGCATTCGCACGTGCTACAATCCAACCACCAGAGATGAAAACACAGTCCCCGTCGGGTAGTCGTGGGCGTGCGGGAGTCCGCATCAGTAACCTGCCTCCTTGGTTGTCCCTTCTCTGCATGGTCATCTACATAAAGGAGGAACCAACCATGCAGATCAGCGTGTCGTCCACCCTGACCGTATATCACGACGGTCAATTCTGGGTCGGGCTGGCGGAGCACGTCGAGGGCGGAAGGTATGGCGTCGCCCGCATCGTCTTCGGCGCGGAGCCGTCCGATGAGGAGATTCTGCGATTCGTTACAAGCGAATGGGAGAAGCTCCCGTTCTTCGGCGACAAGGCCACTGAAACAAGCAAGCCCGCGAAGAACCCCAAGCGGCGCGCTCGCGAGGCAGCGAAAGCCCTTAAACGGCCCGCGGTGAGCACCAAGGCACAACAGGCGCTCGCGGCACAGCGGGAAGCGATGAAGTGGGAGTCGGCTCGAGCAAGAAGCCGGCGCCGCGCGGATGAGGCGGAGGCGCGCTTCGAGCAGCGGAAGCTGAAGCGCAAGCAGAAACATCGCGGGCATTGATCGCTATTTTCAGCAAGGCAAACCATATACAGCAGCGGCGCCAGTTCCACTTGAAGCCGACGCCGCGTAGACGCTGATGGTGACGGCTATGCACGGGCACGAGTGCGCCGCCGCACCTCATGGCCTGCTTCTCGGGTATTTGGGGCGCGCGGCGTTCAAAAATGCGGAGCGGTTCCGCATGGCTCGGGATTGAGCCGAGGCGCCCTACTTCTCGCCCTCCAGCAGCCCCACGATGCGGTCGATGTCGACGGCGAAGCGGGGCCTTCCCTCGCGCTCGTAGCGGTCGAGGTACGCCTGGCACTCGGAGACAATGCGCTTGGTGTTGCCGTCGATGATGCGCTGGAGCGTCTCGTAGTAGGCCGAGCCCTCGGTCCTGAAGCGGCGCTGGTAGGCCTTGGTTATGGGGAACATCTTGATGTAGTGGATGCCGTGGCGGCAGCCGGGGCGTGTCGTGGGGCGGGGTGGCAACGCAAAGTACTGGTCTTTGGGCACGTTAGGGGCGATGTTGGAACGCAGCGGCACGGCGAAGTCCCTGCGCTTCCCGCGGAAACGCAGCCTCACCACCACGATGCAGGGGCGATTGTGCTTAAGCATGAGCTCGCGGTCGCCCTCGACGAGGTCGAAGAAGTCCTGGGAGATGGATACGATCTTCATCGGTTCGCCCCCTTCATACGAAGCGGGGCCCGCATCGCTGCAGGCCCCTACAGGTGGGCGATATTCTACGCCTTGCGGCACCCCGTCGCCCACGGAGGTTAAACGTACACGTAAGCCGTACTCTGAAAGCCGCGGCTTCCGGCAAGTAGTTTATACCACGAAAGGTCGCTTTCGATGCGCATAGCTCGCAAAATAACACTCGCTGGGCGTCATCCCTGATCTTCTCGACCGTCTCCTCCGGGTACTTATTGCGTGCCACGGGCGCCTCCGTCTTTGTTATCGCGATAAACATACCATGAGTGGCGTGCGGGTCGAGAAGGGCTGGCGCCAAAAGAGCCCAACGGCCGTTACGGCTTCGT
>DXMK01000005.1 GCA_019414245.1 Collinsella sp. | reverse complement strand
TCCCGGGCTGACAATTTCGACTGTAATGGACGTTCTTGTTTGACTAGTCGTTTAAAAACGTCCCCAATGACTACCCAACGACTAGTCCGGACCAAGGCAACGCCGATGTTTTGGCAACGACAGCGAAAACCCGCCAGAGCGAGCAAGGTGCCTTGAAACGAGGCGGCATTGATCTTTTGATCATGCCGCCGAAGTTGAAAGGCAGATTGCCGCTCTGGCGGGTTTGCAGCGTCAACTGGTTACGCGGGCTGGTAAGCCCGCGTAACCCTAATAATTGGCTTCGTAGCCGTTGCCGTCGCCGGTGGGCTCTTCGTAGTAGTCCGAATCGCTCGAATCGCTTGAGTCATCGGAATCGTCAGAGCTGACCGATGAGGTTGCGGTACCGTTTGCGTAGTCGTCAGACGTGTTGTTGCTGAGGTCACCGATCGTGGAGCTGGAGCCGTCGGAAAGACCCATGGTGTTGGGGCCCTTGGGGTCCTTGCCGGCGTCGACACGGGCCATCATTTCCTTAAGCTCGTCTTCGTAGACAAAGACATAGCTCACGCCGTCGATCATGGTGCTGTCGTCGGCGTACGAGGGCAGGTTGGCCGAGTAGATACCGTCGACATCCATACCGCGCATGGCATTGACCGTAGCCACGATATCCTGAACGCTCATATCGGTTACGAGCATATCGGACAGCGAATTAACCAGGCCAAAGATCTTCGTGGCATCGAAGTTATTGAGAATCTGGTTGGCAAGGGCGCCAAGCACCTGACGCTGGTGGCGCATGCGCGTGTAATCGCCGTCGGCATAGGTGTAGCGGCAGCGGGCATAGGTAAGGGCGGTGGCACCGTCCATATGCTGCTGGCCAGCGGTAATCTTAATATCCAGGTGCTCGGGGTCGTCAACATCATCGGTTGCGTTAATGTCGATACCGCCAACCGAATCAATCAGCGCCTGCATACCGTCGAAGCTAACCTCGGCATAGTGGGAAATCTGAACACCGCACAGCTCGTTGACCGCCTCGACCATGGCCTCGCCGCCGCCAACGGTATGGCAGGCGTTGATCTTCATGGTCTCGCCCTTGTACTCGACCTTGGTGTCGCGCGGAACGGAAATGAGCGTCGCCTGCTTTTGCGTGGGGTCGATGCGTGCCAGGATAATCGAGTCGGCACGATACGTATCCTCGCCCGGACGGCCGTCGGTGCCAAGAAGCAGCACGTAGAACGGATCCTTTGCCTCATCGGTGTCAACCAGAACCCGACGCAGATTGTCAGTAATGACATTAGAATCGCCGAGCTTGCCCATAATGGTGGCAAACCACAGGCCGGCAGCGGTAGTGGCACTCAGCAGCACGCCAAGCACGACAATGAGCGCGACGTGACGAATCGTGTGGCTACGGCGACGTTGACGAGCGCGCTCGGAATAGCGAGCCACGTTATCGCGACTGTAGATCTTGGCCTGCGCACCAGTTGAGGGTCTTCGGGTGGTGGCATCCGCGAGGGGCTTTTTATTAAACATAGGCAACCTGTATTAGTAGATGACGGGATCGGGGACGGTAGCATGCTCGACATGCGCGCCAAGCGCCTGCAGCTTTTCGACAAACTGCTCGTAGCCGCGCTTGATGTGATGGATAGCCGAAACCTCGGTCGTCCCGTCGGCGATCAAGCCCGCTACGACGAGGGCCGCTCCGCCGCGCAGATCGGGCGAGGTAACCTGTGCACCCGAGAAGCCCTTGACGCCATGAATCATGGCATGATGGCTCTCGATACGAATGTCGGCACCCATGCGCACCAGCTCAGAGGCAAACATAAAGCGATTCTCGAAGATGTTCTCGGTAATAACGGAACTGCCGCCGGAGAGGGCGGAGAGCACCATAATTTGTGCCTGCATGTCGGTCGGGAAGCCGGGGAACGGAAGCGTCTGGATGTCGACAGGCTTGATACGCTCGGCACGGTTCACATGGACGCCATCCTCGACGCGCTCGCAGTCGATACCCATGAGCTCCATCTTCTTGAGCACCATACCCAAGTGAATGGGACAAAAGCCCGTGACATCGACACCGCGATCGTCTGCCATCAACGCACCGGCGACGATAAAGGTACCGGCCTCGATGCGGTCGCCCACTACGCGATGGGTAACAGGATGCAGCTCTTCCACGCCCTCGATGGTCACGACAGGCGTACCGGCGCCAACAATCTTGGCACCCATTTCGTTGAGCATGTTGGCGAGATCGACGATCTCGGGCTCGCGGGCGGCATTGTCGATAACCGTGGTACCCTGCGCGCGCACGGATGCCATAATGAGGTTCTCGGTCGCACCGACGCTGGCGAACTCGAGCGTGACGGTGGTACCGCGCAGACCTTGGGGCGCATTAGCGTTGATGTAGCCGTGGGCGGTATCGAACTCTACGCCCAGGGCCTCGAGACCCAGAATGTGCATATCGATCTTGCGAGCACCCAGGTTGCAGCCGCCCGGCATGGCGATCTTGGCGCGATGGAAACGGCCCAGCAGGGGTCCCATCACGGCTGTAGAAGCACGCATCTTGGCAACGAGCTCGTAGGGGGCCTCCCAAGAATCGACCTGAGAGGTATCAATCTCGAGCGTATGCTCGTCGAGAACATCGATCGTAGCGCCCATGCCCTTGAGCACCTTGCCCATCACGTGGACATCGGAAATATCGGGCACGTTCTGCAGCGTCGTCTTGCCCGGCGCCAGAAGCGTTGCCGCCATGAGTTTGAGCGCGGAGTTCTTGGCACCCGAGACGGGCACGGAGCCTCCGATGGCGTGGCCACCCTCAACGCGGATAATATCCAAGGTCTACCCTTTCAAAAAGCATGCCCGGGGTGGCTGGGCCATCCCGGGCATGATGTGTTCGCAAATGGTCGAACGCTAAATCGTTTGACTATTGGGCAAGCTTGAGCTTACACCATGCGATTTCATTATAGAGGTAGGCGCGGCGTGCATCATCCTCCGACAAATTACCCAGCTTCTCTTCAAAACCTTGAATATCAGCTTTAAGCTTGTCGGCATCGACGGTCGCCAAATCGCAAGCGCGCTCGGCGAGAACGGTCACTACATCGTCCGCAACCTGGGCATAGCCGCCGGCCACGGCAAACGTGTGGTCGACAGTGCCCATGGCCTTATCGGAAACGCGAACGTAACCGCGGTCGATCGTGCAGATCTCGCTGGAGTGAGCAGGCAGAACGCCAAACTCGCCATCCGTGGACGGAATCGACACAAACGCAGCGTCGCCCTCATAGGCGCAGCTCACGGGGCACACGATGCGGATACGCATAACCTACTTCTCCCCCATCTTGCGGGCGCGTTCGCGCACGTCCTCAATCGTGGAAGCATAGCGGAAAGCCTGCTCGGGCAGGTCATCGGCCTTGCCGTCGACAATCTCGGCGAAAGAGCGGACGGTATCCTCGACGCGGACGTAGACACCGGGGTTGCCGGTGAACTTCTCGGCGACGTGGAAGGACTGCGAGAGGAACTGCTGAATCTTACGGGCACGGTTGACCGTAAGGCGCTGCTCCTCGGACAGCTCGTCCATACCCAGAATGGCGATGATGTCCTGAAGGTCGGAGTACTCCTGCAGGAGCTCCTGGACCTTGACGGCGACACGGTAGTGCTCCTCGCCGACGATCGAAGGATCGAGAGCGTCGGAGGAAGATGCGAGCGGGTCGATAGCCGGGAACAGGCCGAGCGACGAAATGCTACGCGAAAGAACCGTGGTGGCGTCGAGGTGCGTAAACGTCGTGGCAGGCGCCGGGTCGGTCAGGTCGTCTGCGGGGACGTAGACAGCCTGGACGGAGGTAATGGAGCCCGTCTTGGTCGAGGTAATGCGCTCCTGGAGGTCGCCCATCTCGGTTGCCAGCGTGGGCTGGTAACCAACGGCGGACGGCATACGGCCCAGCAGTGCGGAAACCTCGGAACCTGCCTGGGAGAAGCGGAAGATGTTGTCGATGAACAGCAGAACGTCCTGGCCGCGATCGCGGAAGTACTCAGCGGTGGTAAGGCCGGCCAGACCGATGCGCAGACGCGCTCCGGGCGGCTCGTTCATCTGACCATAGACCAAGCAGGTCTTGTCGATAACGCCAGACTCGCTCATCTCGAGGAACAGGTCGGTGCCCTCGCGGGTACGCTCGCCGACGCCGGTGAACACCGAGGTGCCGCCGTGCTCCTGGGCGAGGTTGTTGATGAGCTCCTGGATCAGAACGGTCTTGCCGACGCCGGCGCCGCCGAACAGACCTGTCTTGCCGCCGCGGATGTAGGGCTCGAGCAGGTCGACGGCCTTGATGCCGGTCTCGAAGATCTCGGTCTTGGTGGTGAGCTCGTCGAAACGGGGCGCTGCATGGTGGATGGGGTAGAACTCCTCCACCTCGGGCATAGGCTTGCCGTCGACGGGCTTGCCCATGACGTTCCAAATGCGGCCGAGCGTCTTGGGACCAACGGGCATCTTCATGGGCTCACCGGTATCGGTGGCGATGAGGCCGCGCTGCAGGCCGTCGGTCGAGGACATGGCGACCGTGCGGACGACGCCGCCCGGAAGCTGGCTCTCGACCTCGAGGATCGTGCTCAGATGACCGATCGGGGTCTCGGCCTCGACCGTGAGCGCGTTGTAGATCGGGGGCACCGCGCCGTCAAACTTGACGTCGACGACAGGGCCGATGATTCGCACGATGCGACCATCACCGGCAGTCGTCTTCTTGGTGGCTTCCTCGACCGCAAGCTTTACGGTGTTATTAGCCATTACTGTTCCTCCAATGCTGAGGCTCCGCCGACGATCTCGTTAATCTCGGTCGTGATCGAAGCCTGGCGCACGCGACTATACGTGCGGGTAAGGGTCGAGATGATCGCGGTGGCGTTTTCCGTCGCGGAGTGCATGGCCTTGCGGCGTGCACCCTGCTCGGCAGCCGCCGAATCGATCAGGGCCTGGTAGATGACCGTCAGGATATAAGACGGCACAAGCTTGCCGAGAACATGCTCGGGAGAGGGCACGAACTCGAACGTGGACGAGATGCGCTTAGGGGCGTCGGTCTCGTTCTTACGCGGACCGTGGGCCATAGCGATCATCTCGGGGTCGAGCGGCAACAGATGCTCGACGCGAAGCTCCTGATCCACGCGGTTCTTGGCGTGGTGGTAGACAAGCTCGACACGGTCAAGCTCACCGGCACGATACGCATCGCAGATATGAGAGGAGATCATGCGGGCCTGATTGAAATCGGGCTCAGAGGAGTTGCCCTCAAAGTGCATGACAACGTTTGCGCGGTCACGGAAATACGTGGCCGGCTTACGCCCGCACGCGATGATCTCGCATTCGATGCCGTCGTTCGCCCAAGAAGCGGCGAGCTTTTCGGCCGTGCGCTCCACCGTCGTATTGAAACCGCCGGCAAGGCCGCGGTCCGAGGCAATAACGACAATCAGGCCATGCTTGACGCTCTCATGCTTCTGCAGCATGGGATCGGTGCCCGAACAGGAGGCGTCGCCGGCGACCGTCAACATGACGTCGGTCAGCGCCTCCTTATAGGGCTCGGCCTGCTTGGAGCGATCGAGGGCACGACGAATCTTGGCCGTAGAGACCATCTCCATCGTGCGCGTGATCTGCTTGGTCGTGGTAACCGAGGAGATTCGCTTCTTAATGTCGCGAAGGTTGGCCATGGGGCTTAGTTCTCCTCTGATCCAGAAACATCCGAATGGTGCTTGGCCATGAACTGCTGCTTGAAGTCGCCGATGACGCGCAAGAGCTCAGCCTTGGTGTCATCATCGATCTTCTTGGCGCGAACCTTGTCGAGCAGCGAACCAAAGCCATTGTCCATGTACTCGATGAGCTCGGCACGGAAAGGCAGCACGTCGGCGATCTCCAGGTCATCCAGGAAGCCCTCGTTGCCAGCGAACAGCGTAACGATCTGCTCGCCAACCTCAAACGGCTTGTAACGCGGCTGCTTCAGGAGCTCGGTCATGCGAGCACCGTGGGTCAGCTGCTTCTGAGTAGCCTCGTCGAGGTCGGAGCCGAACTGCGTAAAGCCAGCGAGCTCCTGATAGGAAGCGAGGTCCAGACGGAGGTTGCCGGCGACCTGCTTCATGGCCTTGGTCTGCGCATCGCCACCGACGCGGGACACGGAGATACCCACGTCGACTGCCGGGCGCTGACCCTGGAAGAAGAGCTCGGACTGCAGGTAGATCTGACCATCGGTAATGGAAATGACGTTGGTCGGAATGTAGGCCGAGACGTCGCCGTCCTGGGTTTCGATGATCGGCAGTGCCGTCATGGAGCCGTAACCGTTCTTCTTGGACATCTTGACGGCACGCTCGAGCAGACGAGAGTGCAGGTAGAAGATGTCGCCAGGATAGGCCTCGCGTCCGGGCGGACGATGCAGCGTCAGCGACATCTGACGGTAGGCCACAGCCTGCTTGGACAGGTCATCGTAGATGACGAGCACGTGGCCGCCGGGGTTGGTCTCGCTGGCGGGCTTGCCGTCCTCGCCGTTGTACATAAAGAACTCGCCAATAGCGGCACCGGCCATAGGCGCGATGTACTGCATAGGGGCGGAATCGGCAGCGGTGGCCGAAACGATGATGGTGTAGTCGAGCGCACCGTGCTGAGCGAGGGTCTCGCGGATGTTGGCAACCGTGGAGGCCTTCTGGCCGATGGCGACATAGATGCAGACCATGCCCTTGCCGCGCTGGTTGAGGATAGCGTCGATGGCGATGGCGGTCTTACCGGTCTTACGGTCACCGATGATGAGCTCACGCTGACCGCGGCCAATAGGCACCATGGAGTCGATAGCGAGCAGACCGGTCTGAACCGGCTCGCACACCGGGGTACGATCGATGACGCCGGGAGCCTTGAACTCGATGGGGCGACGGTGCGTAGCGACGATGTCGCCCAGGCCGTCGATGGGCTGGCCGAGCGGATTGACGACGCGGCCGAGCATGGCACGGCTCACGGGGATATCCATAACGCGGCCAGTGGTGCGGCACTCGTCGCCTTCCTTGATGGAGTCGACGGCACCGAACAGAACGGCGCCGACCTCGTCACGGTCAAGGTTCTGGGCAAGGCCGAAGACGGTCTCACCGGTATCGGAGCTCTTGAACTCCAGAAGCTCGCCTGCCATGGCGCTCTTGAGGCCAGAGACGCGCGCGATGCCGTCGCCTACCTCGTCGACCGTTGAAACCTCATGCGTATCGACCGTCGCGGAGAGGCTCGTGAGCTGCTCCTGCAGTTTCTTGGCGATATCCTGGGCATTGAGGGTTTCGGACATTAGGCTTCACCTCCGTACGAATTAGCAGAGTTTGCGAGGGTCTCCTGCGCGATGCGCAGCTGCGTCTTGACGGAAATGTCACGACGCTCGCCGCGGGCCTCGAGCACCAGGCCGCCCACGATAGACGGGTCGACCTGCTCGATAAGGAATACCTTGCGGCCGAAGTCCTGCTCGCATTTCTTAGTGATGGTTTGACGCAGCTCGTCGTCGAGCGGGATCGCCGTGGTGACGGTCACGCCCACTACATCCTCGTCTTCCTCGGCAACATACTTAAAGGCAGCTGCCACCTTGGGAAGAAGGTCGAGCTGGTCGCGCTTGGACATGGTGTCGAGCACGGCGATGATCTCGGGGCTGGCAGAAGCCAGGCGCTCGATCATCTCGAGGTCCTCGAACACATGGTTCTCGGCCTTGGCGGCTTCCAAAAGGGAACGCGCGTAGGTCTCGAGCACCTTGTCCTGATAGCGGCTAGTCGGCATTCAGGCTACCTGCTTCCTGGATGTAGCGCTCGATGAGCTTCTTCTGCTCGGCATCGTCCTCGAGTGCCTCGCCCACGATCTTGGTGGCGACGGCAACGGACAGGTCGGCGATGGAGCTCGCGGCACCGGCGTAGATGGACTTGCGCTCGTCCTCGACGGTCGTATGGGCCTTGGCGATAATCTCCTCGGCCTCCTTGTGAGCAGCCTCGATGATACGGGCGCGCTCGGACTCGGCGTCCTTGCGGGCCTCGAGAACGATGTCGGCAGCCTGACGACGGGCGTCGGTGACGATCGAGTCGGACTCAGCGCGCTTGGCGATAGCCTCCTGCTTGGTCTTCTCGGCCTCGTCGAGGCTCTCCTCGATCTTCTTGCCGCGCTCCTCCATGGTTTTCATGATGCCCGGCAGGGCGACCTTGGCCAGCACGATCCAGATAATCAGGAAGGCGATAAGCGCCGGGATGAACTCCGCCATCTTAGGGATGAGGATGTCCGCACCGGCAGCGCCGTCCTCAGCGAACGCGGAAACCGGCATGAGCAGCGCGGCCGCGGACGCGGAGAGTGCGATCGCGCTCTTCTGGGATGAAAGATTCATACTTGACGCTCCGTGCTATTTAACGATCAGCGCGACAACGAAGCCGATCAGAGCCAGAGCCTCGCCGAAGGCGGAGCCCATGATGAAGACGGTGAACACGCGGCCCTGGACCTCAGGCTGACGGGCCATAGCACCCGTAGCACCCAGAGCAGACAGGCCGATAGCAAGACCAGCGCCGATAACACCGAGACCGTAACCGATAACTCCCACGATTCCTCCTTTGTCGTGCGTGTCTTATTTCACGCAGGATAACCTTTTTATAACTGCCGGGCTCCATGGGTACGGGCACCGGCGGTTTAACGAATTGCCTTACCTTTAAGGCACGAACGGAAGACTACTCCTCCTCCGCGACCTCCTCTGCCTCGGAGACATACACGGCGGTAAGGACCGTGAAGACGTAAGCCTGGATGGCGCCGACCACAAGCTCGATCGCATAGATCAGGATGAGGATGGCAAGCCAGGCCAGCGAAGGCAGGGCGCCGACGGCGTGGGCCGCGGAAACCTGCTGAAGCAGCGGCTGCATGAACATGCTCGCCATGATGGCGAACGAGCCCATGACCACGTGTCCTGCAAACATGTTGCAGAACAGACGAACGGCGAGCGTGATGAGGCGCAGGAAGGTCGAGAAGAGCTCGACGACCCACACGAGCACGTTCATCGGGAAGCTCACGCCCTGCGGGGCGAGGCTCTTGATGTAGCCGATCACGCCGTGAGCCTTGCATCCGTAGTAGATGAAGTACACGAAGGCGAAGATGGCGAGCGCGGCGGTGGAGCCGATTGCACCGGTGCCGGGCTTCATTCCCGGGATCAGGCCGATCATGTTATTGATCAGGATGAACAGGAAAAGCGAGCACAGGAACGGGAAGTGCTTCTTCCAGTTCTCACCCACGACACCCTTGCCGATATCGTTCTCGACGTACTCGATGATGTACTCGAAACCGTTGACGAAGAAGCCCTTGGGAACCAGGGTCTGCTTCTTCTTGAACACGGCCAGGACGATCAGGAGCACGATCGTGGAGACGATCAGCCAAAACGAGTACTGCGTGATGCCGCAGCTCAGATCGCCCACGACAGGGGTGGAGCTGAACTCGCTGACCAGATGATTAATCTCATCAGGCAGCTTTTCAAAAATTTCCACGACTTACCTTTCGACCTCATGAGGATCTCGCAGCGCCTTGGCGACGCGAACCGTGCAGGCGGCCATAAAGGCCACGAAGCCGATCGCCTCGCCCAGGAGGAACATGCGAAATGCCTCTCCGAACAACACAAACACAACCAAGGTAAAGACGAGCAGGGCGATTGCCGAGACCGCCAGACTCACCATACCCTTAAGCATGTCCGCATTCTGTTTATCGTCAAGAACCGGCTTGAGCGTAAAGACAAAGGGAAGGAAGGCAATTGCGCCCGCGATGGCGCCTGCAACGATAGCGAGCAGATCGGCTATCTGAAACATTGGCGTCCTCACTTTCCTTTTTTAACGCCTCACAGAACAGTTCCCGCCAAACATTGGTGACTATTGTACGAGCCAATCGCTAAAGTACAACCGAAAAAGCATCGGTTAATACGCACCTGTTCGTTTTCTTAAGACCTTCTTTATGCCGCAGGTACGGTAATACGTTTTTCTCGAACCCTGCAGGGCAAAACGTCCGTTAACAGGAGTGCGCGCGGTCGCCTTTTGTTCGACCGCGCGCACCGTTTCTTCGTATTTGCAGCCGCGGCCGTCTTAGCCCAGCGACTAGAGCGTGCCGAAGATGCGGTCGCCGGCGTCGCCGAGGCCGGGAACGATGTAGGCGGCCTCGTTGAGATGGTCGTCGATGGCGCACGTATAAATATGTACGTCGGGGTCCTTTTCGGTCAGTGACTTGAGGCCCTCGGGCGCGGCGACGATGCACAGCATGCGGATATCCTTGACACCGCGCTCGCGCAGGTAGCTGATGGCCATCTCGGCCGAACCGCCCGTGGCGAGCATGGGGTCGACGACCAGGCAGATGCGCTGGTCGATATCCTTGGGCATCTTGCAGTAATACTCGTGCGGCTCGTGGGTGACCTCGTCGCGCTCCATGCCGATGTGGCCCACGCGAGCGGAGGGCACCAGGTCGAGGATACCGTCGACCATGCCAAGGCCCGCACGCAGGATGGGCACGATGGCGAGTTTCTTGCCGGCAAGCTGTTTGAACGTGGCAGTAGTGATGGGGGTCTCGACCTCGACGTCTTCCATAGGCAGGTCGCGCATGGCCTCGTAGCCGTCAAAAAGCGCGAGTTCGCGCACGAGCTGACGGAACTGGTTGGTGCCGGTGTTTTTGTCGCGCAGGATCGACAGCTTGTGCTGGACGAGCGGATGATCGACAAGCGTCACACGGGACGCATCGTAGGTAACGGTCATGGGTTGATTGCCCCTTTCGTTGCAGCCGCAAAACGGCCTTGCTGACAAGGCGCGCAGCAATGTTGCCGCCGCACGCCATGCATAAGTTTAGCGGTTTGTTGTATCGAGCAGCCCATCGCAGCCCTACTGTGCGGTACTGAGCGAGCGCTTGACTGCATCACGCCAGCCCGCAAGGTTTTGCTCGCGACGCTCGGCGGACATATGGGGAAGGAAGGTCCTAACGATCTGGGCATTTTGCTCCAGCTCTTCAAGGTCTTCCCAATAGCCGACGGCAAGACCCGCCAAGTACGCGGCACCGATTGCCGTGGTCTCCACCGTCTCGCATTGCAGCACGGGGATATCCAGCAGGTCGGCCTGGAATTGCATGATGAACTCGTTGCGTGAGGCGCCGCCATCGACGGACAGGCGCTCAATCGAAAGTCCCACGTCCTGCTCCATGGCGCGCAGCACGTCATAACTCTGGTAGGCCATGGACTCGCAGGCCGCACGCACAATGGTCGCGCGACTCGAGGCACCGGTCAGTCCGCACACGATACCGCGGGCACGCGGGTCCCACCAGGGAGCGCCCAGGCCAGCGAAGGCGGGGACGAAGTAGCAGCCCTCGTTGTCGTTGATCGAAGCGGCGAGTTGCGCGGACTCGCTCACACTCGAGATGATGCCCATGTTGTTGCGCAGCCAGTTCATGGTTGAGCCGGCGGCAAAGATAGAACCCTCGAGCGCATAGCTGATCTTGCCGTCCGCGGCGATACCGATCGTGGAGACCAGACCGTTCTTGGATTCGACGACCTCGTCGCCGGTGTTCATGAGCATAAAGCAACCCGTGCCATAGGTGTTTTTGGTCTGGCCGGGATGGAAGCAGCAGTGGCCGAACAGCGACGCCTGCTGATCGCCCGCCACGCCCATGATGGGCGGCATGTTGGTCATGATGTCGCTCGCGACGCGGCCGTAGTCGCCCGAGCTCCAACGAACCTCGGGCATCATGGAACGTGGAACGTCAAAGAGCGCCAGCAGGTCGTCGTCCCAATCGAGCGTATGGATATTAAAGAGCGCCGTGCGGCTGGCATTGGTGTAGTCGGTGGCAAAGACCTGACTGCCGGTGAGGTTGTAGATGAGCCAGGTGTCGATGGTGCCGAACATGAGGTCGCCCGCTGCCGCGCTCTCACGCGCACCGTCGACGTTGTCGAGGATCCACTGCACCTTGGAAGCCGAGAAATACGGATCGAGCGTGAGTCCCGTGCGGGAGCGCACCAGCTCTTCTGCGCCCCGCTCGACCAGCTCGTCGATCAGAGGTGCGGTGCGACGGCATTGCCACACGATGGCGTTATAGATGGGTTGGCCGCTTATGCGGTCCCACACCACCGTGGTCTCGCGCTGGTTGGAGATACCGATGGCGGCGATGCGGTCAGAATGGATGCCGCTCTTAAACTGGACCTCCATCATCACACCGATCTGGCTGGCAAGCACCTCCATGGGGTCTTGCTCTATCCAACCGGGACGCGGGAAGCTGGTTTTGACGCTACGACGTGCCTGCGCGACGATGCAGCCGTACTCGTCGACGATGGTCGCAAGTACCGAGGTGGTGCCGCAGTCGAGCGCCATGATGTAGGAACCGCCAAAGTTAAACGAGGCATCTTCCATGCCCAGGCTGCCCAGATTCAACGACATCGCTTACACCTTTCTATTGCATCGGGTCGGACAGGACCCGTTCGATCTCTGATGCGGGAAGTGCGCCTTGGCGCAGGATCTGGAGCCCGCCGTGCTGGAACGACACGATGGTCGAGGCGTCGCGACACGGGGTCTCGCCGGCGTCGACGGCAACATCGACCCCCTCCAGGATGCGACCTTCGACGGCGACAAAGCTTGCCGGCGAGGGCGCGCCGTGTGTGTTGGCGCTCGTGCAGGCGAGGGGACTGCCGCAGGCGCGGATGAGCGCTTGGACCACGGGAGAGGCCGAAGCGCGCAGGGCCACGGTGTCGTCGGCAGCACGCATAAAGGTCGGCACGCAGGGAGCCGCCTTGACCACGATAGTCAGGGCTCCCGGCCAGCATCGTCGCGCAAGTACGCGGGCATCTTCCGGGATATCCACGCCATAGCGGTCGAGTGCCTCGACGCCATCGACCAGCCAGGCGACCGTTTGGGTGAGTTCACGTTGCTTGAGAGTGAAGATACGGCGGTAGCCGGTACCGAGCGCAGGGACCGCGGCGCCATTGACGGCAGCCTGCGAATCGCGCGGCCACGATGGGAATTCGCCTGTATCTTGGGGCACGGCGTCCGAGAAGGCGTTGACTGCCACGGCGACACCGTAGACCGTCTCGGTCGGGATCAGCGCCAGGCCGCCACAGCCGAGCACCTCGGCCGTACGCTTGACGGCGAGCCGATGCGGCTCTCGCGCTCCCTCGTATACCCGGTAGACCGTCTGCATGTGTATGCCAGCCCCTTACGCTCTGGTGCAAGTTTGTTTACTGTGGGGCATTCTCGCACGAAACGTTCAACCTATTTGCCCAGAGCGCATGTTGGTTTGGTGAGCGGCTCTAGTAGTCGGTGAAAGTGAGGGGGTTATTGAAGGATTTTAGCGAGCAAGCGTAACGGTACGATCGGGGAACTCGATGCTTGCAACCAGTTTTCCGCCGAGGCTCTCTGCGTACCTGCTCAGCGTGTCGAGCCTCATCGAACCCAACTCCCCACGCTCGAGCTCGGATACACGTTTTTGAGAAACGCCCATCGACTGGGCGACCGACGCCTGTGTTAGATCTTTTAGCCTGCGAATCTGAGCAAGCTTATAGGCTTCGATACGATCGCGAGTCCTGTCCTGCTCGGCGGTAATGGAGTCGCGTGTTATCCCGCGAGATTCCATATACTCATGCAGTTCCATCTCGATCGAGCCTCCTTACGTGGCGACGGTATATTTGCTCGGCCCTTGGAATGTTGATCGCATACCAGCCGTTCCATTTTGCCCTTGACGATCCCGCTCGCGACTTATCACCAGCCAATAGCAATACCGCCTGGCGCTTGGGGTCAAAGGCGAAGAGGATGCGAATCACCTGCCCACCACACGACGTCACTCTCAGCTCCTTTAAATGATGAAGCTTCGAGCCCTTTACGCGGTCAACCAGCGGACGACCAAGGCTGGGACCTTCCTTCTCGAGCACCAAAAGGTCTGCATAAATCTGCTTCAGCGTAGCTTCATCCTGCTCATCAAGCCAAGGTTCAATGTAATCAAGCACGATACGGTACCGATGCAGCTGATTTGACATACCTTTCTCCTTCTATAGTAGAAGTTTTACGGTATATTGCAAGGACAAACTTGTGCAGATATCTATTTGTTCAGCTTAAATACGCTGTTTGGGCTCGGTGACGATGGCCCGAACGATGCGGGGGCGATCGGTGAGATCGCGGACGATGCGCACATCCGAAAGGCCCGCCTGGCGGCAGAGTTCGGCGGCAGCGTTGAGGGCACCCTCGTAGAGCTCGCAGGCAAAGAGTCCGCCGGCACGCAGCATATAGGGTGCCGCATTGAGCAGGCGGCGGAAGATGTCCAGGCCATCGGCACCGCCCTCGAGCGCCAAATCGGGCTCGAAGTCCTTGACCTCGTGCGGCAGCGAGCGCATAACGTCGGTCGGGATGTAAGGCGGGTTGGAGACGAGCACGTCGAAGGTGCCCCACTCGTCGTGGGGAATGGAACTCACCAGGTTGGTGAGGCTAAAGGCGACGTCGTCGGACGTGAGACCAAGCGCATCGCGGTTTTTGGTAGCAAGGTCGATGGCGCGCGGCTCGATATCGGTAGCAGTGCAGGTAACGTGGCCGCGGCGCTCCCAGGCAAGGGAGAGCGAGATGCAGCCCGTGCCGCAGCCGACCTCGAGAACGCGGGCAGTGCGGGACTCGGCTGGGGCAGATGCGTTGGCCTCGGCGGCATCTTGCGCGGAAGTCGTCTGTTGGTCGTTGCCCTCGATGGCGATGCCGTATTCGCCGAGCTCGGGCTCAGCAGCTTCCGCAGTCTCGGCTTCCGCTGCCTGCGCGGCGGCTTCCTCGGCCTCGCGATCGGCAAGCTCCTCGGCATAGGCGCGGCTGCCGAGCACGTCGCCACCCAGCGCAGCCTCATCGGCGGCCGTCAGGTTGGCGGCGCGGCGCTCGGCGGTCGCGCGTTCGTCGGCCAATGCGGCTTCGGCTTTGCGCGCTTGCTCGACTTCATCGTTCCAGGGCAGCTCAACGCGCTGACGGGCGGCAGCCTCGGGGCTCAGCACCTCGGCATCCAGATAATTGAGGACTTCCTCGACGAGCATCTCGGTCTCGGGACGCGGAATGAGCACACCAGGTGCGCACGCGACGTCGATCATGCGGAACTGCGTGCTGCCGGTGATGTACTGCAGCGGCTCGCCCTTAGCGCGACGGACGACCGCTGCGTGCATGGTCTCGAGCTGAGCTGCATCGAGCGTCTCGTCCATGCGCATATACAAGTCGATACGCGCCAAACCCGTGGCCGCGCACAGCAGCCACTCGGCAGAAAGACGGGGATGCTCCTCACCGCGCTCGGCCAGGTACTCCTTGGTCCACTCGAGACAACGCTTGATGGTCCAGATCTCGTTTGCCATGGGGCCCTCCCCTCTTAAGCGCCGGGCGGCGCGCGAATGTCGGAGCAGATTGTAAGCGAGGCCAGCGCCTGGCAAGGGACGATTGAAGGCGATTATCGAGAATCAGCCCAGATTTTTGCTTGGAGCCCACCCGAAGTGTTCATTCGTCGACGTCTAAATCTGCATCCGTCAAGCTTTTGGCAAGGTTGCCCAAAACTGACCAATATCTAACCAAGAACTTGCCAAATCACTTGACGCGCGACGCACCAAAAAGGACCCCGCGACTTCGCGAACGATATTTTGAGCATTATTTTCGATCGCAGACGAATGCCGCTCATTGCTTTAAGCAGGTAAACAGCTCAATGCCTATCAAAGCTGATTGAATAACATCTCAAAGCAATGTACCCAACCTAGTCGCTGGGGACGTTCTTATTCGACTAGTCGTTTAAGAACGTCCCCAACGACTACTCATTTAAGTCTGTCCCCAATGAGTGCCCCGCCGCAGGTTGAGCATAAGTCAGCGAAAACGCCCCTAAGCGAGCAAGGTGACGTGAAATGAAAGGGCGCTGACCTTCTGGTCGCGCCCTTGAAATTGAACGTCAGATTGCCGCTTAGGGGCGTTTGCAGCGTCGAGCCGTTACGGCGTTTGGTAAAACGCCGTAACTTAAACTGCCTGTGCCAGCTTCTCGGCTCGCTCGGCGGCGGCAAGCGCCTCGATGACGGTGCCGAGCTGGTCGCCCAGAAGGACGCCGTTGTAGGTGGAGTTGAAGCCGATACGGTGATCGGTCACGCGGTCCTGGGGCTGGTTGTAAGTACGGATCTTCTCGGAACGGTTGCCGTGGCCGATCTGGCTCTGGCGCTCGGCACCGAGCTCGGCCTGCTGCTTCTCGAGCTCCATCTCGTACAGACGGGCGCGCAGCATCTGCATGCAGACTTCACGGTTCTGGATCTGGGAGCGCTGTTCCTGCGACTGCACCACGGTGTTGGTGGGCAGGTGGGTGATGCGCACGGCGGAGTAGGTGGTGTTAACGCACTGACCGCCAGGGCCGGAGGCGCAGTAGGTGTCGATGCGCAGGTCGGACTGGTTGATCTGGACGTCGATTTCCTCGGCCTCGGGAAGCACGGCGACGGTTGCCGTGGAGGTCTGGATACGGCCCTGGGACTCGGTCTTGGGGACGCGCTGGACGCGATGCACGCCGGACTCGTACTTCATGACGGAGTAGACGCGGTCACCCTCGACCTTGAACTCGATGGACTTAAAGCCGCCGGCCTCGCTAGGGCTGGAGTCGAGCACGGTGGTCTTCCAGCCGCGCGACTCGCAGAAGCGCTGGTACATCTTGTACAGATCGCCGGCAAAGATGGCCGCCTCGTCGCCACCGGCGGCGGAGCGAATCTCGACGATGGTGTTCTTGTCGTCATTGGGGTCGCTTGGGATGAGCATGTACTTAATGTCTTCCTCGAGCTGGGGAAGCTTGGCCTCGTTTTCGGAGATGTCCATCTGGAGCATCTCCTTCTCATCGGCATCGGTAGTATCGTGGAGCATTTCCTTGGCAGCCTCAATGTCATCGAGCGCGCCGATGTACTCGCGCGAGGCGGCGATGAGGTCAGACTGGTGCGCGTACTCCTTGTTGAGACGCGTGAACTCCTTGATGTCGGAGGCGACGGCCGGGTCGGAAAGCTTCTTCTCGAGCTCCTCGTAGGCCTTGATAATCTTTTCGAGCTTGTCGCGCATGGCGGGACTCCTTTATATGCGTGAAGGTGAAAATCGGCAGAATTGATGGGGCGCGGGGCGCCGATGCGGGGGTAAGCCCGGCTAGAACATGTCGATCTTCAGATACATGCGCATCCCTTCGCGTATGGGGTACATAGTTGCGGTCTAACCCATACATGATAGCGTGCGCAGGCAAACCTGCATATAACCCGCACGGAATGAGCGGACGTAGCCGTTGGGGACATTCCTTTACGACTAGTCGTTTAAGAACGTCCCCAACGGCTAACAAAGGGACTGTCGCTTGGTCGAATTCTAGAGCGTTTGGAGCAGGGAGATGAGAAAACGGATGCCCTGGAGGTAGGCTCGGCGGGTGATGCGCTCGTTGGTGCCGTGGACACCGCGGTCGCACTCGTCATCGTCGACCACAAAGGCCGAGAAGCGAATGCACTCAGGGCAAATGTGCTGGTAGTTGGCGGCGTCGGTCGCACCGATCACGGTCGAGGGCACAATTGCCACTGGCTCGAATGATCCGTTTTCCTCCGTCCCCTCTGGATCACGGAAATAGCGGGCGGCGATGGAGCGAACCGTCTCGAGGCCGGAACCACCGATGCGCGGGGACGGAGAGGGTTCGGAGCTGCCGGGGCCCAGCTCCACTTCGACACGCCCGGCAAGGTCCGCCCCGGCAACCGCCCCACGGCAGCGCGCCACAACGTCGGCCACGCTCATGCCCTCGAGCATGCGGAAGTTAATGTTGGCCCACATATCCTGCGGCATTACGTTGGCACCGGTGCTGCCGCCCTCGATCTGCGTGGGCGCGCAGGTGGTCGTCACCAGCGGATAGAGCTTTTTGCTGGCGAGGCAATCGCGGACAATGGCATCCCCGTTGGCGGCAATTTCATCGGCGGTGTAGAGCCCCAACTCGACAAGCTGGGCGGCGAGCAAGTCGGTCACGCGCGTCGGCCACTCGATATCGCAGATTGCGGTAATGGCACGACTGAGCACCTCGAGCGACGTGCCGCCGTAGGGGTTGGAAGAATGTCCACCCGCGCTCTTTGTCTTGAGCACAATGTCGGCATAGCCCTTCTCCGCGAGGTCGGCGTGCATGAGCCAACCCTCGCCCGCGCTGTACTCGGCAGCCGGAACGATGCGGTAGTCGCCCTCGTCGATCAGGTACTCAAGCTCAATGCCGCGCTCCTCGAGCACGCGGCCGATGGCGCCTGCGCCGTATTGCGTCGTCTCCTCGTCCTGGCCAAAGGCCAGGAGCAGCGTGCGCTCGTGCTGCCAACCGTGCCCCAGCGCATACTCGACAGCCTCGAGAATGCCTGCGACCTGGTCCTTCATGTCGATCGCGCCGCGGCCCCAGATGTAGGTGTCGTCCACGTGCCCGCTAAAGGGGGCGTGCGTCCAGTCGGCCTCGGTACCCGGCACCACGGGAACCACATCCATGTGGCCCATGAGCATAACGGGCTTAAGAGCTGGATCGCTGCCGGCAAGCGCCACCAGCAGCGAATGATCGATAAGCTCGACCTCGCCCGCCGCAAACACGCGCGGCCAGGCCTGCTGCATATAGGCGCGCAGGTCGTCGAAGGGCTGCCAGTCCACCGCCTCGGCATCCATGCTCGAAATGGTCGGAAACGACAGCACGCGGCCCAAGCGCTCGCACGCGCCGGCCTCGTCTATATCGGCAAAATCATCCTCATGCGCAAAGAAGCGCCAAACCTCGGCCATGACATCCTTTCGATTGTGATGACGAGGGCCGCCCCACCGGAGCGGCCCTGCCACATAAGCGTTTGCAATCGGTTATTTGTCCTCGAGATAACGCGAGAGGAACTCGCGGGTGCGCTGGTGTTTGGGATTGCCAAAGAGCTCGGCCGGCGCGGCGTCCTCGAGTACCACGCCCTTGTCCATAAAGACCACGCGGTCGGACACGGTTCGGGCAAAGGCCATCTCATGCGTGACGACGACCATGGTCATGCCGTCGGCAGCGAGCTTGCGCATGACCTCGAGCACCTCGCCCACGATCTCGGGGTCGAGCGCTGAGGTCGGCTCGTCAAACAGCATGATCTGCGGATTCATGCACAGGGCACGAGCGATGGCCACGCGCTGCTTTTGACCACCGGACAGGCGACCCACGGCGGCGTGCGCGAACTTTTCGAGTCCCACGCTGGTCAGATGCTCCATCGCGACCTTCTCGGCCTCGACCTTGCTCATCTTTTTGAGCGTGACGGGCGCGAGCGTGCAGTTGTCGAGCACGTCCATGTTGTTGAACAGGTTGAAGCCCTGGAACACCATGCCGATGTCCTCGCGCAGTTTATTGATATTGCAGCGCTCGGCCGTGAGGTCCTGGCCGTGGAACCAGATGTGGCCCGCGTCCGGGGTCTCGAGCAGGTTGAGGCAGCGCAGGAAGGTCGACTTGCCCGAGCCCGAGGCGCCGATGATGGTGACGACCTCGCCGGGATTGACGGACAAGTCGATGCCCTTGAGTACCTCGAGCGAGCCAAAGCTCTTGCGCAGGCCCTCGACGCGGATAAGCGGCTCTTGGTTTTGCACGGCTGCCGCAGTGCCGGTAGTGGCGGTATCTGCCATGATGATTCTCCTCGTCTTAAGCCTAGTTAGAGCTGGGCAGCGTGGCCGGAGCCTCGGCGCCGAGCTTTTTGCCAAAGGCCTCGAGCAGGCGGCTCGCCACGAGCGTCAGGATCAGATAGACCACAAGCGCCACGCAGTAGACCTCCATCTGGCGGTAGTACACGCCGGCGACGGTGGTGGTGGCGTACATGAGGTCGAACACGCCGATGACCGAGAGCACCGACGAATCCTTGATGTTGATGATGAGCTCGTTGGTGAGCGCCGGGATCGCGTTTTTAATACCCTGAGGGAACACGACCTTGCGCATAGCCTGCCACTGCGACAGGCCCAGCGAGCGCGCAGCCTCGGCCTGGCCGGGATCGATGGACTCGATGCCGCCGCGCAGGACCTCCATCATGTAGGCGGTAGAGTTGAGCGAGATGGTGACGAGGCCAGCAGTGAAGGTACTCCAGATCTGGTTGGCCTGGGCGGTCTCGAAGCCCATGCCGCGCAAAACGGTGAAGCCCGCGTAATAGATGAGTAGGCCCTGGACCATCATGGGCGTGCCACGCACGATGGTGGAGTAGATGGTCGCAAAGCCTCGGCCAATGCTCTTAAAGAAGCGCACCAAGTCGTTGTCCACGCGATCGAAGGTCTGAATGCGCAAAAACACAAAGAGCAGCGCAAGGAAAAAAGCGATGACGGTACCGAAGGTCGCAAGTGCGATGGTGATCTCGATGCCGCGGATAAAGAAGTCCCCGCTCTTGTAGGTCATGTAGACCAGGCTCGACAAAAAGTCGCTGGGGTTGGAGTCCGAGACAATACTCACCTGCACCAGGTCGATAAACGACATGACGCAGCGGTCCACGAAAAAGACCGCCGCGATGGCGACCACGACGTAGCTGCCTAAGCGTGCGCCACGACGGAAACGCTCGGATGCGAACGACGACTTTTCGCGATAGTCATTCCAGTGCATGAGTTTGGTGACCAGCGCCGCCGCCGACACGACGAGCCAGGCCCAAAGGATTGCCCAGAGGCAGTCTTGGAACACGCCCGTAGGCGCCAAGAAGCTCAGCGGCGCGGGGTTGCGTTGGCTAAACGCCAGGCCGAGCGCCGCGATGATGCTCGTGCCCAGGTACACATAACGGTGGTCGGCCTTGATAAAGGAGGCCAGACGATTGATGGTTTTCATGCTGCCTCCCTATGCCGGCTGACGGTCGAGGCACGCGTCCCACATTTGGTCGCGCTCCTCTTGGCTGATGCCCTTGAGTGTCTTGTCGATGAGCTTAAGCAGCTTGTCCGAGCCCTTGCGGCAGCCGACGTTTGCCGCGACCTCCTGCTTAAAGCCCTCGCCCTCGGCAAAATGAATAGGAACAATGCCCGGATTTTGGGCCATATAGCCCTTCTCGTTCTCGGTGTTGTACGTCACGGCGTCACAGGTACCCTGCAGCAGGTTCGAAAACACCGTGGGAACCGAATCGACCGGGTTTTTGTGCACAACGCCCGGAATCTCGTCGATGACGGTATCGAGCATGGTGTCCTTTTGGCCGAGGACCGTAGCGCCGCTAAAGTCGCTGAGCTTGGTCGCATTTTGGTAGGGCGAGCCCTCTTTTACGAACAGGCCAAAGTAACCGATAAAGTACGGGTCGGAAAAGCCGACGGACTCCTCACGCTCGGGCGTGGCGCTCATGCCGGCGATGATGAGGTCGATCTGGCCGTTGTTGAGCGAGTCGATGAGACCCGAGAAGCTCTGCTTGACGGCGACGGGCTCGCCGCCGAGGGCCTTGCAGACGATCTTGGCAATCTGCACGTCGTAGCCATCGGCATAGGCGCCCTGCACGTTGTCGATGGGGATAGTGTACTCACTGGCTTCGGAAACCTGCCAGTTGTACGGGGCGTAGGCCGCCTCCATGCCAATGCGGATCTTGTCCTTGCCGATCACGGAATCGGACAGGTCGTCGCGACCGCCGCCCGTCGTGGGCTGAACCACCTTGAGCGTGGACGGACGCTGACAGCCGGCGAGCGCGCCGGCGACGACGGAAGCGCTCGCAGCGAGAGCGCTACCCAAGAAGATGCGACGGCTGCACACCGGCTGTGGATGCGCGTCGCGCTGATGGGGAGAATGCATAATCTGCCTTCCCTGTTGAATCGTATGCTGACGACTTAACAGGATATACGCCAGCGACCAGCAGTGCAGCACAAGCTCGAAAAATTAATAGACACATGGTAGTCATTGGGGACGTCGATGTTTTGGCAATGCCGGCGAGCGACGTCCAGAGCGAACAAGTGGCATGAAAAAGACAAGGCATGACCAGAAGGTCTATGCCTTGCCTTTTGAATGACAAATTATCGCTCTGGACGGCACGCAGCATCGACCGAGCGGCGGAACCTCTAGAGCAAGGTGACGCTAAAGCTGCGTTTATCGGTAGCGCCGGGGGCCAAGGTGATGGTGTTGACCTTGTGCTCAAAGACGTCGTCCTCGGTGGACATGGTGGTGTGACCGGTCCAAGGCTCGAGCGCCACAAACGGGGCGTCGTTGGCGGCAGACCACACGCCGATGTACTTAAAGCCCTCAAAGTCGATCTTGACGCCGTGGCCCGACTTGCGGCCGCGCAGCGTGAGCGTGGAGCCCGGGGTATCGGTGAACATGATGGCGTCGTTATCGAAGCTGCGGTGCGTGATGGGCAGCACGTCCGAGTTATCGGGAGCCTTGTAGCTACCCTCGAACGTCATGAGGCCATCGGGCGTGATGATGGGGGCCTCGTTGGTCCAAGCCTCGGTAAATGCCAGCTCGTAATCCTCGAACGCCTCGTCCTCGGCACCGGGAGCAGGTACGTTAAATGCGGGGTGGCCGCCCACCGAGAACGGCAGGTCCACGTCGCCGGTATTGGTGACGGCAAAGGTCTGGGTAAGTGTGGCGTCACCAGTCAGGGCATAGGTCATGTTGAGCTTAAAGTGGAACGGAAAGGCCTTGAGCGACTCGAGCGTGTCGGTGATCTCGTACGTTACCGAGGAGCCGTCCTCCGAAACCTCGACCAGCTTGTGCTCGACGATGCGCGCGAGGCCGTGGCGCGGCATCTCGCAGGTGCCAGCCGCAGACGTCGCCGTGTTGTTGCGCAGCGAGCCCACAATGGGGAACAGGATGGGCGCATGCTTGCCCCAAAAGGCGGGGTCGCCCTGCCACAGATACTCGTTGCCGTTGAGGGCAAGGCTCGTGAGCTGGGCGCCCATGGAATCGATGGCCGCGGTGAGGCTGCCGAGCTTGATGGTAGTGACGGTAGACATGCTACTTCCTCCAAAAGTAAACAATAGTGTCGAGGGCTATTGTCCCACTCTTGGCGGCGGGGTTGAGCGACAGGCGCAGTTATTGAGCAATAGCGTAAAGGTCAAACCCGCCCTGCGGAGTGCTATCGACCGTATCGGGCGCCTGCGAGTTAAAGCTCACGGGAACCATGCGCTTTGAGGCGCGGAAGCGCGTGCCGTCGGTGGCGACGGGCGGTTCGTCGACGGTGAGCTCGTAGTCGCCGGGCTTGAGCTCGATGCCGTCACCAGCGGAATTGACGTATTGATACTCGTCAATCGTCTGCCCTTTGAGCGTACGCCCCACGATGTGGATGAGCATTTGGCTGTCGCCACGCGCGGTGTCCCACATCGCGCCGTCCTTGACCTCGACCGACACATGTACCGAGCGCGTGCGGCTGAGCGATTGCTCGACAGACATCTCGACCTTGGCGGCGTCTTGACGCTGCTGCTCGACATGGCTCCAAACGCTACCGATTGCCGAGCAGGCGATAACGCCGGCCATGAAGGCGATGAGGATGGGGCCGAGCGGAGAACGGCGGCCCGCGTCTTCCTCACGAGCCAGGTCGGGGCGATGTGTGGGCGCAGGCGCCTGGGCGCCTTGCGCGGGCACGTCGAGAATGCTGAAGGATGCCGTGCTGTCGGGGTCGATGGTGTGACGCGGCTGCGGGATCTTTGCCGGCGAGATGGACATGTCCGCCGGCTCACCGAGTGTGGCCGTGGCATCGGCCTTAGCCTCATCGGCCTCGGCTTGGGCCCAAGCCTGCTCAAAGGTCAGGGGCTCGGCGGCATCGGAGGCGGCATCAGGCTCGACAGCGGCATCGTTGCCGGTCTCGTCCTCGTCGCTCGACACGTCACGCGACGCGGGCTCGTCCCACTCCTCGTCCGGAGCCTCGCCCTCGCTATACCACCATTCAAAGTTATCGATATCCATACGGGGCGCCCCTTAGGCCTCGCAAATAAACACTTGTTAGCCTTATACCCGCAGATGGCGCTGGAGCTCGCACGGAATGCGATAAAGGGACTGCTCCTTTGTCGCATCGAAGTTGCGGTGGAATAGTTCCTGTTTGCACGCCCACTCGAGCTATTTAGGGACTATTTCACCGCAAGTTATTTGAGGGCGACGGGGATTTGGATACAGCAGAAGTCCTCTTGGTGAGACTCGTCGTAGCTCGTGGTGTCCAGGTAGCAAAAATCGAAAGCATTGCCGATGGGCTGGAGCGCGTGCCTGTCCATGCAGGCCACGATGGCGCGGATACCCTCGGGCTCGTACGGCATGCCCCAGCGACTCATGCACAGGTACGTGCCCTCGGGCAGCACCTCGACGCCAATCTCCGCCAGCTCGGCAGGATCGCTCGGCAGTATTTCCTCGGCACCACGCGGCAACACGGCAAAGGAACCGGCACCGGCGATGGGGTCGTCGGAATGCAGCGCCTCGCAACGCAGCATGGCGCCCCAACCGCGCATGGGGCGTGTGCCCGTGAGCGCACGCATGCGCAGAATCGCCCGCATGAGCGTGGGGTGCAGCATCGAGCGGCCACGCTCGATATCGCTCGGGAACTCCTCAAAGACCACGTAGCGGCGCTCGAATTGCTTGAGCTCCGGTTTGCCCTCGCGCTCGCGCCAATAGACCGCCTCGTCGTAAAAACTCAGCCGCTCCTGCACGCTCGCGCGCTCGGCTTTGAGCCCGGCAATCTGCTCGTCGAGCGCCTGCACCCGCGAGCGCAGGTGATCGGTCATCTCTCCAATGTCGAACGTCGAGGTCAGGCGATCGATCTCATCGAGTTCCAGTCCCAAGTCGCGCAGCATGCAGATCAGACGCATGAGCGGGATCTGCGTGGGCGAATAGAAACGGTAGCCTTTTTCGTTAACCACGGCGGGTTTAAACAGACCGATCTTGTCGTAGCAGATGAGCGTTTGGCGCGAAACGTTAAACAAGCTCGCCATCTCGCTAATCGCATACATACCCGTCTGCATAGGTCCTCCCGACACACCCTTTGACACGAAAAGCCCGCCGCCCACAGGGGCAGCGGGCTCAAACACTACTCGTATCCTACCCTAAAGATGCCTATGACCAGCGCTTATAGTTGGCGCACGACACGCCGACGGCCTCGAGTGCCTTGGCGGCGATGTGATGCACCGCCTCATCGAGCGTGGCGGGGCCGTTGTAAAACGTGAGCATGGGCGGCATGAGCATGACACCCGGCACGCGCGCCAGGCGTGCCATGTTGTCGACATGGATCGCACTGAAGGGCGTCTCGCGCACCATAAGCACCAGGCGGCGCTGCTCTTTCATCTGCACATCGGCCGCACGCAGCAACAGGTTTTCGCTGTAGCCGCTCGCGATGCCGGCGAGCGTCTTCATGGAGCAGGGAGCCACGATCATGCCGTCGACCGGATAGGTGCCGCTTGCGATGGCAGCGCCAATGTTCTTGTTGTCGTAGACCACATCGGCATAGCACGCAAACTCGTCGAGCGTCATGCCGAGCTCCTGCTCGATGGTGATCTCTCCCCCGCGCGTGACGACAAGCGCCGACTCAGCGCCGGCCTGGCGCAGGCATTTGAGGCATTCAAGGCCCAGTGCCGCACCGCTGGCGCCAGACACGCCAACGACAATGCGACGGGGACGAACAGAAGACTCAGGCATGACAACTCCTTAACTACTTGGTAGGGCTACTTACTAGAAGGCGAGCTCGGCGGCCCACTTGTCCTTGTCGATCTCCATGAACTGCGAGCGGATGAAGTTCTTCTTGAGGTTAAACGGAACCGTGCAGTCGAAGATGGCCTTGCAGGCGATACCGTGCTCGCGGATCGAAGGATCGAACGCGGGGTCGTTGGACGGATCGAGCACGTGGCAGTGGCAACCGGGGATGGTGATGAGGTCCACGTCGGCCTGGAAGCGCGTGGTCATGGCCCACATCACGTCGCTCATATCGAAGATGTCGACATCCTCGTCGACAAGGATGACGTGCTTGAGCTCGGAGAACGCCGAGAAGGCGAGCATGGCGGCGTTGCGCTGACGGCCCTCGTCATTTTTGCTCGACTTCTTGAACTGCATGATGGCAACGAACTTGCCGCCACCGCAGGGAGCGGCGTGAACGTTGAGCAGGCGGCCCGGGATAGCGGTCTCGACCATCTTGTAGATGGAGGCCTCGGTGGGGATACCGGCCATGGACACGTGCTCGTGCGAAGGGCCGATGCAGCTCTCCATAATGGGGTTGACGCGCGTGGTGACGGCGGTGATCTTGATCACCGGGCAGACCTTGGCGCCACCGGTGTAGCCGGGGAACTCGGGCATGGCGTAGCCGTGGCCGTTGACATCCTCGTTGATGGTCTCGTCGTGCATGAGGTAGCCCTCGAGCACGTACTCGGCATTGGCAATGCACTTCTGCGGAACGGTGACGCAGTCGGCAAGCTCGACGGCGCGGCCGCGCAGGGCGCCGGCGATCTGCAGCTCGTTGAAGCCGAGCGGCGTGGTGGGAGCCTCGAAGCCGCAGCACATGTACACGGCGGGGTCCAGGCCGATGGAGATGGAGATGGGCATATCCTCGCCGCGCTGGCAGTACTCGTCAAAGAACGCACCCAGGTGACGGCTGCCCGGGGTGATTCACATGGCGAGCTTGTCCTTGTCGACGCAGGAGAAGCGGTGGATGGTTACGTCGGACTGGGTGCCATCGGGGCTCGTGCCATAGGCGAGGCCCATGGTGATGTAGGGGCCGCCGTCAACGGGCGTGTTGGTGGGAGCGGGAACGATCTTGCGCAGGTCAAAGCCCTCGTCGGTCGCCTTGTACACGACCTCCTGGCAGTCGACGTGCTTGCCCTCGGCGATCTGCTCGGGGGCGATCAGGTTCTCGAAGCGCTTGCCGATCTCGAGGCCCAGGTGCTCCTCGTCCAGGTCGAGCAGGGCGGCAACGCGCTTGCGGCTGGCAAGCATACCGATGCAGACCTTGGCGTCGTCAAAGCCCTTGACGTTGTTGAAGACCATCGCCGGACCCTCTTTGGTCGGGCGCATGACGGTGCCGCCAGCACCGACGTGACGGTAGACGCCCGAGACCTCGGCATCGGGATCGACCTGGGTGTCGGTCTCGAGCAGCTGGCCCGGCATCTCACGCAAAAAGTCGAGCGCGGAACGCAGGTCGTGGATCTGGGAAGCATCGGTAGTGGACATGGCGTACTCCTTTCGGGAGAGTGTCCGGCGACGGGGTGCCGCCGGACGGGGTAACGTAATGGGGCCGCGGCGCTCACAAATGGAGCGCTCGACCACTCGAAGTTCAAGCGCTTGGCTGCTTACAGCCGGGGCGCTCGACCGCTTACATCAGGCCAAAGAGGTGGAACCAGGCGGCCTCGACCAGCACGACGACAAAGACGACCGCGGTGAGGGGGATGCCCATGCGCATAGCCTCTTTGGAGGTGTAGCCGCCGGCGTCCTTGCCTTCGCCGATAAGGATCGGCAGGTTATGGAACGGCAGGATGTAGTGGATGTTGATGGACGTGAAGACGATGAGCGCCACGGCGAGTGGGCTCACGCTGGAGCCGGCGGCAAAGCTGATAAATGCCGGCACGCACACGCCGAGCACGGCCATGACCGAGCCCATGAACATGTGGATGATCATGGAAAGCGCGGCGACGAGCAGGGCGAACAGGAAGATGTTCTCAGGCACGGAGCTGGGGAGCACGACGTCGGCGATCCAGGCGTTCATGCCGGTGGCACCGCCCACGGAGCCCACGGCCATGGCGGCCGTCAGGAACATGAGGGACTTGATGTCGACAGCGTTCCAGCTGGCGGGAGTGAGAACTTCGCCGATGATGGGCATGGCGAGAGCAACGCCAATGGCCAGGGTGACCCAGCCGATATAGTCGCCCGAGACGGTGAGCCACAGCGCGATGGCGATGACAAGCCACACGATGGTGCGGATCTCCTTGACGGAGAGCTTGCCGAGCGCGGCCTGCTTGGCCACGATCTGCTCGCGATCGTAGACGAGCTCCTTGCTGGGCTTAAAGAGGAAAAGGCCCAGGAACAGGGTGCACAGCAGCGCAACCAGCATAGGCACGCTCATGTACAGGAACCAGTCGACGAAGGACGGGCTCATGCCGCCGGCCTCGGCACTGTACTGCGCAACGAGCGGGTTAAGCGTGGAGTCGCCCGTCAGGAAGAACATGGAACCCGGGGCGGCAGCGGCAAACACGAGGAAGCCGAGCTTGCCCTTGTCGTCGTCACCGTAGCCGGCGGACTCGGCGATGACCGAGACGACGGCGAGGATGAGGAAGGCGCGGGGGAACGGATGCGGGATCAGCAGCGACAGCACAAAGGTGAGCGCGAAGATCGAGATGATGAGCGACTTGGCGTCGCGCACGAACTTGAGCATGAACGCGTAGGCGATGCGCTCGCCCAGGCCCGACTCCTTGACCGCGCTGGCGATGAGGTAGGCGCCGATGACGAGCCACATGGTGGCCTTGGTCCACGAGCTAAACGTGGAGGCGACCGTCGCCGAGATGCTCGCGGCGCCCGTGTCGTCCACGCACACCTTGAACAGGACGAGCAGTGCGCAGTAGAGCAGGCCCACAAAGCCCGGCTGTGCCACGCCGCATGCCCAGAACACCACCGTGGCGAGCGTCAGTGCCAGACAGGTCTGACCGCCGACCGTGAGCTCGACCGTCGAGCTCAGCTCCGCCAAAGGAAGAAACTTCACCAGCAAAAAGACAACGATACCCAGCACAAAGCCAATTTCGCGCTTGGTGATCTTAAACGCCTTCTTTTCCGCTTCCATCTCCCCACCTTTCTTGTTGGGGGCGCTCCGAATTCGCAGCCATGTTGCCGCTTAAAAAGGGGCGCCCGTTATCGGACACCCCTTACGTTGCGCTGTGTTGCGGCAATACAGTCAAGCGGATTTTTTGGATGAGAAGCGATTCCCTAGACAAAAACCGTCACAACATTCGACGCTTTTCCTCGTTTTCGAGATTTTCGCCGAATGTTGTGACGGTTTGGATGTGGCAAAGGGACTGTCTTTTTTACATAGCGAGGGCCGTGCGGATGAATGGGTCGCCGAGGGCCTCGCGGAGCCAGGGGGCCAGCTGCTCGGGGTGACCCTGCAGGTAGCCTTTGAGCTCGGACGGAGCCACGCGACGCACTTCCGAGATCTCCTCTTGGTTGATATGCAGCTCGCCCGGCTCAACATGGGCAAGGTAGACCTCGCACCATTCGCACTCGCAGCGACCGTCGCCGTGGTCCTCGCGGTACACCACGTGTCCGAGGTGCTTGAGCTGATCGGGCTCGCGCGTAATGCCGAGCTCTTCGTTGATGCGGCGCGCCGTGGCGGCCGCGACGTCTTCCCCGGGGAGCGGATGGCCGGCGCAGCTATCGGCCAGCACCCCGCCCCACAGGCGCTTGAGCGGACTGCGGCGACAGAGCAGCAGGCGCGCGTCTTCGCCCCGGCCCTCGACCAAAAGCGTCAGAAATGCCTGATGCAGGATGCCCTCACCAGCATGGGCCTCGATGCGGTCGACGGGGCCAAGCGCCTCGCCGGTCGCAGCATCGACCGCCACGACCTCGGCGCCCGCACCGCCCTCATCCCAGCCGGCGCGCAGAATGCGGGCTGCGGCTTCCTCGAGCGCGGCGATGAGCTCCTTGGTGGTGTCGAGCACGCGCTGCAGGTCGTCACCGCTCGCTTGTTCAACATGAAAACCCGTGCTTGCAACTACCGGCACGCCAAAGCGCGTGGCCAGCGCCGCCGCGATATCGTGCGCCGGGATCTCGTCTCGATGGCACGGAACGGCCAGGATGCTCACCGTTGCCGTACGGCCGGGCTCGGGGCGCGGAATGGCCTGCGCCGTGGCGCCCAGGTGCGCAAACTCCGGCGAGCAGGCGTACACCGCCATGCCTCGCGGCGTCACCGTCAGCTGGGCCTCGAGCGCAAACTTGCCCTCGCCCACTGCAACCTTTGTCGTGTGCATACCCATGGGATCTCCTGCCGCCCGCGATGTACCTGAGACCATCTTCGCCTGTATTGCGACTATACAGGCAAGCCCTCCATGTGACAAAGGGACTGTCCTTTGTCGCATTCTGTTAGAGTTGCAGGGATTGAATCCCGCTTATTCATGCGACATTGGAGTGACAACCTTGACCGCTGCAACCACGCCTAAAAGTAAGTCAACCGCTGCCGCGCTCTCCCCCGCGCGCACCAAGCTCTGCCTGGCACTGCTCGTGCTGTTGGGATTCTCGCTCGGCTGCTCCGAGTTCGTGGTCATCGGCATCGAAAGCGACTTGGCGACGGAGCTCGGCATCTCGCTTGCCACCGCGGGCCAGCTTATCAGCGTGTTCGCGCTTGTCTACGCTATCGCCACGCCGGTGCTTGCGCTCAGCACGGGGCGTTTTCGCCGCTACCAGCTGCTCGTGTGCTACAGCATCGTCTTTGTGCTCGGCAACCTGGTCATGGCGTTGGCGCCCAACTTCCAGGTGCTGTTTATCTCACGCATTGTCCTGGGCTCCGTCTCGGGCGCACTGCTCGCCGTGGGTGTGACGTACATCCCCGAGCTGCTGTCCCCGCAGCAAACTTCGCTTGCCATCTCGGTGGTATATGGTGCGTTTTCCGTAGCAATGGTCTTTGTGACCTCGATTGGCAAGTTTGTGGCCGACACACTCGATTGGCACGTGGCCATGTACGGCACGCTGACCTTTGCCGTTTTGATCTGTAGCGCGCTCGTGGCGTTTATGCCTCGCGCCGGGCAGACCGATGAGCCCGCCACCTTCCGCGAGCAGGCGGGGCTACTACGCGAGCCGAGTATCATCACCGGCATGCTCATCTTCTTGTTTGGCGTGGGCTCGGTCTACGTATTCTACGGCTACGTGACGCCTTATCTGGAGCAGATGCTGGGCATGGATACCGTTCAGGCGAGCACCACACTTATGGCCTATGGCGTGTTCTGCCTGATCTCGAACATCCTGGGCGGATGGATCGATGCGCGTTTTGGCATGAAGGCGCTGCTGGTTACGTTTGTGCTGCAGGCGGCGGCACTGCTCGGGCTGTTTGCCGTGGGCGCCGCCATGCCGCTCGCGCTGGTCTTTGTCTTTAGCCTGGCGATGCTCATGTACCTGTTCTCGGTCTCATGCATCACGCACTTTATGGACGTGGCTCGCAGCCGCCATCCCAAGTCGATGGTACTCGCAAGTTCGGTTGAGCCCATGGCGTTTAACGTCGGCATCTCGTTTGGCACCGCAGTGGGCGGCGCCGTGGTAAGCAGCATTGGCATTGCGTACGTGGGTGCAGTGGGCGCCGCGTTCTCGCTTGTGGCCTGGGCGCTCACGCTGGTGACGATTAAGTTGGCTCGCTGGGAGCGCCGTCGTCAATCTGCACAGCCCCGGATGCAGGCATAGGGGCGAACATAGCCCAAGGTGGCGAGCAACCGGTGAAAACCGTCCCATACGAGTAGTGTTTATCCGCCTGCAAGCTCCAGCAGTGCAATTTCGTGTACTTCAGATACACACTTTTCTACTATTTCGTGTATTCCAAGTACATGAAATCGTACTAAACTATGTATCTGAAGTACACGAAATTGGAAAGGTGGCCCCATGCGCAGATCAATCGAATCCGTTATCGAATCATGGGCGACAAAGGACGCGTCGCGCCCCCTCCTCATCCGTGGTGCGCGACGCGTAGGCAAAACGTACGTTGCCGAGGAAATCGGCAGACGAATCGCCGGCGATGCGTTTGTCAAACTCGACTTTCAGACCGATCTTGAGCTGATCGCTCCGCTGTTCGACTGTCCCACCGACGACGTTAACGCCATCGTGGCGCGAATCTCAGACTATAAACGCACCCCCATTCGCAAAGAAACCGCCTTCATCCTGTTTGACGAGGTGCAGCTCTGCGAACGGGCGCTCAACTCGCTTCGCTTTTTTTCGGGTTCGGGCTGGCGCATATGCGCGACCGGCAGTCAGCTCGGCGTCGCCACGCGCAAGCGCAAGTTGCCTTTTCCCAGCGGCGTTCGTCAAGAGACCATGCATCCTATGTCGTTCGAGGAGTTTCTCTGGGCGCTCGACGAGGAGCAGATGGCCAATGCCATTCGTACCCACGCCGGCACGCTCGATACCTACGCCGCGCACCAAGCCGCGCTCAGCCTGTTTCATCGATACCAGATCGTGGGCGGCATGCCCGCCGCCGTCAACGCATATCGCAAGACGTTATCCATCGAGGATGCGCGCGTCGAGCAGCGCGAAATCGACGAGACCTATACCGCCGATATGACCGACCCCGAAAACGGGATCAGCGGCGTGGCGGCGCGCAAGGTCTGGCGCTCCATTCCGTCCCAGCTGCTGAGATCGTCCACAAAAAAATTCAAGTACTCCGAGGTCGAACGCGGAGGCCGTCGCGCCAAGCTTATCGAGCCGCTCGACTGGCTCGAAGGCGCCGGCATCATATCGGTCAACAGCCTGACCGAAGGCATCGAGCCTCCCCTCGTTCCCTTCGACGACGAAGATGGAAGTTTCTTTAAGGTCTATCTTCTCGATACCGGCCTCATGTTCTACAAACTCGGCATCAACCCGCGGCTCTGGCTCGACCTCAAAGAGGATTCCGCCATAGCGCTATCTTCCGACTTCCGAGGCGCCCTGGCGGAAAACTCGGTCATGCAAGCATTTTCGGGCAATAGCTTGCAGACGTATTACTGGGTGCCGCCGTCGTCTTGGAAGACGACCGGCGAGCTCGATTTTTTACTTCAGACCGACCGTATGGAAATTGTGCCCGTCGAAGTAAAGTCCGCACGTAACGTGCGCGCGAGAACCCTCGGGTCGTTTATGGACAAAGCCCGATCGCCATATGCCTACATTTTGTCCGAGAACAATTTTTCCCGCAGCGAAACCGATGACGGGCGCGAGCTGCGCCACCTCCCCTTGTACGCAGCGGGCTTTATTGGAGCAAACTGCCTCAAGAGCAGTCTGTAAGCCCTGCGCGACCGCCTAGAAAGGAAGCCGCTCATGCAACGCATTCTTTTTATCTGCTATGGAAATATCTGTCGCTCGACGATGGCTGAGTCCGTGTTTACCGAGCTGGTGCGGCGCGCCGGGCGCGCGGGCGAGTTTGTCATTGACTCCGCTGCGACCTCAACTGAGGAGATCGGCAACCCGCCGCATCATGGCACGGTCGCCAAGCTGCGCGAAGTCGGGATTCCCGTCGTTGCGCACCGTGCCCGCCAGGTGCGTCGCGCGGAGTATGGCGACTGGGATCACATTGTCTATATGGATGCTGAGAACGCGCGGGGCCTGCGTCGCATCTTTGGCGACGCAGGCCCCGACGGAAAGATTACGCGCTTGCTCGATTGGACCGAGTGTCCCGGCGACGTGGCCGACCCCTGGTACACCGGCAATTTCGATGCCACCTACCGCGATGTGCTCGCCGGTTGCACCGCTATGCTCGAGCAGCTGTAGGTTCGTGGGCGCACGAACCGCGCCCACGGCATAAATCGAGCGTAGATTTTCTCCCACTTTGAGCGTTCAAGTGCGCTCTATACGGGAGAAAATCAACGCTCATGAATGTGACAAAGGGACTGCCCCTTTGTCACATCCGGGACCGGCCCTAGACCGGCTTGACCTCCAGCTTAATCCCCTTGGCACAGAAGTCGCCCAAAACATCCGAAAGGGCCCAGGTCGCATATAGCGGCAAATAGAGAACCGCTCCGTTGCGCTCAACGTTGCCTTTCGAGAAAACAATCCCGAGCCTTACGCCATATTCAGCCGTATCAAGCACATGACCGAGCGCAGCGTGCGCGTGGTAATAGGAGCCCGATTTAACCTCGATCGGAACAGCCGTCCCATCCGGTCCATCGACCACAAAGTCCACTTCACCGCGCTTTTTTGTCTGATAGTAGTAAAGCTGGCGATTTTGGGCAGCCAGCTGCTGGGCCACCACGTTTTCGTAAATGCCGCCCAGATTGGGCTCCTTGCTATCAAGATACGCCGCTTGGGCGACTCCAACGGGGTAGCGCGCCATCAACATGCCCGTATCCGATTGGTATAGCTTGAACTGCGATGGCCGTGCCGTCTTGAGCAGGGGCGACTTTGGCTCGGTTACGATATCGGCTTTGAGAGCAACGCCGGCATCGACAAGCCAGACAAAATCTCGCTGGTACTTCTCATAATGCGCCTTGGGGTCAATGGAATTGAGCACGAAACGCTTGTGTTCGCCCTCAAGCATAATGGGGAGCTGATCGTAGATGCTCTGCACCTGAAGGGCACGCCCGCTTGCATACTTGGAAATATCCCGTCGGTACTGTTCGTTGAGCTCGGACTGTAGCTGACGAACAGAGGCAAGGTCGCCCTGCGTGTCAAGGAAACGCTGCACGACCTCCGGCATTCCGCCGACAACGGTATAGGTCCTGAAGTTTGCCATCATCGCGTCATGAATGTAATCAGGAATGGGCCTCTCGCTGATACACGCGTCACGTATCGTTTGGCGAGCCCCCTCGCTCACCCCGATTGCCCAGCAAAACTCCTCAAAATCGAGCGGGAACATCCTAAGCTCGTGAACATACCCCACGGGATAGGACCTGACGCCCTTGAACTGAGTCCCGAGCATTGACCCCGAAAACGCCCAGCGGCACCTCCCGTCCTCAACAAGGAACTTTGCCATCGTCATGATGTCGGGGGCCTCTTGGACCTCATCGATAAACACGAGCGTTTTGCCTGGTGCAATCGACTTTCCCGAAAGAAGCGTCACCCTGCTGATGAAATCATCGGCATCCCGCGCCTCGAGAAGAGCATCTTTTGCCTGGCGATTTTCCATGAGGTTAAACTCGATGTAGGTTGCATGGTTGGCTTTGCCAAATGCGCGAATCGAATAGCTTTTGCCAATCTGGCGAGAACCCGTAATGAATAAGGCCTTTTGCTCGGCAGACTTCAGCCAACGCTCCAGCTCTGCCGCTATTTTCCTGCGCAGCATAGGCTCTCCCCTCAGCGTCATCGAATGAAATGCAAAGTTTTATACGCTTGATTATCGATGAAACGCAGAATTTATAGAACTTAAAATCAAATGAAATGCAGAGATTTGAGATTATAAGCAAAAGAAGGGGCGCCACCGGCGAATGTGGCAAAGGGGCTGTCCCTTTGCCACATTGCGCTCGACTACTCGTCAACGATCTCGGCAAGCCAGACGTTCAGTGTATCGACCTCGGGGCAGCAGAACTTTGCCGTGCCGGGCTCGTTGCCAGGCACGGTTCCGCCATAGCGCAGGATATCGATATAGGGCAAGCCCACATGGCAGGCCATGGCGCACATCTTGCCGCGGTCTCGGTCGAAGTCAAAAACGTCGCCCGGCTTGTGACCATGGTGGCAGCGGCACGCACCCAGCTGGTCCACGCAGCTCACGCGGATACGCGGACGCTTGCCACGCGGCGCGCCGAGCGGCTTGTTATCGCCCGCAGGCTTGATGCCGCCCTCGCCAGCATTACTCATGGTCGATCACATCCAGGCAGGCCTCGATGGGAAGGCCGGCCGATTTGTCCTCTTGGTCGGCATTGCGCTCGATAAGCTCAGCCACCACACGCATGGCATCGGCCGTCGCGCGCTGCAGACTCCAACCGCTCATCACGCGACCCATCAACACGGCCGAGAACGTATCGCCCGTGCCCGGGAAGTACACCGGGATCAGCTCAAACGGAATCTCAAAGTACTCCCCCGCCACATGATCGTAACCGACGACGGCACTCGCCCCATCGACCTTTGCACTCGTAATGACAACCGACTTGGTGCCCAACGCGAGCATAGCGTCCACGAGCGCGCGGGCCTCATCGGCCGTAATCTCTTCGGCGATAGGCGTATCGGTGAGCAGGCACGCCTCGGTATAGTTGGGCACCGCGTAGTCGGCGCACTCGACCAGGCTGCGCATGAGTCCGATGGTCGACTCGGGCACGCCCGCATAGAGCTTGCCGTTGTCGCCCATGATGGGATCGACGAACACCTTGGTGCCCTTTTGCGCGCGGCGGTGGCAAAAGTCCGAGATGATACGCGTCTCTTCCTCGGTCACGATAAAGCCGGTCGAGATGGCGTCGAACTCAAAGCCGAGCTCCTCCCAGATAGCGAGGCTTTGACGCACGTACTCGGTGGTGTCGTGGATGTAGAACTTGGGGTAGTTGAGCGTATCGGAAACGAGCGCCGTCGGCAGGTTATGGATACGGTAGCCCATGTGCGACAGCACCGGCAGCATGGCGGAAAGCGCGACCTTGCCGTAGCCGCACATATCGTTGATCAGCAGCAGCTGAGTATTCTTCATGAGTGTCCCCCTTGGATCGGGCGCGGCGCAACGGCGCCACAGTGCAACTAAGTGTAGCGCAGGGGACGTTGCGAGCGGAGTCGAGCAGTGCGAAGGGCAAATTGTTGCGGAAAGGTTACGGAAAATGATCCCTTTTCCTCCGTCCCCAAGGGATTGCATGCACCGAAACGGACCGTGGCGGAATCACAGGTTGAGGACGGACAGCGAAAACGTTCCTAAGCGAGCAAGGTGGCGTGAAAGAGGAGGGCATAGGCCTTGTGGCCATGCCCGACGATTGAACGCCAGATTGCCGCTTAGGAACGTTTGCAGCGTCGAGCGGTTACGGCGTTTGGCAAAACTCCGTAACTTAATAAGTTTGGTACCTTGACATTGATTTCTTATGCTCCTAGATTAGTTAGGCACAAAACAATTCCACTACCTAACTAAAGAAAGGAGCGAAGCTTAGATATGTGTGTTGAACCACTCGTCCTTCCACATGAGCCCGGCGGTGACCCGTCGCAACCGGTAGACATACCCGAAGCGGTCAGCGCCGAAGACAAACTCGCCAAGCGCATCCTGAGCGGTCTGGGCTTTTGCGGCCATTACATGCACTTTCATGGCGGAGGCGTATCCGGCAAGGCGCCCATCATCTGCCTGCTGGCCAAGCAGCCCGGCAGCGAGATGTCGCAGCAGGAACTCGGCATGCACTTTGACCTCAAGCCGGGGTCGCTTTCCGAGATCCTGTCCAAGCTCGAGGTCAACGGCCTCATTGAGCGCAGCCGTAACCCCAAGGATCGACGGCAACTCACCATTCGCCTGACCGAAACCGGCCGGGAAAACGCCCGCATCGACCAGGCCGCCCGCATTCGCTTTAGAGAGCAGGCCTTTAGCGCCCTCACCCACGACGAGCGTGAGCAGCTCGCCGAAATGCTCGAGAAAATCCGCAAAACTTGGGAGGAACTGGATGATTAAAACCCTCATGGGCAGCATCCGCGACTATATGAAAGTCACCGTTGCCACGCCGTTGCTCGTACTTGGCGAGGTGCTCTGCGAGATGCTGATTCCATTTATCACCGCCAACCTGATCGACGCCATCAAAGACGGCGCCACCGTAGCCGAGATGCTTCCCACCGCAGGCTTTTTGGTGCTCATCGCGCTGACGTCGCTTGCTTTCGGTGCCGCTGCCGGCGTCACCTGCAGCCATGCGAGTTGCGGCTTCGCCAAGAACCTGCGTCACGACCTGTTCTACAAGATCCAGACGTTCAGCTTTGCCAACATCGATGAGTTCTCGAGCTCCTCGCTCGTCACGCGCCTGACCACCGACATCAACAACGTGCAGCAGGCCTTTATGATGATCATCCGCATCGCCGTGCGCGCGCCGCTGGTATTGATCTTCGCCTTTACCATGGCATTTATCATGGGCGGCAGCGTTGCCATGGTCTACCTGGTCATCATTCCGCTGCTGGGCTTTGGACTGTTCTTTATCATCTTTAAGGTGCGCCCCATCTTCTCGCGCGTGTTCCACAAGTACGATGCCCTTAACGAGTCCGTCGAGGAAAACGTCACCGGCATGCGCGTGGTTAAGAGCTACGTGCGCGAAGACTTTGAGAAGGAGAAGTTCGCGACCGCCGCGCGCGACGTCCAGATGGACTTCACCCGCGCCGAGAAGCTACTCGCCTTTAACAACCCCATGATGAATATCTGCGTCAACGGCGCATTTGTCGTCATCATCTACCTGGGATCCAAGCTCATCATCACGAGCCAGGGCACGCTGTTCGACGTGGGCCAGCTCTCCTCGATCTTTACCTATGGCTTCGCGATCCTCATGAGCCTGATGCAGCTGTCGATGATCTTTGTCATGGTGACCATGGCCGACGAATCGGCGCACCGCATTACCGAGGTGCTGGCCGCCGAGCCCACGATCGCCGATCCCGCCGAGCCCGTGCTCGAGGTTGCCGACGGTTCCATCGACTTTGACCACGTGAGCTTTAAGTATTCCGCGCATGCGAAGCGCCAGGCGCTCGACGATATCGACCTGCACATTAAGAGCGGCGAGACCATCGGCATCATCGGCGGTACCGGCTCGGCCAAGTCCACGCTTGTAAACCTCATCGCCCGTCTGTACGACGCCACCGAAGGCACCGTGCGCGTGGGCGGCATGGACGTACGCGACTACGACCTGGACGCGCTGCGCCACCAAGTGGCCATGGTGCTACAGAAAAACGTGCTGTTTAGCGGCACCATTGCCGAGAACCTGCGCTGGGGCGACCCGAACGCCACCGACGAGGAAGTCCGCGAGGCGGCACATCTGGCCTGCGCCGATGAGTTTGTCGATGGCTTCCCCAAGGGCTATGACACCTGGATCGAACAGGGCGGCTCCAATGTTTCCGGCGGTCAGAAGCAGCGCCTGTGCATTGCGCGTGCCCTGCTGCGTCGCCCCAAGATCTTAATCCTGGACGACTCCACCAGCGCCGTCGACACCAAGACCGACGCCAAGATTCGCGCAGGGTTGGCAAGCTATCTGCCCAACACGACCAAGCTCATCATCGCCCAGCGCATCAGCTCCGTGCAGGACGCAGACCGCATCATCGTCATGGAGGGTGGCCGTATCGCGCAGATCGGCAACCATGACGAGCTGCTCAAGACGAGCGAGATCTACCGCGAGACCTTCACCTCGCAGAACAAGATGTCTGCCGAGGGCGAAGAGGCCGTCGAAGCCGACACCGAGGCATCCGCAACACAAGCTCAGACCCAGGAAGGAGGCGAGGCACATGAGTAAGGCAACGACCGCCGAGCGCGCGCTCAACCGCAAGGGTGGCACCATGTCGCGCCTCATCAAGACGCTCTTTGGCTTCTACCCCGTGCTTTTGCCCCTCGTCGTCGTCGGCGTGGTGCTCTGCGCCATCATCAACTCCATCGGCGCGACCTTCCTTCAGAGCGCCCTGCAGATTATTAGCGAATCGTGGCAGTCGGGCGATTGGGAAGCTGCACAACCCAAGATCGCACAGCTCGTGACCACCCTCGCCTGCATCTACGGCGTCGGCATCCTGTCCTCGCTGTTCTGGAACCGCGTCATGGCCATCGTCACGCAGGGCTCGCTCGAGAAGCTGCGCGAGAAGATGTTCAACCGCATGCAGGATCTGCCGATCCGCTACTTCGACACGCACCAGCGCGGCGACATCATGAGCCACTACACCAACGACATCGACACGCTGCGCCAGATGATCAGCCAGTCGCTGCCCAACCTGCTCATGACGACCATCGTCATCGTCACGGTGTTCTTTATCATGCTGTACTACAGCGTGTGGATGTGCCTGGTCATTGTGGCCGGCGTCGCCTTTATGACCTTTATGACCAAGCTGCTCGGCTCCAACTCCGCGCGCTTCTTCATTGCGCAACAGACCGAACTCGGCGTGGTCGAGGGCCATATCGAGGAAGTCATGAACGGCCAGAAGGTCGTCAAGGCATTCTGCCACGAGTCTGCCGCCGAGGCCGATTTTGACGAGCGCAACGAAAAGCTCTTCGAGGTCTCGCAGAAGGCCAACATGTACGCCAACATCCTCATGCCTATCCTTATGAACCTGGGCAACCTGCTCTACGTGCTGGTCGCACTGGCAGGCGGCATTTTCCTGGCGCTGGGCGTGCCCAATCTGAGCATCTCGGGCATGACGCTGTCCATCGCCGTCGTAGTGCCGTTCCTCAACATGACCAAGCAGTTCTGCGGACAGATCGGTCAGATCTCGCAGCAGATCAACGCCGTGGTCATGGGCCTCGCCGGCGCCGACCGCATCTTTGAGCTCATCGACGAGGAGCCCGAAGCCGACGAAGGCTATGTGACGCTCGTCAACGCGCAGGTCAACCCCGACACCTGGCAGCTCGAGGAGGCCGACCACCACACCGGCATGTGGGCGTGGAAACATCCGCACCGCGCAACCGGCGAGATCGAGTACGTGCCGCTGCGTGGCGACCTGGTCATGGACAACGTCGACTTTGGCTACACGCCCGACCACGAGGTGCTGCACGGCGTGTCCGTGTTTGCCAAGCCGGGCCAGAAGGTCGCGTTTGTCGGCGCCACCGGTGCCGGTAAGACGACCATCACCAACCTCATCAACCGCTTCTATGACATCGCCGACGGCAAGATTCGCTACGACGGCATCAACGTCAACAAGATCCGCAAGGCAGACCTGCGCCGCTCGCTGGGCGTGGTGCTGCAGGACGTAAACCTGTTCACCGGCACCGTGATGGATAACATCCGCTACGGCAATCTGGATGCCACCGACGAGGAGTGCATCGCGGCAGCAAAGCTCGCCGGCGCGGACGACTTTATCACCCGCCTGCCCGACGGCTACGACACGATGCTCACCGGCAACGGCGCCCAGCTGTCGCAGGGCCAGCGCCAGCTGATCTCGATCGCACGCGCCGCCGTCGCCGATCCGCCGGCGATGATCCTGGACGAGGCCACGTCGAGCATCGATACCCGCACCGAGGCCATCGTGCAAGCCGGCATGGACAAGCTCATGGAAGGCCGCACGACGTTTGTCATCGCGCACCGCCTGTCCACCGTGCGCAACTCCGACGCGATCATCTGTCTGGATCACGGCCGCATCATCGAGCGCGGCAACCACGACGAGCTGATTGCCAAGCGCGGGTATTACTACCAGCTCTATACCGGAGCGTTTGAGCTGGAGTAGTTCGGCTCGCCGAGATGGCCGATTTGCCGCTCATTCGTCGGGCATGACCCTAAGGTCAATGCCCTCCTCTTTCGGGGCAAATCGACTCATCTCAACGACCCAAACACAATGCACCGCAACGAATAAAGCCTCCGCAGCCACACGAGCTGCGGAGGCTTTATTCATGCCGGCCGGAAACCGTATCCCACTTTTCGGGCCCAAAATGGGATGCCGTTTCCCGCTGGACCCCCTCCGGGAAACGGCATCCCATTTCAAGGGAGTAAACCGGGATGTGATTTCCCCTAACGGCACCTTTGGGAAGCCGCATCCCACTCTAGACGCACAAAACGGGATGAGCTTTCCCATGGTGATCCAAGACCAGAAGCATGTCCGATAGCGCGGCCAGGTCAAGAACAACAAGGCAAGCGTCACGCCAATTTGGACGAGCGTCTGCTGCAGTTTGAGGCTGCTGGCCCATATGGTAGAGTTAACCACCCATGAATTTCAGCACACTGCGTGCTACCTATTCTTTTGCCATTTGGGGGATTGAACTTGTGAATACTTCTGTCGCCAAGAAGGCCAGCCAGGCGGTGCGCCTGCTCATGATGGTACTCACGGCAGTTCTCATCTTCTTCTTCATCAATGTTATGCTGCTCGTCTCCGATATCCAGGGCACGGCGCGCGTGGTCAACTACGCCGGTCTGGTGCGCGGTACCACGCAGCGAATCGTTAAGCTCGAGGACGCGGGCCAGCCTCAAGATGACCTGCTCAAAGCCGTGGATTCATACATCAACGGTTTGCGTTACGGAAGTGACGACCTCAACCTCGTCCGTCTCGACGACGACGAGTATCAGGCAAAAATGACCGAGCTTGCTAATTATTTTGATGAGCTTTGCACCGAGATCATCCGCGTGCGCGAAGTCGGCTATGAGAACACCGACATCATCTCTATGAGCGAGGAGTTCTTTGGCATTTGCGACGATACTACGCGACTCGCAGAGGACTACTCTCAGGAGAAGGCGTCGGCGCTCAACTATCTCGAGGGCTTGGTGATCATCGACATCATGGGATTGGTGGCGGCCTTTGCGGTCGAACTTGTTCGCGCGGTGCGAACTGCCGCGCTCAATCGCGAACTGCAGAACAAAGTCTATCTCGACGAAGCCACAGGACTGCCCAACAAGAACAAGTGCGAGGAGGTCTTGGGGCAGGAGCAGCCTGTCTCCGCGGAGGCGCCCGTTGCGGTGTGCGTCTTCGACCTTAACAATCTGCATACGGTCAATAACAACTTCGGTCATGAGAAGGGCGATGAATACATTCGCTCTTTTGCCCAACAACTGGGAAGTGTGGCATCCGAGACGTGCTTTGTGGGCCGCGACGGCGGCGATGAGTTTATCGCGGTGCTGCGGGATTCCGATCGGGCTGCCGTGGAGTCCTGTCTCGCTCGGGTCCGTGCGAACGTGAACGAGTATTCCGAGGCTCACCCCGACATGCCCATCAGCTATGCGGTGGGCTTCGCGCTTTCCAGTGATTTTGATGAACCGCCTACGATGCGCGAGCTCTTTTCCCAGGCCGACAAAAACATGTACATCGACAAGAACCGCGTAAAGACAGCCGAGGCAGCCGGGCCGCAACGCGAGGACCGCTAAACCCGTAGCAAAGGGTAGCTAATTTGGGACGGGACTCTTTTGGCTACTTGAGGAGTTGGGCCATGGCGTTGACGAATTTTTGGACTTGGAGGGTGGGCTCGAGCGGGTAGTGCAGAAAGACCGGCACCTCTCGCCCGCACAGGAACGGCACGCCCACAAAGGCCGGGTGCACCCCCGACCATGCGCCGCAGGTGAGCACCGCGTCGCCCTTTTCCTCCGCCTCGTTAAAGAGCGCAAAGTCAAAGCTGTCCACGTCGATCACGTCAACGCCGCCGTCGGCCAGAAGGTCGATGCGCAGACTGTCCATTGCGTCGTTGCCGTGACGGAGCACGCGCAGGCGCATGCCCTCCAGGTCGGCAACCGTAATGCGTGTCTTGCGCGCCAGCGGGCTCGTGCGTGGCACGTCGATATAAAACGGCACGTTAACGATGCGGAGCTTTTGGCAGACGTCACCCCAGCGCGGGGTCGAAAAACTCGACTGCACCACATCCACCTCGCGACCGAGGCTGCGCATGACTGTCTCGCGCTCGTCGTAGAGGTCGCTTACCGGCACGATCTCAAATCGCAGCGACGGCTCCAGATCGTGGATGCCCGTCCACATCGACAGCGTTTGGCGCCCCGGGCACATCATCGACACGCCCAGGCGTACGGCACCGCCATCGCCCGCCGCACGTCGGGCACGGCGCAGGGCGTCCTCGGACTGGCGCATGATCGAGCGCGCGTCGTCCACCAGCAGAGCACCCGCCGGCGTCACCTTGACGCCCGAATGCGAGCGCTCGAACAGCGTAATACCGAACTCCGCCTCAAAACCCGATACCTGCTTGACGAGCGCCGGCGTCGACACGCGCAGCTTTGCCGCCGCACGCGAGAAGCTTCCCAGCTCCGCGGCGGCCGATATGGCCTCAAGTCGTCGATCGTACACGTCAATCTCCCGTTTTCGCGCCCGTGACCGCATGGTGCCACAGGGGGTTGTTTTCGCAGGTCACGCGCTCAATTGAGAATAAACTGCATCGCACGGTGTAAACCTACGGTTAACGACATTCTAACAAATATGCAATTCACCTGCGCAAATGCAAAGCATACGATAACCAGCGAAAACCACGTGGGTCGGTTAATGGGAGCGACCCACCGGGAGGCACAAGAAGGGAAGTTCCTATGAGCAATTGGCTTAAGCTCGAGGGCGATGTCTGCGCCGTGACTGGCGCGCTCGGCGGTATGGGCGCCGAGATCTGCCGCGAGTTCGCCCGCAATGGCGCCAACGTCGTCATGCTCGACCTGGACGAGGAGAAGGTCAAGGCCGCTGCCGCCGACCTCGCTGCCGAGTTTGGCATCCACGCCGAGGGCTACAAGATGAACGCCACCGACGAGGCCGAGGTTCAGGCTGCTGTCGACGCCACCATCGCCAACTTCGGCCGCGTCGACGTCCTCGTCAACACCGCCGGCATCCTGCGCTTTGCCGCTATGGAGGACCTGCCGCTGAGCGACTGGGAGCAGGTGCTCAACGTCAACCTCACCGGCTACTTCATCACCTCGCAGCGCTTTGGTCGCGAGATGATCAAGGCCGGCCAGGGTCGCCTGGTGCACATCTCGACCGTCGCCAGCCACTCCCCCGAGACGTTCTCGGGCGTGTACAGCTCCACCAAGGCCGGCGTCAACATGATGTCCAAGATGCTCGCCGCCGAGTGGGGCCCCTACGGCGTCCGCTCCAACTGCGTCGAGCCTTGCTTCGTTAAGACCCCGATGTCGGCCAACTTCTACGCCGACCCCGAGGTCGAAAAGAGCCGCAGCCGTCTGATCGCCACGCGCCGCATCGGCGAGGTCAGCGATATCGCCAACGCCGTCATGTTCCTGGCGTCCACGCGCTCGGACTTTACCACCGGCGACGCCATCAAGGTCGACGGCGGCTTCTCCAACATGATGGGCGACCTCACCGCCAAGCCCGGCGGCCGTCGCGCCTATGCCGACAACTACCTTAAGAACAAGGGTGTCGAGCTTTGGTCCGATGAGTCCGGTGTCGCCAAGCCGACCGACCAGTAAACCAACCTGGCAGGGAGGTCCCGCGGACACGCCCGCTCCTCCCCCGTATCGATTAGAAAGAGTCCAATGGCTTCCACCAACTCCAACAAGGGTCGCGCCGTCGTGCTTTCCGCCGCGTGCGTCACCATGTTCTTCATCAGCTCCATCGCGCTGTATTCCGTCGTGAGCAAGAACCTGCTCGCCGTCTACCCCGAGTGGTCGAGCGCCCTTACCTGGGCTTTCCCCGTCTTCCAGACCATCATGGCCGTGACGGGCATCTTCGCCGGCCGCATCTCCGATAAGATCGGCCCGCGCAACGTCGTGATCGCTGCCGCCGTGTGCTACGGCCTGGGCTGGTTCATGTCCGGCACCGTCACCGAGCCGTGGCAGTTCTACCTGTGGTTCTCGCTCGTCGCCGCTGTCGGCAACGGCCTGGGCTACAACCCGGCGCTCACCACCGGCCAAAAGTGGTTCATCGACAAGAAGGGTCTCGCCTCCGGCATCACCCTGGCCGCTTCGACCGCCGGTCCCGCCGTGCTGTCCCCGGTACTCGCCTCGCTGCTCATCCCGAGCCTGGGCATCTTTGGCGCCCTCAAGGCACTCGGCGTCATCTTCTTTGTGACGATCGCCGCCTCCGCCCTGTTCCTGAAGGCCCCCGAGGCCGGCTGGCTGCCCGAGGGCTTCGAGGCCCCCAAGGGTGGCGCGCATGCCGGCACCTTCGGTGACCTCACTCCGGGCGAGATGGTCAAGACCCCGCGCTTCTGGGTTCTCATCGTCACCTTCGCCTTTGCCGCCACCGCGGGCACCCTGCTCGTCGGCAAGGTTGCCTCCATCGCCGCCGTCCAGCTCTTCGCCGACCCCACGAGCGCCGCGGCCGTCGCCCTCGGCGGTGTGGTCGTCTCCGTCAACACCTGCGCCAACCTGGTCGGTCGTCTGTCCTTTGGCCAGATCATCGACAAGCTCGGCGCCTATAAGTCGCTGCTCATCAGCCTTGTCGTCACCATCGTCGCGCTCGTCATCATGTCGATGAGCTTTACGCAGAGCATGTTCTTTGTGGCGCTCGCCCTGCTCGGCTTTAGCTTTGGCGCCCTGCTCGTCATCTACCCGCCGCTCACCGGTGGCGCCTTCGGCACCAGCAACATCGGCGTCAACTACGGCATCATGTTTTTGGGTTACGCCGCCTCCACCTGGATCAGCCAGCCCATCACCGCCGTGCTGTATCACGCCGAGGCCGGCAGCGCCGCCTACCAGCAGTCCTTCTACGGTGCCATCGTAATCGCCGCAATCGCCGTCGTGCTCACCGTCTACATGATGGTCTCCGACAGCAAGAAGAAGTCCGCCTAGTTTTGCTTGATGCGGCAAGGACCGCCCCCTTGCCGCATTCCACCGCCACCAGTATTAAGGAGTCGAAATGTCTGAGCTCAACCCCGTCCGCATTGCCGTTATCGGCGCCGGCGCCATGGGCCGCAACCACATCCGCTTTGTCACCGAGGAGCCCGAGGCCGAGCTCGTCGCCATCGCCGACGCCTTTGAGGGCGCCCGCGCCACGGCCGAGGCCGCCGGCGTGCCGTTTTATACCGATCCCGCCCAGATGATGGACGAGGTCAAGCCCGAGGCCGTCATCATCGCCACGCCCAACGACCTACACCTGGGCGTTGCCCGCGAGGCTGTGAAACGCAACATCGTGCCGTTGGTCGAAAAGCCGATCTCCAACGACCTGGAGGATGCCCAGGCCTTCGCCGCCGAGGCCGAGACCGCTGGCGTGCCCGTGCTCGTGGGTCAGCACCGTCGCCACAATCCCTTCGTCAACAAGGCCAAGGAGATCATCGAGGCCGGCGAGCTGGGCAAGCTCACCGTGTCGAGCTTCCACTACATGATCTATAAGAATGACGAGTACTTCGATGTCGAGTGGCGCCGCAAGAAGGGTGCCGGCCCGATCCTGGTCAACCTGGTGCACGACGTCGACCTGCTCCGCTACCTGCTGGGCGAGCCCGTTGCCGTCCAGGGCATGCAGTCCAGCGCCGCCCGCGGTTTTGAGACCGAGGACTCCGCCGTGGTCAACGTCCGTTTTGCCGATGGCGCGCTTGCGAGCATGACCATCTCCGACGCCACCGCCAGCCCCTGGAACTGGGAGGCCACCGCTCGCGAGGATCCGCAGTACCGCCCCTTCGACGCCGACGCCTACTTTATTGGCGGAACCTTGGGTGCCCTTTCGCTGCCCCGCCTGCACCAGTTCTCCTACGACGGAGCCTCCAACTGGCACAAGCCGCTGCAGATGGAGATTCCGGCCGTCGACCCGGCGCTGCCGCACAAGATGCAGCTCAAGCACTTTGTGAAGGTCGTTCGCCGCGAGGTCGAGCCCGTCGTGACCCCCGCCGACAACGTTAAGACGCTCACGCTGCTTAACGCCATCAAGGAGGCCGCCGAGACCGGCCAGCTCGTCGAGCTGTAATGCCTTAAGAGCGGGTCGCGGCAAACTCCCCGCCGAGCGCCTTGGCCCGCCGCCAACAAGCCCCTCTTCTTTGCCCCGCGAGCAGCCTCCTGCCCGCGGGGCCTTTTGCTACCTTGCCGACGATTTTTCTGGAGCGGGGGCTATTTTGCACCTCAGTCTGATTCGTTCGCCACGAAATGGGCCTATCTACTACGTTTAACCGATCACCCTCAAGCATGCCGAATTTCGAGAAATAAAAACCGCAGGTAGGCGGGTTGCGTATTTTCGGAAAACCGAGGGATGGTCGACCCATATGGTTCAAACGTAGTAGATAGGTCGTTTTCGTGGCGCGGCCCCAAAACAGTCTTTTGGGACGGGTGGTATCCTTGGTAGCCCTGTGCTGCAAACGCACCTTAAACGCAAGGAGTCCCATGGATCTTATCGCCCAGCTCGCCCGCGAGCTCAACCTTAAGGCCGCCAACGTCGAGGCAGCCGTCAAGCTCATCGACGAGGGCAACACCATCCCCTTTATCTCGCGCTACCGCAAGGAGGCCACAGGCGGAATGGACGACGTCGCCCTGCGCGCACTCGACGAGCGCCTGTCCTACCTGCGCAATCTTGAACAGCGCAAAGAGGACGTCCTTCTGCTCATCGACGCCCAGGGCAAACTTACGCCCGAGCTCGAACAGCAAATTCGCGAGGCCGCGCAGCTCCAGCGTGTCGAGGACCTCTACAAGCCCTACCGCAAAAAGCGCATGACCCGCGCACAGAAGGCCCGCGAGGCAGGCCTGGAGCCGCTTGCCAACATGATCATCATGCAGGCCTCGGCCAAGGGCAGCGCGCTCGACACCGCCGCGGCCTACGTCAACGAGGAAGCCGGCTTCGACACGCCCGAGAAGGCGCTCGCCGGCGCGGCGGACATCGTGGCCGAGACGGTGGCCGAAGACCCCGAGAACGTCGCCGACCTGCGCGCCTTTACGCAAAACACCGCCGACATCATCGTCGAGGCCACCGACCCCGCCGAGAAGACCCCCTACGAGCCGTACTACAGCTATGATGAGCCGCTGCGCCGTATTCCCAACCACCGCGTGCTGGCTATCGACCGCGGTGAGCGCGAGGGCAAACTCCGCGTGCGCGTGAACGTCGACGGCGCTGCCGCCACGGCGCGCCTCGGCAGCCGTTGGCCCCGACGCCAGGGCGTCTTCGCGCCCGTCTTTGACGCCGCCATCGCTGACGGCTACAAGCGCCTCATGGCCCCCTCGCTGGAGCGCGAGGCCCGCGCCAAGCTCACCGTTCGCGCCCAGACCGAGGCCATTAATGTCTTTGCCAAGAATCTCGAGGGCCTGCTCTCGGCACGCCCCGTGCGCGGCGCCCGCGTGCTCGCGCTCGATCCGGGCTACCGCACCGGCTGCAAGGTCGCCGTCATGGACGAGACCGGCAAGCTGCTCGACCACGGCGTGGTCTACCCCACCAAGCCGCGCCACGACGTCGCCGGCACCAAGCGCGAGCTCGCCCGCCTCGTCAAAAAGGACGGCGTCAACACCATCGTCATCGGCAACGGCACCGCCAGCCGCGAGACCGAGGAAGTCGTCTCGGAGTTCATTGCCGAGCAGGCGCCCAGCCTTCGCTACACCATCGTTAACGAAGCCGGCGCGTCGGTGTACTCCGCTTCCGAGCTCGCCAGCCAGGAATACCCCGACCTGGACGTCACCGTGCGTGGCGCCATGAGCCTGGGCCGCCGCCTGCAGGACCCGCTGGCAGAGCTCGTCAAGATTCCGCCCCAGTCCATCGGTGTGGGCCAGTACCAGCATGACCTTGACCAGGCCGAGCTCTCGCGTACCCTGGGCCACGTGGTGGAGGACGTCGTCAACCGCGTGGGCGTCGACGTAAACACCGCGAGCGCGAGCCTGCTGGGATACGTATCGGGCATCACGCCAAGCGTGGCCAAGAACATCGTGGCGTACCGCGAGGAAAACGGCGCCTTTACCGATCGCCGCCAGCTTAAGAAGGTCCCCAAGCTGGGACCCAAGGCATATCTGAACGCTGCGGGCTTTTTGCGCATCAGCGGCGGCAAGAACCCGCTCGACGCGACAAGCGTCCACCCCGAAAGCTACGAGGTGGCTACGTCCGTCCTGGAGCGCGCCGGCGTTAAAGCAAGCGAGCTCAGCCGCGGCGGCGTGCCCGACATCGAGCGCCGCCTGGGCAGCATCTCGGCGCTGGCAAGCGACCTGGACTGCGGCACCTTAACGCTCATCGACATTGTCAACGAGCTCAAGAAGCCCGGCCGCGACCCGCGCGACGACGCTCCCGAGGTTGTCTTTAGCCGCTCGGCGCTTTCCATCGACGACCTGGAGCCCGGCATGGAGCTCAAGGGCACGGTGCGCAATGTCGTCGACTTTGGCGCCTTCGTCGACGTGGGCGTGCATCAGGACGGCCTCGTGCACATCTCCAAACTGGCCAACCGCTTCGTCAAGCACCCAAGCGACGTGGTGCGCGTCGGCGACACGGTCAAGGTGTGGGTCGAAAAGGTCGATCGCGACCGCAAGAAGATCTCGCTCACCATGGTACAGGGCAAGTAAACCGCCAAAGCAAAGGTACCCCCTGTAGCGATGTGCAAAATCGCGAGTATTCTGCAAATTCCACCGTTCCGGATGCCCCTCAGAGACGAAAAAGCATGGAACAGCCCCCGTTTTAGCGTCATCAGAGCCAAAACGGGGGCCGTTCCATGCTTCGGTTAACTGATAAAGACCTTTACGTTGCTGAATACTCTCGATTTTGCACGGCGCAGGCGGGGGTACCTTTGCCCACGGCAGGATATGGAAGCCAAGCGCCAACTTGCTGGCAAGCTCGTGTCGGCAGCCCCGGCCTTTCCTTTGCCTAGCGCGATCCTCGCGAAGCGCGTGAGCGATAGGGAAAGGAAAGGCCGGGGCGAACAGCCCACGGTACGGTCGGCGTTCGCGCTACGGCAGGATATGGAAACCCAAAGCGGCGATATCCTTGGCAAAGCCGCGGACGGTGTCGAGCGAGACCTCGTACGGGTCGCGACCGATGTTCTTGCGCTTGGCCAGGATGCTGTTGGGCACCGTAATGATCTGGCAACCGCAGGCTTCTGCCTGGTAAATGTTGATGAGCTCGCGCGTGGACGCCCACAGGACCTCACAGTTGGGCTTGATGGCGGCCTTCTTGACCGACTCCGTCATAAACGGAATGGGGTCGACGCCGGTGTCGGCGATGCGGCCGGCAAAGAGCGAGATGATGGACGGCGTCTCGGTGTCAACGGCCTCGACCATCTCATCGACCTGCGTAGGCGTAAAGATGGTGGTGACGTTGACCTTGATGCCGTCGGCGGAAAGCTTGCGGACCAGCTCGGCGGTGGACTCGCCCTTGGTGGTCACGCACGGAATCTTGACGTAGACGTTCTCGGCCCAGGTAGCGATCTCGCGGGCCTCGACCTCCATGGTCTCGACGTCGTCGGCAAAAACCTCAAACGAGACGGACACATCGGTGATGTGGGCCAGGACCTCCTTGGCAAACGCGCGGTAGTCCGTCACGCCGCCCTTCTTCATAAGGGACGGGTTGGTCGTGAAACCCTGAACGTTGCCGTTCTCGTACATGTCGAGCATGCCCTCGAGGTTTGCACCGTCAGCGAACACCTTGATTGCCATCTGCCTGATTCCTTTCGCTTGCACATGGGCGTTAAACTGCTAAACACTTTACCTACGTTTATCAAGGCGTGAGCTGCGGTTTTTTATCTTCTCGGCGAACGGTATAAACACCTCAGTGTTTGGATTGATAAATCGATTGAGCATGTAAAAGCAAAGAGTCACAGTTTGAGCAAACGTCAGAACGCGGGATTCATTAGATGAGGCCGAAATGCTGCATCGCTGTGACGGTGCCGTCGTGTGCGACATCGTCGGTCACGTAGTCGGCGACCGCCTTGACCTCAGGCATGGCGTTGCCCATGGCGACAGCCGTCTCGACCGCAGCGAGCATGCCCAGGTCGTTGCCGGAATCACCAAAGCCAAAGGTGCGCGCGTTGCCGGTGCGACCCAGGTATTCCAGCGCTCGCGCCACGCCCACGCCCTTGTCAATGCCCTTGGGGCTCAGCTCGCGATTCTGACCACCGGTGTTGCACAACTCAAACTCGCGATCGATAAAGCCATCATCGTTGGCTACGCGAGCCAGGTCGCTCGCGACGATGCACACCTTGCCCACGCGCAGACTGCCGTCGACGCGCATTTCCTCGGTGCTGTGCACCACAGAAGTGCCGATCAGAGACGACTGCTCAACACCCGCGGGTTCCAGGGCAAAAGTAGCCACGTTGGTCTCGAAAAAGGCCTCAATCCCTGCCGCGGCCATACGGCGCGCAAGCTCCTCAATAACGTCCTCGTCAAAGCAGTCCTCATGCACCACGCGGCCCTCGACCTCGAGCGTCGCTCCCGCCATGGCAACGACACCCGCCGGGTTCAGCGCGCGCAGGCCATCGGCAATCAGCCACAAGGGACGACCCGTGCAGATAAATGCCTGGTGACCCGCATTGCGCAGGCGACCAAATGCATCGACAACAGCCTTCGACGGATGGACTGCATTGAAGTCCTTATCGGTCATATCGTCGGGATCGAACGACGTCAGCGTGCCGTCCACGTCAAAAAAGAGCACGGCGGAATCGGGGCACGCATCAATCATATGAGTTCCTTTCGAGGATAAGGGCAGACGAGGCATCCATCATATAATGGAGCGACGCAACCAGAGAGGTCACCCATGGAATTTTACGCAAGCTGCCCCGAGGGCTTTGAGTCCGTACTCGCCGATGAGCTTAAACGCCTCGGGCTTTCGCATGTTCGCCGGCTGAAGGGCCGCGCCACGTTTGAGGGCGAGCTCGAAGAAGGCTACCGCGCCTGTCTGTGGTCGCGCCTAGCGAGCCGCGTGTTTGCGGTGCTCGGGCGCTTTGAGGCGCAGGATGCCGATGAGCTGTACGATAGCGTTTACGACATCGCCTGGGAGAACATCGTCCGCCCCGGCGCCACCATTGCCATCACCGCCCGCGGCGTGACCGAGCAGCTGCGCAACACGCGCTTCTCGGCCCTGCGCGCCAAGGACGCATTGTGCGACCGCTTGGCCGAAACCACGGGCCGTCGCGCCGATGTCAACGCCACCGATCCCGATGTTCACCTGCTGCTTTCGCTGCGTCAGCGCCGCGCGAGCATCAGCCTGGACCTTTCGGGCGATCCGCTGTTCAAGCGTCTGCCGCCCGCAGCGACCCGCGCCGGCGAGGGTACGCACGTGCTGCGCCCCGACTACGCCGCCCTGGTGCTGGCGCAGGTCGGCTGGACCGCACTGTGCGAGCGCGAGTTAACGGCTGACGATTACGAGAATGAAGCCCTTCCCACGCTGATCGATGCCTCATGCGCCGGCGGCGGTCTGCTGCTGGAGGCCGTGAACATTCTGACCGACCGCGCCCCGGGCGCTGTGCGCGAGCGCTGGGGCTTTGAGGGCTGGCAGCTGCACGACGCCGCCCTGTGGGAGCAGCTGCTTGCCGAGGCGCGCGAGCGCGAGGCGGCAGCGCGCGAGCGCCAGGCGCGCATCGTGGCCGCAGACATCGACCCCGCCGCCCGCAAGACTGCCGAGCGCATGGTCAAGTGCGCCGGCTACAAGCGTTTTGTCGACTTTTGTGCCGCCAAGCCCGCCACCGTGCTGGACCATGCGGGCGCCGTCGCCGGTGCCGCCGTGGTCGCGGACACCACCGAGACGCCGCTTTCGCTCATGCACGACGCCATGACGCTGGTCGGCGAGCTGCGCCGCGCGCCCGAGCTCGCTTCGGCACCGGTCGCCGCGCTCACCCGCGACGGATTGCTGGCCCGCGCGCTCCATGCCGAGCCCGTGCGCTCCATCGCCGTCATGCCCAATAACGAGGAGGCGGCTATTGAGGTTTGGCCCTCGCTCGACCACGCCGCCGCAGCGTTTGAGGCTGCGACCAGCGCAAACGCCGAGGGCGAGACCGCGGACGCCGACGACGTCATCAGCGACGAAGCCGCCGACACCTTCATGCCCGAACCTACCGCCACGCTCGACCTGGGTGACGGCAAGCCGCTGCCCGTGCTCATCCCCGAGTCCGAGCAGTTCGCCAACCGTCTGCGCAAGAACGCTCGCCTGCGTCGCAAGTGGGCAAAGCGCGAGGGCGTGAGCTGCTACCGCGTCTACGATGCCGACCTGCCCGATTACTCTGCCGCCATCGATCTGTACGAGGGTTGCCCGCAGACGCCGAGCCGCTGGCTCGTCATTGCCGAATACGCCGCGCCCAAGACCATCGACCCCGCACTGGCCCAGGCCCGTATGCTCGATATTCTGGCCATCGCGCCGCGTATCCTGGATGTTCCGGCCGAGCACGTGCACGCCAAGGCCCGCATGCGTTCGCGCGGCGGCTCGCAGTACGGCAAGCAGGGCGCCGGCAAGGGTGGATCGGGCGAGCGTGCCAACATCGCGCGCCGTCGCCTGCCGCTCATCGAAGAGGGCGGCCTCACCTTTGCCGTCAACTTTGACGACTACCTGGACGTCGGCATCTTCTTGGACCACCGCGTCACCCGCAACCTGGTGCGCGAGCACGCCAAGCAGGCGCGCCGCTTCCTCAACCTGTTTGCCTACACCGGCACTGCCACCTGCTACGCGGCAGATGGCGGCGTCGAGGAGACCGTGACGGTCGACCTCTCCAACACCTATCTGGACTGGGCCGAGCGCAACATGCGCCAGAACGGCTTTGTGGGGCCTCAGCATCATTTTGTGCGCGACGACGTGCTCGCCTGGATTCGCGACCAGCGCCAGACGCGCAACCGCTGGGACTTGATCTTTGTCGACCCGCCCACGTTCTCGAACTCGTCCAAGATGGGCCGCCGCACCTGGGATGTCCAGCGCGACCATGTTGAGCTGTTGGCCGGCGTATCGCGCTTGCTCGCGCAGGGCGGCCATGCCATCTTTAGCTGCAACCTGCGCGGCTTCCGCCCCGAGACGCGCAAGCTCGCCCGCGCGGGCGTGGTGCTGGAGGACATTACGGCGCAGACCATCCCCGAGGACTTCGCGCGCAACCAGAAGGTGCACCACTGCTACATCGTGCGCCGCCTGCCTATCGAGGATGCCATGGCCGAAGTCGGCTTTAGCGCCGAGGAAATTGCCGAGCGCGTCGAGGAACTGCGCAACCCCGAGGCCCGCAAGCCCCGTGCGGCAGTACCCGCGCACGCGCAGGCCGGCAACGGCAAGTCCAACTTTGCCGGCAAGCCCTTCCCCGCCGGCAAGCCCAAAAAGAAGAAGTTCTACGCCAGCAAGCCCAAGGGCAAATAACAAAGTTGCGGTGGAATACGGACTGTTTTGCCTGGAATTAGGCAGATTTAGACCGTATTTCACCGCAACTCAAATTGGGATGGTGGTTGGCTATCTAGCCTTGGGTGACCAGGCGATAGCCGATACCCACGTGCGTCTGGATATAGCGCGGGTGCGCGGGGTCGGACTCAATCTTCTTGCGCAGCGTGCCCATAAAGACGCGCAGGCTCGCAAGGTCGCTCTTGGTCGCCGTGCCCCAAATCTCGTGCAGAATAAACTGATGCGTGAGCACCTTGTCGGCGTTGTGCGCCAGCAAGCAGAGCAACTTGTACTCGATCGGCGTCAGATGCAGCTCCTCGCCGTCCATCGTGGCGATGCCGGCATCAAAGTCGATATGCAGCTCGCCGGTATCGAACGTGCCCTCGGACGAACCCGCACCTATCTGCGCATACGAAAGACGCCTGAGCGTGGTGCGGATACGCGCGAGCAGCTCCTCGACCGAAAACGGCTTGGTCAGATAGTCATCGGCACCGGCATCGAGCGCGCGGATCTTGTCTGCATCCTCGCTGCGCGCCGAGACCACGATAATCGGCATGCCCGACCACGTGCGCACCGACTCGACCACCTTGACGCCGTCCATATCGGGCAAGCCCAGATCGAGCAGCACAATGCTCGGCGCCTGCGACGAGGCGGCGGCGATGGCGGCATGGGCGGTCTCCACGGCCATATGACGCAAGCCGTGCGCCTCGAGCGCGGCAACAATAAGGTTGCGGACGGCGGGATCGTCCTCAACGACCAAGATGAGCGGTTTTACGGCAGAGTTCGGCACAGCGCTACTCCTTATCAAACGAAACGTCGGCGACGGGAAGCTCAATCGTAAAGACCGAGCCGTGCGGGTCCGCCGCGGCAACCTCTATGCTACCGCCATGCGCCAGCGCAATGGAGCGGCAGAGCGAAAGACCCAGGCCCACGCTGCGATGGCTGTCGGCAAGACCGTGGTTGGCGGTGTAGAACGACTCAAAGATTCGCTCGCGGTCCTCGGGCGCAATGCCCGGACCATCATCGGCCACCGAGCACGCCACGCGTCCATCGTCGACGCTAATCGAAATCATGATATGCGAGCCCGCGGGCGTATAGGTGATGGCGTTGTTCACCAGATTGACCACCAGCTGCACCATCAGGCGCGCATCGACGTTGACGAGCGCCGGCTCATCGCACGCCACCACCTTAAGGTCGTGCTCGCGCACGGCAGGGTTCACGTGGCGCAGCGCCTCCTCCACGATATCGTCCATGAGCTCGAGCGTGGTCGACAGGCGCATACCGCCGCCCTCGAGCTTGGTGATGGCGAGCAGGTTCTCGACGGTGGCGTTGAGCCATTGCGCATCCGAGCGAATGGACAAGAGCAGGCCGCGGCGCGTTTGGGCGTCGAGCACGGCGGTGCCGGTCGAGCCCTGGTCGAGCAGCACATCGGCATTACCCGAAATACTGGTGAGCGGCGTGCGCAGGTCGTGCGAGATGGAGCGCAGCAGGTTGGCGCGCAGCTGCTCATTTTTGGCAAGCACCGCCGCCTCCTCGCGGGCCTCCATGGCGCGGGCGCGATCGAGCGCCAGCTCGCCTTCGCTCACGATAGCATCGGCAAGTGTCCGCTCCTCGTGCGTCAGCACGTCGGGCTCGGCAACGATAGCCAGCACGCCCACCACCGAGGCGGGGTCGCCCGAGCGCGCGAAGCCGTCGCCTGTGCGAACCGTCAGGTAGATACCATAAAACGCCGAGCCGCCGAACGTAGCATCGAGCGGCGTTCCCACATAGGCGGACGCCGAGAGCCGCGGTGGCATCTGCGGCGCCAGCTCGTGCACCGGCGCGGCATCGCCCACGGCCGTGTATGTCGCACGCGGCAGCAGGTCATCGCCCTCGGCGTCGGCGCTGTACCACACGACCGGACAGCCCGAAAGACGCGCCAGCTGCGTGGCCATGGCGTGAACGATCTGCTGCTCGTCGGCGCAGCGCTGCAACATGCGATTGGTCTCGAGCACCATATGCGTGCGGCGGTCGCTGGCGGCAGCCTGTGCCAAAGCGCGACGCAGGGCCAAGGCAATCGAGCTCGACACAAGCGAGACCACAAACATGATGAAGAACATGCCGGGATAGCCGCGGTCGATAAACGACAGCAAGTAGCGCGGGTCGACAAACAAGAAGTTGTAGAGCGCCACGGCGGCAGCCGAGCTCAGCAAGCAATACAGGCGACTGCAGGTAAAGAATGCGCACAGCTGAACGGCGAACACATAGACGATCATGATGCTCGGCGCGAGACCCGGATGGTCGAGCAGCGCGCCCACAATCGTCGCCGCGACCAGCAGCCCCACCGATACGCAGGCGTCATACAGAGGAGTGCGGCGCGTCAGCGTTGTGCGCCGCCACCAAAAGCTATCGGCAATATCGCCGTCCGTACGGACGTCCATCAGCGCCCCGCCCCTCTCTCAAAAACAAAAACCACCACAAAGGGGACAGGCACCTTTGTGGTGGTTTCCCCTTGTGGTGGTTCCAAGTGTAAAGCCTTTGCAACCTGCGGACGTTAGACAAACAGCACGTGCGCGAGCAGTGCGCACACGCACGCCGCGACAAGCACCGTCACCACGATCGAAATCACGCGGTCGGCCATGTCCATGTTGGCACGATTCGTAAAGAACCGATCTTCGGCGGCATCGGCGCGTGCCTCACGCACCATCTCGGCAGCAAGATCGCAACCGTCAAGCACCTTTGCATCCATGGTTTCCTCCCAGGACTCAATCCCCATCAATACAAGCCCGCCCGTTCGCAGACAAACCTCGAGCGTCGACTACGGCCGCTCGTTGGGAGCCAGGCGCTGCATCTTGTTCACGGCCTTGAACTTGGTGAACAGCGGCACGTACTCAAAGCTCACGTTGGAGTTCTCCAGGCCGTACCAGCGTGCAGGCGTGCCGGCGGCGCGGCGAATGATGTACTTGAGCGTGATGGCCGTACGCTCGCTGGGCTCCACATCGCTTTCGGGCGCCAGAAGCTTACGGATCAGGACGAACTTGAACGTACCGATGTTACCCGGATCCTTGTAGACCGAGTAGTCATGCGTCTGCGGCGGCAGCTCGCCGGTGGCAGCCAGGTCCTGAACAACCTGACGCAGGTAGGCATTGACGCGCTGGTTGATCTTGTAGCCCAGGTACAGATGCACGCGGAACACGTAGTCGGTGCCGAACGTCTCGACCGAATAGGCAAAGGTGTGCGGTTCGTCCATGGTCTCGACATTCACAAACCACCAGGCGCGGGCGCGCTTGGGATGCTTGTCCAAGATCGAATAGACGATATCGCGGTCGATGTAGTCGGTATGGGCGTCCTTGGTCAGGTACACGACGTTGTCGCTCATGCGCTCGTAACGGTCGTCGTCACGCAGGCGCTTGAGCTGCGGCAGGTAGCTGCGCAGCGGCAGCAGCGTAAACTGGCGCTGCTCGACCGCCGTGCCGTTGTACCAGCACACCATAATGCCCATGATGAGTGCAGCCATGAGGATGGTGAAGTAGCCGCCGTGGAAGAACTTGGTGAGCGAGCTCACGAAGAAGAAGCCTTCGAGCAAAAGGAAGAAGGCCGCGAAGATCCACGGAGCAACCTTGAGCTTGCGCTCCTCGTGCAGGTAGAAGAAGAGCAGCAGCGTGGTGCACATCATAGTCAGCGTAATGGCAAGGCCGTAGGCGGCTTCCATATGCGCCGAGTTCTGGAACAGCAGCACCACGATGACGCAGCCGACAAGCATGACGTTGTTGACCATGGGGATGTAGAGCTGGCCCTTGGTCTCGGCAGGGTAGAAGACCTGCATGTGCGGCATAAGGTCCAGACGGCTGGCCTCGGACACCAGCGAGAATGCGCCGGTGATGAGCGCCTGCGAGGCGATGATGGCCGCAACGGTGGAAAGGCCGACGGCAAAGGGACGCAGGCCCGGGGTGAGCATCTGGTAGAAGGGGTTGAGGTCGGCGATACCCATGAGCTCGGGGTTGGCGGCGTTGTTGATAAGCCACGCGCCCTGGCCCATATAGGACAGCAGCAGGCAGCACTTAACGAACGGCCAGGTGGCGTAGATGTTGCCGCGGCCCACGTGGCCCATGTCGGAATAGAGCGCCTCGGCACCGGTGGTGGCAAGGAAGCAGCTGCCCAGAATCATGATGCCCGCGTGGTTGTTGGGGCTTAGCAAAAAGGCGATGCCGCGCACCGGGTTGAGGCACAGCAGCACGGCGGGGTGCTGGAAGACAAAGAACAGACCCGTACCGCCCAGGAACAGAAACCACAGCGTCATGATGGGGCCAAAGGCGTGACCGATCTTGGCCGTACCGATGCGCTGTACCAAGAAGAGCGCGATGATGATGGCGAGCGTAATGGCGACGACGCGGCCCTGGTCATCGCCCAGCACGGCATGGACCGCCGGGATGGTGCGCAGGCCCTCGATGGCCGTGGTAACGGTAACGGCCGGCGTCAGGATGCCGTCGGCGAGCAGCGCGGCGCCACCCAGCATGGCGGGGATGATAAGCCACTTGCCGCAGCGCTTGACCAGGCTGTACAGGGCAAAGATGCCGCCCTCACCATGGTTATCGGCGCGCAGCGAGATGAGCACATACTTGATGGTGGTCAGCAGCGTGACCGTCCACACGACAAGGGAGAGCGCGCCAAGCACGAACTCCTCCGTCACACTTCCGATGCCGCCGTTGCCGGCAACGAGCGCCTTGGTTACATACATAGGGCTGGTGCCGATATCGCCGTACACCACGCCCAGCGTGACGAGCATCGCCGAGATGCTCACAGGAATCGCAGCGTGCGAGGCTGCCTCCTTGGCCTTTTGTTCCATAAGCCGGTTTCCTCCCAACTTTAATGTTCGAAGGGATTATAGGCAATCGGCCCATGTTTTAATGCACTGTTTTCCCAGCTAGATAAAGATTTATACAGTCTTTAAGCTACCGCGGCGATATGGAATGTAACAAAGGGGCTGCCCCCTTGTCACATTCGTCATTTTCCAAGCCAGTTTTTGAACCACCATTCCATGGATCGGCTCATCTCGGCCATAAAGGGACTCGTGTGCTTGCGGGTATAGATGTCCACGACGCGCTCCCCCACCTCGCGGGCATGCGGACGGAACATCGCGTCCATCTCGGCCACCTGCGCGTCCATAGTCGCAGCATCGGCGCGGCAGTAGCGCTCCTCGTGCACCAGGTTCACCACGGGATGCGCAATGGCCGGACGCTCCTTACGGGGCGTGCCGATGATGAGCATCGACAGCGGCATGGTATAGGGCGGCAGATCGAGCAGCTCGGCAACTTCCTCGGCATTCTCGACGATGTCGCCAATGTAGCAGCTCCCCAGCCCCAGGGCCTCGGCGGCAACCACGGCGTTTTGCGCGGCGATCACGGCATCCTGCGCCGCGATGGCAAAGTCGCCCAAACCCGGTGCACGACGGGGCGCCTTGCCCGTGCGCTCGACGAACTCGGGCTCAAAGCAGCCCACGCGCTCAAACAGATCGATCCACTTGGCATAATCGACCACAAATATAAGTGCCCAGGGCGCCTTGGCGATCATGGGCTGATGGTCGCACAGGTCGGCCAGACGGTCCAGCGTAGCCTGCTCGCGAATGCTTACGATGGAATACATCATCATGGCGCCCGCCGACGGCGCGCGACTTGCCGCATGCAGAATCGCTGCGCGCTGCTCGTCGGTCACCGCCACGGGACGGTCGTCGTCATCACGCGCGAAGGCACGCGTAGACGAGCGATGCTCCAAGATGTCCAGCACCGCGTTGCCCGTAGTCTCGACCGGATAGCCGTTCGTATCCACGCCCGCAGCTCCGCCGCAGTACTCGGCGCCCGTCATACAAACCTGCTCACCCATAGCTCTATCCTCGTCAATTCTTTAAGAAGCCTTTGCGTTTCCGTGTAATTCCCGTCCATTATCGCGCAGGTCGCCACTACATTGCGCCGTACCGCCACACATGCGCGTTAATATGGCTGATTGTTGTGCGCAGCCCGCAAGTGCAGCGCATATTTAGGTAACAATCGGGTAAACCCCCGCTTTCGTAGGTTTTAAGTTTGTGAGGAGTCTCAGCATGTTCGCTGCCGCCATCTCGCTCGTCGGTCTTGCGGCGACCGTCTACCTTGTCTTGCGCGAGGCCAAGGCCATTCGCGCTCAGTCGGGCACCGTTGCCAAAAGCGCTCTTGGGTGGAGCGTCGCCTTCGGCCTGTTCCAGCTCTTTTTGACCATTTGGGGCGCCATTGGCCTCGTCGCCCAAAACGAGCCGCTCGCCTTTGTGATGCTCATCCTGACCAATGCCATCCTCACCGGCTGCGCCTGGGCCAGTATCGCCCGCGACCGCATCGCCCCGCGCGTCTTTGCGTTCGCCTCGGCCGATGCGCCCGCCCCCACCGGCAAGCTCGCTCGTTTGCGCGGAGCCTTTGTGGGCAAACCGCTCGTCGCCGCCGTCCTGTGCCTGCTGCTCGCCGGCGTCTTCGCGCTGCTGGGCATGGAGGTCTCGTCCAACCACGACTTTACCTGGGTCTACCCCCTGTGCATCCTGCTCGAGTGGGCCATCATCACCACGCTCATGGTCGGCCTGTTCTTCCTGTTCCAGCGCCACGGTGCAGCTCCCGCGGTCCTGGCCTTTGCCCTCTTTGTCCTGGGCATTGCCGAGTTCTTCGTCATCACGTTTAAATCCATGCCCATCCAGCCGGGCGACCTTTCGGCCATCTCCACCGCCGCCGCGGTCGCCGGCACCGGCTACACCTTCTCCATCTCGCTGTTCTGCGTGCTGTCCATGGGCTTTACCGCCATCGCTATGCTGCTGTGCGAGTACGCCGGCCTGGTGGCACCGCACCGTCAGAAGGGCGCCGCCAACGCCAAGCGCATGCTGCTCACCAATCTGCTCGTCGCCGTGCTGTGCCTGGGCGGCGTGACCGCGCACGTCACGCTCATCGACTACTACAACACCCTCGGCATCACCGTCTATACCTGGCGCCCGCTCGAGAGCTACTGGCGCGAGGGCTACCTGCCCGCTTTCATTAGCGCAGCGCAGTCCATCAAGCCGCCCAAACCCGCCGACTACTCCGTCGACGATGCCAAGGCCACGCTCAAAAAGTACGCCAAGGCCTACGACAAGTCCGACGCAGCCAAGAGTGACGAGCGCACCGCCGCAAAGGAGCAGTTCGACAGCGAGAAACCCACGGTCATCGCCATCATGAACGAGACTTTCTCGGACCTGTCCATCTATCAGAACATGCGCGCCGGCTACGAGGGCCCGCAGTACTTTAAGAACCTGTCCAACTGCCTCAGCCGCGGCAAGCTCTACGTGAGCGCCTACGGCGGCGGCACTGCCAATACCGAGTTTGAGTTTATGACCGGCAACTCCATGGCCAATCTGGGCTCGGGCGTGTACCCCTACACCATCTACAACATGGAAACGACCGGGAACCTGGCAGAACAGTTCAAGTCGCTCGGCTACACCACCACAGCCATGCACCCCAACCACGCAACCAACTGGAACCGCGAGAACGTCTACAAGGACTTTGGCTTTGACCAGTTCCTGTCCATCAACGACTTCCAGGGAGCCGACACCCTGCGCGATATGGTGACCGACCAGGCTACCTACGACAAGATTCTTGAGCTGCTCGACCAGAACGCCGATCCGCAGTTTATCTTCGACGTGACCATGCAGAACCACTCGGGCTACGATACGGGTCTGCTGCCGGTCGACAAGCAGATGCACCTGAACATCGACACGACCGACCTGGACGCCAAGACCGTTGAGGACGGCACGCTGTCCGATGTCGACGAGTACGTCTCGTGCATTGAGCAGTCCGACCAGGCGCTGCGCTACTTCCTCAACGCCCTGAACAAACTCGACCGCAAGGTGGTCGTGGTGTTCTGGGGCGACCATCAGCCGTTCTTCCCGTCCAAGTTCAACGACAAGTGGTTTACCGGCGAGGACGACGCTACGCATCAGGAGCGTCTGTGGCAGACCGACTACATCATTTGGGCCAACTACGACGTTGCCGGCTGCGACCAGACGAGCGAGGTCGACGACCTGTCCACCAACTACCTGTCCACGCAGCTTATGCAGCTGATTGGCGCACCGCTGACCGACTACCAGAAAGCGCACATGACGCTGCGCGAGTCGCTGCCCGCCATCAACTCCGTCGGCTACGAGGACGCCAGCCTGCGCTGGGCGCTTTCCTCCAACGTCACCGGTGACGACGCCGCTGCAGCAGCCGCCACCAAGGCACGCGAGGATTACGCCAAGATGCAGTACTACGAGATGTTCCGCGACGGCAAGAACGTGTACACCGAGCACTTCCAGACCGAGGCCAACGAAACCGACCCCAACCTGGCACCGGGTACGACCAAGATTAAGTAGCTGCTAGCTGCTGAGCCACAACTGAAACGTCTGTCCAGGCGGAGGCATATAAGGTTCCCTGCTCGGACAGTCCTGCGCAAGACGAAGGCCACATTAAGTGGCCTTCTTTGCGTGCGGAACTCGCGATGAACCTTATATGCCTCCGCCTGGACAGACGCCCTGATGTTGGGGCGTGGCTTGTCTTGGGTGTATCGCCGAACATATATAAGTTGAAGGCCACGTTATGTGGCCTTCTTTGTTTGCGGAAAGTGTGTCCCGGAATTCTTGTCTGGAATGGGATGCAGTTTCCGCTTGGGACCCGATTGGGAAAGAGTGTCCCACTATTCAGCTGGATTCCGGGATGTATTTTCCGGTTGAGGCTCGTTGGGAAAGTGCGTCCCACTTTGGGGGCTGATTCTGGGACGTGGTTTCCGGTTGGCTCTCATTGGGAAAGTTCATCCCATTTCTCGGCCTAATTATGGGACGCAGTTTCCCGTTGAGGACCCTTTGGGAAAGTGCGTCCCGGTCTGGGCGCTCAAACTGGGATGGATTTTCCGGATGAGGGCTTGACGGAAAATGTGTCCCGTTCCGGGCGCTAATTGTGGGATGCAGTTTCCGCTTGCGGAGTCTCCACTCAACAGAAAACCCGGGTGGCCTGTTGAACTGCACCCCAAAACTTGGACGGCTTAAATAAGAACTACGCCGCAAGGGACTGTCTCCGGAACTCCTCCGGGGTCAGTCCCTTCAGTTTAACCTGGCGCCTCCTCGTGTTCCAATGGACCACGAAGTCGTCGAGGTCCGCCTTGAAGGACTCGAAGTCCGGCCACGTCCTTCCGCGGAAGAACTCGTCCTTGATGTGGCCGAACACCTGCTCCGTCGCGCCGTTGTCGATGCAGTTGCCCTTCCGGGACATGCTCTGCACCACGCCGGCCTCCTCCAGCCGCCTGCACCAACCGGCCTGCTGGTACTGCCAGCCCATGTCCGAGTGCAGGATCGGCCTGGAGCCCTCGGGCTTCCTGGACACGAGCTGGTCGAGCAGCTCGTGCTGCTGAGCCATGTTGGGGTGCAGCGACGTGGACCAGGCGACGATCTCCTTGCTGCCGAAGTCGTAGACCGGCGCGAAGTAGGCCTTGCCCCAGGGCTGCTTGAACTCGGTGACGTCGGTGCCCATCTTCTCCCACGGCCCGTCGGCGGCGAAGTCGCGCCCGATGACGTTCTCGAAGGTCTTTCCGACCTTGCCCCTGTACGAGTTGTACCTGTGGTAGTCGGTCTCGCGGCGGATCCCGCAGCTGATGCCCATCTCGCGCATCATCTTCAGCACGGTCTTGCAGGCTATGCGCACGCCCCGCTCGGCGCGCAGGCACATGGCGATCTGCCTGTGGCCGCACCCGTTGGCGGTGCGCGAGAATATCTCGGCGGCGGCCTCCCAGAGCTCGGGCCTGGTGGGGGCCTTCGGGTGCGACAGCGCGTAGTAGTAGCTCGACCTCGCCAGGCCGGCGCACTCCAGCAGGCGCCCCAGCCCGTGCCCCTCTTCGCGCAGGGCGCCCACGGCCTCGACCTTCGCCCTGGTCAGAGCCCGTCCCTCTCGACCAGGGCACGCAATTTTTTTAGGTAGGCCACCTCGGTCTCGAGCCTTCGGCAGCGCTCCTCGAGCTCCTGCTCGCGCGTGCGCGGCCTCGCCTTGGAACCGCTCGGCCGGCCCTTGGGCCTGGGCCTGAGCGCCTCGGCGCCGCCCTCGCGGTAGAGCGCGCACCATCTCTTGAGCGGCGCCAGGGACATGACCCCGAACGCCTCCATGGCGTCCCGCTTGCTCATGCCGCCGTCGACCACGGCAGAGGCGGCGGCGACCTTCTGCTCGTATGTGTACCTGGCCTGCTTGCCGTCCATGGATAGCAGCACCTCGCTTCCGAACGACCGGTATACGTAGAGCCATCGTCTCACGGTGTCGCGCGGGACCGACAGCGCCTTCGCCGCCGACTCGGAGCCGTGGCCTCGCTCGAAGAGCCCGATCGCCGCCTTCCTGGCCTCGATGTCGTGCTTCACCCTCAAGTCGACACGCATAAAGAAAGCCTCCCATTTCTCATGTCCAAGAAATGGGAGGCAGTTCATGTTTTTGGCTACCCGGGTTTTTGGGTTGTCGATATGTTCGACTGGCTACTAGTGGGTCTTGCGGCGCTTGATCAGCATGATGAGGGCTATCACTACGAGCGTTGCTCCCGCTGCTGCTGCGGTGGCGACTAGGGCGAATGTTTGGTCGCCGGTGTTTGCGAGGTTCTTCGCTGTGGTCGTAGTCTTGACCTTGGTGTCGGTCTTAGCTCCGTTGTCGGACTTGGGCTTGTCCGGGTTCGTCGGGGTCTCAGGAGTCTCGGGGTCCTTTGAGCCTTCGGAATCGGTTGGGCCGGCGGTGTTTACCAGCGTATGGTCCAGGAACTTCTTGGCGCCCGCACTTGCCTGTGAGAACAGGCGGCGCGTGCGGATCGGGGTGGCGTTCACCGTTGTGGGCGCCGTCTCCTCGGCCTCGATATTCACGAGCGTCGTGCCGGTGTCGAGGCCCACGTCGTTGTATCCCACATGGCAGTAATACTGCGCACCGTCATCGTCTGCGGTCAGGTCAATCTCGAGCTTTGAGGCCGTTCCAGCCGCGAGGTTGCCATCGGCACCCACGAGCTTAAACTCTGTCTCGCCGCGGCCCTTGCGGTACCACATATAGGTCGGTGCCAGCCCTGTTTCGCTATCGTCGGCACCGAGTTGCTTCACATGGCCAATCGCCGAGAGCGTCAGGTGGCTTCCCGCCGTGCGCTCAACCGAAGAGTCGTATCCAAGATCCGACCACTCCGCAGCATCCGCCGCAGGTCCGCTCACGGTCATCGTCATGCCATCGGGCATGGTCTTGACCGTGATGATTGCCGAGCGAATACCTGTTTCGGTCGTGGATCCATTCTTAACGGCGGCGATGGCGAATCGATACTCCGTATTGGGCTGCAGCCCATCCCACTTGATCGAGGTCTGCGTGTTGTCGGCAATCTTCCAGCTATTGACGACCGCATCCGCCGCATTGCTCTGCAGCATGCCCACGCCGTAGCTAAAGCCACTCTTGTTTGCGAGTACATCGTCCCAGCTAAACGTAACGCTGGTCGAATCGACGGCGTTTGCCGTAAAGCCCGTCACGGCCGGCGCGTCGGGCATCTCGACGTCCTTAACGTCATAGCCCACGATCCAGAACTGGTCGGTGTCCTTGGTGCCGAGCTTGTCGCCCGAGTCTGCCTCGAACTTGTCGACATCCACCGCGTTGACGCCCAGACGCCACACAAAACCGTACTTGCCCTGCGCGGCCTCGGGCAGGTTGTCGACGGTGCCGCCGTATTCGGTCGATTCACTCGAGGAGTTACCCGTAGTAAAGCCGGCGTTGGCACCAAAGCACAGGCCGCCAAACAACTCGTGCTTTGCGAGCTTCGCGCCCATGACAACGCTGCCGTTCAGCGTCAAGCCGAGCTCGAGCTCCTGCTCCTTGCCCTCCTCGACTTCGATGGTCTGCTCAATGCTCGCCCCCGACTGCGCGGCGGCGCCGTTAAACCCATCGTGCGTGTAGGCGCGCGTTACGCCAGGCTTGCCCAGACCAAAGGAATCCCCAACGGGAGTCTCGCCGTTGAGCGTCGTTTGATAGGTTCCGGGTTCTCCCGACCGGTTGGTCAAAAAGTAGCTGAGCGGCGTCATATTGTGCTGTTTGGCAATGCGGTCATAGGCCTCGACATTAACGACCGAGGTCTGCGCGCCGAGCGACACGGGCGCCGCCATCACGCCCTTGCCACCAGTTTCCTCATTTTCGATCTCATACTCGTAATAGACCATCGGAATCGTGTAGAGCACGGCCTTGTCACCCTCGCCGGCATGCGACTCATAGCTTACGCTTGCGCTGACCGTGCGCTCGCTCCGGTAGTCATAGCATCCCTCGGCGGCAAAATCGACTGAAGCATTCATCGCGACCAGGGGCGGACCGGTCTGCACCTCGACGGCAACGCCCAACTCGGCGCCAATGGTATAGCCCTGGGATGTCCCCGTGCCCTTTTCCTCTCCGTATGACGTGCCGCCCAACACCAGATAGCCGTATGCCTGCTCCAGATCCTCCACATAGGGCGCATCCTGCAGCACGGCAAGCACGCGCGGGTTGGTATAGACCTTGTAGCGGTCCTTGTACGTGATCTTGACGCTGTCGTTGTCGACATCGGGCAGCGCGAGCGAGATAAATGTGCCGTAGGTAGTGCCGCGACGGTTGCTCTCGCTAATCACCTGCTCCTCGCCGCGGCGCACCTTTCCGTTCTCGTCGAGCGAAAAATGCGAGGCGGTCATCCAATAGTAGTCATCGTTCTTGCGCAGGTCCTCGTCGCGGTGCTTGCCCACCACGGCGATAAAGCTCTCGTTATAGCGGTCCGAACCCGAGACGCTGCCCGCCTTGACGTCGCTGATCCACACCTGCTCTATACCCTTGTGGTCATGCTTGTTGCTGCTGTTGTATTGCTGACCGCTCATGCTCATGGTTCCGACCATGGACCCCAAGCCCTGAGCCCCGCTCTGTGCCGTGCTGCAGGCAAAGTCGCGGAACACATCGCCGCCCACGAGCACCTCGTCGACCGCCAGCTGCTCGGACAGGCCGTCAAGATTGGCAGTGGCAAGGGCAATAGGCGCCAAGGTGCACGGATAGCGCTTATCCTGAGCGCTATCCTTCCATGCTCTGTTGGGCACATGCATCAGCCCATAGGAGGCGAGGAGCCCGTCTCTGTATTCCTTGCAATCGGAAAGCTTGAACTCGCCAGACTCCGAGTCAAAATACGCGTAGCGGTACAGCGCGCCGTACAGCCCCTTGCTGCCGTCAGAAGCGCCGTAATCAAAAGCGCTGCGTTGCCAGTCATAGCCCGCAAGAATAAGGCCCGTGACGGTTTCACCCGTCTTCTTTCCTTCTTCATCGTAGGCGGCAAACGTGCCGAACGTCGCATTCGCAGCGACCATGGTCTTGCCGTTCGCGGAGAGGGAGATTGCGCCCGCGTCGCCCAGAGCATCGACATGGACGAGCGCACCCTTGGATGCATCCCACGAAAACAGCTCGCAATGCGTCGACTTATCAATATTCTTCTTGCCGTAGGGTGCCGAGACCACGATGGCGAGGTCATCGCAAAAATCGCGATCGAGGTCGCCGGCCGCTAGCGAAACGACAGGAGCTGACTGAAGCTGCGTCCAGGAGTCGTTCCCGCCCTTGTTGTGCGTGGTGTAGTCCGCGGCGTTACCGGCATCGATCTTGACGACGCTTTGCTTCCAGTTGCCGCCCTCCAAGTCATACATGTCGACTACAGCCTTGCGCACGCCGTTCTCGTCGACATAGCAGCCCGCGTAGACAAAAAGCTCGTCGACGCCGTCGCCATCGACATCGCCCGCCTCGACATCAAAGACGGCGTCGTGCTCTTGCAGGTAACCGGCATCCAGGTACTTAAAACGGCCTTCGTACATCATATTAGTGTTGACCGTCACCGGCAGGTGTGTGTCGAGAGTGCGCGTACGCCCGTTGCTAAACGAGTAGAGGACCAGCTCAACCTTTCCGGCGTATGACTTGCCGTCAATCGTCGTGGAGGAACTGTCGCCGTAGGCACGGAGCTCGGCAACGCGGCTCTTTTTGCCCGTGCTGGCGTCGCTGCAGAACTCAACACTCGTGGCGTGAATGCCCGAGAAACCGTTGTTGTCGTTGGCGAGTACTGTTGAGGACTCATTGTTGCTTAGGTACGACCAGGTGCCGCCACCGTAGTCGCTATGCTTGTAGAGATCGCTGTTCGTATCGAAGTTGTTGACGTTTTGCCAGAACTTTGCGGCGCCCCACACACTTCCATAGCCATCGGTGAGTTTGCTGCTGCCGCCAATGTCACCGCGCTCGACGTTCTCGAGCTTGTCGCGCAGAGTGTAGCGATTGCCATGGCTACCGTTAGCTGCCATATAGACCTCGCTGCGCGTGGCAAACGTCGTGGGGGTATCAGTGGAATAGGGGCCAACGGTATCGGCCGGAATGTCCTCGCTCGTGCCCAGACCCAGGGCTTGATAATCCTGCTCGGTCATATCGGTGATTGCGGGCGCGTCTGCCGCCTGGGCAACCTGGGGCGTGGCCGTGAAGCAGGCGACGCTCGTGGCGATCAACGCAGCAAGCGCCGCCGTCCCAACAAGCGGGATTTTCGACAGCCTACGGATACGGGGGTGTGGAACGTACATGAGGGACCTCGCTTTATTCGAGTGGAGCGGCTCATTCCCTTGAATGCTACACAAAACGCGCAGTTCCACGTGTCTCATTTTTGCGAACGGCGTGTCTCATTTTTCCAAACGGTACAAAATCAACCCCAATAGGCGCGTCAACATCCCGTCCACCCAGGAAAACCCATCCCAGAATTCCCGCATAGATCGGGATGCAGTTTCCGCCTACAGCCCCATCGGGAAACCGCATCCCACCCTGAGCCCCGATTCCGGGACACGCTTTCCGCGGAGACCCCATCCGGAAACTGCATCCCATTCTCCGACCTGATTCCGGGATGCACTTTCCGTCAGAGGCTCAACGGGAAACCACATCCCATTCCAAAGCCAAATTCCGGGACACAGTTTCCGCCAAGACCCTCAACGGGAAACCGCGTCCCATTCCAAAGGCAAATTCCGGAACGCACTTTCCGAAACCCCGCCCATCCGGAAAGCCCGTCCCACTCTGAACACATTGGGGCATGGAATTATCAGCTTATTAGGCCTTCCATCAATAAAGGGGCGCCCTCCCGGGTGGCGGGCACGAAGTTCATCGCGAGTTCCGCACGCAAAGGAAGCCACTTAATGTGGCTTCCGTCTTGCGCAGGACTGTAGAGCAGGGAACTTCGTGCCCGCCACCCGGGAGGGCGTTGCATTTAGAAGATGGACCTAGCACTCCGCCTTCATGGCGTTGTAGCCGATCAGCACGGTCCAGACGTACGCGCAGGTCTTCGGGATCATGAGCATGCCAATGGCAGGGATGGCCTCGGCCCACAGGACCACGGGGATATAGAAACCAAAGCTCAACACGATGGTGAGCCACATCCAGCGGAAGGCCTCGTCGTTGTCCTGCTTCGCACTGCGATAGAACTGCACGATGACCATCAGGCCCATGATGGCAAACGGAATGTTGCGCAGGATGCCCCACGCGAGCGGCGTCTGGTTGGTAAGCCACTGGTTCTGCGGCAGCATGCACAGCGCGACGCGCATGGCGGCAAGGGCAAAGATCGCCGCGGTCGTCGCGACGTGATTCTTGACCTGATAGCGCTCGCGCCACACGTAGTAGAGCAGCACGTAAAAGATGGTCATGGTAATCGAGGTGATCCACTTGCCCAGTCCCAGCTGTACAGCATAAGCGTCAAAGCCCGTCGTGCAAAGTGCCAGCGCGCGAGGGACCAGGTGGAACGAATCACCGGCGCCCAAAACGACCGCCATCCAGCCAAACAGCTGGAACTGGCGTTTGCCTTTGCTGCCGCGAATCATACGGATACCGACGGTGATGACCGTCACCAAATACACGATGTCAAACAACGTTTCGAACAAAGCACGCATGTGTGTCTCCCTAAAAGAATGGTTGCAAAAGAACGGGTTGGCTTCCTGGCGCCGAGCACCATCTCCTTAACATGAACGGCGTTCATTTTCTAACCGTAAAAATCCCCGCCTTGCGCGGGGACCGTTTAGTAAAGGGTTCGACGCGTGATCTCGAGCACGGCGCTCGGATCAAAATCCTGTCGGATCACGGCAGAGAGCATGAGCGAGAACAGGACCTCGGCAAATTGCTCGGCCGAAAACTGATCGGTGAAGGCATCTGAGCGCACCCGTGAATCGCGCTTGAGCACCACACAGAGCTGGTCGAGGATATGCTGCCAGGCATGATGCATTTGACGCTTGCCATCCGCGGTGTCTTGCTGCATGAATCCCAGCGAATGGTGCGTAAAGAAGCCCGGATACGTTTGGCTACCGTACTCTATCTGGCGATACATCCAGCGAATGCAGGAGACCGTGTCATCCAAAACCGACTCATCGTCCGGATGATGGAAAATGTCGCCCCAGACGCTTGCCACGGTCGCGCCCACCAGCGCTGTCTTAGAATCAAAGTAGTTGTAGATGCATCCGACCGACACGCCGCACGCCGCCGCCACCGAGCGAATGTTGACGCCGGTCCAGCCGTTTTCCTGGATGAGCTTACGGCTCGTCTTCAGGATTTCCTCCTTAGACGTCGCTGTGTTATTCATGCCCTCACCTCCAATGTGAACTATGTTCATATTGCCACGGCACAGTCGACTGTCAAGAAAAAGGCCTCGAGAATTTCGAGGCCTTCACTTCTGTGTCATTTTGCGCGCTCGACACCGCGAGCAGTGGGTTACTCGCCCAGCACGGCCTTCTTAGCGGCCGCCGCCATGTTGTCCAGGTCTTCCTTGGTGGGATGATCCTTTGCGGCGACCCAGTTGTCGAGCAGCATCTTAAAGCGGGCATTGTCGGGATCTTGCTCGAGCATGGCCTCGTAACGCTGCTTGACCGCGGGGCCCATCTTGCCCTGGCACATCGCCCAGCCCACAAGCTCGGCATCCTCGGCCAAATTGGACGACACGCGGTCGATAATCTGCCTAAAGTAGTCCTCGCTGGCACCAAAGCCGCAGGTACCAAACAGAAAGACGCGCTTGCCGTGCAGGGCAGAGAGCAGCGTCGCAACCGAAGGCGAGCAGGTGCCCTTGTCGCACCAAAAACCGACAAGCACCGTATCGGCCGCGCAGGCACCCTGGGCCTCGCTCGCAACCTGCTCAGAATCGGCATCATCGCTCAGTGCGGCGGCGTGAATAAACTCGACGCCCGCGGCCTGCAGCGCGCGCTTAATCGCGCCCGAAACCATCCTGGTATTACCGCTCTTGCTGTTGACCACCATAGAGCATGTCATAGTCACGTTGCCTCGTTTCCCCCGAAACTCGAGCCATTAATGCAATTTGTTAGAAGCATATCTTAGTACTAACGACGCAGATGTAAACCATCTGCCGCTAATCGGCCGCTCTCACTGGGCAAACTGGCTGCGGTAGAGCTCGGCATAGAAGCCGTCTGCCGCCAGCAGCTCGTCATGCGTGCCGCGCTCGATAATCTCGCCGTCGCGCATCACCAGGATGCAGTCGGCGTTCCGAATCGTCGACAGGCGGTGCGCCACGACAAAGCTCGTGCGGCCGGCCATGAGCTCGTCGAATGCCGCTTGCACCTGCAGCTCGGTGCGGGTATCGATGCTCGAGGTCGCCTCGTCCAACAGCAAGATAGCCGGGTCAGTGAGCATAACGCGTGCGATGCACAGCAGCTGTTTTTGACCCTGGCTAAACGTGCCGCCGTCCTCGCCGATCACCGTGTCGTAGCCCTGCGGCAGCTGCACGATAAACTTGTGCGCATGCGCGCGCTTGGCCGCCTCGATAATCTGCTCGCGCGTGGCGTCGGGGCAACCGTAGGCAATGTTCTGGGCCACCGTGCCCTCGAACAGCCAGGTGTCCTGCAACACCATGCCAAAGGCGCGGCGCAGGCTCGCGCGCGTGTAGTCGCGCGAAGAGCGGCCGTCGACAGCAATACTGCCGGCATCGATATCGTAAAAGCGCAGCAGCAGGTTGATGAGCGTCGTCTTGCCGCAGCCCGTGGGACCGACCAGGGCAAACCGCATGCCGGGCTTAGCATCGATGCAGATGTCCTGCAGCAGCTTGCGGTCGGGCACATAGCTAAAGCCCACATGCTCAAAGGCGACCTCGCCCTTCGGGGCCGTGAGTTCCACGGCATCCTCGACATCGGGCTCCTGCTCGCGCGCGTCGAGCAGCGCAAACATACGACGCGCCGAGGCATACGCGGTTTGGATCTGCGTGATGACGTTCGTGACCTCGTTGAACGGCTTAGTGTACTGGTTGGCGTAGGACAGGAAGATCTGCACGCCGCCCACCGTAAGTGCCGCGGGCACGCCCGCAATCACGCCAATGCAGCCAATCACGGCCACCACGGCGTAGATGATGTTGTTGATAAAGCGCGTGCCGGGGTTAGAGAGCGAACCCATAAACTGTGCGCGCTCGCCCGCCGTATAGAGCTCGGCGTTGAGGGCATCGAAGCGCTGCTGAGCGTGCGGGCCGTAGGCAAACGCATCCACAAGCTTTTGCTCGCCCACATACTCCTCGATATGGCCCCCGAGCAGACCCTGGATGCGCTGCTGGGCAGTGAAGCTCTTGTTGGAGAGCTTGGCGATGGCACCGGCCGCAAAGATGGAAAGCGGCGTGACGAGCACCACCACGAGCGTCATGGTCAGGTTAATGGAGAGCATAAACGCGAGCGTGCCAACGATGGTGATAACGCCGGTGAATAGCTGGGTAAAGCCCTGCAGCAGGCCATCGCCCACCTGATCGACGTCGTTGACCACGCGGCTCATAAGGTCGCCGTGGGCATGGCTGTCGATAAAGCTGAGCGGCATGCGGCTGAGCTTGTTGCTCGCCTCCACGCGCATGTCGCGCACCGTCTCGTAGGACAGGCGGTTGACGCAATAGCCCTGCAGCCACTGGAAGGCCGCCGCGCCCACCACGACAATCGCGAGCTTGGTAACGAGCGGCAGCAGCACGTCAAAGTCCACCTGCCCGGCGGTGACGATAAGGTCGATGCCCTCGCCAATGAGGATGGGCGTGTAGAGCTGCAGTATCACCGAGACGGCGGCACTCAAAAACGATGTCGCAAACGAGACGCGGTGCGGGCGAACATAGCCCAGCAGGCGGCGGGTCACCGCACCGGCGGGATAGCGCTCGGGGTCGCCGGGCTGGCGGGGACCGTCTCCCAGGTCGTTGAGACTATCGTTGCCGGACACGTTGGCCGTCATCGTGGCGACCGAACCGGAAGAAGTATACGGGTTCATCTAGCAACTCTCCTTTGAGCAAGTAGGCGCAGGGGCAGTCGGGGCGGGCGCGGGCACCGCGCTCCCCTGCTGACCCTCGAGCTCCTCGCGGCGAAGCTGCGACTGGCAAATCTCGCGATAGAGCTGGCAGGTCGCGTACAGCTCATCGTGCGTTCCCAGGCCCGCAACCGAGCCGTGGTCGAGTACGCAGATTATGTCGACATCGCGAACGGTCGAGACGCGTTGGCTCACAATCACCGTGGTCAGCGGCAGCGCGCCCTCGGCGGCACCGCGCATGCTTCGTTTGCGAATGGCATGGCGGAGTGCCGCGTCGGTCTTAAAGTCGAGCGCCGAGGCGGAATCGTCCATGATCAATATCTGAGGCGAACCTACCAAGGCGCGCGCGATAGTCAGACGCTGACGTTGGCCACCGCTAAAGTTCTTGCCGCCCGCCTCGACCGGAGCATCTAAGCCCTGGGGCTTGTCGCGCACGAACTCGCTGGCCTGCGCCATATCGAGCGCCGCCCAGAGCTCCTCGTCGGTTGCTGCCTCGTCGCGCCAGGTCAGGTTGCTGCGGATTGTGCCGCTCACCAGCGAAGCGCGCTGCGGAACGGTCGCGACCACACGGCGCAGCTGGTCGAGCGGCCAGGTGTGCACGTCGGCGCCCATCACGCTCACGCGGCCGGTGCTCACATCGTACAGGCGCGGGATAAGCGAGACGAGTGTGGACTTGCCGCTGCCCGTGCCGCCGATAATGCCGAGCGTTTTGCCCAGCGGCAGCTCCAGGGTCACATCGCTCACGGCATTTGCCGCGCCCGCGCCAAACGAAAAGCTCGCATGGTCAAAGCTCAGCGCAGGGACCGGAACAGCGCCACCCGCCAGGTCGCTCGGCTCAGGCAGCGCGACCGGCTGGTTGCCCTCGTCGGTGATGCTCGGCTCGCAATTGAGCACCTCGTTGATGCGCGACGCGCTGGCGCTCGCCTTGGTAAAGACAACGACCAGGTTGGCCACGTAGACGATGGAGGTGAGGGTCTGCGTCATGTAGTTCACAAACGCCATGACCTGGCCCTGCGTAAGCTCACCCACGTTGACCTGGATGCCGCCCACCCACAGGATGGCGCACACGCCCAGATTCATCACCAAAAACGTGACGGGGTTAAGGACCGACGAGAGCTTACCCACCGCGATGGCGACATGCGCCTGGTCGTCGGCCGCACGAGCAAAACGCTCGCGCTCGTGGTCTTCGCGCACAAACGCGCGGACCACACGGGCACCCGAAAGCCCCTCGCGGCAGACAAGCGCGATGCGGTCGAGCTTTGCCTGCAGCTGCTTGTAGTACGGAATGCAGCGCGCCATGACAAACCAAAACACCAAGCCGATGGCGGGTGTGCAAATCAAAAAGATGATGCCGAGCTTAAGGTCGATGGCAAGGGCCGCGCACATAGAACCCACCGCCAAGAAGGGCCAGCGGATAAGCATGCGCACGCCCAGCGCCACAGCGAGCTGCACCTGGTTGACATCGTTGGTAATGCGCGTGATGAGCGACGGCGTGCCAAAGCGATCGAGTTCGACATAGCTCAGTTCGTTGATGTGCTGGTAGAGTGCACTGCGAATGTCGGTACCCATGCCCTGCGAAGTCAGCGCCGCCATCTTTTGGCAGACGAGCGTAAACGAGATGCCGATCACAGCCATGGCGCCAAGTACCATGCCGTAGTGGATAACGGCGTTCACGTCGTGCGAGCCAATGCCCTTATCGATCATCTGGGCAATCACCAGCGGCGTCAGCAGGTCAAAGATCACTTCGATCAGCTTGCACGCAGGACCAATCACCATATACCGGCGAAACTTACCACCAAAACGCCTGAGCAGCTCAATCATGTATAGGCGCTCCTTATCATCATCTCTCTTCAATCTGATTCATGATAGTACGGAGAGCCCTGGAGATATGAAATCAACTCGTCACAGAACAAGCCCCCGAAACAATCAGGAAACTAGGCACAGAGACAAAGCACCCGAACATGTTTTGGCAAAGCCAACGAGCAGCACTAGACAAGGGATTAATTGTTCAGATTAACGCGCCTCTACGGGCGCATTTTGGACGATGTGGTCCCGGTGCCGGCGGGCTGTTTGGTAGTCGAGCGATTCCGCAGGCAAAGCCGAGGACCAGCGAGACACCAAACAGTCCGCCGGCACCGGGACCACATCGCGGCACCAAAAAGCGCCCGTGCGCTCGATGGATTCGGATGCCCGACAGAGGCTCCTTATGGCTGCTTCCTTCCGGACCTGACCAGATTCGGAACATGTCGTCATCCGAACCCATCGAACGCGCTAGGCGCTCGGTATATCTTACCCGCTCCCGCCCGATGGGGCAAGGTAGCTAATTTGGGACAGGGCCAAAAGACCACTTTTGAGTTGCGGTGGAATAGTTCCTGTTTTTGCCGCCTGAGCCGCCAAACAGGAACTATTCCACCGCAACTTATAGGGAGTTGGGATTTAGAGGCGGGCGAGGTCGTAGGATCGGGCGGCGGCTTCACCGGCGCAGATGAGGTTGGTTGTGGCTTCCTGGGGGTCGAGCGCTTGGTCAAGGGGCATGGGTCTGCGACAGACCGGCAGAACTAAGTCGACACCCTGCCCATACACCGCATCCAGGTTGTCGGCACGACCGCCCACGACGGCAACAACCGGCTTGCCATATCGCTTCGCACGACGAGCCACGCCCACCGGTGCCTTGCCGGCAGCGGATTGCTCGTCCATATTGCCCTCGCCCGTTATGACCAGGTCGGCATCGCGCACGCACTCGTCAAACCCAATCAGATCGAGCACCGTCTCCACGCCCGAACGCAGCTCCGCACCGAGCGCTAGCAACGCGGCGCCCAGGCCGCCGGCGGCGCCGGCACCGGGCACACCGAGCACCGAGCCAAATGTCCGCGCGCCCTCGGGCGCACGCAATAGCCCCTGGGCCCGCGCCCCGGTAATCGCCGCATCGAGCAGGCGACCATAGCCGACCATCCAGCTGTCGTACCTGCGCAGCGCCTCGGCATCATCCGTCGGCAGGCCCTTCTGCCCGCCAAACACCGCCAGTGCGCCTCGACGCCCCACGAGCGGATTCTCGACATCGGACAGCACGACAACGTGCGCGCCGCTCAGTGCCCGAAGCGTCGGTACCAAATCGATACTCGTCACGTGTTCAAGGCCCGCGAGACCGGGGGCGATATTGCGGCCACGCTCATCGACAAGGCGGGCGCCCAGCGCCTGCAGCATGCCGGCGCCACCGTCGTTGGTGGCGCTGCCGCCCAAACCAATATAGATCGTCTTTGCACCCGCGCGAACCGCACGAAGCATCAGTTCGCCCACGCCATAAGTTGTGGCCGCCAACGCCGCCGACTCCGTGCAGGACGAATACCCAATACCCGCCGCCTCGGCCATCTCAATTACAGCCGACTCGTGCTCGCCGTCCACCAGCATCCGGGCAGACACGCGGTCGCCCAAGGGGCCTGCAGCCTCACAGGTCGAGAGCTCGCCACCGCGCGCGGCGATGGCGTCGAGCGTTCCCTCGCCACCATCTGCCAGCGGCAAAGCGCCCAGCTCGGCATCGGGCCACACACGGCGCACGCCTTCGGCAACGGCTTTCTCCGCCTGCGCGCTCGAAACGCTGCCCTTAAAGGAATCAATCGCCAGCAGCACGCGGCGGGGCCGGCGCTGCACGGGGCCAAAGTCAACCGCTGCGCCAGCATCCTCTTCGGCACACGCGAGCGCCTCGGCATGAGCGGTATGTGCCCCAAGATCGGCCCCACAACCGCAACCAGCGCCGCCCGCTCCGCGCAGACCGCCAAAATAGCTACTCAGCAGCTCGCGGCATTCATCCGCCAGCACGCCGGCATTAACGTTAAACCGATGATTCAGGCGCGAATCGGCATTCAGGTCATACAGCGAACCCAACGCGCCCGCCTTGGCATCAGCCGCGCCATACACGCAGCGCCCCACGCGCGCGTTGACCATAAGGCCCGCACACATGCAGCATGGCTCGAGCGTCACGTAAACCGTGCAATCGGAAAGGCGCCAGCGGCCAAGCGCCTGGGCGGCAGCGCACAGGGCCGCGAACTCGGCATGAGCCGAAGGATCCTGGTCGAGCTCGCGACGATTATGCGCCCGCGCGACAATCTCGCCCGCGCGCACCACCACGGCTCCGATGGGCACCTCGCCCACCGACGCGGCGGCTCGCGCCTCCGCCAGCGCCTCGCGCATGAACTTCTCGTCGATTTCGGTGATCGTCATCGTTCGCCTTCCCTGTTGCAAATTCAAAACGATGCTATCATTACGACTCACGGAGAGATGGCAGAGCGGTTGAATGCGGCGGTCTTGAAAACCGTTGAGCGCGAGAGCGTTCCGGGGGTTCGAATCCCCCTCTCTCCGCCACTTTTAGTGATGCACCGGTGTCATGGTCCGCTCGAACAGCGCATCGACAACGTCGGCTATCTCAGGTCGACGCTCCAGATCGTGGCCCGATTCCCACCATATCGTGAAAAGTCGAATAATACCGCCGGCGACAAACTCAGACGTCGTCACGAGTGACACGGGGGCCAGGGCATCCTCGGCAAGCACGTTCATCACACGCTCGCGGATGGAGCGAGCAATGCGGTCGCAAATAACGTTGGTCAACATGCCCGACATGCTGCTTGCCAAAATGTTATCCATGAGCCGCTCGTGCGTCAGAATCAAATCCATGGCATCGTCCAAAATCGCGTGTCGAAGCGCGCGCACGTCCTCGGCAGATACCGCGCCGGCCTCATCGGGCTGTTTTTGCGGCAAGCCCGACATAAGCTCATCGATATAAAAGGCAAAGTAATCGTTCTTGTCGCGAAAATGCTTGTAGAACGTCGTGCGGCGAATCATGGCGCGGTCGCACAGCATGGCAACCGTCAGGTCCTCAAAACGATGCTCCTCGAGAAGCTCGGTGAAGGCATCGAACAGGGCGCGGTAGGTTTTCTTAATGCGAAGGTCCACTGGTATCGCCATCCTCAGGGCAAAGACAACACTCGTCAATCTGTCGCATATCTTACACCTGTACCTCGCGCGCTTTGCCCCGGTACCGACCCCGCCGAAAACATAACGCTTGCCGGAAAGTGCGGCACGGCAAAACGTTGTGGGTATACTAGTAGCGTTATACCAACGGCAGCTGGCGCATGCCGCCGCGGCCATTCGAAACGGAGACATCATGATTACCGTCATCATCGGCATCGTTGTTGTCATTGTGATTGTCTGCGCCATCGCCGGCATCTACAACAACATGGTCACCAAGCGTAACCGCATCGATAACGCCTGGCAGAACATCGATACGCAGCTGCAGCGCCGCAACGACCTGATCCCCAACCTGGTCGAGACCGTCAAGGGCTACGCCAAGCACGAGCAGGAGACGCTCTCCGCCGTGATCAGCGCGCGTAACACCGCCGTCAAGGCCACCACGCCCGAGGCCAAGATGGAAGCCGACAACGTGCTGACCGGTGCGCTGCGCCAGCTCTTCGCCGTGGCCGAGGCCTATCCCGATCTTAAGGCAAACACCAACTTTACGCAGCTGCAGGCATCGCTCGAGGATACCGAGAACAAGATTAGCTATGCACGCCAGAGCTACAACGACTGCGTGCTCAGCTACAACAACGCCATTCAGACGTTCCCGGCTGTCATCTTTGCCGGCATCTTCCAGTTTAAGGAGCGCCAGGGCTTCGAGGCCGCCGAAGCAGCCCGCCAGGCCCCGACCGTCAAGTTCTAGTAGTTTGGCAGCGCATCCTTAATCGGCCAAATGCATAAACCGCCCCGTCGAATGCATACTTCGACGGGGCGGTTTCCTTTTTCGCGAAGGTCCCCCTCTAAGCGCCGTGCATTTTTAGGAGTATTCAACATAACCAAGAGCTTCGGGCGCCACGATAAATGCCAAAGACCGCGAATATCCCTGCAAATCAAACGCTGTCAGCCCATAACCCCGCCCATCATCCGTAGAAAACATCGAGAAATCCCGATTTTTTGCCCGAGGTCGGTATGCAGGGGCCTTCGATTGCAGAATACTCGCAAAAATGCACGTCGCCACCGCCCCCACATGGCGCGAAGCAAAACAAAAGGGCGACCCTCCTTTCCGGCGCACTCCGCAGGATGCAAGAAGCCCTCGCCGCACGAAGTGCGCAGCGAGGGGCTTCTTGCATGTCCGAGGACGCGCCGGGAGGGAACTTGCTCTCTGCCCGGATAGGTAAGACAAATTACGCGACGGTGTAAACCCAGTTGTGCTTGTCCTCGACAGCACCGGACTGGATGCCAGTCAGGGTCTCGCGGAGCTTCTTCATCACAGGGCCGATCTCGGTGTAGCCAGCCGGGAAGGTCACGGTCTCGTCGGCGCCGTAAACCTTGTTGTCGATCTCGCCAACCGGGGAGATGACGGCAGCGGTGCCGCACAGGCCGCACTCGACAAAGGTACCGGCCTTGACCTCGGCCCACTCGACGGGACGCTGATCGACGGTCATGCCCAGGTCCTGAGCGACCTGAACGAGCGAACGACGGGTGATAGAGGGCAGGATGGAGTCGGTGTGCGATTGCGGAACGACGAGCGTACCGTCCTCCTTCACGAACAGGACGTTGGCGCCGCCGGTCTCCTCGACATAGGTGCGGGACTCGGAGTCGAGATACAGGTTCTCGGCATAGCCCTCGCGATGGGCCTCCATCGTGGGCTTGAGGGACATGGCGTAGTTCAGGCCGGCCTTGATATTGCCGGTGCCGTGCGGTGCGGCACGGTCGTACTCGGAAACGCGCAGCTTAACGGGCTTAAGGCCACCCTTAAAGTACGGACCGACCGGGGTCACGAGAATGCGGAACGTGTACTCAGGAGCGGGAGCCACGCCAATCACGTCACCGGAGCCGATCATAAACGGACGCACGTACAGGGTCGCACCGGAACCGAAGGGCGGAACCCAGGCGGCGTTTGCAGAAACGACCTGCTTGACAGCCTCGACGAACTTGTCCTTGGGGAACGGGGGCATCTCGAGGCGCTGCGCAGAGTTGTACATACGCTCGGCGTTCATGTCGGGACGGAAGCAGACGATGCTACCGTCCTCGGCGGTGTAGGCCTTCAGGCCCTCAAAGACCTCCTGGCAGTAATGGAAGATGCCGCCGCACTCGGAGACATGCAGGGTGTGGTCGGTAGTCAGGCCGCCCTCGTCCCACTCGCCATCCTTCCAATGAGCCTCGTAGCTGTAATCGGTCTTCATGTAGCCAAAGCCGAGGCTACCCCAATCGATATCCTTCTTCTCGACAGTCATATGTCGCTCCTTACATACACAGTTGCATACTCGCGAACCCGCACGCAAGGACCGGGGCCGACCGCGTCGCAACATCGCACGCCCGGAGCGTAGAGCCGGACGGGACACGCGGACAGCATCAAAGCCGATGGCACGTCGATTCGCATGCACGAGATTGTACTCCGCACACGCATCGGATAAAACGTTTTTCTTTAACTAACTAAAGTATTTTCATTTGACCGAAGCAAAAAGGCCCGCCACCGTAAGCGGTGACGGGCCTCAACTGCACGGTTTGCGCGCTGGCTCGAGCTAAGCGTTCTTTTTGCCCAGCTTAGCCTTAACCAGACCGACCACGGTCGGGATAATCGACACGGCAACGATGCCAACGATTAGCAGCTCAAAGTGCTCCTGCACAAAGGGAATGCCGCCAAAGAAGTAGCCCAGCAGCGTAAAGACCGTCGACCAGGTAATGCCGCCCAGCACGTTAAAGATGACAAAGTTGCGCCAGTGCATGCCGCCCATGCCAGCGATGAAGGGCACAAAGGTGCGGATAAACGGAAAGAAGCGGCCCAGGAAGATGGCCAGGTGGCCCCACTTGTCCAAGAAGTCCTCGGACTTTTTGATGCGCTCGGGCGTCATGGCCTTGACCTTGCCCGAGGCAATGATCTTTTTGCCAAAGAAATGGCCGATCATAAAGTTGCACTGATCGCCCAAAATGGCAGCGGCCCATGCGGTGGCCAGAAGCGCCACAATGTTAAAGCCGCCGTTGTGGGCGAAGAAACCCGAGGCGAACAGCAGCGAATCACCGGGAAGGAACGGGAAGAACACCACGCCCGTCTCGATAAAGATGATCAGGAACACGCAGCCGTAGGCCATAAGCGGGCCGGCGGCGATCCAGCTGGCGATCGCGGTGCGCGGGTCCTTAAGCAGCTCGGCGATAAAATTGATGAAACCCATGAAGTAAAACCTCTCAGTTGTGGGCGCGGATACGTCCAAGTTGACCAGTATACGGTTGCGGCGCCCCCTCGTGCGCAACCCCACAAAAGCATGACTCCATTACCAGCAAGTTTGCATAACTGACACCTGTCGTGCAAAGCTGCCAAGATTGTTCTACCTAATCCCTAGCGAATCGCTATACTTTATTGAATCGCATTGCCATGGCGCTAAGGGAGGGCGGCCGGTGAGCTTTATCAATACCATTCGCGAGGACATCAAGACCGTCCAAGCGCAGGACCCCGCCGCGCAAAACGGTCTGGTCATTTTCCTTTCCTACCCTGGCCTGCATGCCAAGTGGAACCACGTACCCGAGCACTGGCTCTGGGAGCACGGTCATCGCTCGCTCGCCCGCGTGCTCTCGCAAATCACCCGCCACATCACCGGCGTCGAGATTCATCCCGCCGCACAGATCGGCAAGCACTTCTTTATCGACCATGCCATGGGCGTCGTCATCGGCGAGACCACCATCGTGGGCGACAACTGCGTGCTCTACCAGGGCGTCACGCTCGGCGGTACCGGCAACGAGACCGGCAAACGCCACCCAACGCTCGGCGATAACGTCACCGTGGGCACGGGCGCCAAGGTGCTCGGCAACATCCGCATCGGCAACAACGTCAAAATCGGCGGCAACTCGGTTGTCGTCAAGGACGTGCCCGACAACTGCACCGTCGTGGGCGTGCCGGGACGCATCATCAAGCGCAACGGCTGCCGTGTGTTCGAGGAGAGTTTCGACGCCAAGCAGCATCGCGAGTACATGCCCGATGACGCCGCCGAGCAGTCCGCCCTCAACCGCCAGGGTATCACCGAGAATGCCCGCCGCGTCAAAGAACTCGAGCGAGAGGTGGCCGAGCTCAAGGCCCTCGTCGCCAAGCTCGTGGACGAGCGCTAGGAACGCGAGCGGCACAAAACAACATCGGCACCGACGCAAAAGGCTCGCCAGGGAATCCATCCCCGGCGCGCCTTTCTTTTTGATGTGACATGCGGGACTGTCCCTTTGTCACATTATGCGAACTGACTCAGATAGAGGTCGGCGTAAGCACCCTCGGCAGCCAGCAGTTCCTTATGCGTGCCTTGCTCGATAATGTTGCCGTGATCCATGACCAAGATCAGGTCGGCGTCCACGATCGTCGACAGGCGATGCGCGATCACAAAGCTTGTGCGCCCATGCATGAGCGCGTCCATGGCACGGCCGATGGCAAGCTCGGTGCGCGTATCCACGCTTGAGGTCGCCTCATCCAGAATGAGAATCGCCGGGTTGTTGAGCAGCACGCGCGCAATGGTCAGCAGCTGACGCTGGCCCTGGCTGATGCTTTCGGCATCATTGGCCACGCGCGTGTCGTAGCCCTGCGGCATGGTGCGCACAAAGAAGTCGACCTGCGCGGCGCGGGCGGCAGCCACGATCTCATCGCGCGTTGCCTCGGGGCAGCCGTAGGCGATGTTTTCGGCAATCGTGCCGTCGAACAGCCAGGCGTCCTGCAGCACCATGCCAAACTGCTGACGTAGCTCACCGCGGTTCACGAGGCGCGTATCCACACCGTCGAGCGTAATGCGGCCGCCGTCGATTTCGTAAAAGCGCATGAGTAAGTTGATGAGCGTGGTCTTACCCGCACCCGTTGTTCCCACCACCGCAATCTTCTGACCCGGTTCGGCGGTAAACGACACGTCGCACATGAGCGGCTTTTCGGGCGTGTAGCCAAAGCGCACATGCTCAAAAGCGACACGGCCCTCCACGCGACCCGGCAGATTGGCAGCCTCGCCCGGCTGCGGATCGGCCTCCATCTCGGGCTCATCGAGCAGGTCGAACACGCGCTCCGCACTCGCCAGCGCGCTCTGCAGCGAGTTGAAAGTGAACGACAGCTGCGTCATGGGTTCGGACGCCTCGTAGATAAACTGGAAGAACGCCTGGAACACGCCGACGGTCATGTGACCGGCGACCAGCATGCTGCAGCCCACGAGCGCAATCACGATCTGCGCCAGGCGACCGATAAAGCGAACCGCGGGTCCGACGGCGTTGATCATAAAGTCGGCCTTGGTACTCACGCGCGCCAGTTCCTTCGAAGCCTCGTGCACCTCAGCGGAGCTCTGACGTTCGCGGTTAAACGCGCGGATCACCAGACGGCCCGAATAGCCTTCCTCGACCGCACTCGTAATCTTGGACACCCACTCCTGGCGCTCGCCCGTCACATCGTGTGTGCGGCGCGAGACGACCTTCGTCACCAGCAGCGACAGTGCCGTAAAGAACAGAAAGACGAGCGTAAGCTGCACGCTGAACACGAACATCACGCTCACAGCACCAACAACCGTGCCGATCGACACGAGCAGCTGCAGCAATCCGCGCTGCATGCTCTCGGACATCTTGTCCAGGTCGTTGGTCGCGCGGCTGACGACCTCGCCGGGACGATGCGCGTCAAAATAGGCGAGCGGCAGACGGTTGAGCTTTTGCGCGATGCGGTTGCGCAGGCGTAGATTGAGGCGTTCGGCCACGCTCGACATCAAAAAGCTCTGGAGCGCGTAGAACGAAGCGGCGGCCGTCCAAATCAAAAAGTAGATGAAGATAGTCCTGCCGCAGTTCTCCCAGGTGATGCTGAAGGTGGCGTTGTTGACAAACGCTACCTGAATGTGGCCCCACAGCTCATCGATCACGCGGGCGCTATATGCCGGCGCGGCAGTGTTAAAGATGACATAGAACACAATGCTCGCGAACACGATATAGAAGCGCCAATGGTCGCCGGCAGCCTCACTCCACAGGCGGCGCACCGTCGCCCAGGTATCCCGAGGCGTCTCGTCCTCGTCTTCGTCGTCCACGTCGCGCATACGCTCTGCCTCGGCGCGGGCGCGCTCGTCCTCGGCACGTTCGTTTTCCTCGTAGAGCGCTTGGCGGCGAGCCTCGCGCTCGGCCGCAGCCTTGGCGGCGTCATCCAGCTCGGTCGACGCGGCAGCCGTTTCCTCGACCAGTCCCGCGGCAGCGGCGTCATCAACGCCGCCCTGCTTCTTGAGCTCCTCGGTCATGCTACTCACCTCCCTTCATCTGCGATTCCGCGATGGCACGGTACACCTCGCAGGTTTCCATAAGCTCGCCATGCGTGCCCAGACCCACAACCTCGCCATCCTTGAGCACGACAATCTGGTCGGCGTGCAAGATCGTCGAGATGCGCTGCGCGATGATGAGCACCGCAGCGTCACGCGTCTCGTCTTGCAACGCATGGCGCAGGGCGGCATCGGTCTTAAAGTCCAGGGCCGAAAAACTGTCATCGAAGATGTACAGATCGGCCTGCTTCATGAGCGCGCGAGCAATGGCCAGGCGCTGGCGCTGGCCGCCTGAAAAGTTCGTGCCGCCCTGCGCCACCGGGGTATCGAGCCCCTGCGGCTGATCGAGTACAAAGGTGCTCTGGGCAACCTCAAGCGCGTGAAGCATGTCGGTCTCGGTCGCGTCCTCGTTGCCAAAGCGCAGATTACTTGCCACGGTGCCCGAGAACAGCCACGCCTTCTGCGGCACATAGGCGATGTGTCCACGGATCTCATCTTGCGAAAGCTCGCGCAGATCGACACCGTCCAGGCGAATGGCGCCCTTGGTGGCATCGTGGAAGCGCAGCAAGAGCTTGGCCACCGTCGACTTGCCCGAACCCGTCGAGCCGACGATTGCGGTCGTCTGACCGCGACGACAGGCAAAGCTCAGGTCGCACAGGGTGTCCTCGTCGGCATCGTCAAAGCGAAACGACATATGATCGAACACGGCGACCGCATCGGCCCCGTCCTTTGAGTCGGACGCGGCCGCATCAAGCGTACGCTGGCCATCGACGATGCTCGGCTCAATCTCCAGCACCTGCTGTGCACGGCTTAGGCATGCCGCGGCGCGTGGCAGCGTTAGCACCACCATCTGCGCCATCATCACAAAGAACAGAATCAGGATTGCGTACTCGAGCACCGCAGAGATGCTCGCGATCTGCATCGCATGGGCGCCCACGCGGTTGCCGCCAACCCACAGCACCGCCACCTCGGCGATGTTCATCAAAAAGAAGCTGGAGCTGTCGAGGCCCACAAACAGGTGGTTGACTTTGATGGCGTTGGCGGCGTATTCGCTAAACACCTCGTCCAGACGCCGTTCCTCGTGGCGCTCCTTGTTAAACGCACGGATGACGCGCACGCCCACAATATTCTCGCGCAGCACCACGTTCATGCGGTCGATAAAGCCCTGTAGGCGCATAAAAATCGGCGCCGCGTGGGCAACCGTAAAGACTGCCGCCACCAGCACAATCGCAACGACTACGCCCAGAAGCGTGCCCATGGCGGGATCGATAAACCAGGCGAAGATGATGCCCGCCACAGCCAAAAACGGCACGGGCAGCACCAGCTGAATCGTCTGCAGAATCGCCTGCTGAATCACGTTGATGTCGTTGAGCGAGCGCGTGATCATCGATCCGGTGCCAAAGCGCTCAAAATCGCTGGCCGCGAGCTCGAGCGATTTGTCGTACACGGCATTGCGGATATCGCAAGCCACGTTGGCGGCCAGGCGCGCCGAAAGATAGCAGCCCAGCACCGTGCCGCCGCTAGCCATGCTGGTCGCAATAAACATGTATAGGCCGTTGCGTAAAATGTAGTCGACATCGCCCGTGGTAATACCGGTGTTGACCATGTTCGCCAGCATCGTGGGAACCAGCAGCGTACCGACGTTATCCACCAGCAGCACCAGCAGCGTCACTGCGACAAGCCCTCGATATGGCTTTAGAAACCTCATTAACAGTCGCACGACTCCCCCTCACGTCGATCTTGCATCTGGCTTGCGGCTGCCACCTGCTGTTTAAATGTCTCGCACTCGTCGCCGAGCACCTGAGAGAATTTGCCGATCAAGCGCATAATCTCGCGCTGCTCACATGGCTCAAGCGCGCCAAAGGCTCGCTGCTCGGCCTTGAGTGCCGGCAGCGCATAACGCTCGGCAAATCGCCTGCCCTCTTCGGTCAGGCTCACAACCTTGTTCTTACGGCTGCCTTCGGCAAACTCCAACGTTGCGAAGCCCCGCGCCGTCAAGGTTTTAATTGCCGAATTGATGGTCTGCTTGCTGTAGAACCATTCGCTTGTCAGACGGCTTACGGCAATACTGCCGCCCGCCGTGCTGGTATCGACGAGCATCCAGTAAGCGCAGTCCGAAAGGCCGCAGGCACGCGAGAACTCCGAATAGATATGGTCGAGTCCATTGAGCAACCGGTCGAAGTCGACCAGTTTAACCGCACCATTCATCTATCCCACCATTCGATTGTCCGATTTTTGACCAATTTTATGTCTCTAGATTAGTCCGAGTTTTGACTATCGTCAACAGCCTCTCCGCAAATGCGTGCACTTTTATGGCCTATCGGCAGAAAAAGACCGCCGGCGCGGGGGCGGCGCCAGCGGTCACGTGAAAATCGGGTTTTATTGCCTGTTAAGCGGCGACGGCCTCATAGACCGTAGCGCCCGAGAAGCTGTCATGCAGGCTCTTGCCGGCAATCCACGGCAGCTCGACGACCTCGCAGACCGTGTTGACCAACTCAGAACAGTCAGTAAAGTGGCCCTTGTCGTTGAGGGCCTCGCAATCCTGAACACGCCAATAGCCATCGGTGTGCGTGATGTAGTACTCGTGATCGTTGATCGACACGAAAGCGCGCGTCTTGGAACGCAGCAGCTTCAGAAATCCTTCGAAATCGGTCTCGACGACATCTCCAGCCTGGAACATGATGTTACCTCCTGGCCCGGCGCCACCACGGCGCATTGATAAACGTTGGTACTCCTTTAGTAAAACCTTTATCAGAGGTTATGCGTTCGTCATTTAGGCAAGTGGTAAAAAACCGCAGGGTAGACGGGATAAAACGTTTAACCATCCCATTTGTTTGTCACATTCTGAAGGTACTTTTATGCAAACCTACTTTCCCAATTGGAATCTATCCTTTTGGCCGGGCAATTGACCGTCTATCGTTTAAGCCCGGCGGGTATGAACGAGGCATCTGCAACGCCACCGCAAGGAGACACCATGGAGACTATCGAAGCACTCATTCACCGTCGCAGCTGCCGCAACTACAGCGATCGTCCCGTCGAGGCCGAAAAGCTTGCACGTATTATCGAAGCCGGCCAATATGCACCGAGCGGCATGGGACGCCAGCCGGTGACGTTTGTCGCCGTCACCGACCCCGCGACCGTCGAGCGTCTCTCACAGCTCAACGCCCAGGTCATGGGCAGCAACAGCGACCCCTTCTATGGCGCCAAGACCGTTGTGGTGGTGCTGGTTGACCGCAGCGTGCCCACACATCTGGAAGACGGCTCGCTCGCCATGGGCAACTTGCTCAACGCCGCCTATGCACTGGGTGTCGATTCGTGCTGGATTCACCGCGCGCATGAGGTCTTTGACTCGCCCGAGGGCCTGGAGCTGCTGGCCAGCTGGGGCCTGCCCGCCGACGGCAGCCTGCGCGGTGTCGGTAACTGCATTCTGGGCTATGCCGAGGACACGCTACCCGAGCCCAAACCCCGCCGCAACAACGTGGTGTACGTCAAGTAGCGCAGGAGTGTCCCAAACTGCCGGCAGAAAAGGAACGTCCCCTTCTGCCGGCAAGCTATGTTGATATTTGAGTTGTCGTCGCTTCGCTTGTCTGGGTCGTTTCGGCGTCGTCGCCTTGCTTGTCTTCGTCCTTTTGAGCATCGGCGATGGTGGTGGCCGCCGCGACGATGCCGCGCTGGGGCGCGACGCCTGTCTGGGTCTGAGCGCCCTCGATAACTTCTGTGCCTGCATGCGCGAGCTCGGGCGATTTAAACACTGCGTCCAAGTTGGCGCCACCGCCGGCGTAGCCAAGCGCAGCGAGTGCGATGACGATCACTGCAACGACGGCCACGATCGGAACATAACGATGCCAACCAGCCGGATTGAGTCCACTGCGGCGAGCCGCCCCGCGGCTGATGTAACCGAGCGTTCCGTCGTGCTTGAGCTTTGAGCCCACCACGCGCTTGCGGCCCCGCAGCGACGACTCGGCCTGCATGGCCAAGCGAGCGCTTGCCGAAGGGTAGCCGTATTTAGTGCGCTTGAACGAGCCATCAAACCCCGAGGCGTGTTTGCCCCACGTCACCGATGTCGTGCGTCGGTTAACCGGCGCGGCGCTCCGTCTTCTGCGGCTCGGTTTTGAAGTCTCAGCCATATGCCCTCGCACGCCGTAACCAAATCGAAACAATAACGCTTTGGACTGTAGCACACGCGTCGCGCGCGGTCACGGGCGCCTCGCTCAACGGTCATCGTCCTTCAGCAAGCGCCACAGCGTTGTACGGCTTATGCCCAGCACCTCCGCCGCACGGGTTCGGTTGCCGTGGAGATGGTCTACAACCAGATGCGCGATATCTCGCTCGGTATCGGCCAGCGGTCGCAGGATATACAGGTCACTTTCGAACGTCGGGGCGCCAAAGGTTGCGGTCTTAATCACGTCCTCTTGGGCGAGCACTTCCTCCGCCACAGCGCGGTCCACCGCGCCCGCCCCCACCAATATATACAGTCGTTCCGAGACCTCGCGGAGCTGCAGATAATTGCGCGGCCAGCGGTAAGCATCGAGCGTCTTCGTCGCCGCGGCAGACAGCGTGGGCGCTGCCGTCCCAAATGCATCAGCGAGATATTCCAAATAGCGCGCAACCTTCGTCGACGCGGCTCCCTGCTCGACGATTGCCGGCGCCACGCTCACCGCACAGGCGAAGCGCTCGGTCACAAAGGCGGCTTGATCACTTTCGCTGCCGCCCGGCATGTCATTCGCCGTCAGCACCACATGGCAGCGCGTCGCCAACGCGGTGTCGGCCATCGTGGAAACGAGCTCGCGAAGGCGCTGGGGGCCAACCGCATTCCAGCCCGCAATGCAAAGTGTCAGCCCCGTTTGGAACAACGGCGATTCGGCGCTTTTGAGCACGTGGCGCCAACCGCGATCGGTAAGCTCATCGAGCGCAACGGCAACAAAGGGTTGATCGGCAAAAGGACCGTCCAGATAGAGGCGCTTGGCGATCTCGACCTGACCCGCTCCCAGCTCGCCCTCGAGCATAAGGGGCACGCCGCGCGCGTAGCTCTCGGCGACCGGCGCAGCTACCGAGGCCGCCCCCTCAACGATGCCGTACGCGCTCGATTCGTAGCGGGCCTCAACTTCGTCGGCGTTGAGCCACTCGATGCCCGCATGTGCCGCGGCGCCGCGCACCTCGCGGACCACGACGACCCAAAGGCCCCCGCCCTCTTTGTCGGTGGGGCGAACGGTCAGGCTCAGGCGCGTACCCGCACGCCCCATAACCAGACGCGCGCCGTCTCCTATACGGTCGAGGCGCTCAGCGACAAAAGTCGCCACATCCCACTCGAGCGCCGCGTCGTTCATGGTCGAGATCGCAACGTCCCCACGCGCATCGATTGCCAATGCCGAGGCCCCGGCAGCAGCCAGGGCCTCGGTCAAGATGTTTAGCTTGGCATCGCTATCCATGATTTGCCCCTGTCCGTGGCGACGTGCAACCGCTGACGGTCGCACGACCGAGTGTTTCAAAATTGAACGATATTGCTCACCAAACACTATAGGGCAGAAAGCGCTGTCCTGCGAGTATAGGTGTTGCCCCGCATCGCCATCCTGGCGGGGCGATAAGAGCTCTTCGGGACTTATAAACCTGCGGACAAGCCATACCCGCAAGAGCTCCTATCGCTCCACCGCAGGCTTGCGCTCACCAGCAACCAGCACGCGAATAAGCTACTTCTCTACCAGATTCCCAGCACGTGCTGCATTCCCAAACTCATGCACGCAATGCCAATCCAGCAGCAAAAGCCCAGCGCGATGGGCTTGCCGCCCTTTTTGACCAGCTCGACGATATCGGTATTAAAGCCAATAGCCGCCATGGCCATCACGATAAAGAACTTCGACAGCTCCTTGATGGGCGCCGTGATGGACACGGGAAGCTGAAGCACCGTGGTGATTACACTCGCCAGCACAAAGAACAGCACAAACATGGGAAACGCGCGTTTAAGCGAGAACGTGCTTTTGGCGTCGCCGCCGGCCTTGCGCGCCAGATGCATCTGCCAGCATGCGAGGACCAACGTGATGGGAATAATGGCCAGCGTCCTGGTGAGCTTGACCACCGTGGCGCTCTCGAGCACATTGGCGCCGGGATGCATGCTGTCCCAAGCGCTCGCCGCAGCCGTTACGGACGAAGTGTCGTTGATGGCGGTACCGGCAAACAGGCCAAAGCCCTCGTTGGTCAGCCCGAGCATACCGCCGAGCGTCGGAAACACGAGCGCCGCGGTAACGTTAAACAGGAAGATGACCGAAATAGCCTGGGCAATCTCGCGATCGTCGGCATCGATGACGGGCGCGGTCGCGGCGATGGCAGAACCGCCGCAAATCGACGAGCCCACGCCCACAAGCGTCGCGATCTTGCTCGGCACGTTCATAACGCGGCAGAGCACAAAGGCGATGACAAGCGAGGTCGAGATCGTCGCCACGATAATCGGTAGCGACTGGGCGCCCTTGGACAGAATCTGGGAGAGGTTCATGCCAAAGCCAAGCAGGATAACCGCGTACTGCAAGACTTTTTTAGACGTATAGGTGACACCGGCGGCGAGCTGTTCGCGGCGATTCTTGGGAAAGACGAGCGCCAGGACCATGCCAAAGAGGATGGCAAATACCGGCCCGCCGACCACCTCAATTTGTTTGCCGAGCAACGTCGCGGGGATAGCGATGGTCAGGCAGAACAAGACACCCTTCCAGCGCTCGCGTACGATATTCGCCAGTTGCATATGGGATTCCTTCTTTCTCTTTCACGTTTGCGACGGCTTATGATACGGCAACATTGAGCGCAGCCTTGCGTAAACAAAGACTAAGATGCCGCAATCGTTCTTGGGCAACAGCCGAATTACCCACCGCGGAAAGCTGATTCGCGGCATAATTAACAACTGACATATGAGTTTGATAGAACAGTTGCGAGGCGCTATGGAAGAATCGATGCACGTCGGCGAGCAGGAAACGAGCCTACAGGACCAGTCCTACCACACCATTCGACGCAAAATCGTCTACCTGGACTACAAGCCGGGCGAAAAGCTGGGCGTCAAGCAACTTTGCGACGACCTGGATATGGGTCGCACGCCCGTGCGCGAGGCTTTGGTTCGCTTGGCGCAGGAAGGCCTGGTGCGCACCGTGCCCCAGAGTGGCACCTACGTCTCACCCATCAACCTCACCCTTGCCGAGAGTGCCTGTTACATCCGCGAACATCTGGAAAAGCAGGTGATTGTGGAGTGCTGTGCGCGAGCCACGTCGGCCGGCATCGAGCAGCTCGACCGCGCCATCGTGCTGCAGGAAAAGGCCATGGCCGAAGAGGATCGCATCGGTTTCTTTTTGAGCGACAACCTCATGCATCACATGATTTTTAGCATCGCATGCCGCAGCACCGTGTGGTCGTGGCTCGAGGAGACCAATGCCGACCTGGAGCGCTTCCGCTGGCTGCGCGCCGCCACGCAGGTTCTCGACAATCAGGACATCGTGAACGAGCACAAGCAGATTCGCCGCGCTATCGCCGGTCGCGACCCCATCGAAGCGAGCTTTTTGGTCAGCAAGCACCTGCACATGATGTTCCGCAACCAAACCGAGGTTCTGGACCAGTTCCCCGAGTACTTCGAGACCAGCAAGCTCCGCTAACCTGCCAAAAAGGGACAGGTTCATTTTGGCAGGTTTTATCTGGGCAAATGCAACAAGGCCCGGCTCCGCTGCAACGGAGCCGGGCCTTAGTTGTTAGGATGACGGAACTCGATTACTCGACAGTAACGCTTTTCGCCAGGTTTCGGGGCTGGTCGACGTCGCAGCCGCGCAGGATGGCGACCTCGCGGGCGAGCAGCTGCAGTGGAACGCTCGCCGTAATGGGGCTGAACACGTCGCGGACTGCCGGCACGCGGATGATGCAGTCGGCGATCTTGTTGATCTCCTCGTCGCCCTCGGTGGCAACGACGATGACCTTGGCGCCGCGCGCCTTGCACTCCATAAGGTTCGACACGGTCTTGTCGTAGGTGGCACTCTTGGTGGCCACGGCGATGACAGGGAAGCCCGGGTCGATCAGGGCAATAGGGCCGTGCTTCATCTCACCGGCGGCATATGCCTCGGCGTGCAGGTAGCTGACCTCTTTGAGCTTAAGCGCGCCCTCGTAGGAAATGGCGGCACCCATGCCACGGCCCACGAACAGTGCGGACTGCGCGTCCTTGCACAGCAGGGCAGCTTCATGAACGGCCTCGGTCTGGGTATCCAAAATCCACTGGATCTGCTCGGCCGTATCGGAAAGCTCGCGGAACAGCATGCGCGCCTGCTTGGTGGTCAAGCGGTACTTGACCTGCGCCAGCAGCAGGGCCAAAAGCGTAAGGCTCACGACCTGGCCGATGAAGCTCTTGGTCGAGGCGACCGCGATCTCCTTGTTGGCCTTAGTGTAGATGACGCCGTCGCTCTCACGCGCCACGGGGCTGCCCACCACGTTGGTGATGCCGAAGACCTTGGCGCCCTTGATGCGCGCGTCGCGGATGGCGGCGAGAGTGTCGGCCGTCTCGCCCGACTGGGACACGGCCACGACGAGCGTCGTCGGCGTGATGATGGGGTTGCGATAGCGGAACTCGCTGGCCGCCTCCACCTCGGTGGGGATGCGAGCCCAGCCCTCAATGAGATTCTTGGCAATGAGGCCAGCGTGATAGCTGGTGCCGCAAGCGATCACGTAGACGCGGTCGATGTCGTTGAGTTCCTCGAGCGAAAGGCCCAGCTCGTCGATGTCGAGCTCGCCGGCCGGTGTCATACGACCAACCAGCGTGTCGCGCACGACGCGCGGCTGCTCGTGAATCTCCTTGAGCATAAAGTCGGGATAACCGCCCTTTTCTGCCATATCCAGGTCCCAGTCGATGTGGGTGACCTTGGGCTTGATAACGTTGCCGGCCTCGTCGGTGTACTCGACGCCTGCGGGCGCGAGCTTGGCAAACTGACCGTCCTCGAGCACCACGACATCGCGGGTGGCGTCGATGAGCGCGATGACATCGGAGGCGACATAGGCGCCGGTCTCGCCCACGCCGACCACGATCGGGGAATCCTTGCGGGCCACGGCGATCACGCCGGGCTCGTCAGCGCACACGGCGGCCAGGCCATAGGCACCGACCACGTGGGTGCAAGCCTCGCGCACGGAGGCCATCAGGTCGTGCGTCTCGGCATAAGCCTCTTCGATCAGATGCGCGAAGACCTCGGTATCGGTCTCGCTCTTAAAGTGGTGGCCGCGGCCCTCCAGCTCTTCGCGCAGCTCGGCGAAGTTCTCGATGATGCCGTTGTGGACGATGGCGATACGACCGTCACAGCTGGTGTGGGGGTGAGCGTTAACGACGGAGGGCTTGCCGTGGGTGGCCCAACGGGTGTGGCCGATACCGCAGGTAGCGTCGCTGTCAATGTTGGAAAGCTCGCTCTCCAAGCCCGCGACCTTGCCCACGCGGCGGATGACATCGAGGTGCGCCGCGGCGCCCTCGCCCACCTCGAGCGCGACGCCCGAGGAGTCATAGCCGCGATACTCCATACGCTTGAGGCCCGTGACCAGGATGTTCTTTGCAATATCAGAGCCGGTGTAGCCGACAATTCCGCACATAGGATAAATCCCTTCGTCCGCTTGACTGCAAAACGTCCACGCACAGGGGGCGCTGAGACGCATAACGTTCGAGTATTGTACTCACGCAAACGCAAGCTGATATACCAGAAGTGGTATCTCAACTTAGATACCACTCGATGCACACACGTCCAGCCGGTTCAAACCACCACAAAGGTACCTGCCCCCTTCGTGGTGGTCGCGCCGGCAACGGCGTTTCCCCAGATAAACCTGCCAAAATAAACCTGTCCCTTTTTGGTAGGTTTGGGATGCTACAATCTGGCTTGTACTTGAAACGCATCAAAGGGGCCGCTATGGCAAAGGTAAAAATCAGCGACGTCGCGCGCGAGGCCGGGGTTTCGTTGGGCACGGTCTCCAACGCGCTCAACCACCCCGAAAAGCTACGCCCCGAGACCCTCAAGCTCATCAACGAGACCATCAATCGCCTTGGCTACCTGCCCAACCAAAGCGCCCGTCAGCTCGCGGGCGGCGCCACCAAGTCCTTTGGCCTGGTGCTCCCCCGTCTCGACCACGGCTTTTCGCTCCAAATCGCCAGCGGCGCCCACAACGAGGCCCGCAAGCACGGCTACGACCTGCTCATCGCCAACGCCGATAATGACGATATTCTCGAGAACCATTACCTGCGCTACTTTATGGGCACCCAGATGTCCGGCGTCATGGTTCAGCCCATGGCGTCCCCCGACTGGCATCCGGCCATGACTAAAATGCCCGTGCCGATCGTCCATCTGGACATCCACTGTTCCGAGCCCGGCTACTACGTAGCGGCCGACAACGAGGCCCAAGGTCGCATCATTGCCGAGCTCGCCATCGCCCGCGGCGCACACCATATTGTCGTCGTCGGCCGAGCAGCATTTATGCAGCTCACCCTACGCGTACTTGGCATTCACAAGGCCCTCGCCCTGCACCCCGATATCAAGATCGAAGTCATCGACGCCGGCGAATGGAATACCGCTGCCGACGGCTACGGCATCGGTGCCCAAATCGCCGAGCGCCCCGCGAACGAACGCCCCGATTTTGTCGTCGGCCTGACCGACGTGTTGGCCTCGGGCGTTATCTCGGCGCTGGTCGACAAGGGCATCTCTGTCCCCGGGCAAGTACGCGTAGCAGGCTGCGATGGCAACCCGCTCGCTTGGAGTGGATCGGTCCCGCTCACTACGGTAGCGCCCCCGGGCTACGAGATTGGCCGCAAGGGCGTTCAATTGCTCATGGAGCAAATCGAGAACAAGGCCCCGGCAAAGACCAAGCATATCCACGTCAGCTCTGCCGCGCGCACCGTCACCGCGGTCACGGCCATCGAGGACATCAACCGCCAAGAACTCGTGCGGCCGTTCCTGCTGGAACGCGCCAGCACCCAGGCAAGCAGCCAGACCGACGCCACGGCCATCAACCTCGGTGCGTATCTATAGCACGCCCGCGAGTATGCTAAGTCGCCGCTTAAGCAAAAGGGGCCCGACCATTGCCGGGCCCCTTTTGCTTAAGCGTAAACGTGAGCAATCGCTCGTTTTAACGCCGCAATTTTCTAGCGCACAGCCTTGATTGCCGCCGCCAGGTCGAACAACGTATCGAGCACGGCCTCGCAGCCATCCACCACGTCCTGCGGCAGCGGCACGATATCGGGGACGGCAAAGACATGGCAGCCGGCCGTAATGCCCGAGACGCAACCGTTGCGCGAATCCTCGACCACGGCACATTCCTCGGGAGCAAAGCCCGCGCGCTCGCAGGCGAGCAGATACATCTCGGGGTCGGGCTTGCCGTGCACGACGTCCTCGCCACACGTTACCGTTTCAAACTTGTCAAAAAGACCGACCATCTTAAGGTTGCGCTCGGCCGTAACGAGGCGCGACGACGTCGCTAGACCCACGTGATAGCCCGCAGCCAGCAGCTCGTCTAGGCACTCGGCGGCACCGGCCTTAAGTTCCAGTTCGGTCTTGACCATCTCGTCGCGAATCTCCTTGTGGCGACGATAGATCGCCTCGGTGGTTTCATGGCTGCCGTAATGCTTATCAAGGATGTCCATAACATCGGGCAGCGTGCGGCCGATAAACTGATGGATCAGCGCTTCATCAATCGCGAGCCCCAGCTCAGCGGCGCCTGCCTTCCAGGCCTTAATCCCCAAACGCTCGGTATCGACCAGCGTTCCATCCATGTCAAAAATAACAGCCTTGATCATATCGGTCCCCCATCGACTCTCGCTGTCGTATTGCCGCAACTCTACCGCATTTGGCAACTTGTATATAACGTATATACCATATTGCACTTTCGTTACACAGATAGAAGTCTTATGGCAAGTAACGCATTAGGATTATAGTTTTCGATCGAGTACTCAACGATAAGGACCGTTTCATGATTTTAGACACCACGGCACCCGCAGAGGAGCTTCAAGACAAGCTATCGGCGCTCGAACAGCTGCTTTTGGCATACGGGCGCGTGGCTATCGGGTTTTCCGGCGGCGTTGACAGCAGCTTTTTGGCCGCCGTATGCGCCCGCATCATGCCTACCAATACCCTCCTCGTCCATCTCACCACGCCGCTCATCGGCACGCCCGAGCAGGCCTCGTTTGAGCGGTCCGTTGATGGACAAGCCAATGAAGGGGCACATTTTAAGCTCCCCGTGCTCAATCTTTCGGTCGATCAGCTGCAGCTCCCCCAAGTAGCCTGCAACGATGCTAATCGCTGCTACCACTGCAAGCACGCCGGCTTTACCGCCATCGTCAACCACGCCAAGTCGCTCGGCTTTCCCACCGTCATCGATGGCAGTAATGCAAGCGATCGCGGTGACTACCGCCCCGGCATGCGTGCGGCAGAAGAGCTCGGCGTACGCTCACCCCTTATGGAGGTCGGCTTTACCAAGGACGAAGAGCGCGAGCTGCTGCGCGCATGGGGCTATCCCGTTTGGAACCTGCCGGCGGGAGCATGTCTTGCCACCCGCGTCCCCACGGGCGAGGAGCTTACGCGCGAGAAGGTCGATTTAATCCGCGCCTGCGAGGATTACCTGCACGATCTTGATCTGGCACAGGTACGCGCGCGCTTGATCGGCGGCTGCATGCATATCGAGGCCGCACCCGCAGATGTCGCCAAGATTGCTGCCCTCGGTGGCAACGCCGTCGATGCCGAGGGCAAAACCCCGCTGCCCGCCGTTATCGAGTCCGCGCTGCGCGAACTGGGCTGCGACCATATCTCCCCTGAGGTCACCCCCTACATCCACGGCAACATGAACCTTTAGGTTACGCCGTTTTACAAACGGCGTAACTGCTCGGCGCTGCGCAGGCCCCGGGCACATATGCTCAACCTGGACTACGTTAACTGACCTGTCAATAAGGGACAGGTTTGTTTTGGCAGGTTTTATCTTGGGAAAATATCGCGAGGCAGTCGCCCCTCTAGCACCCATCAAACTTCGAGAGACGATAGAGGGGCAATTCGGCTGCATCTACTTCTTCCGATAGCGGCGGTTGCGCCTCGTCGATGAACCCATTACTTCGATGAGCCCTTTATCCGTCATTTTTGGCAGATGGTAGCTGACGGACGAATTTTGGCATTCCGTCTCTCTAAAACAAGGCGCTTATCTCTCTAAAGTTAGAGAGATAAGCGCCTTGTTTTAGAGAGACATTAAGAGAGATGTATCGAATTCGCTGCTAGATTGCCTAATGCTATCTCTCTAACCAACCTTCTCTTTAGAGAGACATTTAGAGAGATGAGCGCGACCTCTCTAATCAAGGGCTCCACTCTTTAAGGTGCACACTTCCTAACCGTGCCCTAAGTTGCGGTGAAATAACTCACGATTAGCCTGCCAAAAAGGGATAGGTTTATTTTGGCAGGTTTTATCTGGGGAAACGCAAACAGGGCCGCGACACCTATATGGCGTCGCGGCCCTTTTCCTTGGAGAAGGATCAATTGATTGAACGGGATGACCGTTCTAGTCTTCGAGTCCGCTATTGATGAGCTCCGCAATCTCAACGGGATCGGTGCTCGCGCGCACCTTGTCACGGAAGCCGGCGTCCATCAGCATCACGGCAGCCTTGGAGAGCAAGCGCAGGTGCGTGGTTCCTGCCTCGCCGGCAGGCACGTACAGCGCGAGCGCAACATCGACGGGCACACCATCGAAGCTCGGCCATTCAACGGGCTCGACCAGCTTAAGCACGGCAACGCCCGGCGTGTGGATAGCATCGCTTTTGGCATGTGGAACGGCAAAACCGGCGACAAGGCCAGTCTCGGCCTCGTTCTCGCGAGCCATGAAGGCAGTCTCTACGGCAGATGCGTCGTCAGCAAAGCCGAGCTCGACGGCCTGATCGGACAAATAATGCAGGGCATCCTCGCGCGAGGCGGCGGTATACCCTATCGTCACTTGGTTGGCAGATACAAATCCCATGGAAACCTTCCTTACAACACAGACCTGACCGCAGCTTCGATGCCGTCGGCGTCCAAACCGTACTTGTGCAGCAAATCGACCGCAGGGCCGGACTCGCCATACACATCGCGCACGCCGACGCGACGCATCGGCACCGGATACTGCTCCGCTAGCACCGAGGCAACGGCCTCGCCAAGACCGCCGATAATCGAATGCTCCTCGGCAGTGACCACGCGACCGGTCTTCTTGGCGCTGGCAACCACCAGGCGCTCATCAAGCGGCTTGATCGTGTGCATATTGATGACCTCGGCATCGATACCATCGGCAGCGAGCGCCTCGGCAGCCTCAAGCGCCTCGGCGACCATAAGGCCACAAGCGATGATGGTCACATCGGACCCCTCGCGCACGACCACGCCGCGACCAATCTTGAACTCATAGTCCTCGCAGTCGTTGATGACCGGTGTTGCCAGGCGGCCGAAGCGCATGTAAACCGGGCCCTCAAACTCATAGGCGGCGCGCACACAGGCACGAGCCTCGACGTCGTCGGCGGGAACGACCACCGTCATACCCGGAATCGTGCGCATGAGTGCGATATCCTCGCAGCACTGGTGCGTGGCGCCGTCCTCGCCCACCGAAATGCCGGCATGAGTAGCGCCAATCTTGACGTTGAGGTGCGGGTAGCCGATGGAATTGCGGACCTGCTCGTAGGCGCGACCGGCGGCAAACATCGCAAAGGTGCTCGCAAAAGCAACGCGGCCCGTGGTCGCGATGCCGGCGGCAAGACCCATCAGGTTGCTCTCGGCAATGCCGGCGTCGTAGAAGCGCTCAGGGTGCGCAGCCTTAAACTTACCGGTCTGCGTGGCGACGGCCAGGTCGGCATCGAGAACCACAAAGTCATCGCGCTCATTGCCCAGCTCGACAAGTGCCTCGCCATAGCTAACGCGCGTGGCGACTTTCTTGACGTCTGCCATTAGAGCTCCTCCCCTGCTGCTGCGAGCTCGGCCATGGCCTGCTCAAACTGTTCATCGTTGGGTGCCTTGCCGTGCCAGCCCACCTGGTTTTCCATAAAGGAGACGCCCTTGCCCTTCACCGTCTCGGCGATAATGGCCACGGGCGAGTCGCTCACTTTGCGGGCCTCGGCAAAGGCGGCGGCAATCTGCGCCATGTCGTTACCGTCGGCGAGCTCGATCACATGCCACTTAAAGGCGCGGAACTTGTCAGCGAGCGGCATGGCCGAGTTGACTTCATCGATCGTGCCGTCAATCTGCAAGCCGTTGTGGTCGACGACGGCAACAAGATTGTCGAGCGCATGGTTGCCGGCGAACATGGCCGCCTCCCACACCTGGCCTTCCTCGCACTCACCGTCGCCCAGCAACGTGTAGACACGGTAGCCGTCGCCCCAGTGCTTAGCGGCAAGCGCCATTCCAACTGCAGCAGAGATGCCCTGACCGAGCGATCCGGTGGACATATCGATGCCAGGGGCGTCGTTCATGTTGGGATGGCCCTGCAGTCGGCTGCCAATATGACGGAGCGTCTCGAGCTCTTCGACGGGAAAATAGCCGCGATTTGCCAACACCGAATACAGGCCCGGCGCCGCGTGACCCTTGGAGAGCACAAAGCGATCGCGATCGGCCTTGTGAGGGTCGGCAGGATCGATATTCATTTCCTCAAAGTACAGATACGTCATGATGTCGGCAGCACCGAGCGATCCACCCGGGTGTCCCGACTTGGCCGCGTGAACCGCAGTCACGACACCCTTCCTGACCTCATTGGCGACCTTCGCCAGCTCCTGGTTGGTCATACGAATTCCTCTCTTGAGAACAACCCCGGCACCGGATGACGCGATGCCGGGGCAATCCACTCGTTAAGCCTGAGCGACGACCTTCTGCCAGTCAGCCTCAAAAGAGGCGAGGCCCTGGTCGGTCAGCGGGTGATGCAGGCACTTCTTGAGAGCGGCCATGGGCACGGTCGCGATGTCGGCGCCAAGAAGAGCCGCCTGGGTCACGTGGTTGGGCGTGCGGACCGAAGCGGTGATGATTTCGACGGTGTCGTCGACGTTCTTGCCGGTCCAGTCATAGTTCTTGATGCAGGTCACAACGTTGTCGAGCTGCGAAATACCGTCCTCGGCGATATCGTCGAAGCGCCCCACAAACGGGCTGATGTAGCGAGCGCCGGCGTTGGCGGCCATCAAGGCCTGGGTCGGCGAGAAGACAAGCGTCATGTTGACGCGCACGCCTGCATCGGCCAGCGCGCGGCAGGCGGCGAGACCGGCCTCGCACACGGGGAGCTTGACCACAATGTTGGGGGCGAGGGCAGCAAGGCGCTTGCCCTCCTCGATCATGCCCTCGGCCGTGGTGGCGGTAGACTCGGCAGACACGGGCAGACCCTCGCAGAGCTCGGCAATCTTGAGCATGTGGGGTTCAAAGTCTGCAAGCTTGCCGCCGGTCTTGGCGTACAGAGACGGGTTGGTGGTTACGCCGGCAAGGCAGCCCCAGCTCCTGGCCTCGGCGATCTCGTCAAGGTTGGCGGTATCGATAAAGAACTTCATGGTGCAAACTCCTTCGGAGGAATCCAAAACTCAAAAGAAAGGACAAAGGGGATGCCCCTTTGTCCTATGTGCCGGGCCTGCAGCTGGGACATGCCCCAGGCCCGGCGTCGTGTAGGAAAAACTACTTAGTCCTCGAGAGCCTTCTCGATGCGGTTCGTGACGCCCTTGAGGTTAAGACCGACGACATACTGCTTGATCGGGCGCTTGATGTGCTCGATCACAAAGCGCTTGCCGTCGATGTCTTGGGCAGCGAGGTTGCGATAGAGCTTCTCGACCTGCTCCTTGACCTCGGGATCGTTGAACGCGTAGTGGCCGGAGACATCCAGAATCTTCAGGCTGAGCTCGTCGTCGGCCAGAATGTCGTCAACCTGCAGGTTGACATCGTCGCCAGTCATCCACTTGCGCCAGCGCTCGGTCTTGATGGCCTTGACCAGCAGCGTGTGATACAGGTCGGAGGGATCGTCGCACAGGCCGTTGTCGACCAGAATCTGCTCGGTAGCGCAGAGTTTGAGGTAAGCGCGGGTCTCCTCGGTGCCATACTGCGGAGCAACGTTGGAGGCGGTCACGTGTGCCGGGATATGCTCGAGCAGCGTCGCGTCATCCAGGTAGTCGGCGTTGTGCTCCTTCAGACCCACGCCGTAGCGCTTGGCCATATCGGCAAGCTCGCGAGCGTTCTTGAAGTTGTAGTGACCGACCTGCTCCGTCCAGCGGGTAAGGGTGCCGGTCTGGCCGACGATAAAGGTGGGCATGGGGCAGCCGCGCTTCTCGAGCTCGGGCTGCAGCTGAGAAATGAACTCCTCGTACTTATCGGTAGAGGTCAAGCCGCCATTGGTCTCCTCGGTACCGACCTCATAGGCAACCTCGGGCAGGTTATGCTCGCGACGGTATTGCTCAAGGTAGTCGATAAGATCGATCGTACGGCGAAGCACCACGTCGAGCGGAATAACCTTGCCGATCTGATAGGGGTCCTTGGTGGGGTCGACCATCAGCAGGTCAAAGCCCGCCTCCATGTCGGCGACAAAGGACTTGCGGGCGAGCTCCATGGCCTCGTCCTCGGGCAGGTGGGCGTTACGCTCCTCGTCGCGCTGCCACGGACCGCCGTGATCGCGGCACAGGTAGTACGGACCGGTGTAACCCACCTCGTCGGCAACCTTCTTGATGTCGGCGGCAAAGCGCGTCTGGTCCCAACCGTTGACGTAGCCGGCGCCCATCTCGTCCATATCGACCTGGTTGCGGCTAGCGATAAACATGGGCGGGAAAACCTCGTCCTTGGCAAGCTCGAACACGGCCTGAATCAGGTTGGGGCTCATGGGGCCAATGCCGACCATGGTTGCGTGATCGCCGCTATCCTGCAGCTTGAGCATGCCCTGAACGGCCTGACGGATGGTGAGGTTGGACATTTTGTTCTCCTTCTCCAGAGGATTTTTGACAAAAGTTCCCCGGGACCCAGATGCGGGCCCTATCAGTACGGATGGATTTTGTTGTGTAGGGGCGGTTGTGCGGAGTCAAATCCATCCCTCCGCACAACCGGAGTCCTTAAAGGTTTACTTGGCCTGCTTATCGAGCGTGGGCTTCATGGCAATCAGGATTGCAGCGGCGACCACGGAGCCAATCACGATGTCCAGGCAGAACAGCGCGACGTTGTTGGTGGCGAGGGCGACGATAAAGCCACCGTGCGGGACGTAGCAGTCGATACCCTGGAAGGCGGCGAGCGCCGCACCCACGGCAGAGCCGATGCAGATGCCGGGCAGGGTGTGGCCAAGGTCCTTGACCGCGAAGGGGATAGCGCCCTCGGTAATGCCGATGCAGCCCATGAACAGTGCGGAGATACCCATCTGACGATCGGCGTCATCGAACTTATTCTTGGCGATGAGCGCAGCGAGGCCGCAGGCGATCGGGGGAATGGCGACGGCGACGCGGAACATACCGTTAGGGCCGTAGATGCCGGAGGCCATGATGGCCATAGTAAAGGTCGAAGCGGTCTTGTTGATGGGGCCACCCATATCGAAGGCGGTCATAACACCAATGACCAGGCCCAGGACGACGGCGGAGCCGCCCTGCAGGCTACCGAGCACGCTGGTGAGCCAATCCATCACAAAGCCAAGCGGCGTGGCCAGGATGTAGATGTAGGCCATGCCCAGGACGAGCGAGGTCAGAATCGGGATGATCAGGATGGGCATGATGGTCTGGATGGTGTTGTTGACCTTCCAGGTCTTCATCCAGCGGACAAAGTAGCCGCAGATGACAGCCATGATCATGGCGCCCAAGAAGCCGGTCGAAACGCTGTTGCCACTCGGGGTGACGACGGCGTTGTTGACCAAGTAGCCCAGGACGAAGCCGGGGGCAAGTGCGGGCTTACCGGCCATCGAGTAGGCGATGTATGCCGCAAGCACCGGAATCATCATAGAGATGCCGGCCATGCCGATGGTGTTAAGGCTCACCATCAACGGGTTGGTGACCTCCATGCCGCTAGCACCGGCAGTACCGGATGCCAACGAGAAGGCGAGGAACACGCCACCGATAACGACAATGGGGATAAAATAGGAAACGCCGGTATTGAATGCATTGAGCAGCGTCTTGCCAGGATCGGCAAAGATAGACTGCTTGGACGCCGGTGTCGGGGCCTGCGGGGCAGCGGAGACGGCCTTCTTCTCTGCCTTGGCCTCGGCCTTGGGCGCGTCAACGGCGCCACCCGTCGCCTTGATAATCTCAACAGCCTGGTCGATGATCTTGACCGGATCGGCAATCACATCGGAAGTACCGACCTTGAGGAACTTGCCCTCGGCCATCTTCTGCTCAAAACGGTCCTCGTTCTCGACACCCACGTCGACGGACTCCAGGACCAGGTCGGCGGAGTCCACGTCTTCCTGCGTGAGCTCATTCTCGATACCCAGGCCACCCTGAGCCTCGACCTTGCACTCGATGCCACGGGCGGCGCATTCATCTTGAATCGCCTTCTGGGCCATATACGTGTGGGCGATACCCACGGTACAGGCGGCAACGCCTACGATCTTCATTGCTTCCCTCTTTTCATAGAGTTGCGTGCGCAAGACACCGTTTGCGGAGGCCTCCGGAGCATCCCCTGCCGTTTGGACTTGCTGTCTTTTCGACAAGACCAATATAGGTGCTCGTTTTTCTTAATGCCAGCTTATTTCGGTAAACGCGCAGGTCAGAGCGTTGGTTATGCGATTTAGTTATGCGTTTAACCAAAAATGAATCCTGCGATTTTACCCTCGATTTCAAAAGTCAAGAAGTATTTGATTTTCTCGGTAGACGGCAGATGCGCATGCCGGTCACAAATTTCGACCCCACCCGTATACCGCATTTGTTGCATACTCATATGAAAGGAAAAGGTCGCTCACCGAAGCGTATCCCTCACCAAGACTCAAAGTCATCATGTTGGAAAATGCTCATCTGTCGGAAGGAGTCGCTGTGGCAAAACAGCGCGTTACGATCGCAGACGTCGCTCGAGAGGCGGGAACCTCGACGGCAAGCGTCTCGTATTACCTCAACGACAAACGAGAAAAGCTTAGCGAAAAGACGCAGAACAAAATCGCGCGCGTCATTAAAGAACTCGGATACGTTCCCAACGCCCAAGCGCAGACGCTCACCGGCAAGCAAACCCACGTCATTGCCATCATCATTTTGGATAACACCAACAAATGGGCGGGGCTCGTTCTCAATGGCATGGAGCAGGTCATGCTCCCTGCGGGCTACCAGACGGTCGTTTGCACGAGCAACTTTAACCCCGAGACCGAGCTCATGTACGTCGACAAGATGCTCTCGCTGGGCGTCGATGGCTTTATCATCCAGCCCACGGCAAACTTCAAAGCCGTGCACGACCGCATTAGACGCGCCGGCAAGCCGATCGTCTTTTTTGACGCGGCCATCTACAGCCCAGGCACCAGCTGGATCAAAACCAACCTCTACGACGGCGTGTACAATGCCACGCAGGCGCTTCTCGACGCCGGCTACGAAGACTTCTTTTCCATCGCCGCCAACATGACCGAAATGCGCACTCGCATGGAACGTTTTCAGGGATATGCCGAGGCATTGGCCGCGAATGGGCAGCTCTACAAAGCCATCCCCATCGATCACAACAAGCCGTCAATCAACGAGCTTACCGAATACTTTAAATACAAGTTCAACCCCGCCAAGCGCACGCTCATCTTCGTACAAAACCAATGGGCGCTTCCCCGTGTCTACAAGGCCCTCCAACCCATGGCCCATCTACTTCCGCAGCAAATAGGTCTTTTGGGACTCAACTGCGAAGACTGGACCAACCTCACCACGCCGACCGTCTCCACGATCATCGAGCCCGTCGACCAGGAAGGCAGGGAGGCGGCCGAGATGCTGCTCGCCTTGCTTGATGGCAGCAGCCAACCCGGCGAGCAGCGCATTCTCGAGTGCAAGCTCAACTGGCTCGACTCCACCTCGATCTAACCATACGTCAAATATGAAGCAAATGAACCAGTAGCGTTTGTCCCAAATCTTAAGTATTTGTTCGACAGAACGGCCTCTGCCGGCTCCTGCTAGACTGGTAGATTCCCAACCGTCCATCCAGGAGCCTCAATGTCGCGCAAGTCCGCCTACAAGCAAGCACTTTCCATCGGCACCGCCGTGGTGCTGGGGTTTGCGCTGTTTACGGGATCGCTCGATGGGGCGCCCAAGTTGCTGTCGCCGCAAAGTGATGAGCAGGCGGCGGCTCTGGCCGAGAAGCAAAACGAGAGTCCCAGCCGCACCGACGACGAGGCGGACCTGGTTGCCCGGCTCGAATCGGGAACAGCGAGCTCCGAGGACTCTCAAAATAGCCAAGACTCTGGCGATGGCCCCGATTCCGCCGCAAGCGACACCGACGACGCTTCCACAGACAGCGCCGCCGCCCCCATCGACGAGGTGGAAAACCCCGACCTCAACCGCGCGCGCGGCGTATACCTCACCAGCATTCCCGACTACGCCGGCAACCCCTACGTTGCCCTCCGCGCCGACGGCACGCATCCGCTCGGCACGCCGTCGTTCACGCTCGATGAATACGAACGGGCCACCGAAGAGGGCTGCTTTAAGAAGTTCTCTAAACTCGACAGCCTGGGCCGTACCCGCAAAGCACTCGCCTGCATAGGACCCGAATCGCTCGGTCAGGGCAAGCGCGGCGATATCTCGCGTATCCACCCCGCCGGGTGGCACCAGCAGCGCTACGACTTTATTCCGAGCCAGAGCCTCTATAACCGCTGCCACCTTATCGCTTGGTCGCTCTGCGGCGAAAACGCCAACCGCAAAAATCTCCTGACCGGCACGCGCTATCTCAACGAGACGGGCATGTTGCCCTTCGAAGAGCAGATCCTCGGCTATATCCGCGACACGGGCAACCACGTGCTCTACCGCGTCACGCCCATGTACAACGAAGAGGAACTCGTCTGCCGCGGTGTCCGCCTCGAGGCGCAATCGGTCGAGGACCACGGCAAGACACTGTGCTTCCACGTATACTGCTACAACCTGCAACCGCATGTGCAGATCGACTACGCCACCGGCCGCAATCAGGCCTCAGGGGACTAGCCCTAACCCGACAAGAACCGATTTGCATCCCCCCAGGGATCAAAAAGGGCCGTTCCGGATCACCCAGAGCGGCCCTTGCATCGGCATGTATAGCACCGGCAAAGCCACACGCTACTTAGCGCGGCCCTCCTCATAGCGCTCGACCAGCTTGGCCTGAACGTCATAGGGCACCTGCTCGTAGCCGGCGGGCTTCATGGTAAAGTCACCCGTGCCGCGCGTGATAGAGCGCAGACGCGTTGAGTAATCCGTCAGCTCGGCCAGCGGCGCCTGGGCAATGACCACGGTATCGCCGCGCTCATCGGTCTCCATACCCGTCACGCGACCGCGCGAGGCCGAGATGTCGCCCATCACGGCGCCGGCGTAGCTCTCGGGGATAGTCACCGTGATTTCTTCGATGGGCTCCAGCACCACCGGGTCGGCATCGGCGCATGCCTTGCGCAGGCCGATGCGAGCCGCCGCGCGGAACGCCATCTCGTTGGAGTCGACGCTGTGATACGAGCCGTCGTACACAGCCACGCGAATGCCCGTGAGCGGGTAGCCGGCAATGATGCCGTCCTTCATGGTCTCCTGGACACCCTTGTCCACGGCGGGGATCAGCGAGCGCGGAATACGGCCACCTACGACCTCGTCCACAAACTCGTAGCCGTCGCTCGTGCCGTCGGGCCCAATGAGCGGCTCAACGCGCAGCCAGCAGTCGCCGTACTGACCGGCACCGCCAGTCTGCTTCTTGTGGCGGCCCTGGGCACTCGCCGTGCGGCGGATGGTCTCGCGATACGGAATGCGGATCGGCACGCTTTTGGCCACGACCTTGGTGCGGTCCTCAAGACGATTGAGCAGGACCGAAACCTGCGCCTCGCCCACCGCCGAAATAATGGTCTGGCCAGTCTCCTCGTCGCGGTCGATGCTCATAGTCGGATCGGCCTTGCAGGCCTTCTCGATAAACGTGTAGAGCTTCTCTTCGTCCCCGCGATTCTCGGCCTCAATAGCGATGCGATACTGCGAGTTGGGGAACTTAAACGCCGCAGCCTCGACCTTGCCGGTAATGGAGAGCGTGTCACCCGTCTCGGCCGCCAACTTGGGCGCCACGATGATATCGCCGGCATACGCGTGACCGACCTCGGTCATGTCGCGGCCGCACATCACATACAGGTGAGCCAGACGATCGCTCTTGCGGGTACGCGCGTTGATCAGCTCAAGGCCCGGCTCAAGCGTGCCCGTCAGCACCTTGATAAAGCTGATGCGACCCTGCTGCGGATCGGCCAGCGTCTTAAACACAAACGCCACCGGACGATCATCGTCACTCGAGATCTTAAGCGAATCGCCGTCGATAAGCGGCATCTCGCCGTAGTCGGTCGGCGCCGGGAAGTACGTGGCAATGTCGTCCATCAGCGAGTTGACGCCCTGCTCCTTAATGCAATCGCCCGCAAAGACCGGCACAAAGATGCGCTCGGCGATCGCCTTCGACAGCAGGCCTTCAAGCTCCTCCTGCGTCAGCGTCTCCTCGCCTTCCAGGTACTTCATCATCAGCTCATCGTCGGCCTCGGCCACCAACTCGCACAGATGGTCGTGAGCCTCCTCGGCCTGGACACGATACTCCTCGGGAATCTCCGACTCAACGGCTTCGGCGCCGTTGCAATGGCGCGCCTTCATGCGCACCAGGTCGATGATGCCATCAAAGTCCTCGCCCTCGCCCCAGGGAAGGGTCACGGCGCCCAGTCGCGTGCCAAAGCGCTCCTGCAGCAGGTCCATCGTGGTCGCAAAGCTGGCCTCGGAGCGCGACAGGCGGTTTACGAACACCGCACGCGCCAGACGCAGGTCCTCGGCGGCATACCAGAGCTTAACCGTCGTAGGCTGCGGGCCGGCCTCGGCGTCAACCACAAACAGAGCCGTCTCGCAGACGCTCATCGCGGCAAAGGCGTCGCCGATAAAATCGGGGTAGCACGGGGCATCGAGCACATTAATGCGCGCGCCCTTCCAGTCGATCGGCGCAATGGTCGTCGAGATGGAAAACGCACGCTTGACCTCTTCGGGGTCATAATCGAGCGTAGGCTTGGTGCCGTCGTGGCCGCCCAGGCGGGCGGTCTTGCCGGAAAGGTGGAGCATGGCTTCGGCGAGTGAAGTCTTGCCCACCCCGCCTTGGCCTACGAGCACCACGTTCCTTACGTTACCGGTCTTGGGAGCACCCATGATGACCTCCTTGCAGGGCCGCGCGCATTGCGCGACGCCAACGGGGAGAGTTCGCGGTCGGTGCCATCCCGGGAGCAGCATGGTCGGCAGCCGAGCCGACTCACCCTCCAATGTCCTATGCCACCACCCTACCCTCACGGGCGGCTGTCCATGCATACCTTTCGGCGCACGCATGAATACAGGCGGCGAGAGGAAGAGACAAGCTTGTGAGGCGATTATTGAACCCCGTCGATGCAAACAAAAAGCCGCCACAAACCGTAAGACCTGCGGCGGCTTCGCGTCAATTAATTGTTGAGTAAATAGCTGAGCCTACCCCTCGATACGGCTCAAGAACTCACGGGTACGCTGCTCGCGCGGATGGTCGATGACCTGCTCGGCAGGACCTTCCTCGACAATACGACCGCCGTCCATAAAGACCACGCGGTCGGCAACATCGCGCGCAAACTGCATCGCGTGGGTCACGATTACCATCGTCATGTTCTGCGCCGCCAGGTCCTTAATGACACGCAGTACCTCGGCCGTCAGCTCGGGATCGAGCGCCGAGGTCGGCTCGTCAAAGAATAAGATTTCCGGATCGAGCGCCAGGGCGCGGGCAATGCTCACGCGTTGCTGCTGACCGCCCGAAAGCTCACACGGCACCTTGTTCTCGTTGCCCGTCAGCCCCATTTGCGCAATCAGCTCGTGAGCGCGGGCTTCCGCCTGCTCGCGCGGACGCTTGAGCACGCGGATCGGAGCGTCGGTGATGTTTTTCATCACGGTATAGTGCGGGAACAGATTGTAGTTCTGAAACACCAGACCAAACCGCGAGCGCGTCTGCTTGGGCACGTCGCCCTTCGCGTACACCGCGCCCGAACCCGCGTCCGTCGCAACGGCAAGGTCGCCAAACGAGAGCGAGCCTCCGTCGAGCGTCTCGAGCAGTGTGGCGCAACGCAGCAGCGTGGACTTGCCGCCACCCGAAGGCCCGATAATCGCCACGACCTCGCCGCACTTGACCTCAAGCGAGATATCCTTGAGCACCTCATTGCCGCCAAACGCCTTGCGCGCGTTCGATATATTCATTACCGAATTAGTCATGGTAGTAATCCAATTTTTTCTCCGCAGCGCCCAGCAGCATCTCGACCACGAAGTTGAAAACCCAGTAGATCAGCGCCGCGATCGCAAACGGCACCATGCTCACCTGCGAGGCGACCAGCGCCTTGGCCGTCGAGAACATCTCGCCCACACCAATGGCAAACGCCAGCGACGTGTCCTTGACCAGCGTGATGATCTCGTTGCCCATCGCCGGCAGAATACGCTTGGCGACCTGCGGCATCACGATATACAGAAACGTCTGCATGCGCGAATAGCCCAGCACCTCGGCTGCCTCGTATTGACCGCGCGGAATGGACTGCAGGCCCGAGCGATAGATCTCGGCAAAGTAACCGGCGTAGTTGATGATGAACGCCACGACGCACGCCGTCCACTTGGAATCGGGCGTAAGCGAAATGCCAAACACGTAGTACGGGGCAAAGTAGATGGCAAACATCTGCAACATGAGCGGCGTGCCGCGCATGACCGAGATATAGATGCGCGCAATCCAGCGAAGCGGCGCGATTTTGCTCATGCGCATAAACGCCACGGGGATTCCCAGCGGAATCGACCCCAGCAGCGTCAGCACAAACAACTGCAAACTGACCAAGAATCCCTGGCCAAGCATCTGCATCATGACCTGAATAGACATTACTTGAGCACCCAATTATCGAAAGATAGACCATAGCTTGAATACTTGTCGCACAGGTCCTTAACCGTGCCGTCCTCGTAGAGCGCCTTGAGCGACTCGGTCACGGCGTCGGCCAACTTGGTGTCGCCCTTCTTAAAGCCAACGGCGTAGTGCTCGCTGGACAGCGGCTCATCAAGCTGCGTATAAGCATCGGGCTTGGCGGCAAGCTGATACTGGGCAATCGAAAGGTCGCAAGCCACGGCATCGACCGCGCCGCTCTCGAGCTGCATAAAGGCCGTGTTGTACTCGCCGATCGTGTCGAGCGTGGCAAACGTCGCCGCCAGATCCTTCTGGTCACCCTCAAGCACGTCCTGCGCAGCGGAATCAGTCTGGGTAATCACAGTCTTGCCGGCAAGATCGTCCCAGCCCTTGATGCCCGCGTCCTTCTTGACCACCAGCACCTGCTCGTTGAGCATGTACGGCTCGGAGAACGTGTAGTCGTCCTCACGGCCCTCCATGGTAAAGCCGTTCCAGATGCAGTTGATGGCACCCGAGTTGAGCAGCGTATCCTTGGCATCCCAGTCGATGGCCTCGTATTTGACCTCCCAGCCCTGCTTATCGGCAACAGCCTTGGCCAGATCGAGATCAAAGCCGGTGTACTCGCCATCGTCGCCCACAAAGCCGTACGGAGGATAGGACTTATCAAAGCCCACCACGAGCTTCTTGGACTCCGCAGTGCCCTTCACATCCTTAGCCGCGGCAGAGCCAGCAGCGGAGCCCTTGCCGGCACCACCGCCGCAGCCTACCAGGCCGAGGCCCAGCACCGTGGCGAGCGAGCCGGCTAGACCAACAAACTGACGACGAGACATATCGGTATTCATGGTATTCCCCCTTGGTGGAACTTTAGTTAGGTAAAGTGAGTCATGTAACGTTCAGAATCATACACTTTAGTGAGATGGAGTACAAGGGAGGGCTTGCCCGCCGGGTGCCGGGGCAGGGGTTAAGTTTGCTGCTCTACAGTCCTGCTTACGACGGAGAGCACATTAAGTGCTCTCCTGTTCGTGCGGAACTCGCGACAAACTTAACCCCTGCCCCGGCATCCGGCGGGCAAACGTCGTTGGGCTTATCACTGACACGATTAAACCGCTTGTATATCGTCTGCTGGCTTGGCACGGTACAATACTTGCAGCTTTAATTCATGAATTAGTGGAGTTATTGATGGCAGAATCTCGTGCGGAGCGTAGGGCTCGTCGTGCTTTGGTGGAAGCGGCTGAGGGGTCAAAGGAGGAGAAATCTTCTACGAAATCCAAGTCTTCTAAAGCTGCAAAAAGCAAATCGACCAAGAACAGGGCTAAGACCAAGCGTTCTGACTCTCGCCGAGGCGGGGACAAAGCGCCTCGGACTCGTTCCAAGCGCCCGCATAATGATTCGGTTTCGCCTGCGCGAAAGGCCGTGGATCCCAAGTCGCCTTGCTCCATCATGCGGGCTTGTGGTGGGTGCACGGCGCTCAATCGTCCTTATAAGAAGCAGCTGGCGGCCAAGCAGGCTGCTATGGAGGAGCTGTTTGCTGAGCTCTGCGAGCGCGAGGGTATTGCCGTTGATCCCATTCGCGGTATGGGCGTTACCCTGGGCGACTCGGGCAAGTATCCTGCGCCGCGCGGTTTTCGTCATAAGGCTGCCACTCCCTTTGCTCCCGGTAAGGAGGGCGCCGTCCGTTGCGGTTTCTTTGAGCGCGGCACGCACAAGATCGTTGCCGTACCCGAATGCCCCGTCGAGGCACCGGGCGCCCGTCAGATTCTCAACGGCATCGCACGCGAAGCTGAGCGGCTGCATATTCCCGCCTTTAATGAGGACAAGCATCTTGGTTTACTTCGCTATGCCGTCGTCCGCTGCGGTTGGCGTACCGACCAGGTCATGGTCACGCTCGTGACCGCTCAGCGCGACTTGCCGCATGCGCAGGAGTTCTTTGAGGCTGTCGCCGCACTCAATCCGTGCATCGTCACCGTCGCCCAAAACATCAACGGACGCCCCGGCAACGCCATCCTCGGCGAGGAAACCCGCATCGTGCATGGCGCCGAATGCATGCGCGACCAGCTGCTCGGCTGCGAGTTCGATATCTCCCCCACCGCGTTTTATCAGACCAACCCGCAACAGACCGAGCTGCTCTACCAGCTCGCTATCGATGGCATGGATCTGCGCCAGGACGATGTGCTTATGGATGCCTACTGCGGCAGCGGCACCATCGGTCTTTGCGCAGCTAAAGAAGCCCAGAACAAGGGTATCGGAATCATGCTGCTCGGTGTGGAGCGCAACCCGGCGGGCATTGCCGACGCACGTCGCAATGCCGAGCTCAACGGCCTCACCCGCAGCGCTTGGTTCATGGCCGACGACGCCACCGACTACATCCTAGATGCCGCCGACAACAACGAGCGGGTCGATGTCCTTTCCATCGATCCGCCGCGCGCCGGCTCTACCCCCGAGTTCCTCGAAGCTGCCTGCGCGCTTAAGCCGCGCCGCATCACCTATATCAGCTGCAACCCCGTGACCCAAGAGCGCGACCTGCATCAGCTCCTCGACGGAGGCTTTCGCCTGCTCAAGATCACGCCCGTCGACATGTTCCCTCACACCGACCACACCGAGACGGTAGCGGTCCTCGAACGCCGCTAACCAACCTCAGTAGATTTTTGGGACAAGAAAGGGGGCGACCCGTCTGGGCCGCCCCCCTCGCTTGGTTTATAAATTCCGCTACATCCCCTTGCGCAGGTCGCACACGCCGGCTGCCGCCATCTCGCGCAGCAGCGTCTCGCGGTCGCGCGTCACAATCAAATCCAGCGGGAAGTGAATCTCGTCGAGCATCTTGCGCGCGTGATCGAGCTTGCCAATGGCCATGCTAATGTGGGCATCGGTCGACACGCCAATGCCCACGCCCAGCTCGGCGCAGCGCTCGGCGATCTTGCGGCATGCGGCCCAATGCTCAGTGTCGACACCGTGTTCAAGACTATGGTTGTTGATCTCGATAATCTTGTGCTTGGCCTTAGCCGCCAACAGCACCTCGTCGATATCGAACGGCACGCCCGAGCGACCCGTGTGGCCCAGCATGAACACCTTGGGGTGCTCCAGGGCGTTGATATACATCTCGGTCGCCTGGGCCAGCGTCGCGCCCTCAGCAATCTGCGGATTATGCACGCTTGCAACCAAATAATCCAAATTACGCGTAACCAAATCGAACAGTGAATGCTGACGGCTGTACGAATCGCCGGCGATATCGAGCGTGACAGGAGTGTCCTCGCCAAACAGGCTTCCGTCCAGCGAAACGATATCGGCCTCGGCACCACGCAGCACCAGAACGCCGCTCCAAATGCGCGGCCAGATATCCTGGTTGATAAAGAACTGGTAACTGCGCAGGTCATTGGGGCAAGCCGTAACCATAGAGCTCAAATGGTCGGCAGATCCGAGCACCTGCAGACCACGCTCTGCCGCCCAGTACACATTCTCCTCAATGGTCGAATATGCATGCGCAGAGAACATCGTATGGGTATGAATGTCACAAGAAAGCAGGTAGGGCATCAGGTCTCCTTATCTGGCACGGCCGTCGCTTTTATTCATTGTACGCATAGCCTTCGATAGTCGTAAAACCACTCCATCCCAAAGACACAACGTCCATGACAACGGGGTCCGGCTTAACACCAAACCCCGTTTCACGTAAAACATTGTAGGCAGAGCGCTTTACTTTTAACGATACTCGTCCGCCAACTGTTTCCACGCGGGTAGCGAATTGACAATCGTTTCGTAGCTCACGCAATAGCCCAGGCGGAACCAACCCGGCATACCAAAGCTGTCCGAGGGAACCGCAAGCAGCTCATACTTCTTTGCGCGCTCGCAAAACGCATTCGCATCGGGCTCCAACGCTTTCACCCATAGGTAGAACGCGCCATCCGGCTCAACATAGGTGTAGCCGTACTCCGCTAGTGCGTCGGTAAGCGCGGTGCGGTTGCGTGCATAGGCCTCAACGTCACTCGGCTCATCGATGCAGTCGATAATTACGCGCTGGAAGAGCGCCGGCGCGCATACGAAGCCCAGCGTACGGGCGGCACCGGCAACGGCGGGCATTAGACGATCTGCCTGAGGATTCGTATTGGGAACAAGGATCCATCCCACGCGCTCGCCCGGCAGCGAAAGCGACTTAGAATACGAGTAGCACACCACGGTGTTTTCGTAGATCGAGGGCACCCAAGGCACCTCGGCACCGTACACGATTTCGCGGTACGGCTCATCCGAGATGAGCATAATCGGATTCTCGGGATCGCGCTGAGCGTTGGCCTCGCGCAGAACATTGGCCAGTCGCGTCAGCGTGTCGCGTGTATATACGGCACCAGTCGGGTTGTTGGGCGAGTCGATGATGACGGCCGCCGTCTTATCGGTAATCGCCTTGAGCACGTTGTCCACGCTCAGCTGGAACGTATCTTCATCGGCGAGCGCCTCAACACACGTACAGCCGGCCTTCTCAATCCAAACGCGATACTCCGGAAAGTATGGGGCGATAACAATAACCTCGTCGCCCGGGTTCGTAACGGCGTTGAGCGTGCAGGTGAGCGAAGCCGCAGCACCCACCGTCATAAAGACGTCCTTACCCTCATAGTTCGTTCCAAAGCGGCGGTTGAGCGATTCGGCGACGGCTGCTCGACATTGCGGCAGGCCCGGAGCGGGGGTGTAGCCGTGCAACTGGTCGCTCGGCAGCCCCAAGGCCTTCTTAATGGACTCCGCCACGGCAGCTGGCGCCGGAACACTCGGGTTGCCCAGCGAAAAATCGAATACGTTTTCCGCACCGATCTGTGCCTTGCGCTCAAGACCATAGCTAAAGATCTCGCGGATGATGGAGCTTTCCGCACCGAGAGCATACATAGTTTCGTTAATCATCTGTTCCCCTTTCGCATAGGCGGTATTGTACGCTTTAGTTGAGCAAAGTGCCGCAGCAATGTTGATTGGGGACAGACTTAAATGCGTGAAAACGCTCATTTAAGTCTGTCCCCAATCAACAGACGGCCCCATATCGCCCAAAAGAAAAAGCCTCCGCAGGTTTCCCCGCGGAGGCTTTCGCCACAAAGACTATTTGTCGGTGTCGGCATCGACATCGACATCGACGACGGCATGGTCATCGTCAGCATCATCGGATGCGGCTTCGGCATCCTCCTGCATGGCCGCCTGCGCAAAGGCCGCGGCATCAGCCGCCAGCTCCTCCTCGCTCATGCGAGGCGCGCGCTTCTTGGTCGGCATGCCGGCCGCCTTGGCATTGCGCTCCTCCTTGGCCGCCAGAATATCGCCCTCGCGCTCAAGGTACGCATCCCACTCGTTGTCGAGCAGGGCGTTCACGGCGTCGCCTTCGACGGTCTCGCGCTCAAGCAGCACCTTCGCCATCAGATCGAGCTGATCGCGACGGGCGTCCAGGATCTCGACCGCACGACGATGGGCCTCACGCATAATGCGCTGAACCTCGATATCGATGCGGCGCGCCGTCTCCTCGGAGTAATCCTGGTGATCGGCGTAATCGCGACCAAGGAACACCTGATGTTGCGCCTCGCCAAACACTTGCGTGCCCAGCTCCTCGCTCATGCCCAGGCGCGTGACCATCTCGCGCGCCATCTTGGTTGCGCGCTCCAGATCGTTGCTCGCGCCCGACGTAATGTCATCGCACATGAGCTCCTCGGCAACGCGACCGCCCAAGAACACGGCGAGCTCGTCGAGCATCTCGTTCTTGGTCTTGAGGAAATGGTCCTCCTGCGGAAGCTGCAGCGTGTAGCCCAGAGCCTGACCGCGGCTGACGATCGAGATCTTGTGGACCGGATCGGAGTGCTCCAGGATGTGGCCCACCAGGGCATGACCGCTCTCGTGGTAGGCAATCGTGGTGCGCTCGGCCTCGGTCATCACGCGACCCTTGCGCTGCGGTCCGGCAATCACGCGCTCCATCGATTCCTCGACCTCGTCCATCGAGATCACGGAACGATGACGGCGAGCGGCCAGCAGCGCAGACTCGTTGAGCAGGTTCGCCAAATCGGCACCAGTAAAGCCAACGGTCATCTGGGCGAGCTTCTCAAACTTAACGTCCTCGTCCATCGGCTTGTTCTCGGCATGCACGCGCAAGATCTGCTCGCGGCCCTTCACATCCGGACGGTCGACCGTAACCTGGCGGTCAAAACGGCCGGGACGCAGCAATGCCGGATCCAGGATGTCAGGACGGTTGGTCGCAGCGATCAGGATGACCGACTCGCTTTCCTCAAAGCCGTCCATCTCGACCAGCAGCTGGTTGAGCGTCTGCTCGCGCTCGTCGTGACCGCCGCCCAAGCCAGCTCCGCGCTGACGTCCCACGGCATCGATCTCATCGATGAAGATGATCGACGGGGCCTGGGACTTGGCCTCCTTAAAGAGGTCACGCACGCGGCTGGCGCCGACACCTACGAACATCTCGACAAAGTCGGAACCCGAGATGCTAAAGAACGGCACGCCCGCCTCGCCGGCAACAGCCTTGGCCAGCAGCGTTTTACCGGTGCCCGGAGGGCCAACCAGCAACACGCCACGCGGGATCTTGGCGCCCAGCTTGCGATAGCGGTCCGGATCGCTCAAAAAGTCGCGAATCTCCTCGAGCTCCTCGACTGCCTCGTCCACACCGGCAACATCCTCAAACTTGACCTTGGGGCGCGTTGCCTCGTTGGTCTTGGCGTTGGTCTTGCCAAACTGCATGTTCCTGTTGTTGGCGCCCATCATCTGGCGCATAAAGTAGAACATGATGGCGATCAAGGCAATCGTCGGAAGCACACTCATCGCCAAGTCGCCCCAAAAATCGGGATCGTTGGTGTTGACGATGTACTTGGTATCGGGGTGCTCCGCCATGAGCTCGGCAAGCGAATCGGAACCGACATAGGTCGAGGAAAAGCTCTTGAGCTCGCTCGTGTCGCCCTTGTCCTTTTTCGTCTTCCAGTAATGACCCGTCACGCTTCCGTCCTGAACCGTATAGGTCAGATCTTCGACGCGATCCTGCTTGATGGCGCTGACCATCTCACTCGTCGCGAGCTTAACGGTATTGCTGGAGTTGGCAAAGCCGGAGCCCATGTTAAAGAAGGCGTAGCCCAGAAGCGCGCAAGCCAAAATAAAATACAGCCAGCCCGTACGCGTGGGCTTCTTGCCTCCGGGCATCCCCGGGATCTTAGGCTCCCGGGGAGTCTGGGAATTGTTGTCGTTACGGTCGTCGGGCATCTTACGAATAAACCTCCGGTTTCAAAATGCCCAGATACGGAAGGTTGCGATAGCGCTCGGCATAGTCGAGGCCGTAGCCCACCACAAAGGCATCGGGGCAATGGGTTCCAACATACTTGGGCGTGACGGCCGAGGTACGGTCCTCAACGTCCTTCCATAGGAAGGCGGCGACCTCCAGAGAAGCGGGCTTGCGGCTCTCGAGGTTCTTCATCAGGTACTTGAGGGTCAGGCCCGAGTCCAGAATGTCCTCGACGATCAGCACGTCGCGACCACGGATGTCGATATCCAGGTCCTTAATGATACGCACGATACCCGAAGACTTCACACCGTCGCCATAGCTCGAAACAGCCATGAAATCGATGTTGGTCGGCAGCTCGATCTTGCGCATCAGGTCGCCCATAAAGACCACGGCGCCGCGCAGGACCGCAATCAGCACCAGATCCTTACCCGCGTAGTCGCGAGTAATCTGCTCGCCTAGGCGAGAGACGATACCGTCGATATCCTCCTGCGTAAACAGAACCTTCTCGATATCCGGATGTTGAGAAGCCATGACAACCCTTTCTTGTGCTTAATCGCCCACGCACCGCCGCATGGACGCGAACTACACATTCTAGCAGCGCACGGGGTATATTTACCAGCACGTGCGCCATCAGCGCGGGAATACCGTCAACGTCGCACAGAATAGCTGGCGCGAAGCGCTATTCCGCATCGACCACACGAAGCAGATATGCCACGCGCGTTGCGGCCGTGCATTTAAAACGCTCGTCCGCGCGAACGCCCGCGACCCATACTACGGCACCTCCCGGAGCCGTTCTTACCACGGGTACGCCAGAGCGGTCTGAAACAGGAATGCGCGCCTCGTTCAACAGGTCTGACACTTTCTTGCTTCGGCCGTTCATCCCCAACGGGCACATCACGTCTCCCGGCACAGGGCTATCCACCCACAGGCGCGCCAATCGCGCCTCGGCGGGAATCTCCCCGCGCGAGCCGGCTAGCATCCGCTCGCTATCGCGGTCGGCGAACCCCAGGGCCGCCGCATCCACCAAGGCCGCAACCTCTCCGGCAGCAGCAAGCTCGCGGGCACGGTGCACGATATCGCGTCCCAGCTCCACAGCCATCGGCTCTGCTGTCAGCATACGCCCCGCCCCCAGCGGCAGACGACCGGGAACGGAGATCCAGTCGGCCACTAAGTCCTCGCGCGCCGCCGGGGCCTTGAACGCCAGCATGCCAAACTCCACACGGGCATCAATTCCCGCAGGAAGCGTTACCGAGCCCGAGCCCGCAGCGACGCAGGCGAGCACGCGCTCCACGTGCCGCATCTCCGGTCGCGCGTCGGGATCGATGCGCTTAATCGCCAACCGTACGATACGCCGTGCAATCACAACCTCAGCGGCGGCAAGACGGCGCGCATCGAGCACCAGTGCGCCCGCCGCTTCCTTGCGCAGGCAGCTTCGAAACGCCTGTGCCGAAAGCTGAGAAAGAAAGGCATCCTCATCGCCTAAGATCTCGCAGGCGGCGCCAATCGTCTTGCAGACGCTCGCATTGCGCTGCGCCACCACTGGCATCACTCTATGGCGCACGTAGTTTCGCAGATACGAGACATCCTCATTGCTCTCATCTTCACGCCACGGCTGACCATGTACCTGTAGATAGCCCACGAGCTCGCCATGAGTTAGGTCAAGCAAGGGGCGCACCACGATATTCCTTCGACGGGGAATGCTCGAAAGCCCAGCCGGGCCCGACCCCTTAATGGCGTTCATCAAAAATGTTTCCGCGCGGTCCGACGAAGTATGCGCGGTACAGATACGAGCCGCCGTCCGCGGTGCGCCCGATTCGGCACAAAGTTCGCGAACATATCTCCGTGCCGCGGCATAGCGCACCTCGCGAGCCGCAGCCTCGATATTGCCCGATTCGTCATCAAAATAGGCATGCTCAACACACAGCGGCAAGCCGTATTGCGCGCACAGGTCACGTACAAAGGCCTCGTCGCCATCGGATGCCTCCCCGCGCAGATGATGGTTTACATGCAGCACGTGCAATCGCTCGCGCGCAATGGGAGCGACGCCGCGCCCGTCCTGGATATCCAGCTTTGATGTGCAAGCCATAAGGAGCAGCGCCGTCGAGTCCGCACCGCCTGATACCATGAGCACTACGGGGGCAGCGGCCTGCCGCGTTGCCAGGGCGCTCTTATCCGTCCTCGGCGCGGCATGATGTCCATAGTGCTGAGATACCGTTGGCATTCGCTTCCTCCTCTATTCATCCGCACCCATTGTATCCTTTGGAATCTTATGTCTCGCCTGCACCTTCATATCCTCGGCAGCGGCTCAAAAGGCAACTGCGCACTCGTCGAGGGGCCTCAGGGGCTCATCATGATCGACAACGGCCTGTCCCGCCGCGAGACACTTAAACGCATGGCGGAGCTTGGCCTCTCGGCAGACGACGTCGCCGCTCTAGTAATCACCCATGAGCATGGTGACCATATCAAGGGGCTCGATGTATGGTGCAAGCACTGGCATGGTCCCCTCTTTGCCAGCAGGGACACCCTTTCATGCAAAGAAAACCTCGCGCACCTGCCCGTAGAGGAATTTGACCCCGGCGACACGCTCCCCATTGCCGGCATCCACGTGCAAACCTACTCAACATCGCACGATGTCATCAATCCTGTCGGCTATCGATTTAATGCTCTCGATGATTCCATTGGGTTTGCCACCGACACCGGAGAGCTATCGAGCCAAGCCATGAACATCCTCAAAGATTGTCGAGTCCTCGCGCTCGAAAGCAACCACGATGTGACCATGCTGCGCGAGGGAGAATATCCCCGCTTTCTTCAGGAGCGCATCCTGTCTGCAAGGGGACACCTCTCCAATGGCCAAGCCGCCGAAGCCGCGCGCGAACTCGTTACCGATCGCACCGAACAGCTCATCGCCATGCATATCAGCCAGGACAATAATCGTCCAAGCCTTACCGTCAAAAGCTATGCCAACGCGCTTGATGCAAGTCTCGATGATGAACTCGGCAGTTCTGCCACCCGTCTTCAAGGGCCACGGAAGCTCTCGATACGCCCTGCAAGCCAGTATCAACCGACAACCATTCAATAGCCCCTCAAGACAACAAGGGGGGGGCTGGGAATCACTTCCCAGCCCCCTTAACTCATACTCTCGATTGAAGCAGAGCCATCGTTAGTCGATGGAAATCTTCGTAACGTTCTTCTTCTCGACAATCTTGGGAACCGTAACGGTAAGGATGCCGTCAGCATACTTAGCCGAAAGGCCCTCGCTCGAAGCGTCCTTCAGATACACGCCGCGCGTCGCGCTGTACGAGCCGAACTCCTTCTGGAGGAAGTTCTTGCCCTCGTTTTCGGCGCTCTCCTCGACGTTCACACTGATCGACAGGCGACCCTCATTGAGCTCGACGTCGATGTCATCCTTGGCGACACCGGTAAGATACGCCTTGACCTCGTAGCCATCGCCCTTGTCCTCAACGTCAACGGGGAACGCCTTGGAGGCAATCGAGCTATTCGCCAGGTCGGTCATGTCATCAAACAAATCGAACAGCGAACTTGCAGAAGGACGGACGCCAAAAACCGAACGATAAGGAACCATGCTTGCCATGTTTACCACTCCTTGTAAGGACTGCCGAGTCATCTTCTAGGTGACTGGGACTTCTTTTGACGCTGTTATATATGCCCAGCCGCTTCTTATATATACATCGACTATAAAGTTTTTTGAGTCTATTTATATAAGCATATCTAAGTCTGGTTGACTAAGGTTTTGTCTAACAAACGGAATTTGGACGTAGGCTTAAATAATGTATGCAATCCCATCAAAACTAGACGGCTGGCTTACAATGGGCGCATACACGATATTGATGACGAACTAAGGGCATCATGGACGATCAAAAACAGGACAACACGTTTATGCCGGAGCAGGACGAAGCATCCAGCCCGCAACCGATTCGATTCCATCGCCCCCACATCTCGCAAGAGCCTATCAATGACCCAGAGCCCAAATATGTGACAAGAAACCGATATCAAACACTCGAAGAAGCGCAAACGGGGCGCAAACATATGGGCGTCGCCTCGGGAGACCCTGTATATCTGAAAGACGCACCATTATCTAAAAACAGCGCAGCTAGTGATGAGCCGATGAAAGCATCCGCCGCTCATCAACAAAGAGGGCCTCGACCCAAGCAAACCTTGACGCATTCGGCTCGCTATCTCGAAACGCCAAAACAGGGAAAGTCAATCTTCGTTTCGTCAAGTAAACGACGCAAGCAGCATCAACTGACAATCCTGCTTATGATCATTGCGGCCATAGCAGTTGCCCTTGTTATACGATTTATTTTCTTTAAATAAAGGCTCAATACCGAAAACAACAAGATCGTCTGGTGTAATTGAGTCATTTACACCCCGTTAACGCAAAAAAGGGGGAGGCCGCGAGGCCTCCCCCTTTTTCAGTTTCGATGACGGCTCGGTGCCGTCCACCGGTCAGCGGCGCCCTGGCCTCCCACGGGCTGGCCC
>DXMK01000004.1 GCA_019414245.1 Collinsella sp. | reverse complement strand
TTTTCCGGTTCGACGAACAGCCGATCGTGTCAAATTTGGTCTAACAGAGCCAAAAATAAAGCCTCAGGCGCTAAAAGTGTTCGCCCGGTGGCAAACCCACACCTTAACCGACACTGCTAAATCGTTTTAGCAAGAGTCAGATCGACCTGGTTTTCGGAAGTGCGGGGAAAAATTGCTTACCTCCGAGTACAAGCCCTTTTATTTCAACAAAACCCCTGATAAAGTTGGCTCAAATACCGCTTGTGCTTTGCCTGTTTGTCTTTTTCCCCGCACTTCCGAAACCGATAGCTTTTCTAGCCCAAACTACGCTCAAACGATCGGATCGCTATGTCATTTCTTGCCTGCGGACCCACGGCTTTTCAGTACTATCGCATCCCGCCCCAGATACTGGGACTCTATCCGGCAATCCTGCCGCCCGACCATGACCATCGCTTGGTACACTACTCAAAACAACCAGTATTTAAAGACTTGCTCGGCACACCAGTTTGGAGATTCGTGGGCGAAAGAAAACAGCGCGCGAACGGAAAGCTATTTCATAGCCGTCTGCTAACCCAAGAGCCGCCTCCTGGGTCGTTTAGGCAGACTGAGCATGGGTTTGATGTCACTTCACCGGAGTTCACGCTGCTCAGCCTTGCCACGCAGGTCTCACGCAGCCAGTTACTCATGGCTTGCTACGAGATGTGCGGCTCCTTTGCAGTGTTTAAGCCCTGCGAGCGAACGCAACAACAACTCGATGAAGCTATTTCGCTTAAGCTCATTCCGCCCAGCTGCGGCTGAGAGCGAGTTGACGACACCAAGGGCAATGACACCAACTTGTGGAAGCGCACGCCGCTTCTTACCGCAGCGGATATCGCCGCGTTCGCCAAGCAGGCCGCAGGCCTGCGCGGCGTTAAGCAGCTCCGCTGGGCCGCCGAACGCATGACAGGACAGACCGCCTCGCCCTTTGAAGTCCAGACGTCAATTCTCATCTCGCTCCCCCGCGATGAGGGCGGTCTGGGCATCGACATCACCAATAACGCGCGCATCCCGCTCAGCGAAGCCGCGCGTTCGCTGTATGACAAAACCTGCTGCTACGCCGATATCCTCATCGAAAGCGCCACCGACAGCATGGGCGTCATCCTTGAATGCCAAGGCCGCTCCGCCCACGATGGCGAAGCGGCAAGTCTCTCCGATGCCGAGCGCACCACCGCCCTCACCAGCATGGGCTATGACGTTATCCAGATAACCTATGAGCAAATCAAAGACACGAAGAGCTTTAACAACATCGCCGAACTCATCCATAAAAAGGCGGGGCTCCCCTACATCCCAAAGACCGACCAAGAACGCATCACCGAAGATACCCTTCGGCGGGAGCTGTTGGTCGATTGGGTTGAGCTATTCACTGCCGGGCCGGCCAGCTAGCAGCTAGCAATCAGGGGCAGCGCAGGCACATCAGACGATTCGACGCGGGCGGCAAATCCCGCCTCGGTTAGCTCGACGACCTCGGTAAACGTTGCGTCGAAGAACTCCTCGGTCAGCAGACGGTATGGCGGATGATCGGGCTCACCAGGGTTTTCGCGCACAATCTCGTGCATGACGCCAATGGTCTTGAGCACATACTCTTGCGGAATCGAATACTGACCAAACTGGGCCGCCGCGGTATAGAGGCGATCGGTCGCACGCGGGATAGAAACGATGCCGAGCGTCTTGCCAAACCAGTCAAAGTCGCCTTGCTTTTTAATGCGGAATTCCTCGCACGGCTTGCCGCCGTGCGCCTCCAGGTACTGGTTCACGCGGGTGTTCCACACGGTATCGGCCACGAGGTGAGACCAAACGCCCAGCGTCAGATCGAGCAGCGACTGCGCCACGTCATCGGGCGCGAGCGAAAGCTCACTAGCACCGGGACCGGCAACCGGCTCGGCGTCCTTGTAGCGTTGGGGATAATGCACCCGATTGAGTCGCTCGCGCTCCTCGGCGATCGAGGTCGCGGCAGCCGGCGTACCAACAGACGCCCCTTTGAGCAGCGGCGCCACATAGGTATCCCAGAACTCGTGCTCGCGCGGCTTAGGGATAGGCTCGGGGTTTGCAAAGTGCGTAATGCGATACGGAATGGGATCAGCGATACCAGGGACCATATAGCCCACGAAGATATCCGGAACCACGCAGCCAAACAAAAAGGCATTGCGGTCGCGCACGCTATTGGCAAGCGCGCCGGTGCACTCCAGCAAACGCTCCGTCTGAGCGATATGAATGTTCCAGCTTGGCATAGCCACCCCCATAAAAACCTGGATAACTATACCATCACGGCAAAGCCGCGCGGGCCGCTACGCACGCTCTACGCAGCAACTATTCCGCAGCGCCGCTCTCGGTTCCATACGAAGACACCGGCGCCTCGACCACATGGTGATATCGATCGATATAGATGGCGCGGGCACCCAGGCGTCGTACCAAATCCTGATGGTGCGTGCTCATCAAGACCGTCTTACCGGCAGCAACATAGGCCAGTAGAAAGTTGACCACGATGTCGCACGAGTCCTCGTCAAGTCCGTTGGTAGGCTCGTCGAGCACCAGGATATCGGGGTTCATCGACACGACGGCAGCCAGCGCCACGCGCTTCTTTTGCCCGCCCGAAAGCTGATAGGGCGAGGCATCGACCAGATCGGCAACCTGGAACAGCTCCATGGCATCGCGCACACGGCGCTCGAGCTCGTCTGCCGGCAGCCCCATCTGCGCGGGACCAAAAGCAACTTCCTCGCCCACCGTAGCGCAGAACAGCTGGGCGTCGGCATTTTGAAACACAAAACCTACGCGCTGATGAAAACGCTGAGCGGCCGCGGAATCCTTTAGAAACGCCGCGTCGATCGCGTGCCCGTCAAACAGGTATGCCCCTGCGTCCGCGAGTTCAAGGCCGTTAATAAGGCGCATAATCGTCGTCTTACCGCAGCCGTTGGGACCGAGCAGGGCAACGAGTTCACCACGATCGACCTGCAGCGACACACCATCGACAACCGTATGGCCCGCATAGGAGAACACCACGTCGCGCAGCTCGATGAGCGGCGTGGCCTCGGCGCCGCCCGCACCGTTCGTGCCCGCCGCACTATTCATATCGATCGTCAAAACGTCGCCCTTCCCTAGTTGCATCCCCAGCCGGAACCAGCAGCGCCTACAGCACCGCGCACAACACGGCGAGCAGAACCACGCCGGCCGCATAGACCGCATCGCGCCAGCCAAACCCGGCGCGTGCAGGCGCCGGGTACACGCCGGCAAAGCCGCGGCAAAGCATAGCCTCGTCCATCGCGCGGCTGCACTCCATCGCCTTGATAAACGTCATGCCCATGATACCCGCCAGCGAGTCGGTGCGCGAAAAACCCGCAGGCGCGGAACCGACGCTGCGCAGCATGACCGATTCGCACAGATCGTGCGCTGTGCGTCCCAGCACCTCGATATGCTTGAGCGCCATATCGAAAGTAAAGATGACCTCGTCGGGCAGGTGCAGCATCTTAAGCGCCGCCGACATGCGGCTCCATGTGAGGGTCCACGAAACGCCCAGCACCAGCGACACATTAATGAACGTCTTGAGCGCGATCTTGAGCATGGCACCCGTGGCAGAAGCGCCCAGCAGCAGAGCAGGCAGTGCCAGAACCACGGCAAACCCCGCAGCAGCCAACGCCGGCACTAAGGTTGCCCGCAGCCCGCGTACGGGACGCACCGCGACCAGCACCAGCGCGATAGCCGCCATCAACATGAGGTACAGCGGGCTCTGCGTCAGACACACGCACAAAACGCAGACGAACATCCCCACCAGACGCACCGGCGCCGAAACAAAAGAAAGGGCGCGGTCGATGGCCGACCCGCCCCTGTGCGCCCCGCCACCCAAGCGGACCCGCTCAAGCAGGCTCGCCAGGTGCAGGACATTCTTTTGCATCACACGATGCCGAGCCCCCACGGGCTCGTATCGCTCCTCAGCCGCAAGCCAACTAGGCAGCTCGGCTATTGCCATGAGCACCGCTTTCCTTGACCGTCAGCGAGACCAGGCGGAATGCGATAGTGAGCACCGCCACGCCAATCACGCCCGAAAGAATATACATCGCGGCCTGGCCGGCAAAGTCAAGACCCTGCTCCTCGGAATAGGCCTGCAGATAATCGCCCGTGGGCAGCGTGTCTGCAAAGGTCGGGGCATCGAGGCCGACCGAAGCCTGCAGGTTGTCATCGCCAGCCTCCTGAACTGCCGTCGCTGCGCCCTCGGCATCCCACTCGCCCCAGGCGTCACCGGTGGCCAGAAGGCCCAGTGGCGTGGCAACCACGAGTACAGCGACCAGGATAAGCGTGGGAACCAGCGAGGTCTTCTTGGCGGTTGCGCCCTCGGCAGAAAGCAAGCCATCGACAGCCTCGGGACCGACGATGAAGCTGGGAGCCGTCTTCTTGATGAAGCCGTAGATAGCGGCCGTCGCGACGCCCTCAACCACACCGGCAACCAGCATGTGCGGAATCAGCATAGCGGGAATGGAAACCGACAGCGGGAAGGGGCAGTACAGCGGAGCGCCCGAGGCGTTCGTGAAGAGCATCGGCTGAATACCAAACTCAATCGCCGCGCACAGGGCCGCCACGCACAGGCCGACCCAACCGCTCACGATGGCGGAAACCGAGGTGCCCCAGCTCTTGTCGTGCAGACGGCTGTTGAGCGCACGGAACACGATAGCAGCGACAAACGGCAGCACAAAGGCCATGTTAAAGCAGTTGGCGCCAAACGACAGAACGCCGCCGTCGCCAAACAGCAGCGCCTGCAGCGCCAGCGCGACCGAGACAGCGATAGCCGCGGCCTCGGGACCCAGCAGCAGAGCGATGAGCGCGCCGCCGACGGCGTGGCCTGTGGTGCCGCCGGGCAGCGGAACGTTAAACATCATGAGCAAGAAAGAGAATGCGGCGCAGATGCCCAGAAAAGCCATGTGCTCGCGATCGAGCGTGGCGCGCACCTTCTTGATGCAGTGGACCCACACGGGCACCATCGCGACCGCCATGACGGCATCGGTCTGCGGGGACAGGTAGTTGTCTGGAATGTGCATATACGCCTCCCGGTTGTCGGCACGCGATCGCAGCGCCGTTTGAATCACCTTGCCAGTGTTACGTATTGCCAGGTTCGTAACACGCCGCCGGCTATCATAGCAAACGGCGCACTGCCAACAAAGCAGTGCGCCGTTTTGCAATACATTCGTCACAGACGCAAGCGATCCTAGCCGCGGACTTCGCCGTTTACGCCCTTGCACACCTTGGTGACGATCTTCTGGTGCGCCTTCTCGACCTCTTCGCTAGTAAGCGTGTGGTCGTCCGAGCGATACGTGAGCGCAAAGGCCATGGACTTCTTGCCCTTGCCGATACGAACCGGATCGCGGTAGACATCGAACAGGCGCACGCCCTCGAGCAGCTTGCCGCCGGCGCTGGTAATACGGCGCTCAAGATCCTCGCAGGTCACGGCATTGTCGACCACAATGGCAAGGTCGTGCTCAACGGCCGGGTACTGCGAGAACTCGCGGTAGTTCTCCTGGTTGCGGGCGCCCTTGATCAGCTTGTCCAGGTCAAGCTCAAAGGCAACGACAACCTCGTCGATGCCGCAGGCCTCGCGCGCCTCGGGGTGGATCTCGCCGACCCAACCCAGCACGGTGCCGCCGGACAGAACCTCGGCCGCACGACCCGGCTGCAAAAAGGCATAGCCCTCGCCCTCGACGGGACGGAAGCGAACCTTCTCGATGCGCAGCTGGGCGAGCAGCTCCTCGACGATACCCTTGCCAAAGAAGAAACGCAGTTTACGGTACTTCATGTTCCAAGACTGCTCGCTCCACTGGCCCGAGAGCACACCCGCGACGGACTTGGTCTCCTTGGGCAGGCTGGCGTTCTCGCGACCGTGGAACAGGCTGCCGACCTCGTACAGGTGCACGTTGGGCGTACCGTGCGCCTCGTTGTAGGCCACGGACTGCAGCAGGCCCGGCAGCAGCGAACGACGCATCTCGGTCTGCTCGGCCACCAGCGGGTTCATGAGCACCACGGGGCAGCCGCGACCCTCGGTGGGCATGCCGATCTTCTCCAGGTCGCCCGGGGCGGCAAAGCCAAAGGTCGTGGTCTCGTTGAGGCCGCAGGCGCGCAGGATCTCGCCGACCTTGCGGGTGAGCTTCTGCTCGCGGGTCAGGCCGCCGATGTGGTTCTTGGCAGCCGGGATGGTCGCCGTCACACGGCCCATGCCCCATAGGCGCAGGACCTCCTCGATCAGGTCAATCTCGCGCGGCAGGTCGGGACGGAAGCTCGGCGGGGTAACCATAAAGTCCTCGCCGTCGCGCTCGACGGTGCAGCCCAGACGGGTAAGCGAACGCTCGATAAAATCGGGCTCGATGTCGGCACCGCAGATGGCATGCACGCGGGCCAGGCGCAGCTTGATGCTGTCGATGGTCTTGGGCGCGGGGAAAACATCGACATAGCCGGGAGCAACCTCGCCGCCGGCGATCTCCTCGATGAGCGCGCAGGTAACGTTGGCGACATCCACGCAGCCAGTCTCGTCAACCTGGCGCTCAAAGCGAATGGAGGCGTCGGAGATCAGCGACAGATCGCGGCTGGTGTGCGAGGTGCGACCGGCGTTGAAGCAAGCGCTCTCGACCATCACGTCGACGGTGTCGTCCTCGATCTCGGAATCCATGCCGCCCATAACGCCGGCCAACGCCACGGGGCGCTCGCCGTCGGTGATAAGGCCCATGCCGGCGTCGAGCACGCGCTCTTCGCCATCGAGCGTCGTGAATTTCTCATCCTGCTGGGCGGCGCGAACCACCACGCGACGGTGGCCATCGCGCTCGGCAAAGGTGTCCAGGTCAAAGGCGTGCAGCGGCTGACCGGTGAGCATCATCACGTAGTTGGTGATGTCGACGATGTTGTTGTGCGGACGCACGCCCAGGGCGTTAAGGCGCTTGACCATCCAGTCGGGCGACGGGCCGACCTTCACGTTGCGCACGATGCGGGCGACATAGCGGTCGCACAGGCCCTCGTCGGCAATCTCGACGGAAAGCTCGTCGTCGGTCGCGCGGCCAGTCTCCGCCTTGATGGCGGGCAGCTCCACGTGGAAATCGCGGTCGAAAATGGCACCGGTCTCGCGGGCCATGCCGATCATGGACAGGCAATCGGGACGGTTGGGCGTGATCTCGCAGTCGAGCACGGTGTCGCTCGAGCCCACGTACTCGGCAAACGGCATGCCGCAGGGCGTGTCCTCGGGCAGGATCATGATGCCGGAGTGGTCGCCGCCCAGGCCGAGCTCACGCGCAGAGCAGTTCATGCCCATGGACACGACGCCGCGGAGCTTGCTCTTCTTGATCTTGACGTCGCCGGGCAGCTCGGCGCCGATCATGGCCGTGACGATGTGGTCGCCGGCCTCAAAGTTCTGCGCGCCGCAGACAATCTGCAGCGGGGCGGGGTTGCCGTCGGCGTCGAGGTTCTTGTCACCCACGTCGACCGAGCACACATACATATGGTCGCTATCGGGGTGCGGGGTCTTGGTGAGCACCTTGGCGGTCACCACGTGGTCGAAGGACTCGCCCACGGTGTCGATCGCCTCGACCTCGGTGCCGGTACGGATATATTCGTCCGAAAGGGTCTTGGGATCCTCCGGAATATCGATCATGGTCTTGAGCCAGTCGTAAGAAACACGCATCTAGCTCTCCTTTCATGCTGAAAGCCTGCGAAGAAATGCAGGTGGAAACTTCAACTTTGTGAACATTCCTTACAAAGCGAGGGTTGTCCAAGTGCGGCAGATCGGCCCGAAAGAGGAGCGCCGCGTACTTTGGTACGCAAGCGACGAATGAGCGCCGAGGTGCCGTGCTTGGGCAAGCCGCAGCCTAGAACTGATTCAAGAAGCGCATATCGCCAGTCATGAGAGTTCTGAGGTCGGGCAGGTCGTAGCGCAGTGCCGCGACGCGCTCGGCGCCAATACCAAAGGCGAAGCCGGTGTACTTCTCGGGGTCGATGCCGCAGTTGATCAGGACGTTGGGGTCGACCATGCCGCAGCCCAGGATCTCGATCCATCCGCTGTGCTTGCAGAAGTTGCAGCCCTTGCCGCCGCAGACGTGGCAGCTCACGTCCACCTCGCAGCTGGGCTCGGTGAAGGGGAAGAAGTGCGGGCGGTAACGCGTCTTGCGATCCTCGCCAAACATGCATTTAACAAAGTAGTCGAGCGTGCCCTTCAGGTCGCCAAAGGTGATACCCTCGTCGACGACCAGTCCCTCGATCTGGTTGAACTGCGGCAGGTGGCAGGCATCGGCCGTGTCGGGACGATAGACGGTGCCCGGGCAGATCATGTAGATGGGCGGCTTTTGCGACTCCATGGTGTGGATCTGCACACCCGAGGTCTGGGTGCGCAGCAGCACGTCGGACTCGCCGTGGGCGTGAGCCTCGGGGTGCGAGACGCTGCCGGGGTTGTTGTCGACCACGTAGAACGTATCGCGGGCCGAGCGGCTCGGGTGATCCATGGGCGCATTGAGCGCGGTAAAGTTGTAGTAGGAGGTGTCGACCATGGGGCCGGACTCGACGGTGTAGCCGATGCCGCAGAAGATGTCCTCGGCCTCCTCGATGATTTGCTTGATCAGGTGCTGGTGGCCGATCTGCGGACGGATGCCCGGCAGCGTGATGTCGACGGCGTCGTGCTCGAGTGCGCGCTTGAGGGCGGCGGCCTTCATCTCGGTGTTTCGCTCGTCGAGCATGCCCTCGATCAGCTGGCGCATCTCGTTGGCGCGCTTGCCCATCACGGGACGATCCTCGGGGGCGAGCTTGCCCATCATGCGCATCAAGCCGGTGATACGACCCTTGCGACCGAGCAGCTCAACACGCGCAGCCTCGAGCTTGGCGGCGTCATCGGCGCCTGCGACGAGCTCCTTGGCCTCTTCCTCGAGTTTGACCAGATCATCAATCAGACTCATGTCTTCCCTTTCGTCTCTCGCGCATCCACTTGCCGCGGCGGCTGGAGCCACCCGGAGCTGCGGATGTGCGGCCCGGTTCGGTAACAAAAAAACCGCCCTCGGGCATGTGCATTGCCCAAGGACGGTTGAATTCCGCGGTACCACCTTGTTTGACCCGGCGGATGTCTGGCCCGCCGCGCCCACTCTGCGCCTCTTGTCGCGAGGCTCACGGCTTCCCTACTGGGGCTTCGCCGCCGCTGGCCGCGTGCCCGTTGAGGTCGCTGCTCGGGAGTGAACGCTTGGCCCTTGTCACCGCAGGAAGGCTCGCAGCCCATGACCTTCCCTCTCTTGCCGGCGACGCGGCGGGCAAAACCCTCTCCGTCAACGCATTGGGCTATAGGATAACACATTCTGCGTGTGCATCGCCGCGTTCCGTTTTGTTCGCACTGGGTACAAGGCAGGTAGCTGTGCAAACTGGCCGCGCGCCCACCCGAAGCGCTCGGCTCACGAGATCAAGGATATGGTATGGGAAAGAAACTCGATAAGAAGGCCGAGCCTGCAGCGGGCAAGACATCCAAAGGCATGAAGGTCGATAAGGCCGTCAAAAAATTCCGCAAGCTCGAAGGCAAGCTGTGGACTCGTGAGTACCTGCTCAAGATTGCCGAGTTTGACGGCGCGACCATTGCCCCCGCCAACGGCGCAGCAGCGCGTGCCGACGCCATGGGCACGCTTGCCGGCGAGCATCACAAGCTGCTGACCAGCGAGAAGTCCGTTGAGCTCGTACGCTCGTTAGCGCGCGAGACCGTCGCCGGCGGCAAAATCGACGACCCTCAGCTGCTCGACGAGATCCGTGTGCTCGGCCGCGATCAACGTGAGGCCAGTGCCATCCCCACCGAAGAAGCCGAGGCCTGGACCAGGCTCACCTGCGAGGCGGACGCCGTGTGGCGCAAGGCCAAGGCAGCCAACGACTGGGCGAGCTTTGAGACCTATGTGGATAGAATCGTCGCCCAACTTAAGCATCAGGCCGAGCTCATGGACCCCAAGCGCGATCCATACGACGTTTGGCTCGACCAGTACGAGCGCGGCCTTTCCGCCAAGAGCTTCGACGCGTTTTGCGACGAGGTCAAGGCCACGGTCGTGCCGCTCGTGCACGCCATCGGCGAGCGCGGCCAGCAGCCGGCTGCCGACTTTTTGCACGCCCACGTGCCCGAGGCTGCCCAGCGCGCCATGAGCTTCGACCTTATGAAGCTTGTCGGCCTGGACCTGGACGACACCACGCTTGCCTTTACCGAGCATCCGTTTAGCGAGGGCTTTGCCGTGGGTGATGCGCGCATCGCGACGCACATCTACGAGGACGACTGCATCTCCAACGTCTACAGCATCATCCACGAGGCGGGGCACACCATGTACGAGCTGGGCGTCAATCCCGCCTACGCGCGCACCTGCCTGGAGGGCGGCACCTCCATGGGCATCCACGAGAGCCAGAGCCGCTTTTTCGAGAACACCGTGGGTCGCAGCCGCGCCTTTATGGGCCCGCTGCTCGAGGTGCTGCGTCGTCACGCGCCCGAGGTCTACGGCGACGTCGACGAAGACACGCTCTACCGCGCCGTGAACATCGCGCAGCCGTCGTTGATCCGCACCGAGGCCGACGAGCTCACCTATCCGCTGCATATTATGGTGCGCTACCAGATTGAGCGTATGCTGTTTGCCGGCGAGGCTGCGGCCAAGGACATCCCCGCGCTTTGGAACCGCTTTATGGACGAGTACCTGGGCATTCCCGTTCCCGACGACACGCACGGCTGCCTGCAGGATACGCATTGGAGCGGCGGTTCGTTTGGCTACTTCCCCACGTATGCGCTGGGTAGCGTCTACGATGCCATGTTTGTGCCGGCCATGTGCCGCGACGGCGTCGACCTTACCGGTGCCTGCGCGAGCGGCGATCTGGCGCCCGTCCGCGCCTGGCTGGGCGAGCACATTTGGCAGTGGGGCCGCGCCAAAGACGCGCCGGAACTCATCAAGGGCGCCTGCGGCATGGCCTTTGACGCCCGCTACTACTGCAGCTACCTGCAGGACAAGTTCACCACACTGTACGAGCTGTAAGGATTGACCAGCACGCCATCGCCAACGCCAACTATGTTGACGCCAATGTCTTGGCAACGTCAGCGAAAACGACCCTAAGCGAGCAAGGTGACGCGAAATGAAAGGGCGCTGACCTTCTGGTCGCGCCCTTGAAATTGAACGTCAGATTGCCGCTTAGGGGCGTTTGCAGCGTCGAGCAGTTACGCGGTTTGGTAAAACCGCGTAACTACAGAGCCTCGAGTGCGTTGGCGATGCGCTTCATGGCGGCATCGGCGGATGCTTGGTCGGGCGCCTCGGCCAGCACGCGGATAACCGACTCGGTTCCGCTCTTGCGTACGAGCACGCGGCCCTCGCCTGCCAGCGCAGCCTCGGCCTCGGCGATGGCGTTCTGCACGCCCATGTTCTCGAGCGCGGCGTCCTTGTCCGCCACGCGCACGGCCACCTGCGCCTGCGGTAGCAGCTTGCACGGAGCCGTGAGCTGCGAGAGCGTCTCGCGCTCGGCGCGGATCACTTCCATCACGCGCAGCGAGGTCATAATGCCGTCGCCCGTGCGCTCGATATCGCCAAAGATCGTATGGCCCGTCTGCTCGCCGCCCAGGCTGTAACCGCCCTCGCGCATCTTGGCATACACGTGGCGGTCGCCCACACCGCTGGTCACGGCACTTAGGCCGGCAAGCTCCAACGACTTGATCAGGCCAAAGTTGCTGGCAATCGTCGGAACCACGGTACCGCCCGAAAGGCGACCGTGCTTGTTCAGGTACACGCCGCACACGTACAGGATCTGGTCGCCATCGACCACGCGGCCGCGCTCGTCCACGGCCAGGCAGCGGTCGGCATCGCCGTCATAGGCAAAGCCCACGTCCAAGCCCTGCTCCACCACGTGGCGCTGCAGACGCTCCATATGCGTGGAGCCGCAGTCGACGTTGATGTTAAAACCATCAGGCGCGGCATTGATCACGCGCACGTCGGCGCCCAGCGCGTCGAACACCGGCTTGGCCACCGAGGACGCCGAGCCGTTGGCGCAGTCGATGCCGATCTTGACGCCCTGCAGCGAAAAGTTCGCGCTGGCGATGAGCGAGGCAATGTAGCGGTTGCGGCCCTGCATGTAGTCCACCGTGGCGCCGATGTGGTTGCCCGTGGCCAGCGGCACCTCGCTCTTGCCATCGACGTAGTCCTCGATGAGCTCCAGTACGTCCTCGTCCATCTTAAAACCGTCGCTATTGACGAGCTTAATGCCGTTATCGCAAAACGGGTTGTGGCTCGCGCTGATCATGATGCCGCAATCGAAGCAGCCTTCCACGGTCTGATGCGCTACGCCCGGCGTGGGGATCACGTGCAGCATATAGGCGTCCGCACCGCTCGCGACCAGGCCACTCACCAGCGCCGCCTCGAACATATAACTCGAGCGACGCGTGTCCTTACCCACGATGACGCGCGCCTTGCGCTCGCGGTTGGCGCCGTAATACCAGCCCACAAAACGGCCAATCTTATAAGCGTGCTCTACCGTCAGCCCAACGTTAGCCTCACCGCGAAAGCCGTCGGTGCCAAAGTACTTCATATCTTACTTATCCTGTTCGAACGTTTGAGCGGTTGGCGTGGTACGAACCTTAAGCTCTTTGTGCCCAGAGTCCTTCGAAGTCGTGACCGTGTACTCGACCTTTACGTCTTGTCCAAAAAGCATGTGGACACCGCCCCATGCAACCTTCAGGCCATCGTGCGTCGCTTCGTTCATCTCGATAGAACCGGAGCCCGAAGTCTTAATGTCCGAAATGCTGCCTCCCGCAGGAGCATAGAGATAAAGCCTCAGCACCTCATCGTCAATATCCTGGCTAATGCCGTTATGGCCCTGGAAATAACCAGGCATCTCGGCCTTCTCCTGGGGGGTCATCGTGTTCTTGAGCGAGGTGGTCACTCGATACGTCGTCGAGCCATCGGCATTTTCAACCGAAGAATCGATGGTGACTCGCTTATCAAGGAACCAATCCATCTTTGAATAGCTGTAGTTGTTCACATAGACGCCCAAGATCGGAGTCTCCGACGTATCGGTTTGGAGGGCGCCCGATATTCCAAGAGCCTTCGCGGCCTTTTCCTCGTCATCGTTTCTCGAATACATGAGGATGCGACCCTCGGAAGCACCCTTTTCGATGGCGGCAGCAATCTTAGTAATATCGCTGGAGCCCAGTTCGTCCACGATCTTGTTAAAAGCTGATCCGGCAACCGCCGCAAAAATGGCATCCTGTTCCTCTACCGGGTAATTCCAATAAATATCGCGCAGCAGCACCTTTGCAGCGTTGCTTCCATCAACGACGGTGCCGTCAGGAAGCTGTGTGCCGCCTACAACGCCGAGCATATACTGCAAAAATACCGGATCGACTGCAAATACGCCGTCGATGTCATCTCCGACAATGGCCTTCTGCATATCGCTGACAAGCTGAGCCGCACGCGGATAATCGGGCGTCATCGTAACGTCGCCCATCGTGTATCCGAGCGTGTTGAATCCGGTCAGGCCCCATCCGGTCGTGAACAAGTTTGCCTCTTCATCGGTGATGGGAAGCGGGCTCAAAGGCTCTTTCATCAGGTCGACTTTGACAAAATCGCCCAGTTCGAGCTTACCGTCAGTCACCGACATCACGCCGCGAGAACCAGGGAAACCGCCGCAGGCGCGGATCTCGACATTGCTCATCGCGAGCACAAGATAATGACGCGTCTGGCCGTTGGCGCCGAGCATCTGGGGAAGGACGGGGGCGACCTTCTCCGCCGCGTCAACCGCGCCGTTGAGGGTGGCAAAGCCGTCCTTGGCCTTATCGACCAGCTCGGTCACCTGGGAAATATGAGTATCGCCAATGCCCTGGATCTTCTCGTTGGCGCTCTTGAACACCTTCGAGCTGCTGGAAAGCGAATCGGCGACCGCCTGTAGCGCGGACACGTTAATCATGCCGTCCTGGAACAGCTTGCCGGGCGTGGCCTGCGAGAGGTTATCGGCCATGGGAACCAGCGCGTTGCTCGAGACATCGGACAGGGCATCAATCATGGTGCGGGCTGCGTTGATGTCACTGCCATACACCGGGATAAACGATGCCGCCGTCCACAGCGAGCTCGAGGTCTCCGCCTTCATGCTGTCGCAGAGCTCATCGATCTTCTTCGCGTCGTCAGGCAGCGTCGAAAAATCGCCCGACGTGACCTTGTCCTTAAGGCCACCGACGATCTCGACAGCCTCCTTCGCTTCACTCTTTACGGTCTTTGCCGAGTTAAGCAGCATAAAGCCGCTTGCGCCAAGCGCAACGAGAAGCACCGCGACTACAGCGGCAATAATGGCGCCGGTGTGACGCTTTTTGCGCTCGCCCTTGCGATGGCGATGACGGACCAGACCGTCAGAGGTCGAACTCGACGAAGCGTCGCTACCGTAGTTCAAGCCAAAATCGTAATAATCTTCCTTGGAACCCGAGCCCGCAAACTCGGCACCGCTATCATCCAGGCGGGCGAACGTGCCAGTCTCGGAGGCACCGGTGTAAATCGTGCCAAGGTTACCCGTAAGCCCCGCGCCACCGGCAGAGGGAGTATTGTTGGCGGCCTTGCCGGCATTAACGTTGCCGGCGGCATTTGCGGCGTTGGCAGCACCTGCGTTGTTCGCAGGTACCGAAGGAGCCCCGCTCGGCTGCGACGCGGAGGTTGCACCGCCCGCAAAGACATTCCCTCTTGCACGGCCGGTCTTTTTTGCCTTTTGAGACTGCTCGTACAGAGCGGTAAACATCGCCGTCTCGCCCGGGGACACGCGCTTACTGGAACCGCCCTGTCCAGCGCCGCCCGGCGTGCCGGCCTTACCAGCCCCGTTCGGACGCGGCGGGACTGCAGGACGGCCGCTATCGCTGCCCTTAAAGTGATTACCAGCCATAAAGAAATCCTCGCAATGGAGTCGCAATGAAAAAGTCCATAACGTTACTAGTCTATGTCATTTTGAGCATCGACAGCTAAACTCCAGACACGGACATCAATTGGCGAAAATGTGGCACAACACCTTTTCCGTCTTGGCTGCGGCGCCAGCTACACCGTGAGGAACATCATCACGATGATCATGGCAAAGCCGATAAGGTCGGTCGGCAAAAACACCGTGCCCAGCATAACGGCGCTGGTGATGGTCGCCGAAACCGGCTCCACAGTTCCGATGAGGCTCGCACGCACCGAGCCGATGTCCTTAACGCCCTGCATATAGAGCATGTAAGCAAAAAACGAGCCGATAACCACGAATACCGCGAGCGCCTCGACGCCGGCAGCGTCGAGTGCCGGCATATGCGCCCAAGGCTGCACGAAGACGCACGAGACCACGCCCGCCGTGAGCATTGCCGAGCCCGTGACGATGGGGCTGCCGTATTCGGGCAGGATCTTGGCGGGAATCACCGCCATACACGTGGCGCTGACCGCACACATAAGACCTGCTGCCAGGCCAAGCGGCGAGATATTCAGGCTGGTGGGGTCGCCGCCGGTGGCGATTAAAAAGGTTCCACCCAGAGCCAGGCCAATGCCGATGACTTCGCGAGTACGCGGCCTGCGGCGATCGGTCACGCAGATGTAGCCCATGATGATAACGAGCTGCAGGCACTGGAGCACCGTCGCGGTTCCGGCGTTCGTCAGGCGCACGGCCGAAAGATAGCAAAACTGATTGAACAGCAGGCCAAAGGCGGTAAAGAGCAGCAGCTGCTTGCGATCGGCGGGCGTGGCCCAGAGCTTAATCAGGCGCTCGCGGTCGCGCGTAACGACCACGACCATAAAGAGTAGACCGGCGAGAATCTGACGCACGCTCATAAGCCACAAGGTGTCGACGTGGTAGGTATCGAACAGAAAGCTCGCGCTGGTGCCCGAGAAGCCCCAAAACGAACCGCCCACCAGCGTAGCCAAGACGCCCGTGATCATCTTGCGCGTCGAAGCGCTGTTCAGGCGCTCGCGCCAAGCGCGGCGGGTGCTACGGCTGAGCTCATCGGTGCCCTCGGGCACATCAATGTTCGATATATCGGTCATCGGCACCGAAGCCCCTGCGCCTTCGACCTGCTCGACACGCTCTTTGCTCATTCCATTCCCTCGAAGCAGCCTGGAAACAATTCGGCTTACCTTACCACGGCGAAGGCACCAGCTGGAGGCTTGTCCGCTTATCGGTAGGACAATTCCGCAGACGTCTTTCCATAGCTCGATACCGCAATGGCCTTGCATTATGCGACAGTCAAATCGCGGCAGCAGGCTCTTTTGAAATGGATATGACAAAGCCCCCGAATTCCACAATGTAAGCGATTTTTAAAAATGTTCTTGCCACCGAGTTCAGGCTCCGTTATATTATCCCTTGCGCGCTTGCGCACCCTTGATCGGGCGTTTAGCTCAGGGGGAGAGCGCTTCCCTGACACGGAAGAGGTCAGAAGTTCAAATCTTCTAACGCCCACCAAATGTTCGCAGCTCAGAGGCTATGTCCTCTGGGCTGTTTTGTTTTTTGTCGCTAAATCCGCTGGCAGTTCCAACCGTCATCGCAACGTAACAACAATTCACCTGACGAATGGCAGCCAAATATATTCAATACCCCAACATCAACAATAGCCAGGCACAAAACTGCGCCGCAAGCTGCTCCAACCGCCCAACTGGTCAAAAGCCGACCATCTACTTGCCAATTTATCTAACGGCGTAACCAAGCAGTCCGCGCCGCAACCTCTCAACAAAACGCCGCGATGTCTGCGCCCTGCGGTATCCTTGAGCCACTCGCACCTGAAGCACCAAGGAGCCGCCATGCGCACCGAGCTCGATGTCCCCTTTTCGCACAAAGAAGAAGCCAAAGCGCTGGGCGCCAAATGGGACCGGACCAAGAAGATCTGGTATGTACCCAGCGGCGTCAACCCCGAGCCCTTTGCCGAGTGGCTGCCCGGTGTTGACCGATCCGACCCCTCAGCGCCGTATATATATCTAGTACTGGGCAAGCGCGAGTGCTGGAAGTGTCACAAAGAGACCTCGGTCGCGGCCTTCGGCATTCCCTATCGAACCGATAACGACGAGAGCATCGCCATCGCGCACGCGCCCAACGAAGCCGGGCACATTACCATCGACACGGCCAACGCCAACGCACTCGCCATCGTGCCCGCTCTTGGCTGCGTGCCGGGCGAGATCCGCGACTATCTTTCTAAGCGCTGCGGCTACAAGCCCGTAGGCGCGCGAGCCTCCAAAGCCCCGTCGCTCGGCAACACGTGCACCATTTGCGACGCGCTGCAAGGCAGCCGCTATCTGTTCGAGGAGCCCTCGTCCCCGTTTGCCCTCACTGCCATCAACAAGCTGCCGGCACTGGAGTTTGTACGCGTCGAAGTTGCCGGCGTCTTTGGCGTCCCGGCCACGCGCACCGACTTTGACCAGGCGCTCTTTACCTGGGCACGCGACCATCACGCCGAGTTCCACAAGCAGCTCGGTGAGGGGATTTATTTGTAGAGGCAAAAGACACTCACAGCCAACTCCTCCGCATCACCTATCCCTCGTCGCCGGCGTCGTACACGATATCGAGGCCACAAACAGGGCATTTCTCCGGATACACCGGCATATGAACGCCTGTCCGTTTTCTCACTTCGTCGCTGAGTCTGTCGCGCGCATCGATAAACCGAATGTCGAGACACGGTATTTGCGAGCCGCAGCAAGGGCAGGTGACGACAAACGACGCGCAATCAACCTCTACGCTCGGAAACATATTGTTGTCTATAAGGGCACACGGCAGTTTTCCGTACTTCCCCATCGCAATATCGCCTCGCCAGCTCATATACGCTCCCCTCTCGCTATACAAATCAGGAAGAGCATGCACCGGCGGGCGTGCGCGAGATTGCATCGCCACGCGATCCGATCAAACAACACGATCGTCAAAGAATGCCAAAGCCAAATACGCTAATACGGCAGAAGCCCCGCCTTTTCACGCTTCTTTTCCGAGCGATCGAACTCAATGCGATGGGCCTCAAGAAACACCGTATCGGGTCGCCACTGACGCTCATCCGGCTGCCTTAGCGTCGCACCCGCAAAGGAAGCGTAGTCGGTCTTATCCAGCAGGTACGATCCGCACAGCCGATATTCGCCGCAAACAGGCTCAAACGAAATCAGGTGAGCATCAAATAGGGAATGAAGATCGCGCCGAAGCAGAATACCGTTGCTGGCAACCTGCGATTTGGGTCCCGAGTAATTCTCGATATGTGCAGCCTCCAGAGCTTCGCTGACGCCGCAGTCCGACACCGCGCAACGGCCATCATAGGCGGCAACGAGCTGCTTGCGGAACCATTGTTGCCCCAATCGCTCGCGCCTTAACGCATAGCGGACCTTTTCGTCGTCGGTCGTACCCTGTCCGGCAAACTCAATATCGACGGGCATGTGCTTCAGATAACTCATGTCGGGCGCAAAACGAGGGTCCGGTCCGCCTTTATGAACAGGACCGTGCAGAACAAACCATCCGTTTTCGGGCTCGAACCGCTCAACAAACGCAAGGCCGAGCACCTTATAGCCCACCTCGGTTGCAAATATGACTCCGACTGGGACGCCACATTCCATGCAGTTGAGCATTTTACGGTTGTAATTCTGGTCTCGAAAACCAACGGTACCCGGCGCTTGAACCGAGTACTTAATGACCCACGTACCATCGTCCAAATAGAGCGGAGGCACATCGGTGTAGAAGCTCTTTTTAGAGTTATGGACCGAGAGCGCAAAGATCTTATTGGGGTCTTGCTTCACCCGATCCTGGCCCGGCCAGAAGATCCCTGAATCCCGCGTTACGGGAAAGAAGTCCGAGCCAATTCTCAAACGATACTGATACTGAGGGCTATCTTCCTTGGTGTGGTGCGGAAGGCTGGTCCAAACGCCGCCGCGCTGCTCCTCACCCAGAAACCACTCCCATGCCTCAACGTATTCGGAAGGCACGAGACTGCAGGCACGGTCATAGCTTGGTCCATCCATCAACGGAACAGCAAGGTCAATGTCGTTCATCGCCAGCACCTACAACCATACGAATGCGAGTCATACCCCTCAATAATATGGCCGGAAGTCAATTATTACGAGATCCCATTCCGCGATCGGCACATCGTTGATGCTCTCGGTTTGCCGCTGGCGCGCTTGTACCCCGCTATCCCACTCCCCTGTATACTGATGTAGCACGTGTTTCATCCGGGCTTGTTGGACCGGGTCGTTCATGGGAGGGCCTTATGGCTGCTTCGAATCCGCCTAAGGGGAGCGTTTCTTCTTCGTCCGTCAAGCCGGTTACGCGCAAGGCCGTGCGTTGCCAGCGCGAGGTCGCTTGGCTTGTCACGCAGGCGGCGGGCAGGCTTGTGGCGAGCACGGAGGACGTCAATGCTCCCACACCGAGCTTTGTGCTGGCAGCGGCGCTTGATCGAGTACGCCAGCTGGAATTCGCCGCGCAAGAAGACGGCAGCCACCTTGACTACCAGAACGCCATGGCGCCCGATCTGCAAACGTTCTGCCACATGGCCAAGTTGCCCGCCGCACCCAATGCACTTTCGGACGCAGGCTACATGTTTACGCTCTCGGGCGCGAAGCTCATCCGCGACATCTATGCATACTGCAGCGAGCTCGCCGAGCGCCACGTCTTTGACGCGGCTGAAGTCAAACCGGGATATGTCATCAAGCTGGTTCTCAGGCTGTTCCTGATGGACGGGTTCGGGGCCATGCCGGCGTAAGCCGAGTCTTTAGCATCACCGTCGACTGGGCAACAACCGCTTTACCTTAGTGGGCGCCAATCGAGGGTCGATTATTGGGTCGCCTCGTCCACTAACGCATTTATTCCACGCGCTCTGACAGTCGATATTTGCGGTTGCGGCTTGTCGACGGCGCCGTGGGCTCAAGCTCGCCTTGAGCAATGAGCGCGTTGACGCGCGACCTAACCTGGGAAATTGTAAGCCCCGTGCGTTTTGCCAGCTCACGCGTCCCCAGCTCGCCGTAGTGTTTGAGTGCCGTCACAATTAAGCCTCCGCCATGATCGACCGGCTCGATCTTTGAACGGTAAAGTACGACCTTGAACCGATCGAACCCCGGGCAGAACAGGGGCTCGGCCAGACCATGCGCGCGCATGGCATCGATCATCATCGGGATGCCCGAGCCATTGCCCTCGGCAGGAGAGCCCGCACCGTCGGGCAATGGGACAAGCGACATGAGCTTCACGAGCGTCGCGTTGCGGCACCGAGAACTACCGTCAAACAGATTCTCGCGAGTTTTTCCGCCATAAAGACCGCCAGGGTTCGTCACCTCGATACGGTCATCAAAGACGTCAACAGCGATCGACTGTCCACAGAACCGATCTCTGTATTCTCGGTGGATTACGGCGTTGGCAATCGCCTCACGCAAGACTTCCTCGGGAATCTCCAGCGAGTCGATACGCGAGACGCCTTGAACGGTCGAGGTGCGACGCAGGTTTTTGGCGACAGCCGCGACAGCATCCGAAATCATCTCGCCCAAGGTGCCCTCGCAGACTGTGCGGTCCATAAACCTTAGCGGTCCCGCAGCGCCCTTTTGAGTTCCCGCATGGACAGCTACATCAATAAAGAGCTTGGGATAGAACTGCTGAGGGTAAACGCCCGCGGCAAGGAGGCCAGCCTTGGTAACATTGCCCTGGGGGTCGAGGAAATTCAGACGCTCCATCTTTGTCTTCCTGTCCGTCGCACCGTGCATCGCTCGAGGCGTCAACGAATAGGCACGCTCTATCGTGCGGTCGACCAGCGACTCGTCGAGATCGCCCACACTCGTGCCGGGAACCGTATCGCGATCGCTAGGACTCGTCCGTTCGTATGACGACAGCGCCAAAACCTCGGTCGACGAAAGCGGCACGTCTTTGTCATCGATGCGCTTGTAGCTGCCGCCCTGGGCGCCCCGTTCTATTACATAGCAAGGCTTGCTCGACGGGTCGAGCTCCTCGATTGTGATGACGAGAACAACGGTACCCCGAAGCTCCACGCGCTCAATGGTGTATTTGGGCGGATTGGCCAGCTTTCCACGACCGCCGGCATCGCCCATGCCCGCCACGAATTGGTTGAGCACTTTCTCGGTCTCAAAGTTTGCAAATGGGACAAAACCCGCACGCTCGCTCACTCCGAGTACGATGATGCCGCCGGCGGTGTTTGCGAAAGCGCTGACCGTTTCCCATACGTCGCGGGAAAGCGTCGTGGCGCTCTCTTTTACTTCGACGTTAAGGTCATCCGAACCCATGCGCTTTAAAGACTCGAGCAAACCGGCCAGCTCGTTTTCGTTCATCTGCACGTCCCTTCGCTCGGTCCTGCGGAGAATGCCGCAGACGGATTTCCCTCGTCTCTCAGTTATCTCTCGTAATTATCTCTCGTCTTTCTGTTATCTCTCGTATTAGATATGAGTGAAAGATGAGAGATAAGATATCTCTACCTGCTTCATTAAATCATGTTTTTGCTGGTAGAACAATCGATATTGAGACAATACCATGGTTGCTTGTCTCTTTGCTGCTGAGCTATCTCTCGTAATTATCTCTCGTCTTTAATCTATCTCTCGTGTTAGTGACGAATGAGAGACGAGAGATGCATGAGCGTGGATTATTGGACGGTCGGAAAATCCCTCAAACAAAAAACGGGGTCGGCCTTACGCCGAGCCCCGTTTTCAAACGGTCAGTTAGTTATCCAACGCGCGAGCATAGCAGTCAACATTACGCCGCCGCGAACACTCCCAAGCCCGTTCCGATGATGCAGATTGCGAAGATGCCCAAGATGATCCAAATGGTCTTGACGCCCTTTTTATAGAGGGCAACGCAAGCGAACGTTGCCAGCAAGGGCAGCAGACCGGGGAAGATCGAATCGAACAGATCCTGCAGGACAATCTCCGAACCACCCACGTCAAAGGTCAAAGCCGTGGACAGCGAGACCTGTGCCGCAATCATGGCGCCGATAACGGTCATTCCGAGGACACCGGCAGCATGCGTCATGCGAGACATAAGGTTGCTCTCTTCGGACTGCTGCAAAAACTTGGTTCCCAAGTCGTAACCCAGATGGGCGGCGACGATACGCGTTGCAAAGTTAATCACGGAGTAGATGAGCGCGTACACGATGGGGCCGAGCGGGTTGCCCGTCGAAGCGATGCCAATACCAATGCCGGCGGCAACCACGCGGAACGTACCCCAGTAGAACGAATCGCCGATGCCGGAAAGCGGTCCCATGAGGCCGACCTTCATGGCGTTAATCGAGGACGTGTCGAAGTTCTTATCGGCAGCCGCCTGCTCTTCCATCGAAACCGTTAGGCCGGCTACAAACGGAAGCACATGAGGCGTGATGTTAAAGAACTCGGTATGGCGATCGAGCGCCGCATAGTAATCGTCGTCGTTGGGATAGATCTTTCGCAGGGGCTTCTGAATGGTGTACATGAAGCCCATTGCCATCATCTTGTCGTACGACTGCGAGCACTGGCTCGTAAACTGGCGAAGGAACATGCTCCGATACATATCGGGAGTCATAATCGCGTCCTTCTTGGCCTCTTTGAGGTCGGTGTTCTGGATAGCCATTAGAAGTCCTCCTCTTCATCTGCAGCAACCGTCTGCGGACCGGACGAGCCCTCGCGGAAGGCCAGGAGCAGCGCGACGCAAATGGCAGCTGCGGCGACGCCGACCACGTCCATCTTGAGATAGATGACCATAATGAAGCCCAGGAACAGCCAGGGAAGGAGCTTGTTATCGCCCATGGTCCTGATAAGAAGTGCGAAGCCGATGCAGACCATGACGCCGGATGCAACGTTGAGGCCGTCCATCACAAACTGCGGAATCGCGTTGAGCGCATTGTTGATGAGGTCGGCACCAAAGAACAGTGAGCCAAACACCAGCAGTGCAGACGGAATGCCAATCGACAGCGGCACGATAGTCAGATGGTACAGATTCGCCTTGGCAAGATCGCGATTTGCCAGAGCGGTCTCAATCTTCTTGCAGGCAAAGGCACCCGGAACGGCGTAGCAGAAGTTGCGCCACACCTGAAGGAAGACGGAGACGGGAAGGGCGAGCGCGACGGCAGTTGCCGTGCCCGTACCCGTAATGACGGCAAACGCGCAGCCAAGCACGCCGGAGGCATAGACCTCGGGAGGAACCGCCGCGCCGACCATGATGGCGCCCATGAACATGGACTCCAAAGCAGCGCCGACGATAACGCCCTGCTGGACATCGCCAAGGATCAAGCCGACAAACAGGCTCGTAAACAGCGGACGACCAAGCATCGTAATGCCAAATAATTGCTCGTCCATGGACGCAATAAATGCGACCAGTGCAACTAGAAGATACTGGACAACCATTTCGATCAACCCCAGAAATAGGTCTGCAGGCGAGGCATTCTGCGCAGCTCGCCTGCAGACACCCGCAGCAATTTGAGAGGATTAGTAGTTCATCTGGTGATAGTAACGACGCGTGGTGAGCGGGTGGTTACGGACGTGCTCGAGATGGCAGCTCAGACGCTCGGTGATGGTGTAGGTGACCATCGGGGAGACGATCTTGCGGAACTCGGGGTCGCTGAACGGCAGCTCGACCTCGGCGGTGTCAAACTTGTTCACGCGGACGTTGACGCCCTTCTCGTCGGCGAGCATGTGAGTGAAGTTGTCCACGCGGTCCATAAGCTTACGGGTGTCGTCCTCGCCGTAGAGCATGATGAGACTCGTGCCCTCCTCGCACAGCTCGATGGTGCCGTGGAAGAACTCGGCGGCGTGGATGGACTTGGTCTTGATCCACTGCATCTCCTCGAGGATGCACATGGCGTAGTCGTAGGCCTCGCCCCAGAGCATGCCGGAGCCGATCACCATGTGGTAGTCGGTGTCCTTGAAGTCCTCGGCCATGGCGGCGCAGCGCTCGTCCTGGGCGTCCTTGGCCTTGATGAGGAACGGAGCGATGTTGCCGAACTCCTCCATGAAGGTGTCGTACTTGGGGAAGGCGCCGGCGTTCTTGAGGAAGCGGGCGACCAGCGTGATCTGGTAGGTGTAGATGGCCTCGCACAGAACGTCGTCCTCGGCGAAGCTGAAGAACTTGTAATCGGCGTACTCGGTGGCCGGGGTGTTGTCGTTGGAGACATACATCAGCGTGCGGGCGCCCTGCTCCTGGCAGAACTTGGCAGCCTCAATGATCTCGGGGGTGGTGCCGGTACGGGTGGAGAAGACGCAGACCGAATCCTTGTTGAAGGTCTTGGGCGGGCACGCGAGGAACTCGGCGGCGATCTCGCAGTGGACGTCGACGTCGGCCGTGGTGGTCTCGACCCAATACTTCATCGGGAGCGTGTGGGCCCAGGTGCCGCCGCAGCCGATGAAGAAGATGTTGGAATAACCCTGCTCGCAGACCTCGTCCACGGCAGCCTCAATCTGAGGACGGAGAGCGAGGGCATCGCTCACAACCTTCTCGTAACGAGGCTCATCGAAATTGAACATCCCTTACTCCTAACTCACTTGGATGAACCCTTCATTCATCCCATGACGTTATAATACTTTATATAACTAACTATGCAAGAACTATTTCAAATTTTTTTGATTTTTCTTCAATAAAAAGCCCGTCGATCAAATGATCGACGGGCTTAGACATAGAGTATCGGTTCAATAAATACCGAGCACCAGCATGTTTTCGGCTAAAAAACGTCCTTGGCAAACACCTTAGCGTCATTGGGAACCTGACGGATTTCGATGGCCACGCCATCGCCCAGGAGTTCTTGGATATGCTCGGCATCTTTCTCGGTCGCGAAGATTGCAGGGGTCGGATGAAGCGTGGTCTCGGGGGTCTTTCGGGTTCCACCCAGATTGATCTCTTTGATGTCTTTGCAACCCTTAGCGAGACGATAGACATCTTCAATCGTCTCAGCGATGATAAACAGCGAATACTTGTCGGTAACGCCGCTGTTGAGCGCCTCGATAGCAGCGTCAACATCCTTGATGACGAGTTTAACGCCGCTGGGGCGGGCGAGCCTCAAGGCCGCCTTCCTCATGTCGTCTTTTGCCACAGCATCGCTGGCGAGCAGAATGCAATCTACATCCAAAGCGTGAGTCCAGGACATGGCAACTTGGCCGTGAATCAGTCGGTAATCAACTCTCGTAAGCTTAATCATCGTTATCATCTCCGCACGTGATAAAGGGAATGACAGGTGCGACCCCTAGCTAGGGCTCGAACCAGAACTAACTAGAAATCTTCTTCCTCGGCGCCGGCAAGCATGTCCGTCGCCTCGCAAAGCTGAATAAACGAACGCGATCCCTCGACCGCGGCTTTGGCCTTGTCCGCATCCAGAGAGTCCAGCTGTGTAACCATTTCCACCAGCAGCGGCAAGTTCATTCCGGCGATCAACGTAAACGATCCGGCAGTCTGCCTCTGAATGAATTCGTTGTTTACAGAGCCGCCAAAGATGTCAGTCACGACAAACCAAGAGTCGGCAGGGTCCCTCGTCTCCATCCATGCATCAATCAACGCCGCGACGTCCCTTGAATCGTCATCGACATAGGCGCACAGGCACTCGATTCGGTCGTTGGTGCCCATCAGAATCTCCAGAGAGCTTTTCATGCCTTGGGCGAGATAACCATGACTCGCTAGCAATATCTTATTCATAGTTCTCCAATACCAATAGGACGTACTATATTGTCATAACAAAGTATATTAGCAATCTACCCTACGTGGTGTGTCTATTTTCCAAATCCGCGAACGGTAACAATTGGTCGGTAAATCGACCAATCTATCTCTAATTTACAAATAGAACTTCAGTCGCTCGGTGCAGTACACCTGACGGGAGATGAAAAGCGGCTCACCACTTGGGGCATAACGTCTATCGACAAACAGAAGCAGCGAAGAGTCCAGCTCCACGTTAAGGTATGCCGCCTCGAGCTCGCTCGCATAGCAGACCTCGAGCGTACGCGTGTTGGGACCCATCTTGATCCCCTGGCGATCGAGTACCGCCATCAGTGAATCATCGAGGGACTCATGCTCCAAAAAAGAAAGCGCAGCGGAATAGCTATTGGTTTCCAGCATCGTGGGCTTGCCATCCACAAGGCGCAAACGACGGCTACGCAATACCTTTTGGGTATCGCCTACGCCCAGGAACTTCGCGTCTCGCAGACTTGGGAAGTCCCAGCCCATTTCGAGAACCCTGGTAGACGCCTGTTTGCCCGCAAGCTGGCACGAATGGGTAAAGCTCTCACGGTCGTCCGCGGCATACATCTGCGTGTCCGACGAAACGAACGTGCCCTTGCCGCGAGCCCTCTCAACAAGCCCAGCATCTTCCATTTCTTTAATTGCGGAGCGAACCGTTATTCGGCTCACACCAAATTGCTCGATAAGCTCCGCCTCGGTCGGAAGCTTATCTCCCGGGCGGTACGTGCCGTTGGCGATTGAATCAGAAAGCGCACGAACAATCTGTTTGTACAGGGGGATAACGCTATTTGCCTCAACCATATCAACCATACCTTTACATGGAATCAGCAGCCTATAGATAAATGACTTATATTGTATTAGAACTTTTTAGCACTCCACGCCATTTCCTATAATGTTTTAGCAAACGAGGGGTTATTTTGCGTAAGCGGTGTAGAGTCCATCCATTTCCGCATACAGCTTCAATCTGATGGCGGTATATGCATCCGATAAGCCGATTGATTTTTATCTTCTACCTGTCTCACATTCATCCCTCGTCGTAGAGATGAATGTGAGGTGAGAGATACGTACTTGACGCGCGAGCGTGGATATTTGGACGGTTTTTGAGCTTTTGGCGGCCGATTTCGTCCGAAAATCCACGCTCATCCGGCAGATTGGTCGAAGGCCCCATATGGGTATACTCTCGGGGATTCGACTCGATTCGCCCCCGCTGGGGCGTCAAAGGAGACTGCATATGTCCACTACCTCAACCGACCCGCGCGCCGCTGCTGCCGCGCTGCTGGTGCCCGGCACTACCTGCCACGGCTTTACCGTCGAGCGCTGCGAGACCGTGCCCGAGCTCGACGCAGACGCTTACGTACTGCGCCATACCACCTCGGGCGCGCGCCTGCTGTACCTGGCGTGCGACGACGAAAACAAGGCCTTTGCCATTGGCTTTAAGACGCCGCCGGCCGATTCTACCGGCGTGTTCCATATTCTTGAGCACTCGGTGCTGTGCGGATCGGCCAAGTTCCCCGTCAAGGAGCCGTTTGTCGACCTGATCAAGAGCTCCATGCAGACGTTCCTCAACGCCATGACCTACCCCGACAAGACCATCTACCCCGTTGCCACCACCAACGAGCAGGACCTCTATAACCTGATGGACGTGTACTTGGACGCGGTGTTCAACCCGGCCATCTATACCAAGCCCACCATCTTTGAGCAGGAGGGCTGGCACTACGAGCTGGACCTGCCGGAGGACGCCGGCGAGGTAGATTTTGAGGCATGTCCCAAAAATCTACGCGAGGGGACGCTGCGCTATAACGGCGTGGTGTTCAACGAGATGAAGGGCGCGCTGTCCGACCCCATGAGCGTGCTGGACGACGCCGTCAACGCCGCGCTCTATCCCGATACCGCCTATGCGCACGAAAGCGGCGGCGACCCGCGCGCGATTCCCGCGCTCACTTACGAGCAGTTCCTGGATACGCACGCGCGCCACTACAACCCCTCCAACTCCTACATCACGCTCTACGGCGACCTGGACGTGGACCGCGCCCTGGCCTTTTTGGACGAACGCTATCTGTCGCGGTCGAGTGCCGCGAGCCGCCGCATGGACGCCGCCGTCGCCGCCGGCGAGGACCCGTCCGCGCTGGCGCCCAATCCGCTGGACGCGCAGGCGCCTGTGACCTGCGAGTACAAGCGCGTCGAGATGGCCACCACGCCCGAGAACGCCCTGGTGGGCCTGGGCCTGGTGCTGGGCAGCGCGCTCGATCGCAAGCGCACGATTGCGGCGGATATCCTGTTCGAGGCGCTGCTGGGCTCCAACGAAGCGCCGGTTAAGAAGGCCATTCTGGCCGCCGGCCTGGGCGGCAACGTGGTGAGCTACACCGCGGCCGAGTGCCTGCAGCCCTACGAGCTCATCATGCTGCAAAACGCGCAGCCCGGCGTGGCGCGCGAGCTGCGCCGCGTGTTCCAGGACGCCTGCCGCGACCTGTGCGAGCACGGCGTTCCGCGCGAGCGCCTGGAAGCCATCATCAGCAGCAACGAATACGATCTGCGCCAGCGCGACTACGGCATCGCCGACGGCGTGGCCATTGCGTGCGACGCGCTGAGCACGTGGCTCTACGATGACGACGCCGCGACGCTGGCGCTCAAGTACGGCCCGGTGTACGAGGAGCTGCGCAGCGAGCTGGAAGGCAGCTACTTTGAGGACCTGCTGTGCGAGCTCGTGCTGGAGAACGACCACATGGCGCTGGTCGAGCTGGTTCCGGTGGACGCCGCCGAGGGCGCAGAGGGTGCCGAGACCGCCGAGCTGACAGCCAAGCGCGACGCCATGACCGATGCCGAGCTGGCCGACGTGGTCGAGCGCACGGCCGCGCTGCGTGCCGCGCAGGAGGCAGAAGACACGCCCGAGGCCAAGGCCACGCTGCCGCGTCTGCGCGTGTCCGACATTGGCGAGGCGCGCCCCGAGCCGCCGCTGGTCGTGGACACGACCGCGCCCATCCCCTGCCTGCGCCACGGCATTCCCACCAACCGCCTGGCCTATGCCATGCAGTATTTCGACCTGGGATGCGTCGCGTTTGAGGACCTGCCCTACGTGACGCTGCTCTGCCGTCTGCTCAAACAGCTGCCCACGAGCGAGCACTCGGCCGAGGAACTTGACAACCTGCTCGCCGGCAAGCTGGGCTTTTTGAGCTTTACGACCGAGGTCATGACGCAGCCCGACGTGGACGGCGTGCGCCCCTACCTGCTGGTGAGCGCCGGCGCCCTGTCCGAGAAGATCGACGCGCTGGCGAGCCTGCCGCGCGAGGTGTGGTCGAGCACGCTTTTGCTCGATGCCGACGCCGACCGCGTGCGCGACGTGCTCACGCAGATTCGCATTGGGCTTGAGCAGGGCTTTATCAACAACGGTCACTCGGCGGCGCTCGGTCGCGCGATGAGCTACAGCTCGCCTTCGGCCGTGGTGCGCGAGCAGCTTTCGGGCGTGGACTTCTACCTGTTCCTGCGCGATCTGCTCGAGCACTTTGACGAGCGACTGGACAATCTGCGCGCCAAGCTTGCCGAGCTGGCAGACCGCATCTTTGTGGCCGACGGCTGCCTGGCGAGCTTTACCGGCAGCGATGAGGACTTTGACGCGTACTGGGATGCCGCGGGCGACCTGGGGCTTGGCGCAGGCGACGGCGCCGATGCCGGCCGCAACGCGCTCGTGGTGCCGACGCCGCGCGACCGTCACGAGGCTTTCGTCATCCCCAGCGACATTTGCTTTGCGGCAAGCGCGTGCGACCCGCGTCGCTTGGGGCTCGACGTGACGGGCGCCTGGGCGGTTGCCGCCAACGCGCTCTCCTACGACTACCTGTGGAACGAGATCCGTGTGAAGGGCGGCGCATACGGTTGCGGATTCCGCGCGGCTGGCGAGCGTCAAACGGCGTTCTACACCTACCGCGACCCGGCGATCGATCCCTCGATTGAGCGCGTGGCGCGCGCAGGCGAATGGCTCGGCAGCTTTGAGCCCGACGAGGCCGCCTTTGAGGGCTTTATCGTGAGCTGCGTGAGCGGCATTGACGCGCCGGTGAAGCCCTACGCGCTCACCAAGCGCCGCAACACGACCTACCTGGCCGGACTCGATCCCAACGCGCGCGAAAAGCGCCGCGCCCAGATGCTCGCCGCCACGCCCGGTGAGCTACGCTCGCTCGGCGCCGACGTGACGCGTATCGCGACCGAGTCACCGACCTGCGTCTTTGGCGGCCGTGACGTCATCGCCAAGAGCAACGCCAACTTCAACATAGTCGACCTGTTCGCTTAACGCACAAAGGTAGATTTTTAGGACATGCCTAAAAATCTACCTTTTTTCTGCGGCTTGGACGGGGCGGCGCAGCCCACTGCGGCGGTTTGTCTCGATCTGTAACATCTAGACGGCAATATCGGCTCCAGATGTTACAGATCGAGACGTTCCCGAACGGCACCAGCTCTTTGTCTCGATCTGTAACAGCTAGGCCCATTTATGCCGAGTTACTGTTACAGATCGAGACAAACCGCCGCAGACACCCGCCCTTCAGCAAAAACCACCCAAAGGTGCCTGTCCCCTTTGGGTGGTTTGCGAGTGGGCTGTTACTTGATGAACGGGTTCAGCCTTGCCGCCAGCGGATCGAGCTTGTACATGGTTGCAAAGCACTCACGACCATAATCGGAGTCATTGTTCCAGCTACCCTGGTCGACGTCGTACTCTGCATCCAGACGAATCCACTCCTCTGGCTTGTTCTTCTCGTGCTTGCTGCAGAAGTAGCGCTGGTACTCGACCTCGTGCTCAAACTCAAACTCGGCATCCGAACCGCGGCCGGCATACTCGTCGACCAACGTCAGGTTGCCGTGGTCGTCATAGTAAAACTCCGCATAGCCGCCGCGCTCGGAATCGATCCTGTCGAGCTTTCCGTCGCTGTACGAATAATCCACCGCGGCATACGAGTTCAGCGAGCCGTAATCGTTGCCGTGCGAGTCATATGCCACAGGCGAGATACGCGAAATGTTGCCGTCCTTGTCATACTCGTAGCCAGCGGTGATCGTCCACCTGGTGCCCACGGTGTCGCCCTGACAGTCCAGCGTAAAGGACGTCACGCGATCCTTGTCGTATCCGTACGAATACACGACCGTCCGAGGATTGCCCGGGCTGGTATCGGTGTCGGTTACCATGTTGCCGTCCTGGTAGACATATGTGCTCGCACTCTCGCCGTAACCCGCATGGGTCGTCTTGTTGATCAGGTTTCCGTCCGCGTCGTAGGTAAACGTCGTGGTGCTCGACGAATCGCTAATGTCGGCATCGCAGTCGATGCGCGTGACGTTACCGTCAGCGTCGTACGTAAACGTGTTGGCGTTCTCGTAACCGCCCGCCAGATCTTCCTCAATCTCAGAGATACGATGCGACTCATCGTGCTCGACGCTGTAGCTTACGCCGCCACCTTGCTTGACGGCAGACGTGAAGCCCGTGACGTAACCGTTCTCGTCACGCTCGATCTCGTAGATATCGCCGTACGCATCGCTCTTATCGGTGCCTTCATAGGACATCGGCAGCCACAGCTCGTCAAGCTGTGTGTCCTTAATGCCGGTAATCTTCGTATCCTGCGGCAGCGCCAACGTGGCGAGCTTCTTTTTGCCCGAAAAATCGATGCTTTTAAGGTTTTCGGCATTTTTGAGGTCGAGCTTCTCGATGTCGTCGCAACCGTCCAGATTAACGACAGTGACATTACTCGCCGAGTTAAGCTCGACGGTCTTAAGGTCGCCGCAGCCCGAAAGATCCAGGTTGACGAGTTTGTCCCCGCCATTTTCCACACTGGTAACGTTGGGGAACACCTTGCCCAGGCCCTGCGTCGACGTGATGCCGTCCAGCTCGACCGACGTCACCGCCTTGGCCTCGTCGCGTGAGATGCGGCCGTCACCGTTAGTGTCGTACTTGGTCGAGACAAGCGCACGCATGCCGCTGTCCGGGAAGGTTTTCTCATCGATTGGGGTGGTCGCGATCTGGGTAAAGTAGAACAGCGCGCCACCGCCGACACCCGCCGCCACGGCAAGCACCGCGGCAAGGGCGATGAGGGGCTTCTTGGAACGCTTGCGCCGCGCGGGCTGCTGCACGGGCACGTATTGCTGGGGAGCGGGCGCGGCAGGCTGGGGTTGCTGCGTGGCCGCGACCTGGTCGGGTGCTACGGGCGCGCCGCAGACGGGGCAAAAGAGGGCGTCGTCGACAAGCGGCGTGCCACACGAGCGACAAAACATGGCGGGCTCCTTTCGGTTCATTCCTTCCACCATGAAGGTAAACCCAAAAATGCAGCCCTTGTTGCGCAACATTCAGCCCAAACCACCGCAAAGGGACGCAGTTCACAGGTGCCTTTGTGTTGATTCGAACACTTGTTCTATACGTACACATGTTCTATAGTAAGGGTGCTTGCATCGGACTTAAATTGCAACTAGGATATAGTTGCAGAATGTGAGGCGGGATAACTCGGACCGATAAACTCATCGCCCAACTGCTTAGCTGCCCTTCGACGTATCGGTATACCGATTTTTTAAAAGTCATGGCTTCATATGGCTTTGAAATGGACAACAAAGGCAAGACATCCGGATCGCGCATTCGCTTCTACAGGTCATCAGATGGCAGGATGTTCGTAATGCACGCGCCACATCCATCTGACGAATTGACGGCGGGGACCATTCGAAACATCGTTCGATTTCTGCAAGATGTCGGAGGTAGTCATGAGTAACGTTTTGGCATACAAGGGTTATTTCGCCCCAGTCGAGTTCGATGCCGAACAGCATGTGCTAACAGGTATGGTCACCGGCATTAGGGACGCAATCGTATTTGAAGGCTCCACAGCTGAAGAGGTGGAGCAATGCTTCCACGACGCCGTCGACGATTACCTTGAGTTTTGCGCCGAGAAGGGCAAGGAACCCGAGCGGGCTTTTAAGGGCTCGTTCAACGTAAGAACGGGCTCTGAGCTCCACAAGCAAGCAGCACTGGCAGCGGCAAAGAAGGGTGAGTCACTCAATAAGTTTGTGACTGAAGCGATCGCTGCGGCGCTATAGCGTTAACGCTTAGGCCCAAACCACCACAAAGGTGCCTGTCCCCTTTGTGGTGGTTTGGGCCGTCATTATCGCGTTTGCCCAGATAAAACCTGCCAAAATAAACCTGTCCCTTTTTGGCAGGTTTCCCGCGGCTAGCGCACCTGGTAGGCGCGGGCGTTTCGCGCCGAGAGGAAGACCGTGGAGCCGTTATGGATGAGCGAGCTCACCTGCGGGGCAATAAGGCCCGCGACGCCTCCCGCCAACAGCAGCGAGTTGAGGCCGATGACCTCTCTAAACGATGCGTCCATGCGCTCCTCGAGCCCAAGCGCCAGACGGCGCAGCACCACGAGCGAGGAAAGGTCGCCGTCGGTGAGCGTGATGTCGGCGACCTCTTTGGCGATCGCGGTACCCGAGCCCATGGCCACGCCCACGTTGGCGGCCGAAAGCGCCGGCGAGTCGTTGACGCCGTCGCCCACCATGACCACGCGGCGCCCGGCCGCGCGCATCTGCTCGATCACGGTGTGCTTGTCCTCGGGCAAGAGGTCGGCGCGGAACTCATCGATCCCCGCCTTGCCCGCGATACGCGCGGCGGCGTTGGCGTTGTCGCCCGTGAGCATCACGATATGCTCAAAGCCCAGCGCGCGGAGCTGCGCCAGCGCCTCGGGCGCGCCCGGCTTGAGCGGGTCCTGGATGCCGATTGCACCCTTGAGCACGCCATCGACCGCCAGGTAGAGCTTCGAGAGGCCGTCGAGCTTCTCCTCGATCAGCGCCCGCACATCGTCGTCGATCGTGACGCCCTCGTCCTCGACCACAAAATGCTCGGAGCCGATCACGCAGCGCTTGTCGTCGAGCGAGCTCGCGATACCATGCGCCACCAGGTACTCGACCTCGGCATGGCGCTCGCGGTGCTCGAGCCCGGCCTCGGCAGCCGCATTGACCACGGCGCGCGCCACCGGGTGCGGAAAGTGCTCCTCAAGGCAGGCCGAGAAGCGCAGCACCTGCGTGCGGTCCCAGCCATCGAACGAAAGCACGTCCGCCACCTGTGGGGCAGCGGCAGTCAGGGTGCCCGTCTTGTCGAAGACGATGGTGTCGGCCGTGGCAAAGGCCTCAAAATGCTTGGATCCCTTGACGGTGAAGCCCTCGCGCGCGCTCTGGCTCATGGCCGTAAGCACGCTGATGGCGCCCGTAAGCTTGAGCGCGCAGGAGTAGTCGACCATGAGCGCGGCACTCGTGCGCACCAGGCTGCGGGTCTTGAAGTAGACGCCCGCGGCAAGTAGGAAGTTCCACGGTACAAAGGCGTCGGCCATATGTTCACGACGGCTGAGCGACTCGGCCTTTAAGGCCTCGGACTGCTCGACCAGGCTCACGATCGAGCGCAGCTTGGTATCGGTCGCGGCAGCGCGCACGCGCACGTAGGCCTCGCCGTCTTCCACGGCCGTGCCGGCAAAGACGTCATCGCCCACGCTGCGCTCGATAGCCAGCGGCTCGCCGGTGAGCGTGGACTGGTTGACCATGGCGCAGCCCCACTCGACGGTACCGTCGACGGGGATGGGCATGCCGGTGCGCACCACAATGAGGTCGCCGGCGACAAGGCTCGATGCCTGGACGCGGCGCTCCTCTGCCCCGCGCACCGTGGCATCGCCGCAGGGGATGAGCTGCGCGTAGTCGGGCACATCGAGCAGCGAGTAGATGAGCTGGTTTTGCGACTGCGCACGGGTGTAGTCCTCGAGGAGCTCACCCAAGTTGAGCAGCAGCATCGTGCTGGCAGCGGTGCGCCAGTCGCGCTTGAGGAAGGAGATGCCGATGGCCGCGGCGTCGAGCACGGGCACGTCGAGGCGCGCGCCGGCAAGAGACGCGAGCGCGGCCTTGAGAAAGCCGCGATAGCTCCAGACGGTATAGATCGTGGAGAGCGGCGCCGGCAGGAACCAGCGGCGGGCTAAATGTCCGCCGAGGAGCGTGGCGATATCCATGAGCAGACTGTTGGTGCGCGGCGCAAGCGCGACGGTGCAGTCGCGACGGGCCTCGTCCACGGCCGTGCGGTCGATAGCGGCGATGGCGGCGAGCGCCTGGGCGCGGGCGGCAGGCTCAAACGCGACAGCGAGCGAGCCCGTGCGCGGATAGACCGTCGCCTTTTGGATGACGGGATGTTGGCGGAGGGCGCGCGTGAGGGCGTCGATGTCCGCCTCGGGCACGCGACCGACGAGCTTAACGCGCACGCGGCCGGGGACCTCGTGTTGGATGGTGTAGTTCATGCGTGAAGGCCTCTCTTGGTATGGGGCGTCAAACGTGCGCCCAAAAGAGCAGCAGCTGCGTCGCTTGGGGGCGATCGCAGCTGCTTAGAGTCGTTGAGACAAGCGTTGGGCGCGAGGTCTACTCGGCCTTGCCGCCCTCGACGACCTCCACGTCAACGGGGTTGTTGAGGTACTCGGCCTCGGCAACGATGTCGTCGACCTGGGCCTTGGCCTGCTCGACGATGTCCTGGTAGCCAGCCTTGACGCGCATGCCGGCGGCAACGGTAGCCACAGCGGCACGCTTGGCGGTGTCGGACGCGAGAGCCTTGGGAACAACGACGCCCAGGACGGCGCCGGCGGCAACGAGCAGGGAGTGAGTCTTGGAAATGCTGACCATGGATGATCCTTTCGGACGTGCGGATAGAACGGTAATTAGTTCAGACTAACATTCTTTGAGTAGACGAGGATGCAAAGTCACCGTACGGCAATCCCGAAGGCGCGTCTTTTTGCGTTGTGCTGCTGAACTGGGGTTCAATCTACCCCGCAAGTGGGAAGGTAGGCCATGGTAACTCGCGTTATGCACATCTCGACCATAGTTGCGCACATGCAACAGTTGGCGGTGGCTAACCGCCGGATTGCTGGCCGGCCTAAGGGCCGGCGGTTGACCCGTTTGCCCTCGCGACGGAAGGGATAGACTTTGTAGCAACCGAACAGCTGCTTTGGAGGAATGCATGCTTAACGTTGCGCAACAGAAACAAGCCGCCCGCGTCAAAGCGCTTGCCCGGCGCAACGACATCCCGCAGGCCCTCCGTGAGCAAAAGTCAGCCTCAATATCCTCCCAGCTCGCAGCAAAACTCGACCGGCTGCTCGACAGCCATCAAGGCGACCCGGCAACCTTGGCAACGTATGCGGCAATGGGATCCGAGCCCGATCCTTCCGCATTTGCCAGCTATGCCGAGCGGCGCGGCTGCCGCGTCACGTACCCCTGCATGCTCTCATCAGCCGAAGCCGCTGCGTGCGGCCAGCGCATGTGTATGAGGGCCGTCGCCGTCGGCGATGCGCCCGCGGCCCCGTTTATCGCCCGCCCCACGCGGGCCTTCGCGGCCACGGACATCGACAGAGACCGCTTCCCCATCGTGCCTGCCGAAGCGCTCGACATGATCGTCGTGCCGCTCGTGGCTTTCGACCGCACCGGCGCGCGCCTGGGCTACGGCGGCGGCTGCTACGACCGCTACCTGTCCACACTTCGTCCCGACTGCCACATCGTCGGCATCGCCTTTGAAGAGCAACGCGTCGACCGCGTCCCCACCGATGCCCACGACCTGCCGCTGCCCAACATCATCAGCGCCTAACCGCTGACGTGCCTCATTACACGAGCGCAGTCTAGTGCTCCTCGCCGGCGCGGGCCAGGTCGTAGGGCGTGGTCTGGTAGACGTAGTAGTTGAGCCAGTTGGTGTAGAGCAGCTGAGCTTGGCTACGCCAGACGTTGCGCGGCTCGGCGGTGGGGTCGTCGCCCGGGAAGTAATGCGCCGGTACCTGAGGGTTGAGTCCGCGCTTCACGTCGCGCTCGTACTCCAGGCGTAGCGTGTCGGTGTCGTACTCGGGATGACCAAAGACAAAGAAGCGGCGACTGTCGGTCGACTTGACGATGTACAGGCCCACCTCGTCGGACACGGCCACGACCTCAAGCTGCGGCTCGGCTTCCACGTCCTCGCGGCGCACATCGGTGTTGCGCGAGTGCACGGCATAGAAGCGGTCGTCGAAGCCGCGCACCAGCGGGCTTTGCGGCTTCACCAGATGATGCTCGAACACGCCGCTCGCCTTGGCCGGCAGGTCGTGCTTCTGGATACCGTAATGATGGTAGAGCCCCGCCTGCGCGCCCCAACAAATGTGCAGCGTAGAGTGTACGTGCGTGGTAGACCAGTCCATGATCTGGCAGAGCTCGGGCCAGTAGTCGACCTCCTCGAACGGCATCTGCTCCACGGGCGCGCCCGTGATGATCAGGCCGTCGTAGTGGATGTCGCGGATGTCGTCGAACGTGCGGTAGAACGTCTCCAGGTGGCCGGCGCTTACGTGCGTAGCCTCGTGCGTTTTGGTGCGCAGTAGGTCCACCTCCACCTGCAGCGGCGTGTTGGAGAGCTTGCGCATGATTTGCGTCTCGGTGGCGATTTTGGTGGGCATGAGGTTGAGGATGAGCACGCGCAGCGGACGGATGTCCTGATGCAGTGCGCGGTACTCGGTCATGACAAAGATGTTCTCGCTCTCGAGTTGCGCAGCAGCAGGAAGGGCGTCGGGAATACGAATGGGCATGGATGCTCCTTACGAGTCAGTTGCAGCTATGGTACAACGAGCGGCCCCATCCGCGCGAGCACATCGCCCAGCGATGCCGTCAGCGGCCCAAATCACTCCAAAAGTAGAGATTACGGCATGCCCCAAGAATCTACGGCGCTTTAGCCTGGCAAAGTGGGCGCAGGACGCTACAATGGTTCGACGCGAAAAACTCGGCCGAAAGGATACATATATGTACCAGACGCGTAAGATCGGTGTGGTCGGCCAGGGCCACGTAGGAGCACATGTCGCCAACAGCCTGCTTATGCAGGGCATTGCCGACGAGCTGTACCTGTGCGATATCAACGAGGCCAAGGTGACGTCTGAGGTCCAGGACCTGCGCGACTCCCTTTCGTTTGTCCCGTATAACACCAAGATCGTCAATTGCTACGACCACTACGAGGAGCTGGCCTGCTGCGACGTCATCGTCAACGCCGCCGGCAAGGTCGCGCTGGCCGCCGGTAGCCGCGACGGCGAGCTGTTCTATACCACCGATGCAGCGCGCACCTTTGCCAAGCGCATCGTCTACGCCGGCTTCGACGGCATCTTCGTAAGCATCTCCAACCCCTGCGACGTCGTGTGCACCGAGCTGTGGCATCTGACCGGCTACGACCCCAAGAAGATCATCGGCTCGGGCTGCGGTCTGGATTCCGCCCGCCTGCGCACCGAGATCTCCAAGAAGGTCGGCGTGAGCCCCAAGTCCATCGACGCCTACATGATCGGCGAGCACGGCTTTAGCCAGCTTGCCGCCTTTAAGGCCGCAACCATCGCCGGCAAGAGCCTCAACGAACTTCAGGCCGAGAACCCCGACAAGTATGCCTTCGACCACATGGAGATCGAGGAGCTCGCGCGCAAGGGCGGCTATGTGACCTACCAGGGCAAGCAGTGCACCGAGTACGCCGTCGCCAACTCTGCCGCGCGCGTCTGCGCCGCCGTGCTGCACAACGAGCACGCCGTGCTTTCCGCCTCCACGCTCATGACCGGCCAGTATGGCGAGGAGGGCATCTTCACCTCCCTGCCGTGCGTGATCGGTGCCGAGGGCGTCGAGGAGGTCTACACGCTCGACCTGTCCGAGCACGAGCTCGAGGGCTTCCACAAGAGTTGCCAGCACATCCGCGACAACATCGCCCAACTCGACTGGTGGGACGCCGAGGCTTACGACGCAAAGTAGGCCGTCAATCGCCGCAATCTCGCGAATCTAAGCGCGATACCAAGCGGGCCGTGCCGGAAATCCCCGGCACGGCCCGCTTTTTGACTCACACGACACGCTTGCGAATCGAAGGTGAATACTTTTCCCGGTGCCTAGTACTGCTCGATGCCCATGTAGCGACGAATCTCGGGGCTGTGGTCAAACACCTTGCCGCGGGCGGCGCGCAGCTCGCAGCTCATGTTGTAGAAGAAGATCGGCTCCAGGAACGAACGCACGCTGGCGGGCACCTCGCCCACGCCGTACTCGAGCGCATCGAGCACCATGACCGTATCGGTGTGCGTGTTGAGGAACGCCAGCGCGCGCTCCTCCATGGGGCGGCACTCGCCCGATCCGAGCTGCACAAAGTAGAACACGCCGGGCTCGGTGGCCTCAAACGGGCCGTGGAAATACTCGCCAGAGTGGATGTAGCAGCAGTGCTGCCACTGCATCTCCATGAGCGAGCAGATGGCCATGGCGTAGGTCTGGCTAAAGTTGGGGCCGGATCCCAGGATATAGAAGAACTTGTGCTGCTGGCAGAGTTCAGCAAAGCGATCGCCCAGCTCGGCGTTGACCTTCTCGCGCGCGGCGGGCAGCAGCGCGTCCATCTGCTTAAGGCCTTCATACATGTCGGCGAGCGCCTCGTAACCCTCCTGCTGGTCGAGCAACTCGGCGGCGATCAGAGCGCCGATGCCCTGCGGCACCTCGGCCTGTGACACGCCCTCGCCCCACGGATAGACCCAGGTGGTCCACTTGCCGTTATCGATCTTGGAGCCCTCGCAGTCGGTGAGGGCAACGACCTCGGCACCGGCTGCCAGCGCCATCTCGCAGCCATCAACGACCTCCTGCGTGTTGCCGCTGTGGCTGCAGGCAATAACGAGCGACTTCGGCCCAAGGCTCTTGGGGGCCATCAGGCAAAACTCGCGTGCCGTGTAGACCGTCGAGGTAAACGTGGTAGCCTCGCGCTTGAGCAGCTCGTTGGCCGGCATCAGGTCGATCATCGAACCGCCGCAAGCGATCCAAAAGACATTCTCAATCTTGCCCTTGCGCTCGATGATTTCCTGAACCAGATCATGTGCGTTCATCCTGATTTTCCTCCTTGTGGGGCGGTTTTGAGCGACGGCAGCTCGTACCTGCTGTCGTTCTATGTTGTCCTATTTATAGCACGCACGACGACGCTCGTGAAGCCATTTCGCCAAACTTGTTCCATGTTGTTCTATATGTGGACGTTAGATGTCGAACACGTAGCGCGAGCCCACGATCTTTTGGCGCCCGAGCAGCAAGGGCCGCTCGTCCGCATCGGTAAAGTACGCCTCCATATAGAAGAGCGGCTCGCCGACCGGCACCTCCAGCAGCGGGGCCGCCTGAGCGTCGGCAAGCGCAATCTCCACGGTGCAGGGGTCGGACTTGATCGGCGCGCGGCCCGAATGCTCGGCAACGAGCGTAAAGATGGAATTGTCCGTGAGGTCCTCGTCGCGCATCGTTTGCAAGTAGGGATGGTCGGCCAGCACAAAGGCGTTGTTCTCGAGCATGACGGGCACACCGTCTGCCGTGCGCACGCGCTCGACAACGATGAGCTCGCAGCCGGGTTCCACCCCAAAAAACGCCGCGTCCTCGCGCGTCGCCGCGACCACCGTGCGCGACACCAGACGTGCTCCGGCCACCATGTCGTTGGCAGCGCAACCCTCGGAAAAGCTCTGAACGTCACCCTTCTGGACAATCTTGCGCTTGAGCTTGGGCGCGCACACAAACGTGCCCCTCCCCTGCTGGCGGTTGAGATACCCCGCGCGCGACAGCTCCTCGACGGCGCGGCGCACGGTGATGCGTCCCACGCCGTAGTACTTCGCGAGCTCCATCTCGGAAGGAATGCGCGAGCCGGATGCGTACATGCCACGCGCGATCTCGCCCTTCAGGTCGTCCATAACCTGCTGGTACAGCGGCACGGCGGAAACCTCGGCGCGCTCAGAACGTTCGGTCTTGTTATCGGTTGCCATCGTTACGCTCCATCCCGCGCATGCTCGGACTCAAACTCTTCAATCGCCGCCATAAACTGCTCGCCAAAGGCGTCGGCCTTTTTCTCGCCGATGCCGTTGACCTGGATAAGCTCGTCGCGCGTCTGAGGGCGTAAGCGGCACAGGCCGCGCAGGGCCTTATCGGAAAAGACCATGTACGGCGCCATCTCCAGCTCGGTCGAGATCTCCTTGCGCAGGGCACGCAGGCGCTCGAACAGCTCGGCATCGTCGCCAACGCGCGGGCGCTGATCCAGCTCGGCCTCCTCGCGCAGCAGATCCACCGCACGGCGGGCGCGGGCCGAGGCCTTGCGCTTGGACGCGCGACGCTTAACGGTAAAGGCAAACGCCTCGTCCTCGACCTCACCGGCGCGCGGGCCCAAGCCCACGACCGGATACTGGCCCTGCGAGGTAGCCAAATAGCCGCGCCCACACAGCTGGCCGATGATGTCCTTAATGCGCCCGACCGATTCGCTCGACAGCTCACCGTAGCCACGGTCCTGATCCAGATGCATCTGGCGAATGCGCTCGGTGTTGCCGCCGTGGAGCACGTCGGCGATGAGCGACTTGCCAAAGCGCATGGGGCGCGTGGCCACATAGCGCACGGCAGCGCGGGCCATGTCGGTGACATCCTCGACCTCGAACTGCGTGAGGCAGTTGCTGCAGTTGCCGCAGCCCTCGGCCTCGTCCGGGGCGGTGCCGCCCGCGGCGGCTGCCGCATGCTCGGCCGCGGCCTCGTCGCCAAAGTAGCGCAGCATGTACTCGCGCAGACAGCCGGTGGTATTGCAGTAGCCCTCCATCTGGCTGAGCAGGCGGTAACGGTTCTGGAGCGCCCACGCGCGCTGCTCGTCGTCGAGCGCCTCGTCGGCAGCATCGCCGCGGTCGATCAAAAAGCGACGCATGCGAAAATCGTTGCCGTTCCACAGTAAGTGGCAGCTGGCCGGATCGCCATCGCGGCCGGCGCGGCCCGCCTCCTGGTAGTAGGCCTCGATGCTCTCGGGCACATTGTTGTGGATCACGTAGCGCACGTTGGGCTTGTCGATGCCCATGCCAAAGGCGTTGGTGGCGACCATCACCTGAATGTCGTCGTCGATAAAGGCGCGCTGGCTCTGGCGGCGGGCGTCGTTGCCCATACCGGCATGGTAGCGGCCAACGCGAATGCCGCTGGGGCCCAGCGCCTCGGCAAGCTCACCTGCCAGCGCATCGACGGTCTTGCGAGTCGAGCAATACACGATGCCGCTCTCGCTCGAATGCGCGATCACATAGTCGCGCACCCACGCGGCCTTGGCCTTGTCGCCCATCTCCTCGCAGCCAAAGTAGAGGTTCTTGCGATCGAAGCCCGTCACCACCGTCGCGGGGTTTTGCAGGCCGAGCATCTGCTGAATGTCCGCGCGCACACGCTCGGTCGCTGTAGCGGTAAAGGCCGCCACGATGGGGCGCTGCGGCAGGGAATCGATAAACTCGCGAATCTGCAGGTAAGCGGGGCGGAAATCCTGGCCCCATTGGCTCACACAGTGTGCCTCGTCAATGGCCACGAGCGGCACGCCAATGCCGGAGGAACCCGCGGCCTCCTGCGCAAAGGCTAAAAAGCGCGGCTCGAGCAGGCGCTCGGGCGCCACGTACATAAGCTGGTAGCGGCCCTCGCGCGCCCGCTTGAGCACGGTGTTTTGCTGGGCCGGAGTAAGACTGGAGTTGAGATAGCTGGGTCGCGCACCCGCCGCGAGCAACGCACGGGTCTGGTCCTCCATAAGCGACAGCAGCGGACTCACCACAAAGGTGATGCCGGGCAGTATGAGCGCGGGCACCTGGTAGCAAATGGACTTGCCGGCGCCCGTGGGCATAACACCCAGCGCATCGCGGCCTGCAAGAATCGCATCCACCATGCGGTCCTGCCCCGGGCGAAACGAGGTGTAGCCAAAATAGGCGCCGAGCGTGTCAAGCGCCATCTGCTGCATGCTATCGGTCATGGTTTCCTAACGTCCAAGTCATCTGCCGCCGATTATACGCCGCCACGCGGACCGCTGCCGTACGGCTGTCAGCCACGCTCATTCTGCGACTAGTCATTGGGGACGTTCTTGAATGACTAGTCGTTTAAGAACGTCCCCAACGGCTAAGCTCTTGACAGGCGTGGAAACGTCTCAGGTTGAGCATAAGTCAGCGAAAACGCCCCTAAGCGAGCAAGGTGACGTGAAAGAGGAGGGAAGCGTACTTCGGTACGCGACCGACGATTGAACGTCAGATTGCCGCTTAGGGGCGTTTGCAGCGTCGACCGGTCCGCCGTTCGCTAGAACGGCGGAACCAAGGGCGCAGCGTCGGCCCGTTACGCGGTTTGGTAAAACCGCGTAACTTACATGACCATAACGTAGCGCGATCCCACGTAGTACTGCTTACCCATCAGGACCGGCTCGCCATTGGGGCCGATAAAGCCGGCACGCAGGTTGAGCAGCGGATCGTGCGGAGCAATGCCCAGCTCAGCCGCCTGCTCGGCATTGGCGCGAACGGCCTCGACCGTGCGGTAGCCAACCGAGACAATCGGCGTTCCGCCAACACACTCGACCTCGGCAAAAATCGACTTGTCCTCAAGATCGGCCGTCAACAGCTCACGGTAGGCGTCAAACGGCACAAAGATGTTCTCCTCAAAGATGGGCTCACCGTCGGCCGTACGCACGCGCTTGATATGCAGCAGCAACGCATCCTTCTGCAGGCCAAAGAACTCCATCTCGTTTTGGCGCGCCGGAACGATCTGACGATCGATCACATGTGCGCCCGCCTTCATGCCGTTGTCGGCACACAGCGCGGTAAACGTCTGCAGCGTCGAGGCGTGAAACTGGCGATTGATGTGCGGCGTGGAAACAAAGGTGCCGCGGCCCTGCTGCTTAACCAGGTAGCCATCGGAGCACAACTCCTCGACGGCGCGGCGCACCGTAATTCGGCTCACCTCGTACTGCTCGGCTAGCTCGAGCTCGGACGGAATACGCTCCTTGGGTGCATAAACACCTTTCTCGATCGCATCCTTGATTTCGTCGTAAATCTGCTGGTAAAGCGGTGCATTTTTGGGCGCAGGCATATCTAATCACTCTTATCGAAATATCAAAATAACTAATACGTATATAACGTCTTTTTATATGTTACCTCAGTTGGATAAAACGATACACCACATACAGCAAAACCTTACTTGCCGTCGTCCTGTTGCAGACTGTCCTGCTCGCTGAGGCGCGCCTGCCTGCTGGCCATGCGTGCGGGCTTGTCGGGATCGGGAACGGCCGTGGGCATGGGCTCGTCGACATGACCACCCCACCAGCCGCCCACAAAGCTGAGCGTGTGGAACACGTTGATCACGGCACCGGGATCAATGTCGCACACCAGCTTGATAATGTCCTGGCTCTCGTAGGTCGAGACAACGGCGTGCAGCAGGTACATCTTTTCGCGGCTGTATCCGCCGATGACCTCGGCGCAGCTAATACCATGCTGAAAATGGTCAACATAGGCGGTCATGACCTCGTCTGCCTTGCGCGTTGTGATCTGCAGCGTCACACGGTCGTAGCGATGATAGAAGCTGTCGATGGTCTTGGTCGAAATAAACTGGAACACTATGGAGTACGCCGCGTTGTCCCAGCCAAACATAAAGCCAAAGATCGCCAGGATAAAGCAGTTGAAACCAAAGATGACACCCCAGATGGTCTTACCCGTGTGGTTGGAGACCCACAGCGCGATAAAGTCGGTGCCGCCGGTTGATGCACCGGACTTGAGCGCGATGGCAGCACCCAGACCCGAGACCACGCCACCAAAAATGATGAGCATGATCTTGTCGCCCAAAAACGGGGCGAAATGAAAGATGTTGAGGAACAGCGACGAAAGCACGACCTGCATCATCGAGAAGATGACGAAGCGCTTGCTAATGCCGCTCCAGCATAGGAGCGCCACGGGGATGTTGAGCGCGAGCATACCGAGCGAGATGTCGATGTGAACGCCACCGAGCGAGGTAACGCGATCGAGCAGGACCGCGACGCCGGTAAGGCCGCTCGGAAGCAAGTCGGCGGGCCGAATGAACGCCTGGATCAGAAATGTCTGGAGAACGGCAGAAATGGTGACCGCCACAGCGGTAATAGCGCGGCGGACGATGGTAAGGCGGCCGAGCACGAGCACGCGGTCCGTGAGCTGATCGATGGCGTTCGCCACGTAGGCTCCCTTCGAAGGCAGATGTAGTTGTGGGGCATGTCGGCGATTGTAGCATGGAGCGACAGAGGGCGCCTCAATTTACCCTCTCTCGACAACCAAAACGGGACCGGTGACCCCACAACCAAAGGCCCAAATTCAAAGTGAGTAGACTTTTCGCGACCTCCCGAGCACAGCCAATAACAGCCACCTCTGTGACCTGCGGTTTTACTAAGTCAGAAACGCTTTGTGCTCGGCCTGCGCCAAAAAGTCTACTCACTTAGCCCGAATCGAAGCCAAACGGATCTAAATTGATGCCAAATTAAGCCAATCTGCAGCAAATGACGCGTGAACCAGTGCTTCTCGCGGTGGATTGACACTACAGAGCGGCCAAAATGTCGGTCAGGTTGTCGATGACGACGTCGGCGGCGGACTGGTCCAGGTTGACGCCCTCATGCGGACGCAGTGCCAGGACGCGGGCGCCGGAGCGCTTGCCAGCCTCGATGCCCAAAGGCGAGTCCTCGATAACCAGGCACTCGGAAGGCTCAACCCCCAGCGCCTCCATAGCACGCAGGTAGATCTCGGGGTCGGGCTTAAACGCACTGCACTCGTGGCCGCTGATGGTGTAATCCAGCACATCGGCAATGTCAGCGATCTCCACCAGCTCGTCAATCAACTCGCGATAGGACGAGCTCGCGATGGCACACTTCACGCCGCGCTCGTGCAGCTCACACATCACCGGCTCCGTCTGCTCGTTGAGCAGCTCGGCATACGGAACGGGGTGGTCCGGGCTGTAGACTTGCTTGTACTCCACGCGCAGGCGCTCGCGCAGCTCAACATCGTCGGGAACCAGCGTCTCCCAAATGGCGGGCTCGTTAGACCCCGAAAGATCGGGGATCTCGTCAAAGTGAAACCCCTTCTCTTCCATAAACGCCACGCGGCGGCGGTTGTAGAACCACTCGGTATCGACCAGCACGCCGTCCATGTCAAACAGCACCGCCTTGATCATACGCATCTCCTCCCACCTGCCAAAAAGGGACAGGTTTATTTTGGTAGGTTTTATCTGGGGTTTTGTAACGCGACAAACACGCCCTCCCCAGAGCAAAAAAGGGGACGGGGCGCAAACCCCATCCCCTCTCAATCAACCTGTAAGGTCTACTTACTTGTGATTAGTAGGAAAGCTTCCACATGTAGCGACGCATGGTCAGCGGGTGCTGACGGGCCTCGGCGATCTGGTTGCCGTACTCGCGCATAACGGCGAGGTGCAGCAGCGGGTTGAAGTAGGTGACGACGCTTGCCGGCACGGCGTCGGCCAGACCGTAGTCCTTGGAGTCGATCAGAGCGACCTTGGCGCCCATGCGCTTAAGGAAGGTGAGGGCGCGGGCGTCCATCGGACGGGTGGCACCATCGGACATGAAGAAGACGTAGGGCTTACCCTCGGTGGAAACCTCGAACGGGCCGTGGAAGTACTCGCCGGTGTTGTAGGCGGCGGCGTCGATCCACTGCATCTCGGTGAACAGGAAGGCGGCGTGAGAATAAGCCATTTTCTCGGAGGCACCGGAGGCCATGAAGTAGATCATCTCGTCGTCCTTGAAGTCCTGGGCGAACTGCTTGGCGAGGCCCTTGGCGGACTGAGCGGCGTTCTCGCAGAGCTCGAAGACGTTGGTGAGGCCGGTGATCATGTCCTCGTAGTGGTCATAGCCCTCGGTCTGCTGAAGGATCTCGACAGCAAGAGCGATGGCGTAGCCGGGCTTCTCGCACTTGGCAGCGTAGTTGGCGTGGAAGCCGTGAACGATGACGTGGTCGGCGTCGACGGTCAGAGCGGAGCCAGCCTTGTTGGTGAGGGAGACGACCGGGCAGTTGTGCTTCTTGGCGGTCTTGTTGGCCTCGACGGTCTCGGGCGTGGAGCCACCCAGGGAGCAGGTGATCACGAAGGTGTGCTCGTTGACCCAGGAAGGCGTGTCGTAGTTGAACTCGTTAGCGGTGAAGATCTGAACGTTCAGCTTGTCCGTGTTGTTGGCCAGGAAGTACTTGGCGGGGTAAAGGTCGGACATGGAAGCACCGCAGCCGACGAAAGCGACGCTGTGGATCTCGTGGTTGGACAGGACGTCAGCGACGATCTGCTTAGGGAGGTTAAGGTCGATCTCGTACATCTGATACATTCCTTTCGATTTGTTGCGGCGTCACATTGCCGGACGCTCGCAGGGTTACCGTAGTTAGGACCGAGTCGCCGGCCCGTTGAGGATGTAACAAAGGGACTATCCCTTTGTCACATGTTAGGGATGGAAGCCTGCCTGGGGTATGGGATGCCAGGCAGGCCCCCGGGGGAAGCGCTGGGTCGCGACTAGGCCAGGATGCCGGCCGCGGAGAGGGCGATACCGCCCACGATGGCGATCACGAGAAGCCAACCGGTGTTGACGTTCTTCTTGATGAGCCAGTACATAAGGCCGGTGAGGCCAAGGGAGATCATCTGGGGCATCATGCCGTCCAGGATGTCCTGGATCACGACGGTGCCGCCAGCGAACTGCAGCGGGGTGGTGGCGCCGATCAGCGTAGCGATCATGCCGCCCACGGACATAAGACCCACGATGCCGCAGACATACATGAGCTTCTCCATGAGATCGCCGCCCTGAAGCTTGCTCAGGTACTCGTGGCCGCCCTGATAGCCCATCTTGGCTGCGAACCAAGTGATCAGCACAGAGGGGACGATGGAGATGAGCATGGCCAGGATCGGGCCCATGATGGAACCCTGCTGAGCCAGCTGAACGCCCAGACCAAAGGCGATAACACGGATGGTGCCCTGGAATAAGGAGTCGCCGATGCCGGAAAGCGGACCCATGAGGGAGGTCTTGACCGCGTTAATCGAATCGGGATCGAAGTTCTCGGGATCCTTGGCGTACTCCTCCTCCATGGAGGCGGCGAGGCCCAGGATGAAAGCGCTCGTCTGCGGGGTGCAGTTGTAGAACGCCATGTGACGGTGGTAAGCCTCTTTCTTAGCAGCGAGCTGCTTGGGGTCGGACTCGTCCGGATAGAGGCGATCGAGCGTGGGAACCATGCCGTAGAGGAAGCCCATGTTCATCTGACGCTCGTAGTTCCAAGAGGCCTGGATGGCGCAGGAGCGCCAGAAGAACTGGCTGACCTTCTTGTTCAGGGACACGTCCTTGGTTGCGGTTGCCATAGTGTGTTCCTCCTTAGTCTTCGTCGTCTTCGAGCGGATCGTAGTCGGAATCGACACCGGCGGCTGCATGGGAACCGTTGAACTTGAAGCCCATGAAGACGACAGCCAGGCACACACCGATCAGAGCGACCGCGATGACGGACAGGTTGAGGTAAGCGGCGAGCAGGAAACCGATGAACAGGAACGGAGTCATACCCTTCTTGATCATCATGGTGAGCAGCAGGGCCAGACCGTAGGCGGTCATGATCTTGGTCGAGACGTTCAGACCAACGGACAGCCACTCGGGAACCATGTTGACGATGGCTTGGACCAGGTCGGTACCGACAAAGACGGCCAGGAAGATCGGCAGGAAGTACATGATGGCGTACAGACCGGAGCCGGCGCAGATGTGCATGCGATAGGCGGTCTTGAACTTGCCGTTATCAATCGCGCTATCGGCCACATGGGTGAGGGCGGCGATGATGGAACGGAACACGATGCCGAGCAGCTGACCCAGGACGGCGACCGGGATGGCGATCGTCATGGCGGTCTCGGCGGAAGCATCGGTCAGGCACGCGAAGGCAGCGGCCACGATGCCGCCCAGGACCATATCGGGCGGAACGGCGGCGCCGACCTGCACCAGGCCCATGGACACGAGCTCGACGGCGGCACCGACGGCAAGGCCGGTGGGCACATCGCCCAGCAGCAGACCGACGAGCGTAGCGCCAACGAGGGGCTGCTCGAAGTTAAGACGACCGAGCAGGCGGGAGTCCCACATGCAGAACACGCCGACGAGGCCGACGAGCACCGCACTGATGAACGTATTCATACCCTTCTCCTTTCAGTCAGGCAAAAGCCTGGTTGATTACAGCTTGGCGTCGATGTCGACGCTCTGATACGTGGGGGTCTGCTGGACGTAGAGCTTGATGCCCATGTCGAGCAGCTGGTTGACGTCGGCCTTCTGGGTGGCGTCGAAGAAGACGGAGCTGTCCTTGCCGCCGACCTGATCGGCACCGTCGTGGTTGGCGGTGGCGCCCAGGTTGATGGCGTCGAGCTTGTAACCCTGGCAGAACTGCAGCATCTCGGCCGTGTTGCCAAAGACGAACATGACGCGCTCGCCGAGGGTGTTGAGCTTGTCCATCTTGGCGAGGGCACGCTCGACGGTGAAGACGTTCAGGCGCACGCCCTGGGGCTTGGCCAGCTTAAGAGCGCCCTTCTTGATGTCATCGTTGGCGGCAGCGTTGTCGACGACGATGATGCGCTCGGCCTGAACCTTGGTGGTCCAGGTAAAGACGACCTGACCGTGCAGCAGACGGTAGTCAAGACGTGCGAGGACGATCTTGGCGGGACCGGAGCTGTGACGGGGCGCCTTAGCCTTCTTGGCGGGAGCCGCGCCAGCCTCGACCGGTGCGTTGGGGTTGGTCAGACCGGTGCGGGCCTCGTTGATGAGGGCCGCGAGCTCGGCACCCTTGACGGGGGCGGGGCTCATAGCGAGCGTCAGTGCCAGCGGAATGTTGAAACCGCTGATCACCGTGAATGCCGCACCGTTGCGGGAAAGCTCGACCATGCTGTTGTTGACCGAGCTGCCGAGCATATCGGTCAGCACATAGACGGTGTCGTCCGCGTTGAACGTGGCGATCATGGCGTCCACCTTGTTGGTGATGGGCTCCTTGTCGTCACGAGCAAGCGACACGACGTGGACGTTCGACACGTCGCCGAGAACCATCTCGAGCGTGTCTTTGGCGCCTGCTGCCAGGCCGCCATGAGATGCGAGAATGATCTGATTCATCTTGCCTCCTCCTTTTCGTTATGGTCATTATAACGTCTTATACGTTGCGGATATTGCTAATTAGTATAAAGACCGTTCGCGGGTGAAAATCGACCGTTGACGGGTTTAACGTACTTGAAACGTTGGGGCTGGACAGGCCGGCACTGGCGGGATAACCCCAAGTCGGACCCTGCGTGCAATCCCCTATCGCACGAAGTACCAGGGGCTTTCCTGCACGGTGGGCTCCAGCGTAATGCCCGTGCGCTCGCGGAACAGATCCATGTCCTGCGATTTCTCCGTCCACCACGCGTTGGGCTTAAAGGTCATGCTCTCAATGACATGGCCGACAAACACACTGTTGCGCAGCTTGGAAAAGTCGGTGTTCATGATCACGATGGACGCGAGCACCAAAACGATGCCCAGAACCTTGATCGCACCGGCGGGCTCGGCGTAGACACCAATGCCCAGCAGCACGGTGACGACCGTCTCGAATGACATTACGACGGGAACTTTCGACGTCTCGAGCCCCATGGACAGACCCTGCATATATAAGACATAGGCCACGGCTGTGGGGATGAGTCCAAAGCCAAGGAACAGCAGCAGCAGCTGTGGCGACATTGCCGCGGCGACATCTGGCCACGGAGCCGCGATAGCCGCCATAACCGCACCGCCAAAAACAAGGCCCCAAAACGTGACAGCCAGCGGGTGGACCGTCTTGGTTGCTATCCGGCTAAACACCGCGAGCGACGCGCCACAAAAGCCCGCAATCACGCCCGACGTGACGCCCCAAACCGAAAAATGAAAACCGGAAAGGTCGCCATCGGTCACTGCAAGTACACAGCCACCGATGTTAAAAGCGATGGCAACGAGCTTGTTGGGAGTCACATCCTCGCGATAAAGTACGCGGCCGAGCATGACGCCAAACACCGGCGAGGTGTAGAGCAGCACCGAGGCCGTGGACATGCCCACCTCGCCCATGCACTCGTAATAAAGAGTGTTAGCGGTGGCGAGGCCGATAATGCCAAGAAGCGCACAAGGAACAAGCTCTTTAGGACTTGCCTTGAACAGTGCCAGGGGACCCGATGCCTTTCCCTCACGAGCACCTCCCTGGCAACCCATGAATGCCAAGACCGGAGCCATTAAGACGGCACCCGACAACAAGCGAAAGGCAGCCATACTCTGGGACGTAACGCCCATGGCCGAGATGCCGTTTACAAAGATTCCGATGCTGCCCCACATAAGCGCGGCGATCAGCACCAGCACATAGCCCAGATTGCTTTTCTTCAACGCAGCCTCCTCGGTATTGTTTCCAATATGTTTCACACTACGTTATAGTCGTTATATACATTTTTCAAGGCACAAATCGGTGAACGGAAAATCTCTCACACAAGGAGTGTCCCCAAGTGCCGACCAAAACACGGGAGTGGATAATCTCCCGTTTTAGGCCCGGTGGTGGCCTCGAAGGGCCAAAATCGGGAGATTATCCACTCTCACTCTGCGGGCACTCATTTAAGTACGTCCCCAATGAGTAGTCGTTTAAGAACGTCCCCAACGACTACCCCTCCCCACAGCAACGGCATCGTCGATGTTTTGGCGACGACAGCGAAAACTCGCCAGAGCGAGCAAGGTGCCTTGAAGCGAGGCGGCATTGACCTTCTGGTCATGCCGCCGAAGCTGAAAGGCAGATTGCCGCTCTGGCGGGTTTGCAGCGTCGAGCGGTTACGGCGTTTGGTAAAACGCCGTAACTAATACTCAAGCTTCCACATGTAGCGGCGCGTCATGTAGTCCTTGTGGGTGACGGCAGAGAGCGCGCGCATGTATACGTTGTTGAGGATCGGGGCAAAGATCAGGTGGTTGAAGTACTCGCTCACGCTGTCCTTGATGTCGTTGAGGCCAAGCTCCTTGGCATCGAGCTGGTAGACGCGCTCGCCACCGTACTGGTTGACGAAGCGGATGCCGCGCTCGTCATTGCAGCGGCTGCGGCCGACGCTGATGAGCTGGAACAGCGAGGTGCGCTTGTCCAGAATCTCGAAGGGGCCGTGGAAGAAGTCGCAGGTGTTGATGGTGCAGGAGTCGATCTGCAGCATCTCCTGCACGTTGCAGATGCTAAAGACGTAGGCGGCACCAAAGAGCGGGCCCTGAGCCATAACGTTGATGCAGGGCTTGTCGGCGTTCTGCTCGGCCCACTTAGCAGCGAGCGGACGGGTGTACTCGACGGCCTTGCGATAGATGGGATCGACCAGGTCGAAGGCGGCCATAGCGGTCTCGTACTCGGCATAGCCCTCGGTCTGCTGCGTGAGCTCCATGGCGATCATGGTCACGACGGCGGAGTTGGTGCGGCCCATGCAGGACTCGTCAACGGCCAAGCTGTCGTACTGGATCTTGTAGTCGCAGACCTCGGTGAGGCCGGACTCGTCAACATAGATGGCGATGGTGCTGGCGCCGTGATCCTTGGCGACCTGAGCGGCGACGATGGTCTCCTTGGTGCCGCGCATGGACACGACGACGGCCAGGGTGTTCTCGTTGACGTAGGCCGGGGTGGCGTGCACGAACTCGTTGCTGGTGTAGCTGGAGCTCACGACCTGCGTGGCCTCGTGCTCCATAAAGTACTGGGCAGGATAGTTGCCGCCGTTGGATCCGCCGGCGCCAATCCACACGACGCGCTTGATGCCGCCCTTGTCTGCCTTGTCAGCCAAAACCTGGGAGACGACATCCTTAACCTGTTCCTGAGTAGTCATCGTGCATCAGCCTTTCTTCTCGTTTGATGCTCTTGATGGCATACAAGTTACATACATGTTTTGGTTATGTCGACTAGTTGTATGCTATATTTGTCTTAGATATTTTGCTGGTAAAGTTTTCGGCAATCCATTATCAGCGGTTTTGTTGTCATGTTAGATACATGCTTGGTTCAGTAAGCATACAGGTTAGATACAGGTTGTTCGCATGAGCACTTCGTCGAAAAAGAACTTGGCCCAATACGAGCGTCTGGCGGGTACGCTGCGTGACCGCATCGCCGCCGGCATCTACGCGTGCGGAGACAAGCTGCCGTCCGAGATGGAGCTCATGGACGAATCGGGGCTGTCGCGCAGTACCGTGCGCCACGCGCTTAAGGTGTTAGTTGACGAGGGCCTGATTCGAACCGAGCGCGGGCGCGGCGCCTTTGTGGCCGACACGCCGGCGCTACACGAGAACAACCTGGTGTTTTCGAGCTATACGGCGCAGATCCAGGGACAGGGTATGAAGCCCACCACGCGCACGGTGGACTCGGGCTTTACCAAGGCTGTGGGCAATGCGGCCAGGTTTTTTGATGCCGCCGTGGGCAGCAAGCTCGTCAAACTTGTCCGCCTGCGTTATCTGGACGATGCGCCGCTGTGCCTGGAGACCACCTATTTGCCGCCAAGCTTTGGGTCGCTCATCGATCGCGATATCAACGGATCGCTCTACGCCACGCTGCGCCAGGAGTTCCATCGCGCGCCGGCGCAGGGGCACAAGACCTTCGAGGTGTGCTATGCCTCGCAAAACGAGGCATTTTTGCTCAATGTGGAGCGCGGGCAGGCGCTGATCCTAATCACTGACTACGTCTACGACACCGACGGCCGCCCGCTCCATGTCTCCAAGCGCATCCAACGCACCGACCGCGCCAAATACACCGAGCCCATCGGCTAGCGCACCAAACGAGGCAAAATGTACCTAATAAACGTTTTACCTGCGGTTTTTATTAAATCTCAAGACAGCATGGCGCAAGTGCCGGCATCGCCTGGCAATACGCGCCGTCCAAACTCAACTGTTTCTGCCCAGAATATCCAGCACCGTAAACCTAAGTGAGTAGACTTTTCGCGACTTGCCGAGCACACCAAAAACAGCCACCTCTGTGACCTGCAGTTTTACTAAGGCAGATTCGCTTTGTGCTCTGCCTGAGCCAAAAAGTCTACTCACTTAGTCCGAGTCGAAGTCAAATGGATCCAATCGAAGCCGAAATAAGCCAATCCAACGCAAAAGACGTGTGAATCTGCACTTCTCGCGGTGGATTGACGCTACAAGGCGGCCAAAATAAACCTGTCCCTAAATGGTAGGTTTGGGGAGGTCGGGGAACCAGGTTGGTTTGGGTTGGTTGGGCGTGCGCTCGGCCAGGACCAGCTCCATCCAGCACATGTCGTACCAGCGGCCGAACTTTTGGGCGCAGCGGTCGAAGGCACCCACCAGGCGATACCCCATATGGGCATGGAAGTCCTGGCTGTTGTGCGTCAGATACTCGTCGTCTTTGTCGTGCGGTACGGCGATGAGCGCACACATGTTGGTGATGCCCATCGCGATCAGGCATTGCTTGAGCGCGTCATGCAGCTTGCGACCCAGCCCGCCGTGGCGCACGTCGCGCGCCAGATAGATCGACGTCTCGACCGACCAGTCATAGGCCTCGCGGCTGTTAAGCGCGCTCACATAGGCATAGCCCACTGGGTGCCCGTCCAGCTCCATCACCAAATACGGGTAGCGCTTGAGTGTACGCTCGATGCGCCCGGCGAACTCCTCAACGCTCGGCACCTCGTATTCGCAGGTAATCGCCGTCTGGCGCACATACGGCTCATAGATGGCAAGCAACGCCGGCGCGTCATCGGGCGTCGCCAGGCGAATCGTCGGCTCGGACATCTCGGTCATACAGCCCTTCCCCCACAAAAGCAAAGGCCGCCCTGCGCCAAACCCAGGCGTAGGGCGGCCCCTCGTCATTACATCAAGCTACAGGATAGCCGCCAGCGCGTCGATGTCCTCCTGCGTCGTGGCCCAGCTGGTGCAAAAGCGCACCACCGTGTGGGTCTCGTCGTACTTTTCCCAGTACTCGATCGAGGCATGCTCGCGAATGCGGGCCATGTCCTCGTTGGGCAGAATCACGAACTGCTGGTTCGTAGGCGTCTCCAAGAAGAACTGGTAGCCGCGCTCGTGCAGCACGCGACGAAGCGCCTGCGCGGTTTCGATTGCCTGGCGACCAATCTCAAAATACAGGCCGTCGGTAAAGAGCGCCTCAAACTGCACGCCCGTCAGGCGCCCCTTGGCCAACAGCGCGCCGTGCTGCTTAATGCGCGGAATGGGATGTGCCGGAGCGTGCATGCCGCAAAACACCACGGCCTCGCCGCAAAGCGCGCCGCACTTGGTGCCGCCGATGTAGAACACGTCGCACAGCTGCGCCAGCTCGGGCAGGGTGATGTCGCACTCATCGGCCGCCAGCGCATAGGCCAGGCGGGCACCATCCACAAACAACGGAATCTCGCGCTTCTGGCACACCGCATGAATCGCCGCGAGCTCAGCGGCGGAGTACAGCGTGCCGTACTCGGTCGACAGGCTCACATACACGGCACCCGGAAACACCATGTGCTCACAGCTCTCGTTTTCGTAGAACACTTGGATGTAGTTTTCGAGATCCTCGGCGTGCATCTTGCCCTCGTAGCCGGGGATGGTGAGCACCTTGTGGCCGCCAAACTCGATGGCGCCCGCCTCGTGGCAGGCAACGTGGCCGGTCTCGGCGGCAACCACGCCCTCGTACGGCGCGAGCAGCATGTCAATCACCGTCGCGTTGGTCTGCGTGCCGCCCACCAGCAAAAATACGTCGGCATCGGGAGCCTGACAGGCCTCGCGAATAAGCTGCTTGGCACGCTCGGTGTGCGCATCGGTGCCGTAGCCAGGCTGCGGCTCCATGTTGGTGTCGACGAGCGCCTGCAGCACCGCCGGATGTGCGCCGTGGGAATAGTCGTTGTTGAACGCGAGCATGGCAATCCTCTCTTACCAGGTATCGGCCAGATGATTCAGGTGGGGCTATTGTACGCCGTGAGGATAGGCAATGCGCGCGGCAAGGCACTCAAGTGCCAACACCAGGGCAAAGCCGCAGCTCACGTCAGTCAAAAAGTGTGCACCGATCACGATACGGCCAAAGGCGACGAGCGCCGCGACCACGGCAGCGACCCAAAAGACCACGCGGCGTCGCGACGGCTTTTCCGTAAAAGCCGCCGCGGGAAGCCCGGCGAGCATAAGGCCGATCGCCGCGTGCGCCGTGTGTCCGCTCGCAAACGACTTGAAGCCGTCCCTGATCACGCCAGCGGCGATATAGGCCCACTTGTCGGGGTTGCCGATCACCCACCACGGCTGAAAATTGAGCCCCGGCGTGACCTCGATCACGCGCATGCGCGGGCGTGACCACAGCGGTTTGACGATCACGTTGAGGATGATGGCTTGGGCAACCCACACGGCAAGCACCATCAGCGCCCAGCGCGTGAGCTCGTCGGGGTCGGTGTCGCGCGTAAGGCGATAGACGATGAGGTTGGCGGCGATGACCAGCACAAACGTCAGCACCAGCTGAGCCGCGATGAGTTTGCCGCCAACCCGCAGGGACGAAATAATCTCGTAGCCGGCCAGACCGACATTGACAAGGATGCCGAGCACGGCGAGCCATTTGCTCCCCCTGGAGTCGGGACGCGCCGCGCGCACAAGCATGACGCCCGCGATGCTCGCCGTCAGCTCGAACGGCAGCTCGCCGGCGGCCTCGATAAAACGGCCGTACATGCTACCGATGTTGAACAGCGCACTCGAGATCTGATAATCGAAGAAGCTGCCCACGCCCAGACAAAAGGCCAGGATGACCGCGATAGCAGCGGCATCTTTCTTATAGATATACCCGAACATGCTTTCCTTTCGATGGGGTCAGATTGCCCAAATGGGGCGTTTGCAGCGTCGACCCGTTAGTCATCGTCAGTCGCGCCCAGCTGCTGCAGTAGCATGAGCGCGGCCGCCACCGAGCCGGTGCCGTCGTTGGCGTCGAGACCTCGGCCCAGGCCGCTGCCCGCACCGGCGCCCGCCTTGTAGGGCACCGACAGCTTGCGGCTCTTGGGGAAGTTCACCGCACCATAGCGGGTCTTAAGCTCAAAGGCTACCTTCTTGGGAACGTCAACCCCCAGGAAGGTAATGCGCCCACCGCTGAGCGTGACGCTCTCGAGCCCCAGGCGCTCGCCGCGGATACGGATACGCGCGCGGTTGAACAGGTTGAGTCCCGCCAGCGGCAGCTCACCATGCGCGGCCTCGGTCTCCTCCTGCACCTCGTCGACACTCTCCAGGTCCTCAGCCGCCGCGAGCTTGCGGTACACGAGCACGCGCTGGTCCACCGCCGGCATGTACTCCTCGGACAAGAAGTAGTCGGCCGGCAGGTTGATGCCCACGCTCGCCGCCTCCACGCCGGCATCGTCATCGCCGCGCGCCTCGGCCACGGCCTGACCCAACATCTGCGTAAACAGGTCAAAGCCCACGCTCGACAGGTTGCCGTGCTGCTCAGCGCCCATCAGCGAACCGGCGCCGCGAATCTCCAGGTCGCGCATGGCGATACGCATGCCGCTGCCCAGGTCCTGGAACTCGGAAAGTGCAGTCAGGCGCGCCGTGGCCTCCTCGGTGAGAGGCAGCTCGCCCGGGAACATAAAGTACGCGTAGGCCTGCGTGACAGAACGGCCCACACGGCCCTTGAGCTGGTAAAGCTGTGCCAGACCCAAGCGCTGCGAGTCCTCGATGATGAGCGTGTTGGCGGTCGCGTTGTCGATGCCGCTCTCCACGATGGTCGTGGCGATGAGCACATCGATCTTTTTGGTCGCGAACTCGATCATCACGTCCTCGACCTCGCGCGGGCTCATCTTTCCGTGCGCCACGCCCACGCGCGCCTCGGGCGCGGCCTCGTGCACGCGTGCCACAGCGTCGTCGATGGTCTTGACGCGGTTGGACACGTAGTACACCTGCCCGCCGCGGCCCACCTCCAGGCGAATCGCCGCGCTCACCACATCGGGGTCGTACTCCCCCACGTGCACGATCACGGGGCGGCGCCCAGTCGGCGGCGTGGTGATCAGGCTCATGTCGCGCACGCCGCTCGTGGCCATCTGCATGGTTCGCGGAATAGGCGTTGCCGAAAGCGTAAGCACGTCAATCTGCTCGCGCAGGTTCTTGAGCTGCTCCTTATGCTGCACGCCAAAGCGCTGCTCCTCGTCGATGATCACCAGGCCTAGGTTCTTAGGGTTCACATCGGCCGAAAGCAGACGATGCGTGCCGATGAGCACATCGATCGTGCCCTCGGCAAATGCCTTGAGCGCGCGCTTTTGCTGCGCCGGCGTGCGAAAGCGGCTGAGTACCTCGACTTCAAGGCCAAACGGGGCAAAACGCTCAAAGAACGTCTCGTAGTGCTGCTGGGCCAAAATGGTCGTGGGGCAGAGCACCATGACCTGACGGCCGGAGTCCACGCACTTAAACGCCGCGCGCAGGGCGACCTCGGTCTTGCCAAAGCCCACGTCGCCGCACAGCAGGCGGTCCATGGGCTTGGGCGCCTCCATGTCGGCCTTAATGTCGGCGATGGCCTCCAACTGGTCGCGCGTCTCGTCGTAAGGGAAGCTCTCCTCCATCTCGATCTGCTCGGGCGTATCGGGCGGGCAGGCGATACCGGTAATCGACGAGCGGCGCGTATACAGATCGACCAGGTCAAACGCCAGCTTTTTGGCGTTCTTGCGCGCCTTGTTGGTGGCACGCGTCCAGTCGGCGGTGTTGAGCCTGGTCAAGCGCGGTTTGTCGCCGTCGGGGCCAACATAGCGCGTGATGCGGTCGACCTGCTCGAGCGGCACGTAGAGCTTGTCGCCATCGGCATATTCCAGCAAAAAGTAGTCGCGCTCCTTGCCGCCCACTTCTTGGCGCGCGATCTCGCTAAAGAGCGCGATGCCGTGAGTGGCGTGCACCACGTAGTCGCCCGGCTTAAACGGGAACGTGATCTGCGTAATGTCCACCTTGCGGCGGCTGCGCGCGCGGTTGGCGTCCATGCGGGCGTTGAGGTCGGCGATTGAGAACACGGCCAGGTTGGCATCGGGCACCACCACGCCCTGCGGCAGAGCGGCATCGACAAAGGTCACGCGTCCGCGCGAGATGGCGGGCACGGCGGCACCGGCGGCAGCCTGGGCCGCGCCCGCCTCGAGCGAGCGGGCGTTGAGCGCGTCGGCCTTACGCTCGCGAATGGAAGCATGGGCCTCCTGGCGTGCGGCACGGTCGGCAGAATCCGCCGTTGCCACGCGTACGCGCTCGCCAATAACGCCGGCGTTTTCGGGCGCGGCCGTCAACGACTCCTCAAAGGTAATGCCCTCGTCGCCAAAGGTGAGCTCCATCGACTCGCGCGCACCGCGGTCAGGGATGGCAAATACGCAGGCATAGCGCTTGCCCACGACTTCCTGAATGCGCGTCATAAAGCGATTGTCCGAGCCCGCAATGGCCGGCTGCTCAATCTTGAGCTCTGCCGTCACCGCACCGCCGGCACGAATCAGGCTCACGTAGTTCAGGCGCTGCTGAGCACCAAAATCGAGCTGCTGGGCACGTACATACAGGCCATCCAGTCGGTCAATCCCCGCCTCGCCGGCACGCGCCTCGATATCCTCGTAGGCACGCAGGCAATCGTCGAACAGCGAGCGCGGCTCGGACAGCACCACGAGCGCCTTGCCGCTCACGTGCGCCAGCGGGCTCACGGTCTGGCCGTACATCACCGGCAAAAAGCGATCGAGCTCGGGCGTGACGATGCGCGCATCCACCATCTCGAGCAGCGCCGCCAGTTTGCTGTCGTCCTGGCTGGCACGATAGAGCGCCACATGCATGTTGTGGACGGCGTCGTCGGTGAGTGCGAGCTCGCGACAGGGGAAGATCTCGATGCTGTCCTCGTTGCCGATGGTCTGGCCCGTGGAACTCACCATGCGGCGGATACGGTCGATCTCGTCGCCAAAAAACTCGATGCGCACGGGCGCCTTTTCCTGTGCGGGAAACACCTCGACGGTGTCACCGTGCACGCGGAACAGGCCGGGTGCATCGGCGGCGCCGGCATTGGTGTAGCCCATGCCCACCAGGCGCTGCGGCACCTCGTCAAAAGGGATCTCCTCGCCCACCGCAAAGGTCGTGGACTCCCAGTAGCGGCTCTCGACCGGCGGCACGCAGCGCAGCAGTGCGCGGGCCGAGGCGACCATAATGCAGTTGTCGCCGCGCACGATGCGCTCGAGCGCCTCGCAGCGCTGCGCCACCACGGCGTCGTCGGGCGCCTGCTCGCGCCACGGATAGTCCTTGCGCTCGGGGAAGCGGCACACGTGCGCCAGCCCCACATAGGCGGCAAGGCTGCGGGCGGCACGATCGGCCGCGTCCTCGCCGCTCACAATGTAGACCGTGGGGCGCGGACGGCGCGCAAACTGGGCGGCAGCCATAAGCGTGCGACCCGACTGAGACACGGCCAGCGTCACGTCCTCGCCAGAATCGAGCCCGGCCTCGACGGTCTGCAGTGCCTCGGCAGTGTAGAGCTGCGCGGCTATACGGTGAATGAGCATGCTGTTCCTCCGGCATCGCAACGCCAAAAGCCCGCCGGGGCAAGCTCGGCGGGTCGTACGTCAAATACATTGTCTGTCATGGTAGCGCATGGAGAGGACTCCGGCTCAAGGGCAAACCCGGCCCCGCAAAAAACGCCAGACGAAGATGCGTTCCGCCCTACCCCGTCACGCGCACGCTGGGGCACAAATCTGCCAGCGGACACTCGCCACACTTGGGTTTGCGGGCGTCGCAGATCTCGCGACCGAAGGTAATCCACTGATGGTTGACCGACTCCCAATACTCGTGCGGCATAATCTTGAGCAGATCCTGCTCGGTCTTGAGCGGCTCCTTGGCATGCGTCTTGGGACTCAACATCAGGCGGTGCGCAATGCGGTTGACGTGCGTGTCCACCGCAATGCCCTCCACGATGCCATACCCCACGTTGAGCACGATGTTCGCCGTCTTGCGTCCCACGCCCGGCAGCTTTACAAGCTCCTTCATGTCGGCCGGCACCTCGCCGCCATAGTCGGCGACGATCATCTGCGCGGCCTCGACGGCATGCTTGGCTTTGCTCTTGTAGAAGCCGAGTGACTTGATGGTGTCTGCCACGTCAGCCACGCTCGCCCCGGCCATGGCCTCGGGCGTGGGCCACTGGGCAAACAGCCGCGGCGTCACCTTGTTGACCTGCGCGTCGGTCGTTTGCGCCGAGAGTAGCACCGCGATCAGCAGGCGGAAGGGATTCTCGTGGTCCAAAAAGCACTCGACCGGGCCATAGCGACGGTTGAGGCGCTCGCACACCTCGATGGCGCGCTCGCGCTTGGCGGCATTGGTCTCGCGTGGCATAACGACTCCTCGGCTCAACGGCACAATAAACTTATAGGCACAATTGTCCCACGTCCGAGACGCTTACGCCTCCAAGAATGCGCCGGTCTGACGGCTCCACAGGCTCGCGTACTCGCCACCCGCCTCGACGAGCTGCGCATGCGTGCCGTCCTCGACAATCTCACCATCGGCCAGCACCACAATGCGGTCGAGCGCCGCCACGGTGGACAGGCGGTGCGCCACCACAATGGAGGTGCGCCCGCGCATCAGGTTCTCGAGCGCCTCCTGCACCAGCGCCTCGGACTCGCTGTCAAGGGCAGAGGTCGCCTCGTCGAGCACCAGAATCGGCGCGTCGGTGAGGATGGCGCGGGCGATGGCCACGCGCTGGCGTTGGCCGCCCGAAAGCTTGACGCCGCGCTCGCCCACCATGGTGTCAAAGCCGTTGGGTAGGCGGTCGATAAACTCGGTCGCATTAGCCAAGCGAGCCGCCTCGCGGATCTGCTCGTCGGTGGCGTCGGGACGTCCGTAGGCGATATTCTCGCGAATGGAGCGATGGAACAGCAGCGCTTCCTGCGGCACGTAGGCAACCTGGCGGCGCAGGCTCTGCTGCGTGCAGCGCGAGACATCCTGACCGTCCACGAGCACGCGGCCGCCCTGGACATCGTCCAGGCGCAGCAGCAGCTTGGTGAGCGTCGTCTTACCCGAGCCCGATTTGCCCACCAGGCCCACGCGCTGGCCCGCCGCCACATGAAGTGTCAGGTCATCGAACACGTTCTCGCCCGCCGCAGCGTCACGGTACGCAAAGCTCAGGTGCTCAAAATCAATCGCGCCCTCGCTCACCTTGAGCTCGGGGGCATCCGGGTCGTCTGCCACCAAGCGTGGCTCGTCCAGCACGCGCGTCATCTCGGCCGCATCGCCCAAAGCGCGGTTGATACGCTGCATCATGGAACTCACGTAGTTCAGGCGCATGGTGAGGTTATAGGTGTAGGTAAAGATCATGACGAGCGAGCCCGCCGAGATGCCAAACCACGCGTTGCCGCCCGCCACGAACACACTCACCACGGCCATGGTGATGACGATAAGGCCCGAGGTCGTAAAGTTGCGCTGCATCATGGCGTGCATCGAGACCGTCTCGGCATCGCGCGCGGCGCGGTCGGCGGTGTCGAACAGATCGCGTTCAAAGTCCTCGCGCCCGCAGGTCTTGACGGCCAAGATGTTCGTGACCGCGTCGGAGAGCACGCCCGACAGCTTGTTCTGTGCGGCGGACGTCGCGGCCGAAAGCGGCATGATGCGCTTGTACATAAGCCAGACAAACGCGATGTAGACGACCATGATGCACACCAGGATCACGGTAAATGTGGGCACCACCGGAGCGAGCGCCGCCACCGTGCAGACAACCGAGGTGATGGTGGGAATGAGCGAATACACCGTCACGTCCACCAGACCCGTGTAGCCGCTCATAAAACGGCTCGTCTGGCTCACGAGCGATCCGCCAAAGCGGCTGGTGTGAAATGTCATGGATTGGTTGGAGAGCGTGTCGAAGCATAGACGCGCCAGGTGATAGTTGCCTGCGATCTCGAGCTTGTAGACGGTGTAGTCCTGTAGCTTGGAGAGGATCTGACCCACCAGGTTAACGAGTACGAGCGCCAGGATATAGGGGCCGAAGACCTCAAACACCTGGTCACCCACCACGGGACCGGCTTGAACGCGGTCGACAATGAGGGCCATCACATAGGTATTGGCAAACGTCAGCAAAAAGATGTAGCCCGCCGACGAGAACACCGAGAGAAAGACAATCAGCGGCTGCGTGCGCGTGACACCCCAAAACCGCTGCAGCGTGCGGCGCACGGTGGAGCGGCTGAGCGGGCTGGTGCTTCTCTGAGACATGGGCTTCCTTTCGCATCTGATAGGGCGAAACGCCATTGTTGCACATTGGAGCACGCTCCAGACAAGTGCGATACGAAAAGCGGTAGGGCGCCCGCGTTTGCATCGGTGCCCCGCCGTCTTGTTGCAATTAGTCCTCGTCTTCTTGGTCTGTGGGAAGGCCCGCGGGTGTGAGTCCCAAGATCTCATCGACTTGGTCGGCGTCTTCCAGTGCGTCGATGTCCTTGAGCTTGCGCTCCATTACGTTGGTGCGCGTGGTAATGATGCCCTCGACCGTTTTGCCCGCGGTCTCGATCTGCTGCTGGGCGCGGCGCAGCGCCTTTTGATAGCGCGGCAGCTCGGCCTTGACGGCGGAGAGCACGCGCAGTACGTCGTCGGTACGTTTTTGCAGCCTAAACGTCTGGTAGCTCATCTGCAGGCTGTTGAGAATGGCGGCCATAGTGCTGGGACCGGCAACGTTGACATGATAGTCGCGGCCCAGGGTTTCGATGAGCCCGGGTCGGCTGACGACCTCGGCGTACAGCCCCTCAAACGGCACGAACATGATGCCAAAGTTGGTCGTTGCCGGCACACTCAGGTACTTTTCGCAGATGTCCTTTGCCTCGCGTTTCACCATCATATCGAGCGTCTTGCGCGCTGCGGCAACGGCCTCCGCATCGCCCGACTCCTGGGCGTCGAGCAGATGCTCGTACGCGTCGCCCGGGAATTTGGAGTCGATCGGCAGCAGCACGGGATCGCCCTCGTCTACCGGCAGCTTGACGGCAAACTCAACGCGCTCCGAGGCGCCGGGCCTGGTGGCAACGTTTTCCAGATACTGGTCGGGTGTGAGGATGTCCGTCAGGATCGCACCCAGCTGTACCTCGCCCAAAATGCCGCGCGCTTTTACATTGCCCAGCACACGCTTGAGGTCGCCTACGCCGGTGGCGATAGATTGCATATCGCCCAGGCCCTTGTACACGGCCTCGAGCTGGTCGCTCACCTGCTTAAACGATGCCGAAAGTCGGTCGTTGAGCGTGCGAGAGAGCTTCTCGTCCACCGTCGCGCGCATCTGATCGAGCTGCACGTTGTTGTCTTCGCGGATGGCACCCAGCTGAGCATCGACCGTCTCGCGCACCTTGTCCAGGCGATGCTCGATGCCCTCGCGATTGGCGCCGAGCTGTTGGGCGGTCTCGCGGCGCAGATCATCCATCCGGTCACCGGCTTGCGAGAACTCGCGCGCGATGGTCAGGTAACGTTGCTGCTCTACGGCCGCATCGGTCGTCTGCTGCTGCGCGATGGCATTGGCCGTGCGACGGGTTTCGGCCAGCGCGACGTTCAGGGCATCGAGCGCTTTGTTAGCCTGCTCGAGTGCTGCCAGCGTTTCCGCGCTACTGTCGCCACGCTCCCGCAACTCGGCACGCAGGCTCTTGAGTTGGAGGGCGCAAGCCACAGCAACCCCCACCGCCACCAAGGCGATCACAACAAGCACAATATCAATAGCAGACATAAACTCCGCCCAACAAACCCAATCGAGCACCAATCAAAACCGCGATCAATCTTACCCCGCCATACGCACCGGGCGCCCGGTCCCTTCTTGGGCGCCCCTCTCCTCCGCATATTCCATAATGCGGCGCGCCGTCTCCCTGCTCACCTTTGAGTCATCACCGGCTAAATATGCGTACACGTTTCCCTTATTCAGATTCAAATCGCGGCAGAGACCGTAGCGCGTTACGCCCGATTCCTCTAGCGCTCCCAACGTTCTTTTTCGCATCAGGGCGTTGATCCTTCTGTCCGCCACTGGCTTTTCCTTCACCGCTCTATACGCACGCCAAACGTTGGCATAACGATTAGGAAGTTTATCCTCGGCGCATAGAGATGCCAGGCTACCCGTTTGGGCGTACAAGGACAAAACGCCTCGGTAACCCTCTTCCATCCACGAACCCTCGGATAAGCCCAGAACGTATTCGGCTTTACCCTGTGCCAAAGCGAGCAAAAACAGGGGCTCCGCCACGCGCGGCGCAACCGTCGTCGCTTGCTTAACCAGTTTTCTAAAACTGAGCGACTGCTGTCCGGATAGCTCTCGGCAATAGCCTTTTAAGAATCCCTCAAAGGTCAGATTCAACCGAGCACCTCCTTTTTGTATTGCCTGTATGCACAGACCATCTCTTGATAACTCCGCTCCGAAGGCGACGACGCCAGTGCTTCTCCCTCGTCGAATATAAGCCGTTCGAGCAGCCCCCAATCAAGTCGGTCGACGAATGCCTGACTATGAAGATCGATGATGTCGTTCGGACGGAAGGCATAGAGCTTCATTACCGCCAGATCCTCCAAGGATGGCGTAAAGTACCTGATAAAACGCGCCCCAATATCCAAGGGGATCAAACGATCTTCGTAATTGAATGGCATCTGATTACAATATGCCACCGCCATACCATTCACCTCGGGGTATCGAGCTATGATCTCGCGGAGGCACCTGTCCGCCTCAAACACATCGATGTCATGTGTAACCGAACGATTCGTCACATCGTTTAGCATGAAGGCGCTTCCTCCCACCAATACAACGCTCGGCCTGTCGTCTCTTGGACCTATTTCCAGCTCTGCCTCTTCGTCAATGCCCAACAGAGTCTGCTCTAAATCCTGCTTATACATAACAAATCCTATTATTATTCAACTTCAATAATACTATTCAGTCGCACGACAGGACCAACAGGATGCAAGAATTCCGCTCGTGGCGATAATCCCTACACCCTAGAAGTCCTAATGTTACAAACGCTAGCTCTCCCAGCCGGTGCGGATGGTTGTTATGACGTCGCCTAGGCGCTGGCCCAGGGCCGCTAGATGTTGGAGCACCTCGTTGGGCGATGCGCCGTTGAGGATGCACGTGAGGGCATACGACGCCAGAAAGATGACCGCAAGCCCCAGCGGGATGAGCACGATCATCGCCAATGTGCGCAGGCGCTGGCCCACGCGGCGACGACGCGCACGACGCTTGTCGAACGCGAGCTCCTGCGCATATGAATCTTGCTGTACGGAATAGGCCTCTGGTGCCGATTCGCCCGCAGGCGAAACCACAGGCGTGGCATTTTGCGCAGGGGGCTGGGCTGCCGCCCCCTGCATTTGCATCTCCATGAGTCGTTGCTGCTGACGCAGCATGCGCTCAGCTTGTTGCTGCGGAGTCTCAAGAAACAGATCCATGCTGGCCTCCAAAATCGGAGCATTCGACGCTTACGACCAGCATCCCGCACCGCCATGACCGCGACAACGCAATCGCCGGCAATAGCCACAAAGTTTCTTTTGCTCAAAAGCTGTCGAAAAGCTCAACAACTCCCCTACCAGCACTTTCTCTGAGCTTTTTTCGTCAGCAATCTTTTGGCCTTCCACCCTTACGCCAACTGACCAAAATCTAACCAAAAGCTTGACGGAAATTGTGAAGACAGGGACCCCATACAAAAACGTGCCGCCCCAAAAGGGGCGGCACGCTAACTTCTTATCAGTTTTTCAGTAGCAAGCACGCGACGACCCGAAGCCGGAGCACAGGGTAGGGAAACACCTTTACCTCGCGCGACCTGCGCAGCCGTGAGCGAGAGGGAAAGGTGTTTCCCCGCCCCGTGCTCCACAGTCGGTGGAGGCAGCTTTAGATGCCCGCGAGACCTCGGGTGGCGGTGGCGCACATAAACGCCAAGGCTAGAATCACGAGTGAGCCCGCGATGTCGACCAGCACGCCCATTGCGCGACGCTCAAACAGCCAGCTCTCAAAGTGCGGAGCGACGTTGCGCCAAACACGCCACAACAAGATGCCCATGCCGATGACGCCCGGGATATTGAGCAGTAGGATCTCGGAGCACAAAAGACCGATCAGGTTGCCGGCGACAAAACCAGCGTCGCCCTCGCAGTATTTGCGGTAGACCATATACAGCATGTACGCTACAAACGGCTGTAAACACGCAGAAATAAACGTGACCACCATCGAGGGGTCCTGCGAAAAGACCTCGGTGAGTTTATCGACACTCGTGGCGTCCTTCGAAGCCAAGAACAAACCGATAACCACAAGGGGCACCACGCCCAAAATTACCTCGACCAGAGTAAACAACTTGGCAGTCAAATCCTCACTAGCCGAATTCAAATGAGGCGCCCACTCAGGATGAGCATGCGCACCGACCTTCTTCTCCTTATCGGCACGCTTTGCCTTGCCGCCCTTAACAACCCGACACTCAGGATCCTTACGAGTCCCAGCAGCAGCCACCCGAGCCCGAGATTTCTTACCCATAACCAACACCTCACAAGAGGAAACGAATAGCCAACGCTACCCAGTGTACCCCCTAAGCAACGTCACCGCCCCAACTGGCCCCATACAAAAACGTGCCGCCCCAAAAGGGGCGGCACGCAAACTTTAATATCAGCTTTTCAGTTACGAGCACGCGACGACCCAACGCGGGAGCGCAGGGCGGGGAAATACCTTTGCCTCGCGCGACCCTGCGGAGCCGTGAGCGAGAGGGAAAGGTATTTCCCCGCCCCGCGCTCCGCAGCAGCCAGCGCCAAGCGCTAGTAGTTCACCACCTGCTCCTCAAAGTACGCCTTCGGGTGGTTGCACACCGGGCACACCTCAGGCGCCTCGGCACCAACGTGCAGGTGCCCGCAGTTCAGGCACTTCCACACCTTCACGCCCTCGCGCTCAAACACCTCGCCCGACTCGATGCGCTCGACGAGTTTGTTGTAGCGCTCCTCGTGGGCCTTCTCGACGGCGGCGACACCACGGAACTTCTCGGCGATCTCGACAAAGCCCTCCTCCTCGGCGGTCTTGGCAAACTCGTCATACATCGTGGTCCACTCGTAGTTCTCGCCCGCGGCGGCGTCGCGCAGGTTGTCCAGAGTGCCCGGAACGGCGCCGTCGTGCAGATACTTAAACCACAGTTTGGCGTGCTCGGACTCGTTGCCTGCGGTCTCGGCAAAGATGTTCGAGATCTGAACGTAGCCGTCCTTCTTGGCCTTGGATGCATAGTAGCGATACTTGGTGTGTGCCTGGGACTCACCGGCAAAAGCGGTCTCGAGGTTCTTCTTGGTTTGGGAGTTCTCAAAATCCATAGGTGTACTTCCCTTCAACGCATGCCGCCCGTAGGCTTCGAGCGGCCTTGTCTTTAGGATGCCCTCAAGCCGAGAATTTAAACCTTACAATCCCGTTCTTCAGATTTGAGTGGGCTACACACTCAACCAACGATCGTCCTCGGCTCGGCAAAAGCCCTCGCGCTCCAAGTCAGCTAGAATGCCCGCGATCAAGTCGCACTCGACCGGCCCGCGACCGGCTGCCGTCTCCATCTCGTTAACACCTGTAACAGCTTCATCAACCGTAATGCCCGCAGGCTGCCCATCGCGCGCCGCCAGCAGCATGCGCACAATGTGGGCGCGCTTTTGGCGACGCGAGCCCTCAAACTTGGACTGACGGCTATAGCCCGCCGACCGCCTGGACGGATTGGGCAACGTCTTTTTTAGATATGCGCCGTAATCTAGCAACGCGTAATACCACGCGCGCGGCGTGTCGGCATCATCGAGCGGCACGGCAAAGGGAGCGATCTCGTCCGCCGACGCACCGGGGGCCGCCGGACAGGCCGCCTGGATCAGCGGCACCAGCTCGCGATCGGGAACGGCCGGCACATCGGGAAAGAAGTGATGCAGAAAGACCGTGCGCACGTTGGTCTCCAGATACACGCCCGGAAGATCAAACGCAAACGACCGGATACCCTGCGCCGTTGCCGGGCCAATACCAGGAAGAGCGACCAAGTCACGTGTCTCGTGCGGAAACTCCCCGTCCCAGTCCTCTACAACGCGCTGGGCGGCCCCATGAAGCGCCAGAGCGCGTCGGTTGTAGCCCATGCCCTGCCAAGCGTCCAAAACATCGGAAGGCGCGGCCTGGGCAAGCGCCTGCACAGTCGGAAAACGATCGAGCCACACCGGCATGCGCGCCTCCACACGCGGCACCTGCGTTTGCTGCAGCATGACCTCAGAAAGCCAAATGATGTACGGATCGCGTGTGCGGCGCCACGGAAGGTCGCGATAACGCAGGACCCCTTCCGAACGAATCATCGAACGAAAGGGGTCCTGAATCATGGCTATACTCCTTATGCGGCGCTATTCCTCCCGGTAAGCGCACGCGCAGGTGGCGTACTCGGGAAACGCTTCGCGGTCGGCGAACTTGGGATCGACGGCCGGGAACTGGCGGTGAGCGACGATGTCGCCGAGCGAAACGGAATCGAGGTAGTCGCGCATCAACGCCTGAGCTCCGGCCCACAGGGGATGATAGCAGCACGCGCCCATGCGCGCACAGTCACCATCGGGCGCGGTGCAATCGTTCATAACCATAGGACCCTGAACGGCCTCGACGACCTGGCGGATAGTGACGTCGTCCGGACTGACCTTGAGACGCATGCCACCGTGGACGCCACGCAGGCTCTCCACAATACCGGCCTGGACCAAACCGTGCTGAATCGAGCGGGCAAACGAATACGGGACATTGACCTCTTCGGCAGCGGTGCGAACAGAAAGCAAACACTCCGGATCCTCGGCAAGCATCGCCAGCATACGAAGGGCGTAATCAGTCTTCCTCGATATGTCCATTTTTCCCCTTTCAAGGAATACGAACAGCTCGAACGAGCTACGGGGCCGAGCTTGTGTCGAGACGCTAAATGACCGCCAGGACATCCAAATGGTAAATCGGATATCCACTGAGTGCCGCGCTTGGAGCGAAATGCATCAGATGCGGCGCACAGTGGAATTTAGTATAACCTAACCCCCTGTCTCGTTGAACAGGTGTTGCGCAACAAAGCTGTTGTTTAGACAGATATGCTTATTAGATTTTACTTGCGTCCCCGAAGGCGCGGGGATTCTGGGCGAAGATACACCAGGGCGATCGTTCTATCGAAACAAAGTGCATCAAACGCAAAAAGCCACGTCCGAAGACGTGGCTTTAATTGCGTTGGCGGGAAGTACGGGGCTCGAACCCGCGACCTCCGACGTGACAGGCCGGCGCTCTAACCAAACTGAGCTAACTCCCCAGGCAGTCGTTCGCGTTTGTTTCCGCTCGCGTGCGCTGCGGGGATTAGTATACACAGAAGTCTGTCCGGCGCGCAACAACTTTTTTGAAAAAATTTTTCGGTCCCTCCGGGAGGGTCTCCGGGGCTGGGGGCGGGGGTTAAGTTTGCTGCTCTACAGTCCTGCGCAAGACGGAAAGCACATTAAGTGCTTTCCTTTGCGTGCGGAACTCGCGACAGACTTAACCCCCGCCCCCAGCCCCGGAGACCCTCCCTGCCGTCACTTTCTTCAACCAGTTCTTGTTGCTCGCCGCTTCGCGGCTCGGCGGCCCCGTTCTCCGTGGCGGGGTTGTCTTAGATTCTTGTTGGGACTCTGCCTTTGGCTCAAAGAAAACGGGAGATGCGTTGTGCATCCCCCGTTTTTGTTGCGGTTAGTCCAAGTCAATAAACTTAGTGGTCAGTATCTTGCCGTCTTTTACGAGCATTCTGGCCATGGTGGGGCCTCGGGTGCCTCTGGGGTAGCTGGCGCTGCCCGGGTTGAGGACTAAGCAACGGCCCACTTGGGCTTCTTTGGTTACGTGGGTGTGGCCGTTGATGGCTACGTCTACGGATCCCACCGGAAGGTCTTCGCGGTAGTGGGCTACGGCGAATTTAAGGCCTTCGTAGGTAAAGAGCGCAAGACGGTCTACATCGGGGCCGTAGTCGCGGTAGTAATCGTTGTTGCCCAGTACGGCCCGCACGGGGGCGATAGTGCATAGGTGCTCGTAGTCCATCTCCGACGTAAGGTCACCGGCATGGATAATCAGATCCGCGCCCTTAAGCTCGTCCAAGAGCGCAGGCGAAAGATAGCCGTGGGTGTCCGAGATGATGTCGATACGCTTGGCGCTTGCACTGTTCATGGGATCCCTTCCGCAAAAAACGATTCGGCAGATACATACAAAAAAGGCCCCACGGCTCCGCAGACGATGGGTCTACAGGGCTGCGGGGCCAGTGTGCTAGAGACTCAGAGCCTTCTTGAGCGGCACGACGCGGCGGCGCGAAACCGGCACGCGTTCGTCGACGCCCGTAATGCCCAGCTGGATGGCGCCCGAGGGCACCGTCTCCACATCCGTGACGCACGCCAAGTTGACGATATAGCGGCGGTGAACACGGAAGAAGCCAAAGTCGCAGAGCTTGGCCTCAAACTGCGCCAGCGAGGTCGTCGACAAAAAACGATCATCGACGGTATAGATGCAGGAGTAATCGTCCTTGGCCATGATAAAGCGAATGTCGTCCACGGGAATGAGCACCTTGCGGCCGCCCTTTTCCACCGGGATACGCTCGATGGTCACCTTGCTGTCCGTAACCGGCTTGGTGCGTTGCATGACCTTCTCGATCGCGCGATCCAAGCGAGCTTCCTCGACCGGCTTCATCAGATAATCGACGGCATCCACGTCGAATGCCTCGACCGCATGGTCACTATACGCAGTCACAAACACGATCGCCGGCGGATTTTTGAGCTTATGCAGCGCCTCGGCAAGTTGCAAGCCCGAGGCACCGGGCATCGAGATATCGAGAAACACGACATCCACGCGACTTTCCATAAGCATCTCGATGGCGGAGCGGACGCTCGACGCCTCCGTAATCGTGCCGATCTTGCCCGTTTGCTCGAGCAGGAAGCGAAGCTCCGAGCGAGCCGGCGCCTCATCATCCACAATCATCGCACGCAGCATAGGGATAAAACCTTTCGTCAACTAACTACGCCGGGCATCCGTCGCATGACGTTGAGCCCGTAGCCTTTCATTTTACTCTTGAATGTCAAAGATGCTCTCTGACAAATCAAGATGAAGGAGCACTTTGGTGCCCTTGCCCGGCGCCGATTCGACACGCGTATAGGAGTGCGGCCCATAAAAGCGATGGATGCGCTCCGAAATATTGTGCATGGCCACACCGGCGCCGCCACCCTGGGGAGAGCTGGCGTCGGGACGGGCAGAACGCTCGTCAAACAGTCTGGCGGCGGTACCCTCATCCATGCCCACGCCATTATCGGCCACGGCAATCAAGATTGCATCCTCGCCGTCTTGGTGAACGGTCACGTCGATCCTCAGGGCGTCGTCATCGCCCATACCATGACGTACGGCGTTCTCGACAATCGGCTGGATCACGAACGCCGGCACCAGCGTATCTTCCACGTCCTCGGACACATCGAACGTCGCAAGCACGCGGTCCTCGCCAAAGCGGGCCTTCTCAAAGGTAAGGTAGCGCTTGGTCTGGGCAACCTCACGCGAGACCGGAATAAGCGATCCCGAGTTGTCGAGCGTGGCGCGATAGAACGATGAGAACTCACGAAGCAGTTCGCGGGCCCGCAGCGGATCGGTGCGCGTAAACGATGCAATGGTGTTCAGCGTGTTGAACAGGAAGTGCGGGTTAATCTGCGCCTGCAGCGCACGCACCTCGGCGCGCGCTGTGAGTTCCTTTTGCACCTCGAGCTCGTGGATGGCGAGCTGCGTGGACAAGATCTCGGCAAAGCCCGAGGCAAGCGCGTACTGGGTACGGTCGACGGCGCGCGGGGTCTTGTAGTAGAACTTGAGCGTGCCGACGGTACGATCGCCCACCTTGATGGGGGCGATAATGCCGGCGGGGACTTGGTTGTGTGAGCCGTCCGAGCCCACGACATCCACCATACGGTTGAACGACTGCACGATGCCATGTTCGATAACGTAGCGCGTGGCAAGCGTGTGGATGGGAGAATCTGGCAGTAGTTTTTTCTCAAGCTCGCCCGCGCAGGCCAGCACGTTGCCCTCGTCGGTGATGGCCACCGTCATGGCACGCGTCTCGGGCAAAATGCGCTGGCACACCAAACGCGCCGACTCCTGCGTCAGACCGCCCTTAATGTCCTCGAGCATGGCCGAGGCCACCGAGAGCGTCTCCTCGGTGTACTGGGAGCGCACCGAATCGGGATTGAGCGTCAAAAAGATAAAGATGCACAGAAAGATGCACAGCAGCGCGCAGGCAATCACCGTGGCGATCGGCTCGATACCGGTCACCAAGGCAAAAATAAAGTACACCAGCACGCAAATGGCGCAGGCAACGGCAATGATGCGAAAGATTGATATTGAACTATCGCGCTGGGCGCGGCGGTCGATCATTCGGCCCCCTCCAGGATACTGATCAGTTGTGCGTCACGCCAAAGCCCGTCCATGATCTTGGGCCAAAAGCTCTGGAAACGCAGGTAGCTTGCAGCGTTTTGGCGCGCATAGGCCTTTGCCTCGCCGATACCATGGCGCCAGATGCGCAGGTAGCCCTCATGCTCGCGGGTAAACACGCTGCGGACCATAGCGGTCTTGCGCACGCGGTCGTCGAGCTCGCGCGAAATCCACGGGCCCGGGTAGGGCATGAGTGATGCCGCCGTAACGGGAATGAGCTCCTTTTGATGCGCGGCGAATGTCAACTTGGCCCGTTCGTAGTACCAACGGTATACATCCTGCATAAAGCGCGGTGAGCGCTTTTCGGACTCCGGAGGCAGATGGCGCACGGTCCACTCGTTATCGAACCACACGTCGTAGCCAAACATGCGCATGTTAAAGAGGTAATCCAAGTCCTCGCCGCGGGTGATAAACGGGTCAAAGGCCACACGCGTAAAGGCGCGGGCGTGCAGGGCCATCAGGCCGCCGCACACGTAGTTAGAGCGCGAGATGCGGGTGCCCGAGAGCGCCTTTTTCATCCAACGGTTGAACTCGATGCGCTTGGTCCACCAACGATGGCAGATGCCCGCCTTGTCCGTGGGAGCCAGCGGCGAGCCGTCGCGATCGTAGAAATAGCCGCTCTTGACCAAGATCGGCAAGCCCTGACGCGTCTGCTGCCCCAACGCATAGGTCGCGCGCTTCATAAAGTCGGCGTCGATGACAGTCTCATCGTCATCCAAAAAGATAACCGCGTCATGGCCCAGCACAGCGGCACAGGCTAGCCCCATGTTGCGGATGGCACCGTAGCCTCGCAGGCTCACGCACTCGCCCGAACCCTTGGGCGCGATCTGAGCAACCCGGTCTGCGATGCGCGAGGCCTGGGTGTTGGTGACAACGGTGACCTTGAGCGTGGGATGCGCGTCGACAATCTCGCGCACGCGCAGCGACACATCGGCTGTGGCAGAAACGGGACAGACCACCAAAAGGATGATGCGCGGGATGTCACGTACCTGTTCAAGCGAGGCCAGGCAGCGGTCGAGTTCGGGATTGTCGGCGTTGAGTCGCGTCGAATGGTCATAGGTGCCAGGGGCGTTTGCGCAAGCGTCATCGCCCGCCCAATACGTTGGAATCACGACTGTGGCGTTCATGCCTTACCCTCCCTGCAACACAAAAACGGGACGCCGCCAAACACAGGCGACGCCCCGCGACCTAGCTGATTCCATCATACCCACTTGGGCAAATCATTGCTCGCAAGTCGCAATGTTTATTGCGGATAACCCCAAAAGAGTACCGTGGACAGGCACAATAGCCGCTCGCTCCTATGCGGCATGCTCTGCCGCCTGAGCCATGCGGGACAGACGGACCAGCAGCACAAAGCCAACAACCAGCAGAACACCAATCGAAAGGACGCCCAGTGACGGGTTGCCGGTCAGCGAGGTGACAACCGACACCAGGAAGGTGCCCATAACGCTTGCGTAACGGCCAAAGATATCGAAGAAGCCGTAGTACTCGTTGGACTTTTCCTTAGGGATAATACGACCAAAGTAGCTGCGGCTCAGCGCCTGCACGCCGCCTTGGAACAGGCCGACCAAAATAGCGAGCACCCAAAACTCAAAGGCGGTCTTTAAGAAAAACGCGGCAAAGAGCACGATGCCCATATAGGCGGCGACGGCCACCAAAATCATATTGAGTGTGCCCACGCGGCCGGCGAGCTTGCCGTAGATGATGGCGGACGGGAAGGCCACAAACTGCGTAACGAGCAGAGCCAGCACCAGTTGGGTCGAGTCGATGCCCAAAGCCGATCCGTAGCTGGTTGCCATGGAAATGACCGTGTGCACACCGTCGATGTAGAAGAAGAACGCGATCATGTAGACCAGCACGGTCTTGTTGTGGGCGATCTCGCGCATGGTGTGTCCGACCTCGGAGAACACACCGCCCACGATGTGGCCGATGGTGTCCTCGGGACCGCGCTCGCGACCGTACTTTTGCTTATAGGTGCGAATGAGCGGCAGGGTAAAGATGAGCCACCAGGCACCAGTGATGATAAACGACAGACGCGTTGCCAGCATGGTAGGGACGCCAAGAGCGGGGCCACCCATGATAAGCGCCAGGCAGATGATGAACGGCACGGTAGAACCGATGTAGCCCCAGGCATAGCCCGAGCTGGACACGGCGTCCATGCGCTCGTCGGTGGTAATGTCGGGCAGCATGGCGTCGTAGAACGTCATAGAAGAGTTAAGGCCGATGGTGCACAGCACGTACACGGTCAAAAATGCCATGGCGGACATTGGGATAGCCTGCGCCAGGCAAAGAACCAGGCCCGTGAGGAAGAAGCCCAAGAAGAACTTGATCTTGTTGCCGGCGTAATCGGCAAGCGCGCCCAGAATGGGCATGAGCATGGCAATGACCAGCGAGGCAATCGTCTGCGCGTTGCCCCAAGCGACCACCAGGTCTGCCGAGGAAGCACCGGTATTGATGGCGTTAAAGTAGATGGGCACCACCGAGGTATTGAGCAGCACGAGGGCCGAGTTTCCCACATCGTACATGACCCAGTTACGCTCGAGCTTGGTGTATTTCATGGACAGGGACCCTTCGTATTCGCCCGATATGCAGTTAGTTCATCGTACCCCAATTGCCCAGAGGCGCCGGTAAGGATTCGGCAAAGGGGCACGCACGAGCCCTACTCCTCGCGGTCGAACTCTTCGTCGGCGCCGAGCACGCGACCGCTGTAATTGACGTGGTTGGTCACGGCTTCCATATCGCCGGTCTCGATAAAGCGGGCGACGGTGAGCTCGTAATCGAGCAGTGCGCGGTCAAAGACCTCGGGGAAGCTCTCGGTCGAGATTTCATCGGTAAAGGGGCTTTTCCATGCCAAGTGGCCCAGGTTGCCGGTACGCTCGGGCAGCTCGGTCGTCACGCGGTGCGCAAGGCCGTCGAGCAGCGAATAATCGTGCACCAAGCCCTCGAGCAGGGCAATCGCGCGCGTCTTGGCCGAACCGGCCGGCTCGATAGTGCGGTAGAGCAGCTGCATGTCGTCTACGGCGCCGCCGTACTCCCCCACCGGGATATCGATGCCGTACACGCGTCCGGCAACATAGCTCATCAGCACGCCGGCAACGCGATTGATGCGGTCGGTAGTGACGATCTCGCCCGCCGGCGGATAATCCTCGACCGTTGCCCCATCGCGCTTGAGCTGCAGCATCAGCACGTCCAGGTCGCTTTCGAGCACGGCATGAACTTGACTGCCCGAAGCCTCGAGCTCGGGATCGGACTCGACAATGCCAAACTGCTGCTCGTAGACAAAGGGATGGGCATTGCGATCGAGCACATAGTGCGACAGCAGGCCCAGCGCAAAGGCGCGACCCAGATTGGCATCGCGCGGCTGCAGGTGTGACACGCCGTCGCGCAGGCACGAGAACTGGCGCGACATGCGCGAGCGGTGCATGACCTGAGCAAGCGACATGCAGTCGGAAATGCGCGGCGTGAGCATGTGAAAGAAGAACGGGTCGGGACCTTGGTTTCCCAGGATAAAGGCGATGCGCTCCTCGTCGGACGTGATAACGCCTCGCGGAAGACAGTCGATGCTTTCCTCGCCAAACAGATGATGCGTAATGAGCGCGGGCATAATAATCCTTTCGATTTCATTCGATGCAATCCATTATGCCCACCGCACAGTCATGCCAAACCTGTAACGGCAAACGATGGCACACCGACCCTTACGCAAGCCCCAAGTGCGATTTGACCTCGGCAGCGCGACGGCGGGACACGGGCACCGTCGAGGTTACGCGATCGAGCCTGAGCTCCATCAGGCCCGTGGAGCCGATCTCGACATTATGTACGTCTTCCAAATTAACCAGATAGCTGCGATGGACGCGGATAAAGCCCTCGGAGGCCAGGCGACGCTCGAGCGAGGAAATCGACTCATTGATCAGATACGTCCCCTCGGCGCAGACGGCGTTGCAATAATCGGCGCGCGCCTCAAAGTAGCAGACATCCGCCACGGGAATGAACACCTTTTTGCCCCCGCGATCCACCGTCAGGCGCAAAGGCTGGCGCGGAGCATGGACGACACGGCGAGCGCCCAGGGCAGTCTCGATCTTGTCGAGCGCCTTTGACAGGCGGGCATCCTCGACCGGCTTGACGACGTAATCGACAGCATCGAGGTTATAGGCATCGGCCGCATACTCGGCAAATGCCGTCACAAACACCACGACCGGCGGCGTCTTTAGGTTCTGCAGGGTCTCGGCAAGCTCAATTCCCGAGCGACCGGGCATGGTAATGTCTAAAAACAGCACGTCGGGCTTGTTCGACAGAATCGACTCCACGGCTTCGGTGACATTGCCCGCCTCGGCAATCTGACCCACACGCGTATCCTTTTCCAACAGATAGCGTAGCTCAGCCCTAATTGGGGGCTCGTCATCAACCACCAGGATGTTCCAGCCTTCGGACATATGCGCTTCCCCTCTTTTTCTCTCAATCCAACCGCGTGCTACACCGTTAGCGGCGCCGGCTCATGCGGCTCGCCGTTCAACTCAACGATGACCTGCGTTCCCACGCCCTCCTGGGACTTCACGCGCATGCCAGAATCTTCTCCGTAAAAGAAATGGATGCGCTGAAGCACGTTGAAGAGCGCCAGGCCGCAACCTCGCTTGACGGAGCCGTCGGCGGTAATGCTCTCGGGTTCCTCTCGGCGATGCTGCTCAAACAGATGCGCGCAGACTTCTTCGCTCATCCCGATGCCGTCATCTTCGACGATGATCTCCAAGCCGTCATCGGTCTCAAAAGCCCTAACACGAATAGAAAGCGGCTCGATCTCGCGCTGCGCATGCTTGATGCAGTTTTCGAGCAGCGGCTGCAAGATAAACGGCGGCACCAGGCTGTCACGCACCTCAAAGTCGATGTCGACCGAGACGCGCAGACGGCCGTCGCCATACCGGGCCTGCATAAGATTGATATAACGAGTGCCCTGTTCCACCTCGTGCTCGAGCGTGGTGAGCGTATCGGAGTCAGAAAGCGTCTGACGATAGTAGTTGGAAAAGTCGATCAGCAGCGATCGCGCCTTGTCGGGCTCGGTTCGAACGAGCGACACGATCGTGCTAATGGTATTGAATAGAAAATGCGGGTCGACCTGCGACTGCAGGGCGCGAAGCTCAACGCGGGCCGTGAGCTCGTCCTGGCGCTCGAGCTCAAAGCTGGCGAGCTGCGTGGAAATTAGATCGGCAAAACCCGAGGCAAGGGCCGTCTGGCGCATATCAATGCTGCTCAGGCGGGGATAGTACAGCTCGAGTGTGCCCACGCAATGCCCGCGCACGGTAAGCGGCGCGACAATGCCGGCGCGCAGGCGGGGAAAATAACCGCCCGTCTCATTGGAGGTGTCGCGCGAAAACACGCTCTGTTCGCCCGTCTCAATCACACTGAGCGTGGTCTTGAGCACGACCGGGGTTCCGGCGGGACACCTTGTCGAATCCTCGCCCCAACTTGCCAACACCTGCTTGCCGTCGGTAAAGCAGATGGCAGAGGCGATGGTCTCGGACAGGATGATCTTAGAAGCACCCAGGGCAGCTTCGGGCGTAAGGCCACGCGATGTATAGGCGAATATTTTTGATGCGATGGCGAGCGTACGGTCGGTTGCGCTCGATGTGAGGTCATCGGGGACCACAAAGACATACGAGAAAAAGAAGCACAGCATGACCAGGCCGGCAATAACGACAACGCCCGGAACGGGATTGGGATTATCGGTTAAATCCCAGATAAGCAGCAGGATAAGCGCCGGAACGACAACACCGAGCAGGATGGCCTGGACCACATGCTGGGCCGTGCGAAAGACCTTGGTAGAGTTGTAGCTCTTGCCCAGAATCAGCCTGTTTAAATCCACCGTCATCCCCTTTTATCTATCGCACCCATAGCAATGAAGAGGGCCGCAAGCGACCCTCTTCATTGCATTATGCAATCAAATACTGTGTTTTACATCCAGTCGTCGATGAACGGTAGTTTAGGCGCTGTATTTGTTGGCCTCGCCAAAGGTGCCAGCCTCGACGATCCAGCCGTCCTTCATGATGACGTCCATGTTGTCGGTGTTGAGCACGTGGATGTCGGCGGCGACGTCACCGTTGACGACCAGCAGGTCGGCGCACTTGCCGGCCTCGATGGAACCGGTCTCGTCCTCGATGTGGCACATCTTGGCACCGTTGAGGGTGGCGCAGGTGATGGTCTCGACCGGGGTGAAGCCGATCTTGTCAACGAACTCGTACATCTCCTCGATGGAGCAGGTGCCGTACGGGGTGACGAAGGAGAAGGAGTCGGAGCCGATCGTCATGACGACGCCGCGCTTCTTGGCCTCGCGCAGGCAGTCGTAGTTGCGCTGCAGCTCCTTCTCGACCAGGGTGCCCTCGTACTTGTCGTGCAGCTCGGGGACGTAGACGGGCGGATAGGTGGCGTACCAGGTGGGCAGGAAGGCGATCGTCGGGGTGAAGAAGGTGCCCTGCTCGGCCATGAGGTCCATGGTGCGCTCATCGATATCGAAGCCGTGAATCAGCTGCTCGCAGCCAAAGCGGACGGAATCGTAGGCAGCAGCGTGGTTGTTGTAGCAGTGGCTCCACACGGGGATACCGACCATCTTTGCCTCGTCGACCACGGCCTGGATCTCCTCGGAGCAGTAGTGCTGGTCGCGACCGGAGTCCCAGCGCCAGATGCCGCCACCGGTGGCCCAGATCTTGATGGCATCGGGGTTCTCGCGCAGGCGACGACGGACGGCCTTGCGCAGATCCCAAGGACCGTCGACCTGGTCGCCCCAGGGATGGGATTCCTTGTTGAGCTCCTGGGTGCAGTGGTGGGAGTCACCGTGGCCGGCAACGCGGCAGAAACCGAGGCCGGTGGCCAGAACGCGCGGGCCCTTAAAGACGCCCTTGTCGATGCAGTCACGGATCTGGATACCAAAGCGGCCGATCTCGCAGACAGTGGTGAGGCCGTGAGTGAGGCAGTCGTAGGCCTGCTTGACGGCGACGGCCTGCTTCTCGAGGAGCGGCTGCATGACCCAATCGGTATCATCGTCGGTCAGGTTGCCCGAGAAGTGCAGATGGGTGTCGATCAGGCCGGGAAGGACGGTCTTGCCGGCGGCGTCGATGACCTCAACGCCCTCGGGAAGGTCCTGCATAGTGCCGGCGTACTCGATCTTGCCGTTGTCGTCGACGAGAACGAGGGAGTTCTCGACCGGCTCGGCACCGGTACCGTCGATGAGCTTGCCGCCAACGATTGCATACTTAGTGGACATGGTTCCTCCTTATGGATCCATATAGTGGGCGAGGCCGTGTTGGGTTAAGGCCTCACAAAGCTACCCAAGTGGTGCCGGGTTCGGTGCGCGGGAGAGAGGGCCCCACGCACCCGATCCGCCCCGGCTAGGCGTTACTTTTTGCGGGAATTGGTGAAAGCCATGAGGGCCAGGCCAATAGCCAACCAGCCGATCACGATGCTCCACTCCACCATGTTGAGGGAGGCGGGAGAGAACGGAATCACGAGCAGGCCGATGATGATGGCGCAGGCAGCGATAGCGAGGCCGATGCCAAACTTGCCGCCGGGCACCTCGTAGGGACGAGGCAGGTCGGGCTCGGTGAAGCGCATGCGCAGGCAGGCGAGGGCGACCATACCGCAGGAGAAAATGAAGGCGAGAGCCGACACGTTGGTCAGAGGGATGAGCATGTTCTTGCCCAGGAACGGACCGATGACGGTGATAACGCCCAGAACGACGCAGGCGAGCTTGGGAGCGCCGGACTTGGGGTCGACCTCGGCGAACTTCTCGGGCAGTTGGCCCTTGCGGCCCATGGCGAGCATGATGCGGCTCGTGGCGCCGTAGAAGGAGTTCATCGGGCCCATGGGTCCAAGCGTGGCGATGACGAGCATGGCCAGGTACAGAAGCATGTTGATGCCCTTGAGGCAGGCAAGCGCGGGAACCGGGCTCTTAACAAACTCATGCCAGTCGAGGATGGTGCCGAACGAGTAGATGCAGACCATGTAGAAGCCGCCGGCGGCCAGCAGGGCCAGGGAGATGATCTTGCCGAACTTGTTCCAGTTGAGGCCCTCGGCTGCTTCCTCAGCCTGCTGAGGAATGGTGTCGAAACCGGCATAGAAGAACGGAGTCAGAACCAGGACCGACACGATGCCGGCGAACAGGCTGGCGCCCTCGGTAGCGGCCTTGCCGCCGCCAGCGCCGGTGACCTGGGAGAACACGGGCATGGCGTTGTCCGGCGAGCCGGTGAACAGCGAGACGCCCATGGCGAGCAGCATGCCGCAGAGCAGGGCCTTGGTCAGGAAGGCCTGGAGCTTGGCGGCCGAGCTGGCACCGCGGAAGTTGAGGAAGATGACGTAGGCTGCAAAGCCGAGCGCGATCAGCGTCGGGAACAGGTAAACGTCGGCGCCCAGGATGGTGTAGAGCTTGACGGCGCGCAGCCACTCAAGACCAGGCAGGCTGCCGAACATCTCGGACACGAGGGTCGAAATGGCGATGGCCTCCCACGGGCACAGGATACCGTTGCCCAGAGCCAAAAGCCATCCGGTGATGTAGCTCAGCGTACGGCCAAAGCTACGATCGACATACTCGACGATGCCGCCCGAGATGGGGATAGCAGCCGTGAGCTCACCGAAAACAGCTCCGACGGGCACGAGGAAGATTGCACCCAAGAGGAATGCGATCATAGCGGGAACGGGACCGCCGCCCACGACCATCCAGTCGCCGACCTGCAGAACCCAACCGGTACCGATAATGGCACCGAAACCGATGGTGAAGAAGTTCCAGAGCGAAAGCGTTTTCTTCATACCGCCGTTATCCTCGACTGCAACTTCTGCGTTCTTGTCCGCCATTGTTCCCCTCCTTTCCTTTTTGACGCCCCTTGACGTCACCCCTTGCGCGGTCTGTTTTGCCGCGCTCTTTTATTTCGTGGCTTTAAGATACGGCCTTGGCGCAGCAGCTCCGCTTGTAGCTCGACCGAAGGCAGAACTGCAAAACGAGCGGCGCCGTTTTTGGGACGAACGGCGGGAGACGTCATTCGTCTTGGACGCTTTCATCTTGTCTGCTTTTGAATACCTGTTGCCGTGACGCTTGGCGCGCGGCGCGGCAACGTTCATACCATTTGTCAGGCTTTTGGCGCACATACCCATGTGTCGTGCATCTTTTTATGTAGGATAGACAAGTTACATATGAGGCAAGGTGATTCGAATGGCATACGGATACAATGACGGCGACCAACGGCCACAAAGCGTGCGCCTTGCCGGCCGCACCACGCCAACGCCCAGAAGCACCTCCGACAACGACAACCCGCAGCGCCCCCAAGAGCAGTTCGGGGCTTCTTCGCGGCAACAAAGCCGTACCGTGCAGCAGTCAGACCGCGTGAGTACGAGCACACGCCAACGCCAGACCGACACATCGCAGCCACGCCGCTACGATCGCCGTAAGACCGACTACTACGTTAAGCGCTCCTTTTCGCGACCTCAACGCGATCGCGGCAATTCCGCCCCTCACCCCGCGTCGCACACCACAAGCCACGCGCTTCCGGCCCGCCGCCTACGCCTTGCGCTTTACTCCATCGCCGCCTGCCTCGTCTTTGTGTTTTTGGGATCCTGCATCTCCCACGGATCAGCCGGTCTTGAGCCCACTGCCGAGGACAAGCTGCTTAAAGCTCCCGTCGCGCCCGGTTACTCCTTCGCGTTCTCGACCCCGCGCTCGCAATGGCAGGCCGGCACCATGCCCCACATCTACCAAATTGACCCCGCATGGTCGGAGCTGCCCTACGCCGGCGGCACCATCCGCCAAAATGCCTGCGGACCGACCTGCCTCACCATGGTCTACATCTATAAGACCGGCCGCACCGATATGACACCGGTCGACATGTGCGCCCTTTCCGAGGCGGGCAACTATGCCCCCACCGGCGCCACCGAGTGGTCATTTATGACGCGCGGCGCATGGCAGCTGGGCCTTAACGCAACGGAGCTCCATATCGATCGCAGCTCTATCACCCAGGCGCTGCGCTCGGGTGCGCCCATTATCGCATCGGTTCGTCCCGGCACCTTTACCAGTGTTGGACACTATATCGTGCTCTGGGGCATCGACGATGCCGATCAAGTGGGAGTCTACGACCCCAACTCGGCCAGCCGCAGCGCCCGCCGCTGGGGCGTCGTAGAGGTCCTCAACGAAGTCGAAGCCATGTGGGCCTACTACTAGTCATTGGGCACTCATTGGGGACAGACTTAAATGGGTGGTCGTTGGGGACGTTCTTGTTTGGCTAGTCGTTTAAGAACGTCCCCAATGACTACCCGGAATGAGAGTGGATAATCTCCCGTTTTTGGACTGTGTTCAGGCTCAAAGTGGGAGATTATCCACTCTCGTGATTTGGACACGGCCCGCAGCACTCCTCATGAACAGTCACCTCAACAGCAAAAGCCCCGCAGTCGGAGCGGACTGCGGGGCTCGTGAAGAGAGGCTAGTTTGTGGGCGCTTTGCCTGGCGCCCACGAGAGAGGCAACAGAGTAGGGACTACTCGTGGATGCGGGTACCGGAGAGGCCGGCCATGGTCTCGGCGGCCTTGTCCAGGGCACCGATGATGCAGGTGCGGCCCTTGCGGGAGCGGGCGAACTTGATGGCGGCGCGGACCTTGGGCTCCATGGAGCCCTTGCCGAACTGGCCCTCGTCGGCCAGGCGCTCGGCCTCGTCGGCGGTGAGGTCCTCGAGCTCCTCCTGGTTGGGCTTGCCGAAGTTGATGGCGACGTGCTCGACGGCGGTCAGCAGGAACAGGACGTCGGCGTCGCAGTCCTCGGCCAGCAGCTCGCCGCCCAGGTCCTTGTCGATGACGGCGGGGACGCCCTTGTAGCAGCCCTTGTTCTCGTAGTCGCGGACGACGGGGATGCCGCCGCCGCCGCAGGCGATGACGATGAACTCGTTGTCGAGCAGGTTGAGGATGGAGTCGGCCTCGACGATCTTCTTGGGGTCGGGGGAGGCGACGACGCGGCGCCAGCCGCGGCCGGAATCCTCGACGAAGACCTTGGAGGGGTCCTCGGCCATGAACTCCTTGGCCTGCTCCTCGGTGTAGAAGGGGCCGATCGGCTTGGTCGGGTTCTTGAACGCGGGGTCGTCGGGATCGCACTCGATCTGGGTGACGACGGTGGCGGCGTGCCAGCGCTTATAGCGCTTGTGCATCTCGCGGCCGATGCCCTGCTGCAGGTGATAACCGATGTAGCCCTGGGACATGGCGCCGCACTCGGGCAGCGGCATCTCGGGGGTGCCGATGGCGTCGTGGGCGGCGGCGAAGGCGTTCTGGATCATGCCGACCTGCGGGCCGTTGCCGTGGGTGATGATGATCTCGTTGCCCTGCTCGATGAGGCCGAGGAGGGCGTGGGCGGTGTTGCTCACGGCCTCGATCTGCTCGACGGGGTTGTTGCCGAGGGCGTTGCCGCCGAGGGCGACGACAATACGATCGGGCTTTCCGTACGGTTTACTCATAGTGTTCGTTCACTTCCCAGCTACTAGCGAAGCGTCGCGTACATCATGGCCTTAATGGTATGCATGCGGTTCTCGGCCTCCTGGAACACGCGAGACTGCGCGCTCTCAAAGACCTCGTCGGAAACCTCCATCTCGGTCACGCCGAACTTCTCGGCAATCTCGGCGCCGATGGTGGTCTGCGTATCGTGGAAGCTCGGCAGGCAGTGCATAAAGATGGCGCCGGGGTTTGCCTTGGCCATGACCTCGGGCGTTACTCGATAGGGAGAGAGAAGATCGATTCGGCTCTTCCACAGCTCCTCAGCCTGGCCCATACCGACCCAAACGTCCGTATAGATCACGTCTGCATCCTTGACGCCCTCGTCGATATCCTCAGTGAGCTGGATCGTGCAGCCATTCTGAGCGGCGATCTCCTGGCAGCGCTCAAGAAGCTCGGGATCGAAGTGCGTGGCGCCCTCGACATCGCCCTTGGGTCCGCAGGAGCAGAAGTTAATGCCGAGCTTGGCGCAGATAACCATCAGGGAGTCGCTGACGTTGCCCTGCTCCTTACCCATATAGGTGAGCTTCATGCCGCGCGTGTCGCCAAACTCCTCACGCATGGTAAGAATGTCGGCAAGGGCCTGGGTGGGATGGTACTCGTTGGTCAGACCGTTCCAGACGGGAACGCCAGCCTTGGCGGCAAGCTCCTCGACGATCGACTGGTCGGAGCCGCGATACTCAATACCGTCATACATGCGACCGAGCACGCGGGCGGTATCCTCGATGGACTCTTTCTTGCCCATCTGCGACGAGCCGGGGTCGAGGTAGGTCACGCCCATACCCAGGTCCATACCGCCGACCTCGAAGGCACAGCGCGTGCGCGTGGAGGTCTTCTCAAACAGCAGGACAATGTTCTTGCCCTCGAGAAAGCGGTGCGGATAACCGGCGCGCTTCATATCCTTGAAGTTCTTTGAGAGGTCGAGCATGTACTCGATTTCCTCGGACGTAAAGTCAAGCAGGGTAAGAACGCTTCGACCAGAAAGATTAAGAGCCATGATTTGAGTCCTTTCGGTTGTTGGAACACACAAGGAGGGATGGGCGGCGCAGACGCACACGCGCCGCCCAGATACGCTAACGCTGACTAGATTTCCTCACGCCAGAACGGCATGGTCATGCAACGCGGGCCGCCGCGACCGCGAGAAAGCTCCTCGGAGGGAGCGACGAGCAGCTCGACGCCAGCCTTGTAAAGAGCATCGTTGGTGACAACGTTGCGCTCATACACGCAGACCTTGCCCGGTGCGACCGCAAGAGTGTTGGAACCATCGTTCCACTGCTCACGGGAAGCCTCGATCGGATCGCCGCCACCGCACTCAATCATGGTGATATGGTCCATACCCGTCGCAAGCTCGAGGATATGCTGCAGGGTGCCCTCGAGTTCCTCGATATGCACCTCCCCCTCCGAATCGCCCTTGGTCAGGCGGTAGGCACGAAGCGTCTGGTAGATGCCGGGATAGACCGTGAACTTATCGCGATCGACCTGCGTGCAGACGGTGTCGAGGTGCATGTAGGCATAGCCGTGCGGAATCTTGATGGCATAGATGTTCTCGATCTCGGCCTCATCGGAACCCCAGAACATATTCTTGGCGAGCTCATCGATGGCCGCAGTCTGGGTGCGCTCGGAAATACCGATGGCGAGCGTCTTGGCGTTGATGTTGAGGATATCGCCGCCCTCGATATGCCACTCGCTGTTGTGGTCATACCAAATGGGGCTACCGGCGTAATCGGGATGGTTGCGGAGCACCGTTTCGTAGAAGATTACCTCGCGATTGCGCTGATTCCAGTACATGCGGTTCATGGTAGCGCCCTTGCCCACGACAGCCAGGGGGTCACGGGAGAAATACGAGGCGGGCATGGGGAAGAGGACCATATCGTCGCCCTTCAGCTCGTCGCCGTCCATACTGGCAAGAGAACCGCCGACCTTGGGGATCTCGAGGTCGCGAACGTAGAGGCCGCCCATGGCAGCAAGGACAAACTCCTTGTTGTCCTTAATCGAATCAAGCTTCTCGACAACGGCCTGGCGAAGGGCCGCGTTGGAGATGCCGGACTCACCCATGAACTTCGTCATGAACTCTGCGCGAGTGCCCTCGACTTTGTCAAACGTCTCAGCGAGCAGCTCTTCCATATAGACGACCTCGGCGCCAGCGCCGCGAAGAAGGTCGGTAAACTGATCGTGCTCTTTCTGGGCATAGTCCAGATAGAACGCGTCGTGAATCCAAACGCGGTCGAAATCCTCCGCCTTCATGTTTACAAGATCCATACCGGGGCGATGGACGCACACCTTCTTGAGGGCGCCAATCTCGCTATGAACGTTCAGTCCTTTGTTCATCTCTATCCTTCTTTCTCACAACTTGTATGTGGGGTTTTGCATTTACGGCAGGGGGATAAGACCCGAAACCGCAGTGAATGCCATGCAGATAACGCTTACGACCAGGAAGAATTTCCAAGCGACCTTCCACCACTGGCCAAGCGGAATCTTACAGACGCCAAGACCGGCAACGAGCATCGCGCTTGTTGGCGAAATGAGAGACATGGCCGCGCTGCCCATGGAAAGACCAGTAACTGCAGCCTCGGGGTTTAAGCCCATCAGCTCAACAAGCGGGCCGAAAATGGGAATCGTAAGGGCAGCGATGCCCGAGGAGCTCGGAACGAGGATCGACAGAAGGTTATCCACGACATAGAGGATGCTCGTAAAGATAACGGCTGGAACTCCAGTGAGAGCCGTGGCGAGCGTATTGAGAATCGTATCGATGATGAGGCCGTCATTGGCGATTACGAGGATTCCGCGGGCAAGTCCAACAACGATGGCAGAGAACGCGAAGTCTGCAATTCCCTTAACGAACTCGCCGGCGATTTCCTTCTCATTCATCCCGGAAACAACACCCGAAAGAAGGGCCATGGCCAAGAAAATCGCAGAGATTTCGTTCATGTACCAGCCCTGGGCCACCAGACCCCAAATGATAGCGCCAAGTCCAAGCACGAAAATAACCATGACGGCTTTTTGCCTAGCGGTGAACTCGCTATCGAGGAGATTCTCGTCCGCGCCAAACTCTTTGCGCTTCTCGATATCATCGTGGAAAGCGGGGGACGCTTCGGGGTTTTTCTTCACCTTGAGGGCATACATTACAACCCATGCGACGCCAACCGCAGTAAGCACGACAAGGGCGATAGTACGCAGCCAAAGCTGAGGGTTGCCCTGGATGCCGAGGATGCCCTGAGAAATCAGAACGTTAAACGGATTGACGGTAGATGCGATGTATCCGATACGGGCGCCCACAAACACCGTCATGAACGCCGTAATTGAGTCGAAGCCCATGGCCATCATGATCGGCATAAGAATCGCAAAGAACGGAAGCGTTTCCTCTGCCATACCAAAGGTGCTGCCACCCAAGGCAAAGAGCACCATTAGGATCGGGATGATGAGGACGTCCTTGCTCTTGAACTTCTTCACCACTCGAGCAACGCCGCTCGTGATGGCTCCGGTCGCCGTGATGACCTGGAAGGAACCTCCCACGATCAAAATGAACGCAACGACCTCGACCGCTTGCTGGATACCGATCGCAGGAGCCTCAAGCACTTCGAAGACACCTTGGCGAAGATCGACCTCGTTGCCGTCCTCGTCCGTATAGACCTTATCGACAGGCGCATAGGTGCCCGAAACTGTTACCTCGCGGCCGTTAACCTCCTGGCGTTCAAACGAACCCGAAGGCACGACCCAGGTCAGAACGGCAAATACGGCCATCAAGACGAGAATGATGGTGTATACGTGCGGAACTCGAAAGGCACGCTTCTTTTCTGTCTCTGCCATCTCTCCTCCTTAATTCAGGGGTTTTTCGTTGCCGGCAAAGCCATTGTGTCATCGCGCAAAACCTCCTTACGTCCCATCGCCCGCCAGCGAAAGCCATCGGCCCGTAAACGGCCTTTAGATTGATGTAATTCGTCAATTTACTTTGCTAATTGATGTTTAACATCAATTAGCAGCTCGGTTCGTGCCATTCACCTGTGACAGATATGATGTAAATTGAAACAATCTCGTAATGTGCCACTATGGAAGCAATAAATACTCATCGCCAAAGCGAGGTCATATGTCCGCATTGCATGTTCAAAACGAAATAGGAAAGCTAAAAAGGGTGCTCCTGCACTGTCCCGGCCCCGAAACGCGCAACTACCCCGACGGGCAGTTCAATCAAGTCTTTACGCTGCGCCCTTCTAGCAACTCATTTGATCTTGAAAAGGCTCTTAGGGAGCATCATGCTTACTCGGCAATGCTCGAGCACGAAGGGGTAGAGATTCTCTATCTTGAAAACCTTCTTACCGAAGCCCTTGATGCGACAGAGCAGGCACGTCGCTCTTTCATCGATAGCTACGTTTTAGAATGCGGCGCACGGGGCATTGAGCTCGAATCTGCCATTCGCGAGTATCTTGAGTGCATCGAAGGCTCCCGTACCCTGGCTCAAGCAGCGGTCAATGGCATCCGCTACTCCCAGGTCTTCGATACGGATAAGGAGGTATTCAGCCTCGCAAAACTGACGGGAGATGCATACTCGCCCGACGACCTTCTCGTAAGCCCCCTTAACACCATGTGGTTCACACGCGACCCGGCGAGCGTCATCGGCGAAGGCGTCGCACTCAACCATATGTACTGGCCGGAGCGCAACCGTGAGGTTATCGCCTACAAAACGATTTTTACCTATCACCCAGATTTCCGCGAGGCTCCTCAGTTCTTCAAGCATGAATCGACTTACCACATTGAAGGCGGCGACCTGCACAACCTCAACTGCGAAAACGTAGCCGTTGGAATCTCCCAACGAACCGAGCCAGCGGCGATAGACACCCTAGCAAATAACTTGCTCTGGGATGAGAACTCTACTATTGAGTCCGTATGGGCCATACAGGTCCCCTACGATGACCTCTGCATCCATCTCGACACATATTTCGCTCGCGTTGGCTACGAGACATTCCTCGTTAACCGTGAGCTTCTCGATCAAGCACGGGTCTACCGCATTACACGGGGCAGATCGGAAAGGACAACCCGGGCGCGTCATGTCGAAGGCGGTCTGAAAGAAGCGCTGAGATTAGCTCTGGGCTCAAATTCGTTGCAATTTATCTTTTGCGGTGGCTCAAATCCCGGAGCAGCAGAGGTCGAAAGGTCCAACAATGCCACAAGCACCCTTTGTTTGGAGCCCGGCAAGGTCTGCGCATACGAAGAAAACGTCGAAACCAACAAAGCGCTGGAGCAGGCAGGTATTGAACTTGTTCCAATCTCTATCTTCGAGCTGACAAACGGCTTTGGCGGTCCCAACTGCCTCTGCCTTCCCCTCGTCCGCACTTCATAACATGGGAACGGGTCAAAACATAAAGGCGCTTCGCAAGCGCGATCAGCTAACACAGGAGGAGCTCGCGACACTCGTCGGCGTCTCCAAAGAAACGGTATGTCGCTGGGAAAAGGATCGTTATGCAATCCGCCACTCAACGTTGCTCAAGATAGTATCGACATTTAACCTGCAGCTCGACGACCTCACATCTGAAACCGCAGGGCTTGCCGCAAAGCTCGACCACGAGGGGCGGAAGGGGGAATCCAAAGAAGTTACTACTGATTCCCTTTGCGATGTATTTAAAATCCTGATGACAGGAGGCAGAACGGGACTTAAACAAACCGGAACAACCGCGCTTCCCTCATCCGTATTCAAGAAACATCGCGGGTGCTTCTTTGTTCAAATGGACACATCCGCCATGTCCAAATGCTACCCGATTGGATCCCTTCTCCTCGTGGATCCCAGCCTAAAACCCTGGAACGGATGCTCTGTCCTCGCCTTGGCCGATAATTCAAGAATCGTCATACGGCGTTATAGCACCGGCACGAATACCGTGATGCTCTCATCCCACTCATATCGCACGGCGGAACCGGATATCGTGCTGGACAAACGCCGAATTAGGATTCTGGGAGTCATCGTTTGGTTTCAGGCGTCTCATGATCTGAGCGTCTAATCAAATTTGATCTTGTCTACCTCCCCCATATGCTCACAACTCAACAGCAAAAGCCCCGCAGTCGGAGCGGACTGCGGGGCTCGTGAAGAGAGGCTAGTTTGTGGGCGCTTTGCCTGGCGCCCACGAGAGAGGCAACAGAGTAGGGACTACTCGTGGATGCGGGTACCGGAGAGGCCGGCCATGGTCTCGGCGGCCTTGTCCAGGGCACCGATGATGCAGGTGCGGCCCTTGCGGGAGCGGGCGAACTTGATGGCGGCGCGGACCTTGGGCTCCATGGAGCCCTTGCCGAACTGGCCCTCGTCGGCCAGGCGCTCGGCCTCGTCGGCGGTGAGGTCCTCGAGCTCCTCCTGGTTGGGCTTGCCGAAGTTGATGGCGACGTGCTCGACGGCGGTCAGCAGGAACAGGACGTCGGCGTCGCAGTCCTCGGCCAGCAGCTCGCCGCCCAGGTCCTTGTCGATGACGGCGGGGACGCCCTTGTAGCAGCCCTTGTTCTCGTAGTCGCGGACGACGGGGATGCCGCCGCCGCCGCAGGCGATGACGATGAACTCGTTGTCGAGCAGGTTGAGGATGGAGTCGGCCTCGACGATCTTCTTGGGGTCGGGGGAGGCGACGACGCGGCGCCAGCCGCGGCCGGAATCCTCGACGAAGACCTTGGAGGGGTCCTCGGCCATGAACTCCTTGGCCTGCTCCTCGGTGTAGAAGGGGCCGATCGGCTTGGTCGGGTTCTTGAACGCGGGGTCGTCGGGATCGCACTCGATCTGGGTGACGACGGTGGCGGCGTGCCAGCGCTTATAGCGCTTGTGCATCTCGCGGCCGATGCCCTGCTGCAGGTGATAACCGATGTAGCCCTGGGACATGGCGCCGCACTCGGGCAGCGGCATCTCGGGGGTGCCGATGGCGTCGTGGGCGGCGGCGAAGGCGTTCTGGATCATGCCGACCTGCGGGCCGTTGCCGTGGGTGATGATGATCTCGTTGCCCTGCTCGATGAGGCCGAGGAGGGCGTGGGCGGTGTTGCTCACGGCCTCGATCTGCTCGACGGGGTTGTTGCCGAGGGCGTTGCCGCCGAGGGCGACGACAATACGATCGGGCTTACCAAGAGGCTTAGACATTGCTGGAATCCTTTCTGTAAAAGGCCTACAACCCATTAATAACCCGCGTCCGTGCGATACGCGAGTTTATTAAGGTTTATATTCTCTTTATCGCTCATTTTATTCATTTTGAAAATACCTAAGCGGCGAACGGTCGATTTTACCCGCTCAGCGTAAAGAAGCCCAGTTCAGGCATATCTACGCCATTTACGTGCAACTTTATTTAAATAGAGCAGGGATTAGACCAGATTATGCAAACTATATCTTTGCTAAACACAAAACGGACAGCGCAATATCTTACTCGCACTATACGCGATTCTATACATTAATTTGACGAGTATGCACCCCTGCAAAAACATGGGGCTTTTCATCCAACATAAGGGATAGTCGATCGCGCTTCACCCCGCGGCAAGCGACTGCGAGTTCGCAGTATGGAACTTTACCGTCGGCTTCTGCATGAACGCTGCCGACGCCCTTTCGCTCCTGCGCGCCCAAGCAGCCGAGAACGCTAACGGCGCCACTGCCAACCTGGCCACCCTCAACAACGGCGCCGCCAGCCTTTTCGCAAAGTACCGTGCTGGCTCGCTGGCTTTGAGGCCTAAGCGAGCTTTGCTATTTGCCAATTTTTGTATGATTTGGGTCAAATCTATCTGCCAATTTTTGTATGATTAGCGTCAAATCTATTTGCCAATTTTTGTCATTGAGGGGTTTTAATGCTACGCCGTAAGGTCACTGACAGGCTTTTGAGCTGGAAGAACAAATCCAATAAAGCGTTGCTTGTTACCGGTGCGCGTCAGATTGGCAAGAGCTATGCGATTCGCGCGTTTGGAAAGAGCAACTACGCTTCGTATTATGAGGTCAATCTGCTACTTGATGCCGAGGCAAGAGACGTACTTGTTGGCGCTAAGAACTCCATTGACTTCATCAACCGTGTGGCCCTTCTTGCGGATGCACCGCTTGTTGAAGGAGACACGCTTATCTTCGTCGATGAGATTCAGGAGTATCCGCAGATCGTTACACTTATGAAGGCGCTGGTCGAGGACGGACGCTTTAGCTATGTCTTCTCGGGGTCTATGCTTGGGACTGAGTTTAAGGGGATCTCTTCTTTTCCGGTGGGGTATGTCGAGCACATTGTTATGCGACCGATGGATTTTGAAGAGTTCTGTTGGGCAAACAGCATCAGCGAGAATATGCTTGCAGACATTCGCAGCTGCCTTGTCGAGAGACGTCCCGTCGAAAACTATATTCATGAGGCGATGCTCAAAAACTTTAGAGCTTATATCGTTTGCGGCGGCATGCCGGAGGTCGTTCAGAACTATATCGATTCGGGCTATTCGCTCGTGAGAACGCGTGAGCTTCAAATTCAGCTAGTCGATCAGTACAAAAGCGATATCTCTAAATATGCATCGACTCGAGCGTTTAACGTTCGCTCCATTTTCGAGCAAATTCCCGTTCAGCTTGAGGCGGAGTCCCATCGCTTTATCGTCTCGTCTCTAGGCGAGGGAGCTCGTCTTCAAAAATACGAGCAGGATTTCCTATGGCTGGTGAACGCAGGCGTTGGATTGATGGTCCCCCAGGTGACGGAGGCACGAAGTCCTCTCAAGAGGACGGAGAAAACGACGGCCTTTAAACTATACGAGTCCGATACAGGTATGCTCGCATCGCGGTATCCCGGCAGCACGGCACGCGCCGTCTACCTTGACATGAAAACCCCCAACCTCGGCGGCCTCTATGAGAACGTGGTCGCACAGGAACTCGTTGCCCTCGGAGCAGATACGTGGTACTACCAAACGCGTGAGGTCGGTGAAGTCGACTTTGTAATCGAAGGTGCCCGCGGGCACGTTGTCCCAATCGAGGTCAAATCGGGCAAGAAGGTTCGAGCCCATGCGGCCCTCGACCGTCTGATGAGCGTGAGCGAGTACAAAATCCCCGAGGCCGTTGTGCTAAGCCACGAGAACCTCAGCAAAGAGGGCAAGGTTCTGTACGTTCCAATCTATATGACATTCTGCCTCGATGAGTTTATGGAAAAGGACGACCCCAACAACGATTTCGCGTTTGCACCCATATCCCTCTAGGCCATCTGGGTCCGCAACCAGGTCCCCCTCTATGCCCAAAGCCGCGAAACAGCGAAGTGGACGGAATACCCGACCAACTACGTCCTTCATCCGCCTACACAATCCAAGGACGTAGTCGTAGCAGGATCTGAGGGCTAACCTTCACGGACATTCCGCACTGATATCTTCTGTATTGAAGACGTCGATGGTGCACCCGTATACCATTGACGTCGACACCATCAGATGCGGACCGCGCGGTGACCCCACATTCCGCTGGCGCCCACGGGGCTGCCCTCGTTTCCTGACATGTCCCGCGCGGGCCGCGGCGAGCCGAGACCGCCGCATGACCTAATAGGAGCATGGAGCGATACCGCGGACCCGAACAACCGCATTCTATCGCGCCCCGTCAGTGTGCCGTCTGCCCGGTCCAGGCGAGCACGGAAAGAACGGAGCGAGACATGCAAAACGAATCGATACCCGACGCCCGCGGGCCGGTCTTCTGCGGGGTCGACACCCACGCCGACTCGCACTGGCTGTGCGTCCTGGACTGGAGGGGCCGCAAGGTCCTGTCCCGCCAGTTCCCCGCCGACGCGGCGGGCTACGAGGCGCTCGCCGGGGCGATCGCCGCGGCCGGGGAGCCGGCCTGCATCGCGATGGAGGGGACGTCGTCCTACGGGGCGGGCCTCACCAGGCACCTCGCGTCGCTGGGGATGCCCGTGCGCGAGGCGCTCTCCCCGGCGAGGATGCAGAGGAGGCGCCCGGGGCAGGGAAAGTGCGACGAGGCGGACGCGGAGAGGGCCGCCCGCGCGGCGATGTCCGGCTCAAGGCTCGGGACCCCCAAGAGCCAGGACGGGTGGGTCGACGGGGTGCGCTGCATGCTCGCGGCGCGCTCCGGGGCGGTGAAGGCGCGGACCTCGGCGATCAACACCGCGAGGTCGCTGCTCACCACCGCGCCGGAAGGGCTCAGGTCGAGGTTCCGCGGCATGGGAGGGCCGAGGCTGATGGAGGAGCTCCCCTCCGTGCGCGCCGAGGGCGCGCTGGGCGCCGCGCTCGGCGCGCTGGCGGACCTGTGGGCGGCGGCGCGCGACGCGGCGCTCGACATGGAGCGCGCGATCGAGGCGTCCCTGGAGGAGAACTGCCCCGCGCTGCTGGCGATGTACGGGTGCGGGCCCGTGAGCGCGGCCAAGCTCGCGGTCGCGGCCGGGGACAACCCGGGCAGGCTGCGCTCCGAGGCGTCGTTCGCGGCGATATGCGGCGCCTGCCCCATCCCCGCCTCGAGCGGCAAGACCGTGAGGCACAGGCTCAACAGGGGCGGCGACCGGCAGGCGAACAGCGCGCTGCACGAGATCGCGAGGCAGAGGGTCATGCGCGACCCCGAGACCGCCGAGTACGCCGAGAGGGCCAGGGCGCGGGGGAAGAGCGACAGGGAGGTCATGAGGTGCCTCAAGCGCTACGTGGCCAGGGAGGCGTACCGGGCGCTGATGCGCCCGCACGAGGTCAGGAGGCCCGAGGACGCCTCGGGGCTCGTGGCGGCCAGGCGCGCGGCGAGGGTCAGCCAGGTGAGGGCGGCGTCCATACTGGGCACCAGCGAGAAGTACATCTCGATGCTGGAGAGGGGCCAAAGGGAGCTCAAGCCCATAAGGAGGGCCTACGAGGCATGGGTCGAGGCCGGACTTCCGCTCGATTGGGACAGGCAGGCCTTCGAGGCCGAGCGCAAAATGGATTCTAAAAAACACCTTGCCAAATAGGAGCGTCAGGACGAAAGAACCCCCGCCGCACGTTGTGCGCAGCGGGGGTTCTTTCATGTCCGAGGACGTCCGCGAAGGTTAGCCCTCAGATCCTGCGGTGGGAGACCTAGGCCTCGTTGTACACCGTCTTGAGCTTCAGCAGGTGCTGATAGCGGTCCATAGCGGCCTGCTCGTTCTCCTTGAAGAGCTCCTCGGCGCGCTCGGGGAAGGAACGCGTCAGCGAAGCGTAACGGGCCTCGTTCATCAGGAACTCCTGATAACCGCCCGCGGGCTCCTTGGAATCGAGCGAGAACTTCTTGCCGGCAGCAGCCTCGGGGTTGAAGCGGAAGAGGTTCCAGTAACCGCACTCGACAGCCTTCTTCATCTCGGCCTGGCAGTTCTGCATGCCGCCCTTCTTGATGGAGTGCATCTCGCAGGGGCTGTAGCCGATGATGAGGGACGGGCCGTCGTAGGCCTCGGCCTCGTGGATGGCCTTGAGGGTCTGAGCCGGGTTGGCGCCCATGGCGACCTGCGCCACGTAGACGTAGCCGTAGCTCATGGCAATCTCGGCCAGGGACTTCTTCTTGGTCACCTTACCGGCAGCGGCGAACTGAGCAACCTGGCCCAGGTTCGAGGCCTTGGAGGCCTGACCGCCGGTGTTGGAGTAAACCTCGGTGTCGAAGACAAAGACGTTGACATTGTGGCCGGAAGCCAGGACGTGATCCAGGCCACCGAAGCCGATGTCGTAGGCCCAACCGTCGCCGCCGAAGATCCAGAAGGACTTCTTGGTGAGGTAAGCCTTGTCGGCGAGGATTGCCTTGGAAGCCTCGCAGCCGCACTTCTCGAGCTCGGCAACGTAGGCAGCGGCAGCGGTCTTGGAGGCCTCGGCGTCGTTGACAGAGTCAATCCAAGCCTGGCAGGCAGCCTTGAGCTCGTCGGACGGACCATCGGCGGCGATGATCTCCTGGGTGGCGGCAATCAGCTTGTGCTGAACAGCCTCATAGCCCACGGCCATGCCCAGACCGTGCTCGGCATTGTCCTCGAACAGGGAGTTGTTCCACGCCGGGCCGTGACCGTCCTTGTCCTTGCAGTAAGGAGCGGTGGCAGCGGGGTTGCCCCAAATGGAGGAGCAGCCGGTGGCGTTGGAAATGAACATGCGGTCGCCGGCAACCTGGGTCACCAGACGTGCATAGGCGGTCTCGGCGCAGCCGGCGCAGGAGCCGGAGAACTCCAGGTAGGGCTGCTTAAACTGGCTGCCCTTGACGTTGGCCGCGATGAGCTCCTTCTTCTCGGAGACGTTCTCGACCATGTAGTCCCAAACGGGCTGCTGGTCCATCTCCTGCTCGGTGGGAACCATCTCGAGGGCGCCCTTGGGGCAAACCTTGACGCAGTTGGTGCAGCCCATGCAGTCGAGCGGGGACACGGCCATGGTGAACTTCATGCCCTTGGCCTTGGGGCCCATGGCGTCGAGCGTGCGGGTAGCCTCGGGCGCGGCGGCAGCCTCGTCCTCGGTCATCGCGAACGGACGGATGGTGGCATGCGGGCACACGTAGGCGCACTGGTTGCACTGGATGCACTTGGTCTCGTCCCAGTGGGGAACGACCACGGCGACGCCGCGCTTCTCGTATGCGGAGGCACCCAGCTCAAACTGGCCGTCGGCGCAATCGACGAAGGCGGAAACAGGCAGGCTGTCGCCGTCCATGCGATCGATGGGCTCGAGCAGGTTCTTGACCTGCTGGGCGATAGCGGACTTGGTCTCCTCGGAGAGCTCGACGGGAGCGGCATCCTCGGCGGTAGCCCAGTCGGCCGGAACCTCGAACTTACGGAAAGCGGTAGCGCCGGCATCGATGGCCTTGTGGTTGGCGTCGACGATGGCCTGGCCCTTCTTCATGTAGGACTTGGTAGCCGCGTCCTTCATGTACTGCAGGGCGTCCTCGGCGGGCAGGACCTTGGCCAGCGCGAAGAAGGCGGACTGGAGCACCGTGTTGGTGCGCTTGCCCATGCCGACCTTGGCCGCCAGGTCGATAGCGTCGATCAGGTAGACGTTGACGTTGTTGTTCGCGATGTAGCGCTTGGCCACGGCGGGCATGTGCTCGGCGAACTCCTCGTCGCTCCACTGGCAGTTGACCAGGAAGGTGCCGCCCGGCTTGACGTCGCGGACCATCTTGAAGCCCTTAACGATGTAGCTGGGGTTATGGCAGGCGACAAAGTCGGCCTTGGTCACGTAGTACGGCGAACGGATCGGAGAATCACCAAAGCGCAGGTGCGAGACGGTGACGCCGCCGGTCTTCTTGGAGTCGTACTGGAAGTAGGCCTGGACGTACTTGTCGGTGTGGTCGCCGATGATCTTGATCGAGTTCTTGTTGGCGCCGACGGTACCGTCGCCACCCAGACCCCAGAACTTGCACTCGATGGTGCCGGGGGCTGCGGTGTTGGGCGCATCCTCGGCCTCGGGCAGGCTCAGGTTGGTCACGTCATCGACAATGCCGATGGTGAACTCGCGCTTGGGCTCGTCCTTCTTAAGCTCCTCGAAGACAGCGAACGCGGACGCGGGAGGCGTGTCCTTGCTGCCCAGGCCGTAACGGCCGCCGACGACCTTGATGCCCGTCTTGCCGGCCTCGTAGAGAGCGGAGACGACGTCCTGGTAGAGCGGCTCGCCGATGGAACCCGGCTCCTTGGTGCGGTCCATGACGGCGATCTTCTGGACGGTCTCGGGGAGAACGTCGACGAAGTGCTTGATGGAGAACGGACGGAACAGGCGAACCTTGACCAGGCCGACCTTCTCGCCGTGAGCGTTGAGGTAGTCGATGACTTCCTCGAGCACGTCGCAGAAGGAGCCCATGCACACGACGACACGATCGGCGTCGGGAGCGCCGTAGTAGTTGAACAGGCCGTAATCGGTGCCGAGCTTCTCGTTGATCTTCTTCATGTAGCCCTCGACGACGGCAGGGAGCTCGTCGTAGACCTTGTTGCAGGCCTCGCGGTTCTGGAAGAAGATGTCGCCGTTCTCGTGGCTGCCGCGGGTGTGCGGGTGCTCAGGGTTGAGCGCGTGATCGCGGAAAGCCTGGACGGCGTCCATGTCGCACATCTCGGCCAGATCCTTGTAGTCCCACATGGCGACCTTCTGGATCTCGTGGCTGGTGCGGAAGCCGTCGAAGAAGTTAAGGAACGGGGTCTTGCCCTCGATGGCGGCAAGGTGAGCCACCGGCGAGAGGTCCATGACCTCCTGGACGTTGCCCTCGGCGAGCATGGCGAAGCCGGTCTGACGACAGGCCATGACGTCGGAGTGATCGCCAAAGATGTTCAGGGCGTGGGAAGCGACGCAACGCGCGGAGACGTGGAAGACGCCCGGGAGCTGCTCGCCCGCGATCTTGTACATGTTCGGGATCATCAGGAGCAGACCCTGAGAAGCCGTGTAGGTGGTGGTCAGAGCACCGGCGCCCAGCGAACCGTGAACGGTACCGGCTGCACCTGCCTCGGACTCCATCTCGACGACCTTGACCGGGGTGCCGAAGATATTCTTGCGACCCTGGGCCGCCCACTGGTCGACATGGTCGGCCATCGGGCTGGACGGCGTAATGGGATAGATTCCCGCTACCTCGGTGTACGCATACGAAACATATGCGGCCGCCTCGTTGCCGTCCATAGACTTAAACTTACGCGCCATATACCCCTCTCCTCTCATATAGGTATACAGGCCCCGGCGATCGCCGGGATGTTGGCGTGATGGGATTTTCGCTGTTGCTTCCAATCATCTGGCAGGCAGGCTCAGCAGCAGGTACATGGCGTGGAGAGAAGGCATGCCGAGGCGAGGAGGGCTGCACGCGCTCCACAAGCCCAGCTACCCGTCTTGCACATGACCGAGCGCCGCAAAGGCCGCATGCCGGATGCTCCCGGGCACGCCCCGGCGATGGGAGGCGCCCGCAACGAAAATCCGCATGCGGGTTTATTGTACCCCGCCGTCAAGTGTAATAGCGGCAAATATAGGCGGGCGGTAAAGGTTTACCTCGACTGACCGCCAAGGGCCAAATGGTCCCTGTGTTCCCGGGCAATCGGCTCTGACGCGCCAAGGAGTGTCCCCAAGTGCCGGCAGAAAAGGAGCGTCCCTATCTGCCGGCTAGAGGGCACCGAAGAGGATGGCGTAGGTAGTGGATTCGCCGAGCTTGAGCTCGTCGCCGGGGTTGAGCTGGGCGGAGCGACCGGGCTCTACTTGAATACACACGCTCGTGGCCCCGTTTACCACCACGGTGCCGTTCGTGGATGACAGGTCCTCGACAAACCATGTGCCAGAATCGTCGCACCAGATATGGGCATGGCGGGCCGAGACGTCGTCGGTGATGCCGCCCTCCCCCGTTGCCAGCGCGCCGATCTCAACGCCTTCCTCACTCGGCTGAATCCAGCGCGGGACGCTCACCACGTAGCCGTTTTGCACGCACAGCAGTCCCAGCGGATGCGCCGGCGCGACCTCGTGCTCGCCCGCGACCGAAGATGTGCTCAGCGAGCGCGGCGTCGACGTGTCGCCGCCACGGGTCGCATGAGCGCGGCGGCTCGCCCGACTTGGAACTAAGGCGGGCGTGAGAGCAAACGGCATAGGGAACGAATCTTGCGGATGTACTCCTCGACGTCAGGCAGGTAAGCCCCACGAAGTCACCGGGGAGGCCCAAGCGGCCCGGCACCACTTCCAGATTCTGACCAGGGCGAGTCGTTCGCCGGTGGCTGAAGGCTCGCTCCCACCCAAAAGGGGAGATTCGCGTTGTTCCCCAATCGCTCTCGCATCTTTCATTTTGCTCGAGGTGGGCTATAAAAACTTTCCTGGTGAAAGGCGGCGATTGGTTTCCTTTCTTTCTAGAGGAGCGCGCCTGTAATCTGTTTTCATCCTAAATCAAGTTAAGATCGGACCTTCCAGAGGCAAGTCGACTCAAACTGCGAGGCTCCATGTTGGAATAAAGAGCGCTGTCGAAGTGCCAACAACACAAAGCTTGCCAGTCTCAAATAGAACCTTTTGGGAGTCCGATTGGGCCGCACACCGAATCCCCGCTGGTGGTTTTTTATAGCTGCGCAACAATAAACAAGGTTAGTGCCAGTCCAGCATGAAATTGAGGAACGTATGCATTTTTTCTCAGTAAGTGATCGTCGTTACTGCTTCGATGAGGTCACTCGCAATTGCTTTCAGGTTGACCAAGCATCAGAAGATGCGCTTCGCATATTTGAAGCATCGGGAAGAACGGTCAACTCGAAGTTGCTAACAAAGTCACTTGCTGCGAAAGGCTACGACCAAACGACCATAGCAGAACTTGAAGACGACATTGATGAGTATCAACGATTGTCTGAGCGGACTTTCTTAACAAAAGACACGCCTCGAAAACTTAGATCCATCGAACTCCACGTTTCACATGCATGCAACCTTGGTTGTAGTTACTGTTTTGCCGGTAAAGGAGATTATGGAACGTCTCCTCTGCTGATGACAGACGAGATAGCCTTCAAGGCGGTCGACTACCTCGTCGCAAGTTCATCGGAAAACGAAACGCTTGCGATCGTCTTTTTTGGTGGGGAACCCATGATTAACGAGCCGCTGATATGGAAAACGGTCGACTATTCAAAAAGAATATACCCCAATAGAAACTTTACCTATTCTATTACGACCAACGGAACGCTTTTGAATGACACTGCTGTGAATTCTTTCAAGGAGCACGGGTTTTCTGTTCTGATTAGTCTCGATGGTACAGGATGCAAGCACGATGCATCGCGCCCGTACAAGACGGGAGGCGGCTCTTTCTCCGATATCGACAAAAACGTTCGTCGTTTTTCCGAGTCGTTCCCCTTCGGCGCAAGAGCGACCTTAACAAATAATAACTGTAACCTTGTTGAAGACTATCTTCAGTTTAAAGAGATGGGCTTCAGAAGGATTTACTTCTCGCCCGTGAGCTCATTCGATGAGAATATCAAACTCGACGAACACTCATTAAACAAAATCAGGGCGGGCCTAATAGATTTGGCGGATCAATATCTCAAACAGATTGATCAAGGGGAAAAGCCCTTGTTTAGAACATTGAAAACTGCAGTTGATTTGATTATGAGCAACAGGATCGCCTTTGTCGGATGCGGGGCTGGCAGGCGTTTTATTTCCGTGACTCCCGAAGGGGACGTATACCCCTGTCACAGGTTTGTCGGGATGATGCGATTCAAAATGGGCAACATCGTCACCGGAATTGACGAAACTAGGTATATTGAAAACTGGAGTCAGGGTGTCGAAAAAAGAATTGACTGTACGGACTGTTGGGCTCGGTCTTTCTGTGGTGGGGGCTGTAGCTGGGAGGCTGCAGGCGAGCACGGCTACTTGCCCAAGAGTCTACACCCTGCATCATGTGAATATAGAAAAATGTGCTACGAGATGGCTTTTGACCTTATTTCCCGCCACTCATCTTCGCAGGAGAAAAATCAACGAGAAGCTACTGTATCGGAATAAGCGGTTCAGCGCATTGCTGTCACCATTGTGGAGGTGTTCGTTCTTCTGATTACCGTCTGCGAAGCTTGTTGCTACGTTCGCCGAAACCATTCTAGAAATATGGTGAACTAGACATCTTGGTTTGTTATACACAATATTGAGGTTTTTCTGCACTCAAAGGGAGGTAGTCGTGAAGCATATTCATCCGATTAATCCAGGAAGTGGCGACGAGGCAGGCGTGAAGCCGATGTCTTTTGACTGCCTCTTGGGCATTACTGACATCTGTACTGTTTATGATAAAGCAGATGGCTGTGGTGCATACGATTACTGCGACTATGACATGGATGGCGGCAGCATCTGCGTTGTAGATCACTGTGGCATTGATCAAACGTAGTCTCTAATTGGATTAAGGTGAGGAGCTGTTATGAAGCATATCCATCCTGTTGGTTCAAATGAACATCCTCCCGTTGAGCCTTGTTGTCTTGGAGTTGATATATGCAATTTTTACGACATCGCCGAGTGCCCTGTTGCGGATTGGTGCTATGTCGATAAAGAATCAAGCTGTGTTTTGCCAGCAGATTGGTGCGATCCAGTTGACGAGTAGTTTTGTGGCTAGGAACTATTTGGTCCAATTCAGAATAAGATGGGAACAAATACCAAAATCTCGTGTCTGGGAGGAGTTATGCCATTATTGCAAGGTCTCGTTGGATTAGCCTTTATACTTGCGTTATATCTGGCACCTTTTTTAATTCTATTCTTCATTATCCGACTCTTTCTTCGGAGAAAATAGGAGTGTCACGCAAACATTAGCGTAGCTTTCTTCCAATATGAGCCGAGCATTGGCAAGTGGAATAAGAAGCCCGACCGTTCGCCACATGAAAGTGATCGGACGGGCTTCTCTATTTAACCCGGGCCGCCACCCATAGCGGCTTTCCAAGCGTATTCTCAGTGCAAAGCAATCGTCAGTTTAATCCTATGCGCTGATACCGCATTTCATTTGTTCGGCTCGAATTCTACGGCCTGGCAACCCTCGCACTCTCCGGCAAATGGATTGAACGCGAAGGCAGAGATGATGTGTGCGTGGACATCGAGGCTGCTGTAGGCAACATACTGGGACATGGACCCCCGCTGCGCGTGGTATGCGGCCCGGCATATTCATTGCCGTCCAACCCCGTGTAGTTGCAGCAAAGGGTGGAACCTCAATGCTCAGCTCATGTTGTCCGTGGGACACGAGAATCGTAAGTACACTTTGGTGCGATTCTCACGCTGATACTGAGCCACCTGGAATAAGATACGTCGCGACAACACTTCGCTTCACCTCTGTCTCGACAAGATGACGTAGACTAAAGTTTCCTTTAGTAAGAGAACGAGAACTATATCTGAAAGCGTTGCGATGGCGTGAAGGCACCGAGTCCGAACCGCCTGAATGCTACGTGCATCTGCATCGCCTTTTTGTTATCTCTGCCAGTTGGGTAGCACTACACTTGTCATCATTTACCCTGGTACATGCTGCCTAAATCCACTACCCCTTCTACCGCGCCGACCATCTCGTCATCGTGAGAGACAACGATGATCAGCTGGCTTTGCTTGTTGCGCTTAACATAGGCCGCAAGCTCGGCGCGGCTTACAGCGTCTAACCCAGTCGTGGGCTCGTCGAGTACCAAAACTGACGACTTGCGTGAAATCGCCGACCATAAGTACACTCGGCGCAGCTCACCGCCCGAAAGCGCGGAGCAACGTTTCCCGAGCAACTCCTTCACGCTGTTTTCCAGCGAAAGTAGGCCATCTACACCCCGGTGATAGGAAGAAAAGGGCGTGTCGAAATACTCTAACAGCTCTTTCACCGTTTCGTCCGGCGCGAAGCACGACTGTGGGCAGCACGATATCTCTCTCGCACGTATGTAATCCAAGTCGCATTCTTCGATTGGCACGCCGTTGTATTTTACTTTGCCTTTCGATGAGTATAGCCCGAGCATCAAGTAAAGAAGTGACGTCTTGCCTCTTCCGTTTTCCCCAACTATGCAATATGTACCAGGACCGGAAAACTTGAAAGAAAACCCGCCGAGGACCTCTCGGACAGATCCGTCTGGAAGGGCAACCGAGAATTCCAAATCAGATACCGAAATGTCATTTATTTCATCGAGTTTAGCTAAATCGGTCCGATTCCACCCCGATCTCTCCTTTTCTCTCGTCGCGATAGCCGTCCTATCCCATGATGCTTTGGCATCTTGATAGGATTTGAACAATGACATCATACTTTTCAAAGTCTTAAAGAGAACCGCGAAGTATGTACCGATGATAGTGTACTCGCCTATTGACATAGTTCCGTTAATGATTCGTACTCCGGAAACAACAAGTATCACCGCTTGAAACAACGCTGCGAAAAGACCATCGAGCGATGTCAGAGAATATGATAGCTTTCCGGAGCGCAAAACTTTGGGAAAATAGCTCTTAAACCCAGCGTCGAGCGCTTGTTCGCTCTTGCCGTACGAAGATGTCAGTTGAATGTTGAGAATCTGATTAAGCTGCGATGCAATTGCGGCGTAAAAGGCGCTGTCCGCCTCTTTCTTCTCATACGTGACCCTATACAAAAGTTTCCTCAACCCAGTAATTACACAGAAATACACGATGAGGAGAATGATGGAAAACACCGCGAGAGTTGAATCAATTGACCATATGATAAGCAATACGATGGGAATGGCTACAATGGACAGCGGCGCACTGATAAAATTCGCCAAAACGAAGGATGAGACCACGCTGGAGTCGGAAATAATCCGTTGCGTTGTATAGGCTGGATCGATGGTCCGACTCACCAAGTAATCGTCTCTTTCAAAACGCAAGACGGCCTCCCTGAGAAGATCAAAGGAAAGTCTCGTGGTTATGCGAATGGAAAGTGTTCCTGCAAAATAAGTAAAGAGGGTGGAGAAAACTCCTATTGACGCAACCAGGAGCGCGAAGAGTACGGCGTCTCTTTCGCTGCGGTTACCGAGAAGAAAATCTAAGAATTTCCCGTTCACGTATGGCATGGCATAGGAGAGAGCGGTTCCAATCACCGTGATAGCAATGAAGACGAAAGCCCCTTTTGCTCTGATGAACCTCGAGAGAACGCATCGAATCAAGGAAGGCCCCAATCTACCCGCCACAAAACATCAATCACTGATACCTTACACCTCAACACAACAGGAGCGAAGATTTGCCAATGAGACTGCTTTAAGATTGCCTTGGGCCAATACGATCTCAAGCTCTTCCTACAAGAGAGTCGGAATCGGACATCTCCTCCGACGAACCTGGCAATCGGGCGGTTGAAATATCTTTTTCAACCGCCCGATTGCCACAATAGATTTGAGCATCCGCCCACAAACGTCCGCGTTTTATACCCATCAAATCCTTTGCCTTTTGTCGTCTAGACTAGAAAAATCGCTCGAAATAACGCAACCGGCCTGCTCGCTTGAAGAAACCTAAGCCCGTAACGTAGATGTGCAAACTTCCGAAACGCCTTGCGCGGCATAGTGCGTATAAACTTCGTCAACCGCCTCAGAAATATCTGAGTATCGCGCCGGGTCAAAAGCATACGATGTCGCAGCTATACCCTGCACCCATTCGGAACGCGGATTAATTGAATAGCCACACAGCATCATCATACATGCATCTAGACCTGATTTCCCAAGTATCCGACGTATTGATGAGAGCATCGCGGGTCGCCCCTGCACCATCGTCGTCACCCCTATTAGCAGTATTTACCGTTTTTCTCTAAATGCGTATCGCCACCCTTAAGAATACGAAGTGTTTTATCCAGACCCGATTGTCCTCCATCTCAAACGAAGGGATAAGGAATCTCATCCGGAATCGGCAGTAACGGAGGATTCACAACGACAAGCGAAAAACATGAGTCATCTCTCAGAGGGGAGTAAAGGCTCCCCTCAAGCACCCTAGTTTCGTCATCCAAAGAGTTGATGGCAGTGTTTTTCTTACAAAGGTCGACAACAAAAGGGTTGATTTCTACAGATGTTACATCCATGCCACAGTTGGTAAGTATCAGGCCCTGTATTCTGGGGCCAGAACACAAATCGAGAGCCTTCCGTGCGCTCTGCGGTGTAAGGCGCCAATCTCAGCAAATCTGTCCCACAATACTGCGCTGAAGAACAAGACGGAACCCCTGAGCCAAACTCCCCTATACCTTATTAAGGCTAAGACAGGCAAGTTCACGCACCCGGCATATTCCAGAATAACATCCTATTGTTTTAGATGCTCTACAAGCATGAACAGCCGCGAATCGGAAAGATCTTCTAGTTTCGCCCCGACTGACCGCCAAGGGCCAAAATGGCCCCTCCATCCCCGGGCGACTGGCTCTGGCGCGCCGAGGAGTGTCCCCAAGTGCCGGCAGAAAAGAAACGTCCCTATCTGCCGGCTAGAGGGCACCGAAGAGGATGGCGTAGGTAGTGGATTCGCCGAGCTTGAGCTCGTCGCCGGGATTGAGTTGGGCGGAACGGCCGGGCTCGACCTGAATGCAGACGCGCGTGGCCCCGTTTACCACCACGGTTCCGTTGGTGGACGACAAGTCCTCGACGTGCCAGATATTTTGAGCATCGCACCAGATATGGGCATGGCGGGCCGAGACATCGTCGCCGACGTCGGTAATATCGCCCTCACCAGTGGCCAGCGCACCAATCTCAACACCCTGCTCACTCGGCTGAATCCAGCGCGGGGCGCTCACGACAAAACTGTTTTGTACGCGCAGCAAGCCCAAGGGGTGCGCCGGAGCGGGTTCGCGTTCGCCCGCGGTCATCGACATGCCAAGCGAACGCGGCGTGGAGGTGCCTCCGCCACAGGTCGCGTGCGCGTAGTCGATGGCATAGTTCACCGAGGACCGCACATCCGCCGAACAACCGACGGCGACAAACAGCACCAGCACGGCCTCGGCGCGCTCGGCGGGCATGAGTTCCGCCGCCTGGGACAGGCGATCGAGCGCGTTGCGATAGAGATTCGTGTCCTGATGGCACTCTTCGAGCGCGCGTACCATCGGTTCACCTGCAGGGCCGCACACCATATTGATCACAGCCGTGGAGTCCATGGGATTGCGCTGGCGCAGGGCCAGTTGCGACATAATACGCGCAGCCGAGGTACCGTATTCGGCAAAGTAGCGCTGCTGAAGCGTGCCGACCGGCGCGCGAACGATAAAGCGGGAAACCCAAGAGCGATCGGCGGCTCGGCTCTGCGGGCTGCGGCCGTCGGCGAGCGGACGGGACGAAAGCACCAAGCCGCACAGCTCGATATGGCTCAGATGCGCTGCGCGCTTAAAGATGTCAAACATGGCCCCGCATGGGGTGAGCTCAACTTGAGATGCCATGACCTAGGCCTCCTTGGTCGTAGAAATAGAATCGGACGATACTTCGACAGGTCCGCCAAAAGTACGGACAGCTGCGGCTCCACCGGCAAGCGGAGTCGCCATCTGGGCTTTTGTGCGTCGCGGTGCCGAAACGGGAAGTTCAAAGGCAAAGCCCATCGCAAGCAAAAACCACGTAAGCGTATAGGTTGCAACCAGAGCGGCAACAAGGCCGCCCATCACGGCGCGTTGGGAAAATACGCTACATGCAGCCACAACCAGCACCGGAACCTCGCAGGCAGAAAGCGCAAGCACACCCTGCAGGAAGCCCGAGCGCCGATCGCGCGCAAGTGCCCCCGCGGCAACGCCGGCTATGCCTGGCAGCGCCAACGCCAGTGCGGCAATAATACCCGGTAGCGACCCAGACCACACGAGCGATCCCAAAGTCGCCGTCACGCGAGCGCCCGACGCCAGCAGCGCGGCCGAAACCACGACCACAGCCCAAACCACGCCACAGACGACCGTCGCGCCGACCATCAGCGCGCGACGAACCGCGCGGCCAGACGCATCCATGGGGCACGGCGTGAGCGGCTCGCCGCGGAGCGAACGACCGACATTTTGCGCATAGTGGTCACAAAACGCCGAGAGCGCCGCCTCGACCGCCGCCGGCTCGGGACGATCTTTTTGATGGCTGGACAGACAGGCCATCACCACGTCGAACAGCTGGGCATCGACAAACGCCAGCGCATCGCGTAGCTCCTCGGAATCCGGCTCAAGCCCCAGCTGCTGGGCCTGCTCGGCCGCAGCGAGCGCCACATCGGGCTCACGACGAAGCAGCTGAGTCAAATCGCAACCGGGCGCATGGGCACCAATGGGATAGTCGGGCAGCGTGTCCATCTTGAGACGGTAGGGGCTGGCGATGTCGCGCGTCTTTTTGCGCGAACCCGAGGTGCCCGAAGTGCTCGGCGCGGCTTCGTATGGCGCGGCGCCGGCAATGAGCTCGTAAACCGTGCTTGCTGCGGCATAGACGTCGATCGCCGGCGACATACGCAAAGCGCGCAGGTCGGGAATATCGTCGGTGAGCATCTCGGGCGGGGCATAGGCAACCGTCGCGCGACGCAGCGTGGCATAGCGCTCCGTAAACGACGCCTTGCCGCCGGTACCGGCCACGGCCGACGCAGGCTCAAGCGCCAGCGACGAGCCAAAGTCGATCAGGCACAGGTCAAAGGTGCCCTCGGCAAGCTGCCGGTCAAGCGGTAGACGCGCCGTACGCACCATAATATTAGCGGGCGAGATATCGCGATGGACAAAGCCCTCGCCCACCAGGCTCATACGGCAGAGCAGATCGAACAGGTCGCGACCCAGACGCGCCGCCACAAGCGGCGATAGGCGGCCGGCATCGTCCACGGCAAAGCGCGAGCGCAAGCGGGCGAGCGTCTCGCCCTCGACCCATTCCATGACAATTGCAGGCACACCGTCGACCTCGCCCCAGCCATAGAGGCGGGGAGAGCCCTTAAGGCCCGAAAGGGCGCGATGGCATTCGTATTCCTCGCGAAACGCCGCCTTGAACTTGGCGACCAGCGCCTCGTGAGTTGCATCGTCGTCAAACTCATCGCACGTTGGCAAGATGAGCTGCTTGAGTGCCACGGCCTCGCCTTGGGCGTTGACGGCACGCGTCACGCGGCCGATACCGCCACGGCGCATGGTGGCATCGTCGGCAAACAGTATCGTAAAACGACGCAGATAGGCAGGCAGTTCGTCCTGACCGAGCGCAATGGCCGGCTCAAACCCGTCGACACGCGCCAGGCGCAGGCCGACCATGGGATCGCGACCGAGCGATTGTGGTGTGGTGGATGCAAGATCGGTCATCATAGGGCAAGCGCCGCCACGTTATTGTTGAAGTTACCGAGCGCGACGTCATCATCGCCGTAATGGCCGACCCATTGACATAGGTTGGTGTAACAGCCCCACAGATTGGCATACTGCTGATACCACTTTGACCGGGGCGAGAATGTCTGACGACCGAACTCGGCTCGAATGACAAACATCTCCCCGACCAGGCTGTCGCACGGCCTGGGATCTCCCGTAGAGTTATAGGTCGAGACCACGTCATTGGCACGAGAAACATAGCCGTCGAGCATGTTGTACTTGGTCACAAGCCAGCTGTGAATGCTCTCTTCCTCAGCAGCGGAAAGGCCACCGGAGTTTGCATCGTTGTCAGTGTTGCCGCCCGTCGAGCCGCCGTTTCCAGACCCTCCGGCAGAGGAACCCGACCCAGAGCCGCCGCCCGAACTCGACGAATCCGAGCCGGAGCCAGAAGTATCCGGGCTACCGGGCTTTCCGGACTGCTGGGCGTCCTGCTCCTTCTGCTGCTCGACCTTATTCACCGTTGCCGCCACGCTATTGTTGGACAACCGATCGATGATCTTGGTGTTGGTGAGCACGATGGTTTTGCCATTGGCAAGCGTGACTTCGTTGTCCGGGGCCTCGGCGCCGTCCGCGTCGCCGGTGCCAAACACAATATGCGCGACCACACTTGCCCAAGCATATCCAGTCGTGGTCCCCAGGTCACTTTTGACCTCATGCCCCACGCGCGGTTCGCGTGCGGCATGTGCCTGCATCATGGACGGCACGGTCATGCCATAGGCAGAAACGCCAGCTATGACCAGCACCAGCGAGCAAGACAGCAGTGCGTACGCCCGCGGCGCCAAGCCCAGTCGGCGTCGCATGCGCACCGCGGCGCCGCGCTTTGTCTGAGTGCCACCGGGCCGCATGCGTTCTCCTCCAACAAAAACACGCCGCTCGGGAGCGGCGCATTCATTCGAATCCATATTTGAGTGTATCAGCGAACCCAAAAGGTTGCGCAACGAATGGGCAAATTAAGGATGCGAGTGGAAGCATCCATGCGATAAGCGGATACAAAGCATCTTTGTTGCACAACAAACTTACAGTCGCACGGGGAAATAATGGCTACCCCGTGCGTCGCGATGAAGACATACGGCAGGAGCAGGCTCGCCACCTAAATCGTGCGACGGGCCTCGATGGCGCGCCCAAGCGTAAGCTCGTCGGCATACTCCAGGTCGCCGCCCACGGGAAGGCCGCTCGCCAGACGCGATACCTCAACGCCCAGCGGCTTGATAGTGCGGGCCAGGTAGCTCGCCGTGGTCTCGCCCTCGATATTGGGGTTGGTGGCGATGATGACCTCGTGGATGTCCTCGTAGCCCAAGCGTGCCAGCAGCTCACGAATGTGCAACTGCTCGGGACCAATCTTGTCCATGGGACTGATCACGCCGCCCAATACGTGGTAGAGACCGTGGTAGCTGCCCGTGCGCTCGATCGCCTGGACATCGCGCGGCTCGCCCACCACGCAAATGCGAGTGGTATCGCGCATCGAATCCTGGCAGATGGAGCACTCGTCGGCCGTGGCGTAGTTAAAGCAGCGGCTGCAAAAGTGAACCTCCTGCTTAACCTCCAGGATAGCCTCGGCCAGGCGGCGCGCCTCCTCGGCATCGGCCTCGAGCAGGTAATAGGCGATGCGCTGGGCCGACTTGGGACCAATGCCCGGCAGACGGCCCAGCTCATCGAGCAATTTTTGCAGACTATGGTTGGCACTCATATATATGCGTGTCTTAGAACGGCATGCCCGGGATGTTGAGGCCGCCGGTGATGGCGCCCATCTGCTTGTTGGCGAGCTCGTTGACACCGCGGACGGCCTCGTTGACGGCAGCCATGATCATGTCCTGCAGCATATCGACGTCCTCGGGATCGAGGGCATCGGGGTCGATGGTGAGGTTGACGAGCTCCATCTCGCCGTTAACGGTCACCTTGACCATGCCGCCGCCGGCAGAGGCGTCGACGGTCTGGGACTTAAGGTTTTCCTGCGCGGCGGCAAGCTGCTCCTGCATCTTGCGAGCCTGCTTCATCATTTGCTGCATGTTCATACCGGCCATGATGGCTCCTTTACGTGCGGCCGCGCGACAAGCTGCAAGGGCAGCCGGAGCGCGACGGGACTTTCAAACTCAAAAATCGTACCACGGCGCGGGGCCAGCGAGCGGGGCGGACACACTACCTCAGTCGATATACATGTCCTGGAGCGCAAGCAGCGCCCAAAGATTATGCAAGGTCGAATTATGCAAGATTGCATAATTATCTCGACGCAGGCTAACAAGCTGGAAATAGCCCCAATGATCAGCCCTCAACAGTAGAACGATAGCCCGCCGGTTGTTTCTTTCCAACGTTTGCAAATCAGTGCATGGTTAGATGAAACAAACTGCATAATATCGCGTAAATCCCGAGCAGGAATATCGCCCTTGTTATGGGCCAGCTTGCACCCGCCGGAGCGAGTAAGCCATATCTTGGTCGCCTCGGCAGTGGGGCGCTTGACTGCGATATGGACATGGACTGGCTCGCCGTTCTCCCCCGTCCAGAAAAAGATGATGTACGGCCCGAGTCGGAAAAGACTAGGCATAGACTCGTCCGCCTTCGTAGGCAAAACGCAGAATGAGCGGGGCATTGTTACGCACAAAATCATCGAGTTCTTTGAGGTCCGCTTCACTAAAGCCCTCGTGCGACACCCAATTGAATGCCGGTAAGATACACTCCGCCGTGTCAAAGCCCCAATCGCGTGGGCGCTCCACAACGACCTTCACCGTGTTGTCCTCACGGACTTCGGAATACGAAACTTGCGTATCGTCCTCGAGGCGGACATATTCCCACATCATAAGCTCGCTCCGTTCAAAGAAGTCTCTTCCTGAGCAGTATACCCGCCCGTACAGCTACTCCACCGGTTTGAAGATGGTGGACTGGCCGAAGACGCTACGGATGAGGGCTTTGGCTTCGTCCTCGGTCTGCGGGATGCTCGGGGCTGCACCCTGATGGCCGAAGGGGCCGCCCGCACCGGAGTTGGACTCCCAGGGAGCTGCAGGAGCGTCCTCCTCTTTGGGGGCAGTTGCAGCGGACTTGGGCGCGGACGCCGCACCCGGCACGTCGAACGGAGGCAGATCGTCCCCACCAGCATCGGCAACAAAACCGCCAACCATGGCATCGTCGTAGGGAACCTGCTCGGATTCCCATGGCGCAGACGGCGCGGCGGGCTGAGCCTTGGGAGCGGACGCGCGCTCGGGCGCTCGGGGCGCGGGCTCGGTCGGGAGCTTGCCCGTGGCAGGAGCGCCGGCGGGGTTGTCGGAGCGCAGCCAGGGGGCTTTGCCCAGGTCAGACGACTTGGGCGCGGGCGAGGCAGGCTTGGGCGCGGGTGTCGGAGCAGCCGGTTTGGCCATGACGGGCTTAGGCGCCGACGGGGTCGGCGCCGCTATCGGTGCTGCTTTTGGCTGCGTCGCGCTGGCGCTCGAGGATGCAGGGGCCGCCGAGGACACGGGTTGCGGGTCCGCAGATACCGCAGCCCGTGCAGATGGAGAATGCTCCTCATGTTGAGGAGCCGGCGTGCCACCCCCATCCAGGACATAGTCGACGGTACGACGACCGAAGACCGCACTGACTGTCGGCAGGACCACCGACTGCGTGTCGGCGCGTCCAAGCATCTTGATGGCAAAGGTCGAGCCCGCGGGGAACGAGACCGTGAGCCTGGAGCCGTCGTCAGCCGTGGCGCGGGCATTGAGCAAAAGCCCCGCGTAGGAAGCCTGACGCGCCTTGACACGCTCGACAACCTCGGCCCATTTGCGCTGCAGCTCTCCGGCATCCTCGACCGCGGGCGTCTCGGCAGTACCGGCGGCGGCAACCTGGGCGGCATTGTTGGACTGGGGCTTAGGTGCCGGAGCGGTGGCAGGCGCGGGAGCCGCAACGGGCTGAGGCGTCGGAGTCGGCGCAGGCTGAGGTGCAGGCGCTGCAGGCTTGGAAGCTGACACGGACGCAGAACGGGACGCAGGCTGGGCAGCCGGAACAGCAGCACCACGGTCCCAAGGCATACCGCCCTGGCGCGCGGACGTAGCAGCGGGGGCAGCGGATGCCGCCGGAGCGGCAGCACGAGCGCCCGAAATTAGCGTCGGCTGTTGGGCAGCAGCGGGTACGGATGCTGCAGGCGCGGCGGCCTGAGCAGCAGCCACGCTCGCCGGCACGGCGCCGTTGGCAACCATGGCCTCCAAGCGGGCCACGCGCTCGGCCAATGCCTCAATCGTTAAATCGGCCTCGGGACGTGCCAGGCGCGTGCAGGCGATCTCGAGCACCAGGCGCACGTCGCTCGCGCCCCTCATCTCCAGTGCGGCATCGTCGAGCACCGTCAGCACACGGGCCAGGCGGTCGGCAGGATGCTCGCCAAAGGCAGCGGCCTCGGCAGCAAGCGCCTCGGCCTGCTCGGAGCCGCCCTCAAACAGCTCGGCACGGGCACCGGCAACGCAGGCAACGTACACGTCACGCACATGCGCCACCAGGTCGCGCGTCAGCTCCAGCAGGTCGTTTCCTTCCTCGACCTGCGCACGGATCAGTCCATAGAGCTCGGCAACATCGCGATCGGCAATGGCGCGGGAAAACTCGCCCAGAATCTGGTCCGAAACCTCGCCTAAAAGCGAGCGGGCGTCGTCCGCATGCACAGAACCGTTGCCAAAGACGCTCAGCTGCTCCAGCGTGGACAGCGCGTCGCGCATACCGCCCTTGGCATGGCGCGCCACGATAGCCAGCGCCTCATCGTCGTAATCGAAGCCCTCCTGCTCGCACACGTATGCCAGGCGACGCTCGATATCCTCGTTGCCGATGCGATGGAAATCGAAACGCTGGCAGCGCGAGAGGATGGTCTCCAGAATCTTTTGCGGGTCGGTGGTGCACAGCACAAAGATCACGTGTGCCGGCGGCTCCTCGAGCGTCTTGAGCAGCGCGTTGAACGCCGCCGTCGTGAGCATGTGGACCTCGTCGATGATATAGATCTTGTACTTGCCGCGCACCGGGGCAAAGTTGACGGAGTTGATGATTTCCTCGCGCACATTGTCCACGCCCGTGCGGGAGGCGGCATCGAGCTCGTAGACATCGGGGTGGTTACCCTCGGCAATGAGCTCGCACTCCTCGCAAGTACCGTCGGGCATGCAGCCGCTTGCACCCTCGGCGCGCGCCGCCTCGGCATTGCGGCACAGCAGCGCCTTGGCCAGAATGCGCGCCATGGTGGTCTTGCCCGTGCCGCGCGGTCCGCAGAACAGGTAGGCGTGGGACAGGCGCCCCTCGGTGATGGCGTGCTCGAGCGTCGAGACGATATGCTGCTGGCCCACCACGGAGTCAAAGGTGAGCGGGCGATACTTTCGGTACAACGATTCCATGGGTGCTCCCCCGGGTATACTGAGTCTTGTTGCCGCGGCGGCCATGCGGTCGCACGGCATACTGCATTCCATAATAACCCGTACGGCGAGCCCGCCGCGATAGGAGTCCAAAGAGCATGGCAGACGCAGAGAGCAACCTCGTTCCCTCCGAAGCAGCCGACCAGGTCGAGGTCGCGCTCGAGGAGCAGGCCGCAGCCGACGACGGCATCCTGTACCTCAACGAGTACCAATACGAAAACGACCTCGTCACCGACTTCGCCCGCCTGGTCGCCTCGCCCAGGCGTCGCGGCTCGCTGTATGTCGCCGCGGCAATTGCCGCGCTCATCGGCATCGGCATGCTGGTGGCCGGCGGCAACTGGATCAAGTTTGGCGTCGTCTTGATCGTATTCGGCGCCTTTTTGGCCTGGTGGAGCAAAAACCTGCACCACACCCTCGCCCGCGACTTTATCGACGCCGTTGAGGCCGACGAGTCCATGGGTGGCCGCTATCGCCGCGTCGCCGCCAACGAGGACGGCCTGATGGTTTGGGGCACGAGCGGCAAGTCGCAGTTCTTCCCGTTTGAAAAGCTCGACCACGTGCTCGACGGCGAGCGCATCTTTGTGGCCATGTTCGCCGACCAGGGCGTGACGATCCCTAAGGACACCTTTGTCCGCGGCGATGCCGAGCAGTTCGGTCCCTTCCTTAAGGCGCGCATCAACAAAAAGCTCCGCATCGAGACCAAACGCAAGAAGATGAAGGCAGAAAAGGCCGCTGCCGAAGCAAAACAGGGCGACAAGCCCCAGGAGACCAAGGGCAAGCAGCGCAAGCAGAAGAAGAGCAAGAAGAAGCGGTAGGCCGGCCGACACCGAAGGCGCCTCGTCCCGCGCCCGATTCCGGGCCGGGGCGCCTGGAATCGGGCGCGCGTACCGCCAATGGACCCGTTTTGCCTTGCTCTCGAGCTATTTCACTTCAAACCTTAAGAGCCTCCGCTCCGGCAGATCGGTCATCTTCATCGTGTAAGTCCCGGGAAATGCTTTCTCAAAACGGACGGTCTCGTAACCTTCGAAATAGTCGTTGGTGTTCTGCATCATAAATGGGACGAGCAACTCGTTTTCTGCCCCAACCTCCACGGCAAACGCAGCAGAGCCGCCAAGGACCGGCATGGCTTGCGTTATCAGATCGGTATTGACTACAAAATCATAGTTTGGCGCAGACTCCGGGACCAGATGCCAAACATACGCTTTGATTCCACCGTCGATATTATCCCTATTTCTGACACGCATCTTTACGGCGATAACGCACGTGATGTCGGCATCCTTCAGTCTCGTTTTCGTATCCACGGTGCCATATTTTGAATAATCGTCATGTGCTCGTTTGAGATACTCGCGCGGCGTGAGCAACTCTGCCCCGTCTATGCAAAACGAATACCCATCAGTCACCACATCCTTCGACCCCAGAAACGCTCCATCCATCGAGAGCCATTCGCCCTCCGCGTAATATTTCTCAGGAATGACCGTCCGGTTCCCGTTAACGACGCTCACCCTCATGCCCGCAAGGCCGGCAGCAGCACAGCAAAAAAGCGCGAGCGCCGATCTTCTCGTCCACAGGGTCTTCTTCATCGCGCTCACGACCTTTCCCGAACTTTCACAACGGCACCGTCGCGCATGCAGTAAACCCGATCGGCCAGTTCCTCGAGCACCTCTCCGTCATGGCTGGACAGAAGGACCTCACGACCCGTTGATGCCGCCATCGCCACAACGCGCTTGAGCATTTCAACGCCCGCTTCGTCGAGGGCATTCGTTGGCTCATCGAGAACAAGCAGCTTCGGCTTCTCCATAATTGCCGCAGCTATCCCCAGACGCTGCTTCATCCCAAGCGAGTATGCTCGGAACTTCTTTTTTTCGTCTGCATCGAGCCCCACGAGCCGCAGGGCAGAGCGAATGTCCTCGGGGGTGGCAACGCCCTTGATCTGAGCGATGAGCTTCAGATTGTCGTAGCCAGACAGATATCCCAAAAAGGAAGGCGCCTCGATCAACATCCCCAGACTCGGCGGGAACGAGATGTCCGCCCCAAGCCTTTGGCCATCGATAGAGATTTCGCCTTCGGTAGGCTTGATCAACCCGCAAACCGCTCGCATGAGCATGGTCTTACCCGAACCGTTTATCCCCTGAAGCCCGACCACAGTCCCAGGGTCAACCTCGATGGACACGTTGCGCAGGACATCGTTTTTACCCATGCGCTTCGATACGCCCCTTACGATCACACTCATATCTTGTCCCCCTTTTCTATAAGGTCGGCCCTTCGAAACCACAGTCCACCCAACGATAGGCATAACGACATAAGCCCAATTGATGACAAGACACTCGAGCCCGCCGCGATTCCCTCTTTGACAATTCCACCCCAGCGCAACAGCATCAAGGCGTTACCCAATAGCGCCCAATGTCGTGCATATGCCGAGCAGATCAGGTAGCTCATTAAAACCACAAACGAGACTGACGACCCAAGCACAAACCCAACCGCTGCCTGCGCAAACGCAAGCGCCTCAAAAGCAAATAAGAGACCTATGAAAAACGGCAGCGCATCTGCCTCGGCAGCTTTGAGAAACCACGGCGCCAAATTAGCCAGTTGAAGCGACTCACCATGAATGACCGCGCTGAACGAGGAGCTCACCACCAAGCTCCAAATCACAACAGAGCAAACCACCACGAGCAGTGAAAATGCCGTTACTGCCGCCACCAAGATAAAACGCGAGACCCACCAAAGGGTTCTTGCCCGGCATCGAACAAGCGCTTGCAAACCAAACCCGTGCAACGATTCGGTCGGATAGTCGAGTGTTGTATAGAGAATAAGCAGAATGAGAAATAGCCATCCTAGCGGAGGCACAAACATGACCCCGGGCCTAGGCTCAAACGGAGCAGATCCGGCAAACACGAGCGCAAGATTATCCGCAAACCCCAAGGTATCCGTTCTAACCCCATACACAGAAGACAATCCGTAGGCGTACACCAAGTTCGCAACGGTCACTGCCGCAATTGCAATAAAAGTAAGGATGTTCTTCTTCAAAACGGTCCTCAGGTCCGCGGCGACCAGCCTAAACAGCATCAGACCACCTCGCGTCTTTTCCACGCCCCAGAAAAAGCCAACGAAGCAAGGGTCAATAATATGATTTCCGCAAAACCGGCTCGAATGTCTGGCCAGTTATTCAGCGATTCCGACCTGATGCTGTTGAGGATATTGCAGTTAAACCCCACACAAGCCATTACGCCGAAGATCCAGCCATTTGCAAAATGCCACGCAACCATTAGCAGATACGGGACAATTATCGCTTTGATTCTGCTACGAAACAAAATTGAGAAGCCAGTTACAGCCATGGATAAAGTCCCGAGCGTGACAGCATCGAACAGCGTGTATGCGAGCACATATGACAAAGGATGCGAATAAAATAGACCGGAGAAGTAGCTATGCAGGTAAAGTCCTACGTAAGTCGACTCATCGACCCGAGGAAGATACGCAGGAAAAAGCATCGAGACGATCAGGAAATTGACGAGCAGAGGAATGGCAGTCACTGTAAACGCGGAGAGGAAAGCAGACAGCATCTTTACGTTCACGTACGCCTTTCTGGAAACGCGCGTGCATATCTGCATGTCATAACCACTCAAACGCTCAAAGAGACACGACCAAGATCCAGCCAACATTGCAAGCAGGGGCAGTGCATAGAAAAACACCGACGCAGACAGTGGCGCGTTCGCGCTCACAACAATCCAGTTACCGAAGCTGCTTTCACGTGTTTGACCGAGATAATTTTCGGCTTGCACGCCAACGCCGTAACCAAAAGAAAGAAGGTTGTGGCGCTCTTTTTCCAAATTTGCCCACGGCTCCAGCGCGGCAGCTATTGCAACTGCGACCGCAATCAAGAGAGCAAGGATAAAAGCTGGACGTCTAATCGTTTTCGACAGTTCGTATCTTGCGAGCTTTTGGTTCATACGTCCTCCTCCCCCTTCCGACCCAGAAAGCCGGAAGGGAGCCATTTCAAACAACTATGCGGGAAGCTTGTGGAAATGCCCGACGCAGTCGGGGCTCCATACGCCAATAACAGTGCCGTAGCCAGACTCCGCCCATGCAGTCAGTCGCGCCGCAGATCGCCCGTTCTCACGGACGAGGTTATACATTTCCCACTGTCCCTTGTGATTCGAACGATACGTTCCCTGAGTACAATTCATGCTGCCGCTACCGCTTGTGTTATACGCACCGTCTGTATATAACCGAAGCGGATTTCCCGTATGGCCCTGGATATCCAGATAGAGCGATGAGGAATCATCCTTTTGACGGTAGCCAGTTGCACTCGTCCCGGCACATTGAAAACTAAATGCCTTATCGGCATTGTTCGTACAGGTCGTAATTCCCGTATCGGCGTTTTGAGTAATGCTGGAAACCTGAGAGGTGTCAAACTCCTCTTGTGCAAACGATGCAGCGGGAACCCCTAGGGACAGACCAGCTGCAATCACCAAGCCGACTCCGATTCGAGCAATAGCGCTCCTTGGCTTAATCATGGCCTTCTCCAATCAAAAGCGGTTAACAATGCGTCGACGCACGGCAACCTTCGCATGAATAGAGAAAGATGTCTGTAAACACCCGCTATTGAGTTGATTGCTCAGGCGTTTACACGTTATTTACCTGCGATAACAATAAAATTAGCTCCGCCTTATTCTTGATCTTCAACTGGCGGTAAGATGCAGACCGCAGCGCTTGCACCGTAGATGCAGCGTAACCGACATCCTCCGCAATGGCCTTTGTCGTTGCCCCCTCTGCCGTCATCAGCAAAATTTGCGACTGAACATCAGAAAGGGAGCGCGACGTAAGCAGGGCCAGCTGGCGCACGCGGGCCGTTTCGGTGGACCCGTTCGCCCGGTACTCCAAGACGGCCTTCTCGTCCTCAACCGAGCGGGCGAGCGCGATGTGCGTAACGAACATGGGCACAGACCAGCAAACAATCACCGTTGCCACGACGACATTGACAGCCGAACTTTGCCCCAACAACGACGCGAGGAACAACGGCTCGAAAACCGTCAGATCCTGCACCATATTGAGCAAGACAGCCCAAACAGGAGCCGTCGCCCCGAAGCAAAGCATCCATATCCCAAGCATTTTGCGCTGCGGACAGCTTCGCATCACTATATATGTGAGCAGCACCCCCGTCAGCACCGCAAGTCCATGGATTCGCCCCCTAGCGACCGCATAGATTAAGGCAACCATGCCCATTGACACCAACGGCACGATAGCCCGAGCATGGGCATGCACCTTAAACGGACGCAGCCCAACAGCGAGCGAAGCCGTAGACGCCACGCCGCAAAACAGGACCGGCACAGCCATCAACGGAACGCGTATGCACATCAATGCCGCGATATAGATAAAAGACCATTCCACAGCAGATAGCACCGCCCATACGTACGGGCTTCCGAGCCAAATCGCTTCACCCGCTCTATCCAGCGCAGCGCCACGATTCGCTTTTCCACCCGCGTAGCGTAGCGACAGAAGCAGTCCGAGACCCAATGCGTAGCTTAAGAGGGAAAAGGCGACAGCCCGCGAAACACCGGACCCCCAATCGCTATCCGCCATTACCAAGGGCCCCGCCGCAAGGAGGATAAAGAATAATGTGAGCAGGTATCGAAACAGCCGGCGCGTTCGAGCTGATGCCACTATATCGTCAGCATGCCGCTGCGGTAGCTCATGCCCTACAGTATCGCCCTCACCCGCAAACAGCGCCACGAGCTCGCGTGAGCCCGCAACCGACGCCTTCCCGTATGCTCGGTGAAGCGTTGTTCTCACCGTCGATGGCTTCGTATCCGTCTCCTTGGCAATTTCCGCCGGCGTTTTCCCTTTGAGCAGCAGTCGAACAAACTGCTCTTCTCTAGGCGACAGGGCAGGGGAAAACACCCCCGCATCGAATGTGTCGGACGCACAGGCGATATCCGAATTGTTGTCCCGTTTCCCCCTTAGCAACATGCATACGAAGGCAGCAGCGATAACGGACCCCATCGCCAGCAATGCAATGACCACGGCATCGCTTGCGAAGTATGCCGCCTCAACAGCCGGAATAAGACCAATAGGAACTGCTACGAGCACAGAACAGGCAAACACGTCGCGCCGCCCATGGCCAAAGGCACGAGGGCGGCAAAACGGCGGGGCCACAGTCAATGCGAGATAGACCAACGGAATTAAAAGCGCAAGGCCAATTGACGCGGCCGTTACAGGGGGCATCCCCCATGGCTCGGGAACGACTCTCCATGAAACTCGACAGCAAAACAGCAGGCAAGACATGACGGCTATTGTTTCTGTAAAAATCGCGTCCTGCGGGTGACGAGTTTCCCTTTCGTCAGTCCGTGTCGACCTCTGCGTCAAAGGAGAGTCCGCCGTGCCCCAAATAACATATGAGAGAAGCAGCGACCCAACAAAGCACGAGACACACGAAACGCCATGTAACAACCAAATCGGTGCAAACACGATTGGAATAGAGTCTCCGCGAGCATAGAAAGCCAGGTCGGCCCATTCGGGAACCGTTGCAATAACACCAAGGAAAACACCGATGGCACCGAGATGCCTCGGCCTTCTCATTCCCCCCTTGCATAGCGCAGCACCATGAACAAACGCCGCGAGGCATGCGCCCAGGATAACGAGCCAGGTCATTGCACCTGACGCTAGGCCGATTGAAGATGAAAACCGGTGATAAGGGGTGACCGCCATTACGACAAGCGCAATGGCGCAGGCAAATGTAGCAGAACGGCGGGAAAAGAGCATACGGCCTCCATAGCGTGTCATTATATCGCTCGAGCCGCTCGTTTATCTCTGTTCTCACACCAGCCAGCATCAATGATTCAGGCGAACTCCAATCCGCGCCAGATCACGGTCCGGCTTTTGTTCGCAGTCCCCACATCAAAGCGGGATGCGGTTTCCTTTTGGACGCCGGTTCGGAAAGCGCATCCCGTTCCAGGGCAATATTCTGGGATGCAGTTTCCGCAGCCCACCCCATTTGGAAAGCGCATCCCATAATTTGGCTGAAAACTGAGATGCGCTTTCCAAACGAGCCGAAACGGGCCGAATCGATCGGGCCACCTCGCATCCCGCTATCCTCGCCATCTGCCCGAGCGTGCTACACTAGCAGCATCTATGCCACCGCGAACGGCTCGGCCCCGCGCCCGCCGCTCGCAAACGAACTTTAAACGCACGAGGGTTGGCCATGCCGCTTTTCTCGCAACATACCGCCCGGTTCTCGCCGGACGTTCCTTTGGAGGGCACCAGCTCTCGCGAGCTGCTCAAGCGGTACCAGCCGCTCGAGACACTTGCGACCGGCGGTTTTGGCTCCATCGAGATCTGCCGCGACACGCACCTGCGCCGCCGCGTCGCCATTAAACGCATCCCCCTTATCAACGGTGCCGGCATGCCCGCTAGCGACATCATGGATGTCCTGCGCGAGGCGCACACTGCCGCCATGCTTCAACATCCCAACATCGTGCAGGTCATCGACTTTACGCACGACACAGCCTATGCCTACCTGGTTATGGAATATGTCGATGGCATGTCGCTGGCCGAGTTTTTGCACCGCGCGGACGGCCACTCACTTACCTTTGACGAGGCCGCGGCCATTGCCGATGCCCTGGGCCAGGCGCTCACCTTCGCCCACAGTAATGGCGTACTCCACCTGGACATTAAGCCCGCCAACGTGCTCATCGACCACTCGGGCAATGTAAAGCTCACCGACTTTGGCATGGCGCGGCTGTCGTCCGCCGGTGGCTTTGGCGGCTCACGCGGCGGCACCATCGGCTACATGCCGCCCGAGCAGCTCGATATCGAGACCGGCACGGTCGACGAGCGCGCCGATGTCTTTGCCCTCGCCTGTGTGATCTACGAGGGCCTGTGCGGCAGCGCTCCTTTTATGGCGGCCACGCCCGCCGACTCGCTCGGCCGCATCATCGGCGGCGCCACCTATCCCAGCGAGCTGATACCACACTTTCCCCCGGGAGCCGAGGCCGCGCTCATGAGCGCGCTCTCCCCCATGCCGCAGGACCGCCCCAACAGCATCGAGGCATTTTGCGACCAGCTCCTTGCCGGTCTGGGCAGCGTGCGCGAAGGCCGTCGCAGCCTGGAGCAAATGGTTGGCGAACTTTCGGATGACGAGCAGGAGCTCGACGATATCGAGCCGTCGCACTACGAGGACGACACCATCGAAGTCGACCCCGCACTCGGCTGGGCAGGCACGCGCTGGAGCCATGCGCGCGACTACGCCATGCACGCTATCTCGGCGCTAACGTGCGGCGCCTTTAGCTTTTTGCTGATGCAGACGGCCGGCGTCGCGGCGCTTCCCGGCCTGGTCATTGCGGCTATCGCGATCGGAGCGGCGGCCGGCCTGGCCCCCCAGATTGGCTCGGCCATCTCGGCTGTGGGCTTTTTGGTGCTCATGGCAAACGCCACCATGCAGGCACAGGGCGTCCTGTCGATGTTGCCCGTCGCGGTGATCTTTGCCGCCGCCATGTCCGGTTGGTGGATCGCCTGGGGTCGCACCGAGGCTGCCGCGAGCGCCGCACTCACCTGTGCACTCGCGCTTGGCTGTCTGACCGGCAATACCTTCCTGGCAGCTGGGGTCACCGCCGGCGTCGCGTCATTTTGGCTCGGCCCGGCAAGCGCCGCCGCGGCAACGGGCATGGGCGCACTTTTTGCCCGTCTGGCCACGGTCGCGCTTTCAGCCGGAGGCGTGCTGGGGCTCGGTAACGTTGCCGCAGCGCTGGGAGACCCACTCCTTTGGGCTGCCTTTGTGCTGGTAGCGGCAACTGCCGCGGCGTCATCTGCGCTGCTCAACGCCCATGCCAAGCGTGCCGATCAGGGCTCAAACCTTGCCGTAATCGCCGCCATCGCTGTCGCCGGCATCGGCTGCGCAGCGGCGTCCTGTCTTGCACACCATATGGAAATTGCCAGCCTTGCAGCCGCGGTCGTCGCCAAGGCGGCGGTTGCGGGAACCCTATCCTCTATAATCGTTGGGATATGCCTATATTTGCTCGGATACCAAAGAACCTATACGGAGAGTGATCTTTCGTGAACTTCCTGAACATCTTCGAGGACCACGTGGCCGGCATCTTCGGTGCCACCCGTGCCCCGTTCTCCTTTAAGAAGCTTGCCAAGCAGGCCGCTCGCGACATGGAGGATCAGACTCTGGTGATCAACGGCGTCAACACGGCGCCGGCACTCTATACCATCCTGATCGCCGCCGACGACGATCCCATGCTCGCCCCGTTCTACCCCGAGCTTTCGCGCGAGGTCCGCGAGTTTGTGAAGGCGCAGGCCGAAAAGCGCCGCTATGTCTTTGTCGGCGAGCCCCTCGTGCGCTTTATGATCGATCCGCAGCTGCGCGCCGGCAAGTTCTCGGTCTTTGCCGAGAACGTCGATGCCCCCACGCTCGGCCGCCTGTACGAAGAAGAGCGCGCCTATCAAAACGGTCTGGGCCAAAACAACTCCGCGGCAAGCCGTGCCGCCAGCGCCCCGCGCGCCGGCCAGCAGCAGTTTGCTGCCCCGCAGCAGCAGCGCCCCGCCGCCATGCCCCAGCAGCAGCCGACGCCTCGCGCCGCCGCTCCCGACCCGCTTGCCGTGGCAGACCCCTTCGCGCCTAGCGTCCCCGACCCCGCCGCAGCACCCATCCCGGTGCCGCAGACCGTCTCGCGCGACGCGCTTGCCGGCATGGGCGGAGCCGCCGCGACCGGTGCCGCCGTGGGCCTAGGCGCCGCAGCCGGCATCGCCTCCAACATGGCGAGCACTCGCGCCCCGCAGCGCCCGCTCGCCCAGCTCGTCGACGTCGTGAGCGGCGAGAGCCATAGCATCACCTCCGCACAGGTGACTATCGGTCGCGAGCGCTCGGTTTCCGATATTGCCCTGCGCGACCCCAACGTGTCGCGCCGCCACGCCCAGCTCACCTTTACGGGCTCGGATTGGTCGATCGAGGACCTCAATTCCACCAACGGCACGCTCGTCAACAACCGCCGCATTACGCGCTGCCCGCTGCGCAACGGCGATCTGCTGACGTTTGGCCTGAGCACCTTTGAATTTAGGGGATAGTCTCTTATGAACATCGATATCGTCCTTTTTGCAGGCCGCATCGTCCTGGTCGCCCTGCTCTATATCTTCCTGTTCGCCGTCATGAAGACCGGCGTGGGACTTGTGCGCGGACAGCGCCGCGACTCGGCTATCTGGACGATCGATGTGGACAAGGGTCCGCGCGGTATCCGCGGCATCCACGTAGACATGCTCGGCCCCGTCATCGTCGGTCGCTCGCCATCTTCGGACATCTGCATCAACGAACCGTTCGTCTCGGCCTCGCATGCGCGCTTTTCGCTGCAGGGCCCGGCGCTCATCATCGAAGACCTCAACTCGCTTAACGGCACGCTCGTCAACGGCCGCCAGCTTGTGGAGCCCGCAACGCTGCGCGAGGGCGACGAAGTCCAGATTGGCGACGTGGTCATGAAGGTGAACCGTCGATGATCGACGAGGAGAACAAGTCCGCGACTATGACCGAGGCACCGGCTGCCGCCACAGCTGCGCCGGCCCACGCCGCTCCGGCGGGCTCCGCACCCGTGGAACCCGAGGACACCGTGTTCTCCCTGCCTCTTTCGCATGTAACGCATGATATTTCGGATCTCGCCGATAACGAGGACGAAGAGGATACCGTAGCGGCGCCCATCGGCGCACATGCCGCGGAACAGCCCACAGCGCCCGAAGCAACCCCGGCGCCAGCTCACTTTGCAGAGCCTGTCGCCGCGGCAATCAACGAGAGCGCTGCGGTGTTTGCGGCACCCGAGCCCGCCGCGCCGGCGTTTCCCATAGCCCCGGCATCCGAGGTTGCGCCCGTGTCTACGCCGGCGCCCGAGCCTATAGACGTCAGCCCGCAAGACGACGAGTCGACCGCCCGCGTGTCCGAGGAGCCCGACTCCCCGGACACCGGCGATTCCGAATCAAACGCCGAGACCGACACCGTCTCTCCCGGTGACACAGCCGAGATCGACGTAGCCGCCGTTGAAGCCAAGCTCAAAGACCCCGGCTCGACCATGAGCTTTGAGCCCCTGACCGAGGAGCGCATCGAGACCGACTCGACCTATGATGCCGGCACCACCACGCAACTCATGTGGGGTGCCCGCTCCGACGTTGGCTGTGTGCGCCCGCACAATGAGGATTCCTACCTGGTGCAGTCGCCGCTCTTTTGCGTATGCGACGGCATGGGCGGTCACGCCGCCGGCGAGGTAGCCTCTTCCATCGCCGTCGAGACTATTGCCAAGACGGCCCCGCAGTCCGCCGACGCAGCACGCCTGGCGGCAGCCGTCGAGGCAGCTAACGCCGCCGTAATCGAGGCGGCCCTGAACGGCCTAGGCAAGCCCGGCATGGGCTGCACAGCCACTTGCGCCTATATCGAAAACGACACGCTCGCCATCGCCCACGTGGGCGACTCTCGCGCCTACCTGCTCCACGAGGGCACGCTCATCCGCGTGACCCGCGACCACTCCTACGTGGAGGAGCTCGTGGACGCCGGCGAGATCACGGCAGACGAGGCTCGCGTCCACCCCAACCGTTCGGTCATCACCCGTGCGCTGGGCTCAGACCCCGCCATGTATGCCGACCACTTCACTCTGCATATCGAGGAAGGCGACCGCCTGATACTGTGCTCTGACGGCCTTTCGAGCATGATTCCCGATAGCGATATCGAGAACATCGCCACGCAGTCCTCAACCGCGCAAATCTGCGTTGACAACCTAGTGGACGCGGCGCTTGCCGCCGGCGGCCACGACAACGTGACCGTAGTAGTCGTTGACCTGGTTGACGATGGCGTTATGCGCGAGGCGCAACGCGTGCGTCGCCGCAACGTCACCATCGGCGTCGTCTTAGGTCTCGTCTTGGTGCTGGCGGCTGCCATCTGGGCCTACACGGGTGTCACCGGCTCGTACTACCTGGGTACCTACCAGGGCAATGTCGCCGTCTGGCGCGGCCTTCCCGGCAAGCCGCTCGGACTCAAGCTTCACTGGCTCGAAAGCGAAACCAGTATCAAGCTGTCCGACCTGCCCGAAGACACGCAAAACCGCCTCAAGGCGGGTATTCCGCAAACAAGTGTCGACGATGCGCAGGACACGATATCCAAGTACCGCCACCAGATCGACGAGGAGCAGACCCGCCAGGTGATCGACGCGCAAACGATTCGCGACAACACCGACCAGAGATCGACCTCCGAATCAGATTCCGAGAAAACCGCCGAACAGTCCGCCGAGGCCGAAGCCTCCGATAAGAATTAGAAAGGGAGTGCCGCTTATGAGTCGCCGCAACACCGAACTGCTCTTGCTCATCGCCTCGGCGTTCCCCGTCATCCTGCTGTATGCGATGTACGTGCTCACCGCGGGCGCCGCCATCTCCTTTGAGACGCTCGCCGTGCCGATCGGCCTCTTTGCCGCCTTCGCCGCGGCACATATCGCCGTGCGCATCTTGGCGCCCGGCGCCGACCCCGCCATCCTACCCATCGTATTTATACTTTCGGGCATCGGCATCACGTTCGTGACACGCCTCGCCCCCGCTCTCGCCATCTCACAGCTCATCATCCTGTTTGTCTCGGTGGCCCTGATGGTGGGAACGCTCGCACTGGTCAAAAACCTCGACGTGGTCATGCGCTACAAGTACACCTTTGGCATCATCGGCATCATCCTGCTGATGCTGCCCATCTTTATCGGCACCACGATCTCGGGCTCCAAGCTGTGGATTCGCATCGCGGGCTTTACCATCCAGCCTGGCGAGTTCGCCAAGGTCTTTATCGTGCTGTTCCTGGCCGGGTACCTGGCCGAGAACCGCGAGCTGCTCTCCATCTCCAACCGCAAGATCCTGGGCTTTAAGATCCCTCGCCTGCGACTGCTGCTGCCGCTGTTTGCCGTGTGGGGTGTGTGCCTGCTCGTCGTCGTCTTCGAACGCGACCTGGGTTCGGCCGTGCTGTTCTACACCATCTTCTTGCTGATGCTCTACGTTGCCACGGGGCGCTTTTCGTATGTCGTTATCGGCCTTGCGCTCTTAGCCGTTGGAGCTGTGGGCGCCTACAAGTTCCTGTCTCACGTTCAGGTGCGTTTCCAGGTTTGGGTCGATCCGTTTAAGGACGCCCAGGGCCAGGGCTACCAGATCGTCCAGTCGCTCTTCTCGCTTGCCGATGGCGGCCTGGTCGGTGTTGGCATCGGCAACGGCATGGCCAACAACATCCCCGTCGTCGAGTCCGACTTTATCTTTTCGGCTATCGGCGAGGAGATGGGCCTTTTGGGCGGCGGCGCCGTGCTCATCCTGTTTATGCTTTTTGCCGTGCGTGGCCTCACCACGGCTGCCCGCGCTAAATCCGACCTTGCCGCCTTTAGCGCCACCGGTCTTACGGCAGCCATCAGCTTCCAGGCCTTCTTGATCGTTGGCGGCGTAACCCGCCTGATCCCGCTGACCGGCGTCACCCTGCCCTTTATGAGCCAGGGCGGCTCCTCGCTGCTGGCAAGCTTTATCATCGTCGCGCTCCTGCTGCGCGCCGGTGACGAGGCGACCGGACGCGAGGCCGAGCTTACCGGCACCGGCACCATGGCCGCCATCACCGATGATCAGGTCGCATCTGCCGCCGCCCCGACGGGCACGCGCTTTGCCACCTCGTCTTCCTACGGCAGCGGCAGCCATTCCGTCGGCTCGCGCATGCGCCGTCGCCTGCTCGACACGCCTGAATCCGGTGTGCTCGGCCGCGTTGCGCTCGCCAACCGTCTAACCCGTGCGGTGCTCGCCTTTACGGCGCTGTTCGCCATCCTTATCGGCAACCTCACCTATGTCCAGGTCATTAAGGCCAAGGACTATCAGGACATGCCGACCAACAACCACACCATCGCCCGCTCCAAGTACATCCAGCGCGGCTCCATCATCACGTCCGACGGCGTGACGCTGGCCGAGTCGCTGCAGCAGGAGGACGGCACCTACGTACGCTCCTACCCCAACGGTAACCTGGCAGCGCACGTGGTTGGCTACGTGAGCCAGCAGTATGGCACCACCGCCATCGAGAGCGTCATGAACGACACGCTCACCGGTTCTAAGGACTACTCCAGCTGGAACAACGCCATCGCGTCGCTCGCGGGCCAGACCCAGCCGGGCAACACCGCCAAGCTCACCATCGACTCGCGTATCCAGACGGCGGCCGAGCAGGCACTCAAGGGCTTTAAGGGCGCTGTAGTGGTCATCGACCCGCGTACCGGCGCGGTACTCGCATGTGCCAGCTCGCCCACCTACGACAACACCAACATCGACGCCCTGCTGCAGGCGGGCGGCGGCGAGGACGGCTCCATGTACAATCGCGCCATGGACGCGCTGTACACGCCGGGCTCCACGTTTAAGGTCGTTACGCTTTCCGCGGCACTCGAGACCGGTACCGCCAGCCTTACCAGCACCTACCAGGCGCCCGGCTCCATGGACATCGGCAACGCACCGGTCACCAACTATGCCAACGAGAGCTACGGCACCATCAGCCTGCAGCAGGCCTTTGCCGTGTCCTCCAACGTCGTCTTTGGCCAGGTGGCAAACGAAGTTGGCGCAAACACGCTCGTGCAGTTTGCCAACGCCTTTGGCTACGGCCAAAAGCTCGGCCAGGACCTGACCTCCGCGGCCTCCATCATGGCCGACCCGTCGCTCATGACCGAGTGGGAGACCGCCTGGGCCGGCGCCGGCCAGCCTGTCGGCATGGACCACACGCCCGGGCCGCAGACCACCGTCATGCAAAACGCCGTGATTGCCGCCGCCATCGCTAACAGTGGCGTGGTCATGGACCCGTACTTTGTAGCCCAGGTACTCGCCCCGGACGGAACTGTGGTCAAGACCACGCAGTCCCGCTCGCTGGGTCAGGCCGTCAGCTCCGCCACGGCCGACCAGGTCAAGCAGGCCATGCTCGCCGTCGTCCAGTCCGGTACCGGCACCGATGCCCAGGTCCCCGGCGTCAAGGTCGCCGGCAAGACCGGCTCGGCCGAGACCGGCGGCACCAACGTCAACTCGATGTTCGTTGGCTTTGCACCTTACGATTCACCCACGGTCGCCATCTCGGTGGCCTTGGAGGATTACGACAAACACGACGTCAAGGCGGCCAAGATTGCCGGCATCGTCCTGACCGCGGCGCTCGCCGCACAGGGAGCGTGATGCCCATGATCGAATCGGACACCCGAGGCGCGCCGCGGCCGAAGAGTTAGCGGCAACGCGCCACACGGCCCCAGCGGCCACATCGTAGGTACTACACACATCGTTGAGCGAATAGTTATGTTAGGAGCAGGAATGGAACAGAGGGTCCTCGGGGGAAGATACCTCCTCAAGGATAAGGTGGGGACAGGCGGCATGGCGACCGTCTACCGTGCACAGGACCAGGTCCTCGACCGCACGGTTGCCGTCAAGATCATGCTACCGCAGTATGCTGGCGACGCAACCTTCGCCGCACGCTTTAAGCAGGAGGCCCAGGCAGCAGCCGGTCTCTCCTCCCCCTATATCGTGGGCGTCTACGATTGGGGCAAGGACGGCGACACCTATTACATCGTCATGGAGTACCTGCGCGGTACCGACCTTAAGAGCGGCATCAAGAGCCACGGCGCCCTCGACCCCAAGAAGGTCGCCCAGATCGGCTCGCAGATCAGCTCCGCGCTTTCGGTCGCTCACAAGCATGAGATCATCCACCGCGACATTAAGCCGCAGAACATCATGGTGCTGCCCGACGGCAACATCAAGGTGATGGACTTTGGCATCGCGCGCGCCAAGAACAGCCACCTCACGCAAGACAACAACGTGCTGGGAACCGCCCACTACGTCAGCCCCGAGCAGACCCGCGGTCAGGACCTCGGCCCCACCTCGGATATCTACTCGCTGGGCGTCGTGATGTACGAGTGCGCCACCGGCCGCGTGCCCTTTGACGGTGATGACGCCATCTCGGTCGCACTCAAGCAGGTCAACGAGCTGCCTATTCCGCCGAGCCAGATCAACTCCGGTGTCGACGCCGACCTTGAGCGCATCATCCTCAAGTGCATGGAGAAGGACCCGGCAAACCGCTTCCAGACCGCTGACGAGCTGCGTCAGGTGCTCAACAGCTACCTGTCCGGTCGTGCCGTCAACATCTCGGAGCCCACGCGCATCATCGGTGCCCCCGGCGAGCTTGGCGCCACCAAGACTCGCGAGCTTTCCGATCAGACGCGCGCCATGGTGCGTCCCGTCTCGGGCGTGAGCGGCCAGAATACCGCCCGTAGCTCGGTTTCGGGTTCCACCGGCTCCTACGAGGTCGAAAAGCCCAAATCCAACAAGAACAAGATCATCGCCGCCGTGGTGGCAGCCGTTGCCGTCATCGGCATCGTGGTGGCCTTTGCCACAGGACTCTTTGGCGGCGAGCAGGTCACCGTTCCCGATGTACTGGGCAAGGACCAGCAGACTGCCGTCGAACTGATCAAGGAAGCCGGCCTCGAGGTCGGCACCATCGACCAAAGCTACAACGACGATGTCGACGAGGGCAAGGTCGCCGAGCAGACGCCCAACGGCAACACCAAGAAGGCCAAGGGCACTAAGGTGAACCTGGTAATCTCCAAGGGCCCCAAGCCCTCCGAGAAGGTTGAGGTTCCCCGGCTTGTCGGCCTGACCAAGGACCAGGCAGAAGCCGCGCTGGCAAGCGTTGGCCTGAAGGGCAACGCCTCCGAGGAGGCCAACGAGGCCGATGAGGGCCAGGTCTTTGAGCAGGGCACCGAAGCCGGTAAGGAAGTCGCGAAGGGCACGACCATCTCGTACAAGGTCTCCAGCGGCCCGGATACCACGTCCGTCCCCGACCTGACCGACATGACCGAGGCCCAGGCGCGCAACGCCCTCGATATGGCAGGCTTTGGCGTCGACGTGAGCTACCAGGAGAACGACTCAGTTACCGAGGGAACCGTGATCAGCTGGAACCCCAGCGGCAAGCAGAAGCCCGGCGCCACGATTACCGTCGTCATTGCCAAGAAGTCCGGCAAGGCCAGCGTTCCGGGTAACCTGTACGGCAAGAGCATCTCCGCCGCCGTCACCGCGCTCAACAACGCCGGGTTCTACAACATCGCGTTCTGCGACCAGAACGGCAACCCCGTGAGCGGCAACGAAAACGCCACCGTTACGGGCGTCTCCCCCACCGGCAAGCAGTCCACCGACAACACGATTACGCTGACGGTTTCGATTTCTGGCTCGGGTTCGGGCTCTGGCTCGGGCACGAGCACGGGCGACGATTCTGGTACGACCAACTAGTCGCCGCCCCACCGCCCATTACGGCTCCCGCCGCAAACATATTCGCTCACAGGCGCCCGCTTGCTCCCCCAGCAAGCGGGCGCTTCGTTTTTGACATGACATGAACCAGAAGAGCCCGGTACCGTGGCGGTGTACCGGGCTCGACAAATCTCTGGTGCCCCCGGGCGGATTCGAACCGTCGACACCCGCTTTAGGAGAGCGGTGCTCTATCCCCTGAGCTACGGAGGCATGCTGTACTAGTGTAGCAGATTTACGCCGCTGTAATGCAACGTATAGCCACTCTTCGAAGTTGCGGTGGAACAGCCCTCCGGAAAGTGCGTCCCACTATCCAGGCAAATTCTGGGTCAGACTTTCCCCATGAGACTTCGCTGGGAAACTGTGACCCAGAATTTCGGCTCGAAACGGGACACGGTTTCCCAAACGACCCCGTTCCGGAAACTACATCCCGGAATCGACGCTCGAACTGGGATGCACTTTCCCGATCGAGCCACATGGGAGACTGCGCCCCACTTTGAGGGGGCGCTCTTTAATGACTACTTGCCTTTGTGGAAAAGGTTTTTGATAACGGAGGGGATGCTCTTGGCGCCCTTGGCCGTCACATCGATAAAGTCGGGCGAACGCACGAGCTTATCCTCGTCGACGTACTTACGGACCGCGCGAAGCGTCTCTTTATCGTCGCGCGTCGAAAACGTAAAGTGGCCGTTGTCCTTGGTGAAGATAGCAAAACGCGTAATCTTCTTGGTGCCGCGCAAAACCTCGGCGGCAATATAGTCGACCTCGTCCCACGGGATTTGGATATAATCCTCGGGATTACGCTCGTTATAGTACTCAAACGCCTTATTGCCCACCATCACGTTACCGTGACTGGTAAGCCCCATCAGGCAGGTTGCCGGCGTTGCCAGATCGACCGTGCTGTTCTGAGATTGCGCCATACGCGCCTCGCCCTCCAAATAAAACAATCGGACCGCATCCAGTGTACCCACCGGGTGCGGTCCGTTTCAATGGCTCAAAAGCCCTTGCCTAGCAACTCTCGGTCTTAAGCCGAAGCGTGCTTACATGAAGCCGCAGACGCGACCGATGATGCCGACGGCGAAGAGAGCCAGGATGATGACGATCGGGCTGACCTTCTTCTTGAGGAGCTTGCAGACCAGAAGGGTCAGGCACACGGCGGCAAGGCCGGGGATGAGCTGATCGAGGTTGGCCTGAAGCGTGGTGACCTTCACCGGGTCGAGTGCGTTGGCACCGACAGAGCTGTACATCGTCAATGCCTGCTTGATGCCCTCAGAACCGGCGGGCAGGTTGGCCCAGTCGATATAGGCGCCAGCGGACTGCGTGACCTTGGAGACGACCGGGGTGAAGGAGATGGACACCCAGCGCTCGACCAGGGCGCCGATGATGAACATACCCAGGATGGAAGCACCCTCGGTGACCTTGCCCATCAGACCGCCGGAGAGGTCCTTGGCGATGGAGGAGCCGACCTTGTAGCCAAACTCCTGCGTGTACCACAGGAAGGCGTAACGGATGATGTTCCACGCGAAGAAGAACAGCAGCGGACCGGCGATGCTGCCGGACAGGGCCAGGGAAGCGCCCAGTGCACCCAGAATCGGGCGAAGGGTGAACCAGAAGGCGGGGTCGCCGACGCCGGCGAGCGGGCCCATCATACCGACCTTGACGCCCTGAATGGCGACGTCGTCAATCGGAGCACCGTTGGCGCGCTCCTCCTCGAGGGCGAGGGTAACGCCAATGACGGGGGCGGAAACATAGGGGTGGGTGTTATAGAACTCCAGGTGGCGCTTAAGAGCGGCAATCTGGTCATCCTTGCTGGTGTAGAGCTTCTTGATCGCAGGGATCATTGCGAAGCACCAGCCGCCGTTCTGCATACGCTCGTAGTTCCACGAGCCCTGAAGGAACTGATGACGGAAGCAAACCTTCTTACGGTCAGCCTTGGTGAGCTGAATCTTGTTCTCTGCCATATGTATCACTCCCCTCCTACTCGTAATCGTTCAGAATGTCGCCGAGCGGGTCACCGGAGCCACCGCCCATGCCGCCACCCTGCTTGGCCAGATCCTTAAGGCCAAGGTAGATGAGGGCAAGGGAGATGCCGATGAGGCCAAGGGCGATCAGCGTGAGCTGAGGGATGGCAGCAAGGACAAAGCCGAGGATGAAGAACGGCCAGGTCTCCTTGGTGGCCATCATGTTGATGACCATGGCGTAACCGACGGAAGCGACCATGCCGCCGCCGACAGCCATGCCGCCGGACAGCCAATCGGGCATAGCGTTAAGCGCGTTGGTAACGGCCTCGGCCGGGATGATGCACAGAAGTACTGCCGGGATGGCGATACGAACACCCTGCATGAGGATGCCGGCGTACTGCCAACGCTCGATGCCGGCGAAGTCGCCCTTCTCGGCGCAGGCGTCCATGGCGTGAACCATAGCGGTAGCCAGGGTACGGCAGATCATGGTCAGGAACAGACCAGCGACCGACAGCGGGACGGCGACGGCGATGGCGGCGGTAACGGCCTTGGCCGAATCGGTGGCGCCACCGTTGAGGGCGAGCACCATGATGATCGAAGAAGCGACCGAGGCCAGAGCGGCGTCAGGCGCGACGGCGGCGCCGACGTTAGCCCAGCCAAGGGCCATCATCTGGAGCGAACCGCCCAGGAGGATGCCCTCCTGAAGGTGACCGGTTACGAGACCGATAAGCGTGCATGCCACGAGCGGCTGATGGAACTGGAACTCATCCAGAATGCCTTCCATACCGGCAAGCAACGCGACAATCGCAACAAGCAGAATAGTGATTGCAGACATGTATCGGACCCTCCTTTACTATGCTTGAGCGGCCAGTTCGGCCTTAGCTTTCTTCAACATGGCGTCGAGATCCTCGGAGGAATCCGAAGGAACCTTGCGGACCTCGAACTTGACGCCCTTGGCCTTGAGAGCCTCGATGGTCTTGACATCGTCATCGCCCATGGCGACGGCGTTAGTGACGACGACCTTGCCCTTGGAGTGGGCCATGGAACCGATGTTGGCTTCCTTGATGTCGACGCCGGCCTCGATGGCCCTGAGCAGATCCTGCGGGTTCTCGAACAGCAGCATCGCCTTGGTGTCGCCAAAGCGCGTGTCCTTGACGACCTCGGCCATCTTCTTGATAGGCACGACGTTGGCGTGGACTCCCGGAGGGGCAGCCTGCTCGATCATGGTCTTGCGGAGCTCGTCGTGAGCAACGCCGTCGGAGACCACGATGATGCGGTTGGGGTTGATCTGCTTGGTCCACGTGGTGGCCACCTGACCATGCAGCAGGCGCGTGTCGATACGGACGTGGGCGATCTTGATGTGCCCGTCGCCGATCACCGTTCCCGGAGGAATGGCACCCGCAGGAGCAGCGGCGGCCGCAGCCGGCTTCTTCTCCTCGGGCTCCAGAGACTCGGGCTTGACGCGCACGCCGGCCTTAGCCTCAGTCACGAGATGTTTTGCGATCGCATGTGCAGTGTTCTTTGCGTCAAAGCGCTGCGAATATGCCTCGATGAGCATAGGCAGGTTGACACCGGTGACGATAGCCCAGGAATCGTGGCCCTCGATGAGCCCGCTGATCTGGTTGAACGGCGTGCCGCCCCACAGATCAACGAGGAAGAGCACCTGCTCCTGGTCCTCGAAGGAAGCGATTGCCTCCTCGACCTTGGCACGGAAGTCGTCGGGGCCCATGCTCGGCTCGAGCGAGACCACGGCAACAGACGGCTGATCGCCAAAGACCATCGAGCCCGTCTGCTTGATTCCAGCCGCCAAGTCACCATGGCTAGCAAGAACAATACTTACCATCACATAACCTCCTTTTTGTCTACGTAATTCCTACACGACAGTTATGGAGTATAGCTGCAAATACAGCAGAATTGTTTGAAAAACTGCAAAAGGTAGCATTATTTGTTTAAACGTCTTGTTTTGTTACAAGCTGATTACATTCCAGTATTTTGGCTGATTTGCTGCTGAGGATTGATAGCTGATCTATTTACATGACCGAATTGAGCACGCTGTTCATTATTGCCGGTTTTAAACAGACACAAATGTGCTCGCGTTGAGGCTATTTCGTTTAAACAGATGGTGCTTGACTAATGGTAAGAAATATGATCTAGCAAAGTAGTCGTTAGGGACGTTCTTTAATGACTAGTCGTTTAAGAACGTCCCCAACGACTAAGTTAGGCGATGTGGAGGGGGTTGGCGGCGTCGACGGCATCGGGGGCATCGGATAGGCCGTCGGGGGCAGCGTCTGTCGGGTCCTCGTCGGGGGTCTCGATCTGCTTGATCATGACCTCCTGGCCCTGCAGCAGATAGGTCTCGCCGCTACCGCAATGGGGGCAGGTCTTGCCGTGCTCGACCGTCGCGTAGTCGCAGCCGCACGCCTCGCAATGCGTCACGGCCTCGACAGGCTCCACAATAAGCTCCGCGCCCTGCGTGATAGGCTTTTTATCTGCCGCCCAGCGCCAAGCATCAAGCAGCAGATCGGGAACGACGCCCGAGACCTCGCCCAGGAGCAGCGTCACGCTCGAAACGCGACTCACGCCATTGGCGCGCGCCACATTCTCGACATCGCGAATGATGTGATAGACGATTCCTAATTCATGCACTTTTTCTTCCGCCGTTCTAACGAACGGCGGTCGACTTGACGCTGCGCGAGCCCCAGACGGACGATCTGCCTTTCAATCGTCGGGCATGGGCAAAAGCCCTATGCCCTCCTCTTTCAAGGCACCTCGCCACGCCTGGGACTCGCTCGCTGTCCAACCGTTCTCTACGCCGTTCTCTTGTTTGTTGCGTTTTTTATTTCTTCCCAAATTTGATTTTGATCGCACGCTTCAAAGCGTACTTGCCGAGGCTGGGGAGCTTTTGCTCGTATTTGACCATCGTGGAGCACTCGGGGCGGTCGCGATCCAGATGGATGGCGTCAAACGCGCACTTGGTGGTGCACAGGCCGCAGCCGATGCACTTGTTGGGGTCGACGATCGAGGCACCGCAGCCCAAGCAGCGAGCGGTCTCGGCGCGCACCTGCTCCTCGGTAAAGGTCTCGACGTACTCGCTAAAGGGCGCAGCCTTCTCGCGCTCGCGGTCGACACGTGCCACCTCGCGGCTTGCGTTGTCATAGCTCTCAATCACAACATCGTCGCGGTCAAGCGCGGTGTAGCGGCGCTGGTTGCGGCCGATGGTGAGCGTGGAGCCCGGCTGCACAAAGCGATGGATGGACACGGCGGCCTCGTGACCGGCGGCGATGGCGTCGATAGCAAAGCTGGGACCGGTGTAGACGTCGCCGCCCACAAAGATGTCGGGCTCGGCGGTCTGGTACGTCTGCGGATCGGCAAGGGCACCCTGGCTGCGGCCGAGCTCCACCTTGGAGCCAGCCAGCAGGTCGCCCCACACAATGGACTGGCCAATCGACATGACGACACGGTCGGCATCGACACGGCGCAAGTCGTTCTCGTCATACTCGGGCGCAAAACGGCCCTCGTCGTCAAAGACACGCGTGCAGCGCTTAAAGGTGATACCGCACACACGACCGGCCTCGTCCAGGTGAATCTCCTTGGGGCCCCAGCCGCAGCTAATGTGCGCGCCGTCCTCAATGGCCTCGCGACGCTCCTCCTCGCTGGCAGGCATCTTGACCTCGCTCTCCGGGCAGAACATCTCAACGTGCTCGGAACCCAGACGGCAGGCGTTGCGCGCGACATCGATGGCCACGTTGCCGCCGCCCACCACGATGGTGCGCCCGGGCAGCGCGTCGATCTTGCCGCTGTTGACCTCGCGCAAAAAGTCGACGGCCACGGTCACGTCCTCGGCATCCTCGCCCGGAATACCGGCAAGGCGGCCACCCTGGCAGCCAATGGCCACGTAAAAGGCTTTAAAGCCCTGCGCGCGAAGCTCGTCGAGCGTCACATCGCGACCGACCTCCACGCCATAGCGGAACTCGGCGCCCATCAGGCGAATGACCTCGACCTCGGCCTCGATAACGTCCTTCTGCAGCTTAAAGCTGGGAATGCCGTAGGTGAGCATGCCGCCCGGGCGCTCGTTTTTCTCGAACACGACGGGCTTGTAGCCCTTCTCGGCCAGATAGAAGGCGCAGGACAGACCGGCCGGACCGGCGCCGATGATGGCGATCTTCTGGTCGAAGCCGCCGGCACGCGTCGGGGTCACCACAGGTGGGACATAGCGAGTCGCGGCATCCAGATCGCGCTGGGCGATAAACTTCTTGACCTCGTCGATGGCCACGGCCTCGTCCACGCGACCGCGGGTGCAGGCATCCTCACAGCGGCGGTTGCACACACGGCCGCAGATAGCGGGCAACGGGTTCTCGCGCTTGATGAGCGCCAACGCCTCGTCATAGCGGCCCTGCGCCGCGAGCTTCAAATAGCCCTGAACGGCAACGTGCGCGGGGCAGGCCGTCTTGCAGGGAGCGGTGCCGGACTCATGCGTCTCGATACGGTTGTCGTTGCGGTAGTTGGGCGACCACTTGGTGTGGTCCCACTTGGTGGCATCGGGCAGCTCCTGGCGCGGATACTCGGGCACCTGTCCGCCAGCCTTTTTGCTACAGAGCTTCTGGCCCAGTTTGGCGGCGCCGGCCGGACACACCTCAACGCAGCGACCGCAGGCCACGCACTTGTCCTTCTCGACCTTGGCGACGTAGGCCGAGCGCGACAGGTTGGGCGTGTTGAACAGCTGCGAAGTGCGCAGGGCGTAGCACACGTTGACGTTGCAGTTGCAGATGGCGAAGATTTTGTTCTCACCGTCGATGTTGGTGATCTGGTGCACAAAGCCGTTGTCCTCGGCCTGGCGCAGGATGTCGTAGACCTCCTCGCGCGTCACATAATGGCCGCGGTCGGTCTCGACCACGTAGTCGGCCATATCGCCCACGGCGATGCACCAATCGGCCGGGTCGTCGGCGCAGCCCTCTCCCATCACGCGACGGCTCGCGCGGCAGCTGCAGGTGCTAGCGGCATACTTACCTTCGTATTTGTCGAGCCAATGCTCGATATGCTCGATCGGCACCGAGGTGCTCGCAGCATCGATGGCCTTCTCGACCGGAATGACATGCATGCCGATGCCGGCACCGCCGGGCGGCACCATCGGCGTGGCCTTGGACAGCGGTCCCTTGGACGCCTGCTCAAAGAACTTGGCATAGACCGGATGCTCCTCGAGCTGGCTCACGCGCATGTTGAGGAACTCGGCGGAACCCGGCACCAGCATGGGCAGCACCCACTGCTTGGCGCGCTCGGGGTTTTCCCAGTTGTACTCGAGCAGACCCGTGTAGCTCATGTCGTCGAGCATTTTTTCGATATCGGCCTCGGGCATGCCGGTGAGCTTGACCATCTCGGGCAGCGTATAGGGACGGCGCATCTTCATCTTGCAGAGCACTTCGGCCTGCTCGTCGGTTGCGGCCTCGGCAAACGACCAGTACTCGTAGCCCAGCAGCTCGTCGCGGTGCAGCAGGCGGTTGGTGCAGTGCTCACACAGTTTGACGATGGCCTCGCGCGGATGCTCCGGTATCGGCGGCACGAACTCCGCGCCGATATCGGGCTCGGTATAGCTAATCCCCGGTCCGCTGAGAATCATAGTCGTCCCTTCTCTTGCCACAGCCCGGCGAGACCGCGGCGCCCCTCTTTGTACGGGTTCGACATGCCCCCATGCCGTTCACCCGCTATTGTTGACATTGTGTCAAAAACAGTATTGACGAACCGTCAACAATATTCAAGACTGTTAGGCGAACGGTCAGGCAAAAGAGGATGAAAGGCGGCAAAACATGGGCAACAACGCAGCAGATATCTCTGTGGTCGATGCCGTCCCCGCATCCGATAGCGCGGCAAAACGCCTGACGGGCGACGAGCGCCGTCGCGAGATCCTCGCCGCTGTGCGCGCCGTGAGCGCCGAGCTTGGTGTGTCCCATCTTTCGGTATCGGCCGTGACCAAGCGGGCTGGCTGCGCGCGTTCGCTGTTCTACCACTACTTTGCCGATATGGATGCCGCCGTCACCGCCGTTATGGACGAGGCAATCGACGGCTTTATCGCCGAGCTCGAGCAGTGGAACGCCAGCCGCACGGTTGGCGACATCGAAGGCGCACTCGACACCGTTGCTCCGCTCTTTAAGCGCCTGGTCGTGAGCGGCCACGAGTTGCCGAGCACGCTCACCTCGAGCAGCGGCGCGCTCTACGGCGGCTTTTTGCACAACGTGGTCCAGCGCGTGGCGCAGTATATCTGCGATACCACCGTGGTGGATTTTGTCGCCCATCACGAGCTACGCATCGACCATGTCTACGAGACGTTCTACACCCTCATCATGGGGCTGCTGATGTATATCCGCACGCACCCCGATGTGCCCGACGAGACAGTCAAGGAAATCATCGCCTCGACGCTCCATATCGAGGGCTATACCGCCAAGTATCAGGAGCGCAAGCCCCAGAACTGACGACATTTGGCCAAACTGCCCGCGATCAGAAGAGGGGCCGCGGGCTTGTGAAAGGAGAGCAGCATGCTGTTCGATGTTTAGGGTAGCAATACCCTTATCCACTGGGCCGGCTGGGCCATGGTCTTTATTGGCCTGATCGTGCTCAACGAGGTCGGCCGCCGCACCAAGCTGGGCGCGGCCATCATCTTTGGCGTGGCTCCGCTGGCCATGACCATCTACTGCGTCGCTATCGCCATCGGCGTCTCACAGGGTGCCGAGTGGGCGCTCACCAACCCCACCCATGTGTACCAGAACAGCTGGTTCCACTACGCCAAGGTATACGCGGCGCTGGCCGGTTGCTGGGGCTTCATTGCCATTAAGTACCAGTGGGGCAAGATCGGCAAGGCGCATTGGTTCCGCGCGTGGCCGTTTCTGATCGTCGCCATCAACATCATGATCGCCGTCGTGTCCGACTTTGAGAGCGCCTATCACTTCTTTGTCCTGGGCGAGTCCACCTGGGTCACCTCCGAGGGCGCCACGCAGCTCGCCGGCTGGAACAACGTGTTCAACGGCATCGCCGGTATCATCAACATCTTCTGCATGACCGGTTGGTGGAGTGTCTACGCCTCTGAGGACAAGACCGACATGCTGTGGCCCGACATGACCTGGGTCTACATCATCGCCTACGATATCTGGAACTTCTGCTACACCTACAACTGCTTGCCCACCCACTCCTGGTTCTGCGGCTTTGCACTGCTGCTGGCGCCCACCGTCGCCGCCTTTATCTGGAACAAGGGCGGCTGGATCCAGAACCGTGCCTTTACGCTGGCTATTTGGTGCATGTTTGCCCAGGTATTCCCGTACTTCCAGGAGGAGTCCATCTTTGTGACCCACTCCACGCTCGACCCCGGCGCCGCTACCGCGGTCTCGGTCGCCGCGCTGATCGCCAACGTCGCCGCAATCATCTACATCGCCTACCGTGCCAAGAAGCTCGGCCGCAATCCCTACAAGCAGGATGTCTTTGAGGGCACCAGCGATTGGGAGAAGGCTACCGCTCGTCGCGCCAAGGTTGATTACGCTCACGCCGAGTAACGCGCCTGGCGCAAACATCGCTTGAGTACGAAGCCGCGTAGCCGGCTCCGCGCAACTCAACGCATTGCAGAACCCCCGGAATGTGATTCGTCCGCGTTCCGGGGGCTTTTTGCTGCCGCGAGGATGCGACTGAACGATGCGCTCGGGTTAAATCGGATCTTATATTTCGCATGCGCTTTATATGGCTCCATTTTTGGGTACAGTGTTGTCCCGATATTGAGCTTGGGGGATATATGAAAGATGAGACGATGGGCCAAGAGGATGCGGCCCAAGATGCAGAAGCGTGCGCCGAGGCCCTGGAGAGCCTAGACCGGTTTTCGCTGGACGAAGTTGCGTTTGACGAGACAATCGTCGACATGCAGGACGCGGCGGGCGATGGCATACCGGATACGGGCGACGACGTCGAGGATGCTCGCGATGAAGCCGATGTCGAAAAAGGCGATGACGAGGGCAATGGCCAACCGGAACCCAACGCGGGAGATGAGACCTCCCTGCTTGGCGACTTGCCCGTCGACGAATCGCTCACCCGCGAGCTCCCCGGCTTGGGCTCTGCGCCAGTCGTCGACGAGACCATCGCCATGGGAGATATTCCCCTGCCGTCCGCTCCCTCGGCACACGAAGCCGAGGTTCGTCATCGTAAGATGTCGCCCAAGCGCCGCAATCTGATGGTCGCCGGTGTCGTGGCCGTCGCGCTCGTCGCCGGCGGCGCGGGCTATGCGGCTTGGAACGGATACCAGCAAGAGCAGGCCGCCGTAGTTGCCGCAAACGCCCATACCATGATGTCGGTGCAAATTGGCGTACATGCCGCGGGACTCGACTGCTCCACCGGCTCAAAGATCCCCGTGCAGGTGAGTGGCCAGGACTCCGACGGCTCTTCTGTGAGCGAAACGCTCTACGTTGACGAGCACGGCCGCGGCATCAAACTGCTGCCCGGCGATTACACGCTCTCCATCGCTGCCTCCCCCATCGCGGCCGACGGCACCATCTATACCGTCCCGACCACCAAGACGCAGGTCACCGTTAAGAGCGATGGACAGGATTTAAGTGCCCAGGCTGCCTTTAAACTCAAGGTGCCTTCGGCCGACACGGTAACCGACGACCAGATCGATGCCGCCGCCAAATATGCCGAGGAGGGAGGCGCGAGCTCCGCCGCCACCGCCAAGGTGCTCCAGCAGGCGGCAACCGCGCGGCGCGACGCCGCCGTCAATGCCCTGAGCGCGCAAAAGGCACAGGCAGCCCGTGATGCCGACGCCCGTCACAAGGCAACCGACCTCTACCAGCTCGATATCCCCGTCGAATGGTACGGCAAGGTCGAGACTTGGCAAAATGGCAGCACGCTATGCATCTATCTTGCCGGCGACAGCGATACGCCGATTGTGACGCTCGTCGCGGTGCGCGAGGGCGAGAGCTTTACGCCCGATGAGGGCGATACGGTTTTGGGTGCGGCCAATCTAGGCAACGGTTATACCGTCTACGCCAGCGGCCCCGTCTATCCGTACGTGGTGCCCCAGACCATCAACGGGCGCACGCAGAACCCCGTGTCGACCTATCCCATGGACACAGCCATTGAGCTTGTCGAGCTTACGACCGGCAACCGCTACACCTACAGCCAGATCAAGAGCGTGCTGGTCGGCAAAGACGGCAAGGCCGACGCTGCCACCAAGCTCGAATGCGACTACATCGCCCAGATTCTGCTGCCGAGCATCAAGGCCCAGGACTAGCCGGGCGCATCATGGTACTCCCCAACCGTGATGAAGGGGCCAGGAGGTCCTGGCCCCACAGATCCGTAGATGATTAGGCAAGGAGCCACTTCCATGCGGGCACAGCGTGTACCACACCGTGTTCACATGGAATATCGGCCTGTTCATCCATAGTAACGATTACCGACTCGCCAAGATCAAACTGGGCCATCGAGGCATCGAGGGCTGCAATTTCGCGTTCGCGCGTTTTCTCGCTTGCCATATCCACACTCACCTGAGTCAGGCTATAAGCCTGCATGAGAAGTGCATCCCCAGCCACAAAGTCAACCTCATGGCTTTTATTCTTCTCCTTGACCAGTAGGCGGCAGACCGAACCGACCCGCACCGCAGGAGTCCTTCTTCTGAGCGCATTGAACACCGCAGTCTCGAGCCTCTGGCCCTGGTCCAATGCCGATGCGGGAGAGAATGCTCCAAACATCGCAGGATCGACAGCGTAGACTTTAGACGCAGACCGCGTATTATTTGCAAGTGAACGCGTAAACTCCGGCACAGAAAACAGCAGGTAGGCGTCCTCGTAATACTCAAGTAAGTCGCTGAGCGAATTACGACTGACGGGTATCTGCCTGCTCTTGAACTCGTTGTACACCTTGTTCACCGACAGCTCTCGTCCCGAAGATGCCATACACCGCGTCAGAAACAGTGAGGCCAAACGAGGGCTCTTGACGTCGTAACGCTCCACAACGTCCATAGCGACCGTTCGCGACGCATATTCCTGTAGCAGCTGAATCGCGTCTGCGGGCGTCTGCTCAAGTGTCGCGATGAATCCCCCTCGCTCGAGATATCCGACCAGATGGTGTCGGAGCAACGCTGCAGCGCTTGAGGAGAAGGGCGCGTTCGACTCAGGAACGCTCCCCGTCTTATATCGGACGTATTCCGAAAAACTCAACGGAAAAAGCTCTCGCACAAGAGAACGGCCCCTGAACTCGCTCTTAAGTTCTGAGGACAGCATCTTAGAAGAAGATCCCGTCACGTAAACGGTCGCCTTCTCCGTATCGACCACGCGTCGCAGAAACGCACCCCATTCGGGTATTTCCTGGATCTCGTCAAAGAAAAGGTAGGCGCCCTCGCCTCGAGCAGCAGGATATAGTGCATAGAATGTATCGAGCACGTCCGCTAGTAGCGATGGCTCATACGGACGCAAGCGCTCATCCTCAAAATTGAAATATAGCATCCGGTCAAGCTCGACGCCTTGGCCCTGAAGCCGCCGTATCTCCTGATACAGGCGATACGTCTTTCCACAACGACGGGCGCCCACAATCACATATACGATGTTGTCGCGCTTTGGCTCCTGCGGGTTGCCCAGATCAAGGTCGCGCTCAAAGACCTGCGGAATCCCCTGTTGCTCAAAGTCCTTTATTTTTTGAGCCACCAAGTCGTTGAATGCCATAATTCTCCAATCTTGCTCTCCTGCTAATCAAGATTATAACGATTCTTGATTAGCAGGAGAGCAAGATTATGCGTATCTTGATTAATGGATAAGCAAGTTTTCTATTAGTGGCCCCTCCCGGAGGATATCGAGCGGCCGAGGGGGCAGGCATGAACGCCTCTAGCCGAAAACAAAGTAGCTAAAAAAGCCCCGTCCCAAATCAGCTACTTAACGCCAGGGGTCGGCTTCGAAGAGGGGCTCGCGCTCGGGGCGACGATCGCTATAAGGATCGTAGCCGTCGTCATCCTCGTTCTCGGCACGAATGTAGGGATCGGTGGGCTTTTTCGTCTCCCTCTTCTCGCGCAGGGGCTGCTTGCACTCGTCCTTGCTATCCATGGCATGCACCTTTCCGTGTGGCTTGAATTCCATTCTTACACTATGACTGATTACGGCCATCGTAATGCATGGATACCGCGGGATGCGGTATCCAGAGCGCACACGTGCTTACGAATCGTCTACGCGTATCGGCGCAGACAGTGTATACATTGCTTTAAACCCAACGCAAGCCCGCCCGAGCGCACCTTAGGCACACTCGGGCGGGTAAACATCGTCTTGAAACTTGCAGCAACTAGCAAATCCCCGTCAGGCCAAGCACCAGGCCAATGATCATGGTGCCGATAATGATCCAGTTCACGTTGGTGTTCTTCTTGAGCAGCTTGAAACAACCCAGGGTGTACAGCAGCGGAATCAGGCCGATGAAGATCGTATCGAGATACGTCTGGATCATGACCGGATCGCCCTCGGGCATCGGAATTGAGATCGCGCAGTTGAACTTAACGAACGAGGCAGCCATGGCGCCGATCATCAGCAGGCCGAGCGTGCTTGAGAGTTTGGTTACAATACCCATCAAGCCGCTCTCGTAGATCTTGGTGATGAAGCTCGAACCGACGCGATACCCAAGAACCGTCAGCACCCAACGCGTAATCCACGACGGAATGTTGTAAATGAGCAGAAACGCGATCGGACCCAGAAGCGATCCGTTCTGAGAGCACAGCGCCATACCGACCGAGGCCGCGATAACACGGATAACGCCCCAGAAGATTGCATCGCCGATGCCCGACATGGGACCCATGAGCGAAGCTTTGACCGAGTCGATCGAATGCGTATCGAAATCAGGCTCGGCCGCGTTCTCCTTCTCCATCGAGGCAACAAGGCCCATGCAGAACGTACCGACATTTGACGTGATGTTATACCAGGTCGAATGGCGTACCAGGGCATCGCGACGCTGTTCTTTATCCGGGTAGAAACGCTCGATGGCAGGCCAGATGGACCACATGAAGCCTGAAGCGCCTCCGCGAGCGCCGCCGCCGTAATGGGCAAAGACGTTGAACGAGTGGAAGAAGATGCCGCGCAGCATCTTACGGTCTTCAGCGGAAAGATCCTTAGTGGAGATGCTGATCTTCTCGCTTGCGGTATCGGTGGTACTCATGCGAAGAAATCCTCCTCTTCGAGCTCGGCGACGGACTGGGCACCAGCTGCGACGCCCGATTCGCGCAAGGCCTTAATCTGGTTGCGCAGGTCGAGATTTTCAAGGTCACGCAGGGCCGTAACGACCAAGATCACTGCACCGACGGCGGCAATTGCGACCATGGGCATGTTGAGATATTGGAAGAGCACGAAGCCGAGCAGGAAATAAATTGCAATCTTGTTATCCCAGAGCATGCGCAGAAGTAGCGCCATGCCCACGGCGGGAAGCAGGCCGGATGCAGCATTGAACCCGTTCAGGACCGCCTGCGGCACCATATTCATAAGCTGCGATGCCGGCTCGGCACCGACCCACACCGCCAAAAACGTCGGGATGGCGAATAGACCGTTCATGACTACGGCGCCGCCAAAATGGCAGATGAAGAGCTTCTTACTGTCACCCGAGTTCGCGGCCCAATCAATAACAGGAGCCCAGAAAGACATGAGCACGTTGAGAACGAGCGAGTAGATGATGTTCGCAAAAATAGCCGCAGCCACCGCGAGCGGAATCGCTACGCCCTGCTCCATGCCAGACACGACCACGAAGCACACAGCGAGCACCGTTCCTGCCACCGTATCAGCCGAAGTCGCACCGCCCACGTTGACGCTTCCGATGAAAATAGCCTGGAGCGCAGCACCGATGATAATGCCTGCGGTAACATCGCCAAAGATAATGCCCGCCACAAGACCCACGCCCAGGGGCTGGTCAATCATGGGCTGTCCAAACGTCCATTGGACGAAATAGCAGATAAAAGCTGCCAAATATGCCAAGAGCGCAGTCGTCAGCATATCAATCCCTCCTTAGAGCTTTGCCAGCAGGTCGGAAACCTTGACCTTACCGTCTGTAACGCCGACCTGATGAAACACCGGCAGATCTTGCTCACACAGCTCGCGCGCTGCAGCCACCTCGTCTGGATTGAGCGTTACACCCGTTGTCAGCAGCACCTTGGCTGCATCGTCGCTTCGATCGAAGCGGCCGACATTCGCAACGTTCACGCTGCCGATCCTACCGGGAGCCCCTTTCACTAGTTTGAGTGCATCGGCGATGTTCCCAGTAAGGGCGAAGATGCGCATCTCGCCCGCACGCGGATCGTTAGCAATCTTGATAGCGTCGTCTATTGTACGGATGAGAAGCTTCTGCCCACTCGGGCAAGCCATCTTGAGCGTCGACGACTGGGTTTCATTTTGGGCCGCAGCGTCATTCGCGACTAAAATACCCTTGGTGCTCAGCTCCTTTCCCCACATGAGCGTGACCTGTCCGTGAACCAGGCGGTCATCCACTCGCAGCTGAACGATCATTTCGTTCTCCTTTCGTCTTCGCTCCGCCCGCCAAAGCGGACCACTTCCTATCCAAAGAAATCGTCATCGGTATCTGTCGCCCCGCCTGCCCGCAGGACCACACGCCGCATGGAGGTCGATGCCTGCGCGATTACGCTGTCGATATACTCGGGCGTGAACGCCTCGCCCGTAATCAGGCGTTCGAGAATTAACGCGATGTTGAAACCGGTCACATGTACGATGCCGTGCTTTTCCGGCTGCATGGCCGTAACCATGTTGCAGACGCTCCCGCCCAAAAGATCGGTAACGATCAACGCATCGTCCTCTGGCCTCACGCCATCGATAAACTCTGCGATCTGCTCATTGGGATCCGATTCGTCCACATAGCAATCAACGACGGTTATGGCGCTATCATCATGAAGCAGCACCTCAGCCACACTTTTGACGCCACTTGCTAGGCGTCCGTGGGTTGCAACTAAAATTTTCTTCATAGCACACCCCTTAAGCCAAAGGAGCCGCGCCATTGGCGAATACTCGCACGACATGCTCGAATGTGCTGCGCAGGCTCTCGAACGCGACTGCCGTCATATCGTGCCAATAGATCGGAGCATCCGGATGTCCCTCAGTCTTTTCATCAACCATGGCGCGCACGGCATCGCCGGCATATTTAACGCCATACGTGTAGTAGTTAATCTTGCGGATGCCGGCATTGATGGCACGAGCGTAATCCTCGTCGGAAACACCGGAGCCACCGTGCATGACAAGTGGCACGTTCACACAGCTGCGAATGTCGGTCAGAACGTCAATGTTCAAATGGGGCTCGCCCTTATACAGGCCGTGCACCGTTCCGAACGAGCAGGCCAGGATATCGAGCCCCGTGGACTCAACGAAGTCACGCGCCTGGTCAGGATCGGTATAGATGGCGCCCGCCTCTTCCGCCGTGGACCCAGCATCAGGATCGCCACCCTCACGCGACCCCATAGAACCAAGTTCGCACTCAAGGCCTGCACCAAAGTCGGCGCACATCTGGGCAGCGTACTGGGAAAGCTCAACATTACGTTCGTAGGAAAGTGCAGAACCGTCGAACATGACGCCCGTGAAACCGAGCTCCAACGCACGACGAGCATAGGATAGATTCTCACAATGATCCAGATTCAGGCAGATATGCGCACTCGAGCGCTCAGCCAGTGCTGTAACCAGCGGAGCCACCACGTCAATCGGCACCAGCGACTCGTGAACCTCGGCATGCTGGATGATAATCGGATAACCTGTTTCCTCCGCCACGTCCACAGCGGCGCGGACGGCCTCAAGACTCGCGGAATTTACTGCAGCGACCGCCATATTGTTCTGTTCGGCGATGTTGCAGATATCTCTCATACTGACGAGCATCTGTTCTCCTTTCCTCAGGCAGACCATCGCTGTTTGGCTTTCTCCAAACGCAACATTTTGCGAGTTCATTATATTGCGTTTTGTTTTGCTTTGTTTCGGAATTGACGTCTGCTACCGCGAACGGTCGAAAACCTGCCCCGAACGTTCGATATGTTTTGTTTAGAGTTGTTTTATTTCATTTCAGGAATTGTTGTTCTGGTAAAACTGAAGGTAACAAGCCTTGTCCCACAACAAGCCCTGGGAGTTCTTATGAGTGAACCGCGTCCCTATTACCTGGAAGAACGGCAGGAAGAAATACTCGACTTACTCAATGCGAACAGCACTGTTCGCATTGTTGACCTCAGCGAGCGCTTCGGTGTTTCGGAAGCGACCATTCGAAAGGATATGCGGGCTCTCGAAGGCAGAGGACTTCTCAGGCGAACCCATGGCGGCGCGATCTTACCGAACCCCAATTCTCGCGAACTTTCGTTTGAAGACGCTTCTTCGACGGCCCAAGACGAAAAACGCCGCATCGGTTACGCTGCGGCGAAAATGGTGCGCGACGGCGACACGTTCTTTCTTCAATCGGGAACAACAACGGGCTGCATGCTACGCGCTCTCAAGGGCCGCAAGAATCTCACGGTTCTCACGAACGACCTATCTCACGCGATACTTGCCGAAGAATTGCTGGTGGACAGCGAGGTCATTCTCCTGGGCGGACAACTGAGATTTGGCTATCACTACACACAGGGCAACGAGACTATCCGGCTGCTTAACGAGTACTTTGTTCCCACTGCTTTCATGGGAACCAATACCTTCTCGTTTTCAAAAGGATTTATGGCGCATCGATTGGAGCAGGCGAACATGGTGAGCGCCATCGCGAACGCTGCCGACCGACGCATAACCCTCATGGACTCATCGAAAATCGGCGTCATCGGCTTGGTTCACGCCCTTGACCTCAATGAGATTAACTGCCTGATCACCGACACCGGTGTCGATGCGGACACGAGGCAGCGACTTGCCGAGCTTGCCCCCAACTTGGAGATCATCTACGCCTAGACTGCCCGGCACATTCGACGCAGCATGAAAAAGGGGCGACGGGTAAATCCCGCCGCCCCTTTGCTTGAGCTCAGCTATTCCTCGGGCGCCTCGTATATCGGCGTCGGCGTGTTGTCGCACACGACGGTAAAACCGCCGTCCTTGTCGACATCGACCGTCACCTGATCGCCCTCGCGCACCGTACCGTCGATGATAGCGGCGGCAATGGCATCCACGACCTCGCGCTGCACGAGACGCTTGAGCGGACGGGCACCAAAGACCGGGTCCAGGCCGCCCACGGCGAGCATCTGCTTGGCCGCCGGGGTGATGGCCAGCGTCATGCGCTCCTTGGCCAGACGCGCGCGGACGTCGGCGAGCTGGATGTCGACGATCTTCTCGATCTGCGCCATGCCGAGCGGATGGAACACCACGATATCGTCGATACGGTTGAGGAACTCGGGGCGGAAGGTTTGAGCCATGGCCCCGTCAACCTGATGGCGCATCTCCTCCTCGTCCTTGCCGGACAGATCGGCGATAGCCTTGGAGCCCACGTTGGACGTCATGATGATAATCGTGTTCTTGAAGGACACTTGGCGACCCTGACCGTCGGTCAAACGGCCGTCGTCGAGCACCTGCAGCAGCACGTTAAAGACATCCGGATGAGCCTTCTCCATCTCGTCGAGCAAGATCACGGAGTAGGGACGACGGCGCACGGCCTCGGTGAGCTGGCCGCCCTCGTCATAGCCCACGTATCCCGGGGGCGCACCGATCAGACGCTGGACGCTGAACTTCTCCATATACTCGGACATGTCGATACGCACGAGCGCGCGCTCGTCATCGAACAGGCACTCGGCCAGCGCCTTGGCGAGCTCGGTCTTGCCTACGCCGGTGGGGCCCAGGAAGAAGAAGCTGCCGATGGGCTTGTCTGGGTCGGAGAGACCCGCACGGCTGCGACGCACGGCCGCGGCTACAGCGGAGACGGCCTCGTCCTGACCGATAACGCGCTTATGCAGCTCGCCCTCCAAGCCCTTCAACTTGTCGAGCTCGCCCTGCATCATCTTGGACACGGGCACACCGGTCCAGGCGCTCACGACCTCGGCGATCTCGTCGGAGGTCACCTGTTCGTTGAGGCCCTCGCCGTCCTGCTGCTTTTGCGCCTCGAGCGCAGCCTCGGAATCCTGAATCTGCTGCTGCAGACCCGGGATCACAGAATAGCGAAGCTCGGACGCACGGCCCAGATCGCCGTTGCGCGTCGCGCGCTCCTCTTCGCTCTTGGCCGCGTCAAGCTGGCCCTTAAGCTCCTGCACGTGGTCGATGGCGTTCTTTTGGTTGAGCCAGCCGGCCTTTTGCACGTTGAGCTTTTCCTGGACTTCGGCAATCTCTTGGCGCAGAGCCTCCAAACGCTCCTTAGAGGCGTCGTCGGTCTCTTTCATGAGCGCCTGTTCCTCGATCTGCAGCTGGGTGAGCTGACGCGTGGTGGCGTCGATCTCGACCGGCATGCTGTCGAGTTCCATGCGCAGGCGGCTCGCGGCCTCATCGACCAGGTCGATAGCCTTGTCGGGCAGGAAGCGGTCGGCGATGTAGCGGTCGGAGAGGTCGGCGGCAGCCACGAGCGCGCTATCGGTGATGTGTACGCCGTGGAAGATCTCGTACTTCTCCTTCAGGCCACGCAGGATTGAAATGGTGTCCTCGACGGTAGGCTCGCTGACCATCACGGTCTGGAAACGACGGGCGAGCGCCGCGTCCTTCTCGATGTACTTGCGGTACTCGTCGAGCGTGGTCGCGCCGATCGCGTGCAGGTCGCCACGAGCGAGCGCCGGTTTGAGGATGTTGCCGGCGTCCATGGAGCCCTCGGTGGCACCCGCGCCCACGATGGTATGGAGCTCATCGATGAACAGGATGACCTTGCCTTCGGATTTTTGCACTTCCTTGAGCACGGCCTTCAAGCGGTCCTCGAACTCGCCGCGGTACTTGGCGCCGGCGACCAGCGCGCTCATGTCGAGCTCGATGAGGTCGCGGTCGCGCAGGGTGCTCGGTACGTCGCCGGCCACGATTCGCTGAGCAATGCCCTCGACGATGGCCGTCTTGCCGACGCCCGGCTCGCCGATAAGCACGGGGTTGTTCTTGGTGCGGCGGGACAGAACCTGAATAGTACGACGGATCTCGTCGGTACGGCCGATGACCGGGTCGAGCTTGCCGGCGCGAGCCAGATCGCAGATGTTGCGACCGTACTGCTCCAACGCCTCAAACTGCGTCTTGTCCTCGGCAGACGTCACGCGGTCATCGCCGCGCAGTTCCTCGTAGACTTGCTCGATGCGCTCCTTGGTCACGCCGGCGTCACGCAGCACGCGACCCGCCTCACCCTTGTCCTCGGCAAGTGCCATCAGCAGATGCTCGGTCACCACAAAGCTGTCGCCCATCTTGGTGGCCTTTTTCTCGGCCTTCTCGATCACGCGAACGAGCTCGTTGGACAGGCCCATCTGCTGACCCTCGCCCGACACCTTGGGCGCATGGTCGATGGCATCTTGTGTGGAGCGTGCGAGCTGAGCCGGGTCGGCACCGATGCGCTCGATGATCACGGAGATATTGCGCTCGCCGGCACCGAGCAGGGCAGACAGCAGGTGGATCGGCTCCACCGCGCCGGCCTGTGCATCGGCAGCCGTGCTCATGGCGGTCTGCAGCGCCTCGCGCGACGTCATTGCTAGCTTATCGATTCTCATGGAATCACCTCTCTTGGGGCGGCCGCCCTACGGGGCGGCTTCACGTTGTTCGAGAAGTATTGTTGCCAGCTTTACGCGATCTTATACACAAATCTAAGTCTCTATATATAAGATTTTCTGAGTGAATTACGGATAGGGTACTGAGATGTCAGCCCGCCGCTGCCCAGGCGCGCTACCGTCTCGATCTGTAACATCTAGCAGCCATTTTTGATCCTAGATGTTACAGATCGAGACAGACCGAAAACCACCACAAAGAGGACAGGCACCTTTGTGGTGGTCGCGGTCTCTACTCCTTCGCCGAACCCGTACTTCCCGATTCGACGGTCCAGGGCATCTCATCCTCGAACAGCCATGTACGGGCAGACCCACTATCGCGTGCAGTCTGCGGGTCAGGCAAGCAGGTCTGTTTATAGGCATCTTGGATACACTGACCCATAAAATCGTTGAGCTCGCTCTGGTCGCCCTCCATGACATAGGCGACATCGCCGTCCATGATGTAGATGCCCGGACCCTCATTGCCCTCGTAGCCCGGATCGTACGAGACATCACATAACTTTGCGCCGTTTGCAGTGTCCAGCTCGATGGACGAGTGGCATCCGCCAACCATGTCGTTCGCTTTTGCCCGATAGGACGCATATCCGTACCAACGCTTAAATGTTTTGCCCTTGAGTAGCTCGGACGCCCTATCGATCAGGCTTGTATCCGTGGTATAGCGCATGGCCCCAAGCTGAATACGCGGATAATTACTAATACCCAGCACAGCCGGCTGCTCATCAAAATCAACGGTAATGGTCTCGGGCTTGTCGTCGCCGGTCAGAAGTTCGACAGATTGAGTCACAGGCTTGACCACCGGCTCCGTCACCGCAGCAGGTAGAAATGCCATACCGACAGCGCCCGCGCCAACCACAGCGATCGCAAGCGCCAAGACAATCAATCCAATACGGGCAGAACGGCTCACGGCAAAACACCCCACAATGCAAACCTTCGCCACCTGCACTAATGATACCGCCAGCTAACACTATTACCAAAAGAAGCCGCGCGCTCCTCACCACCACAAAGGGGACAGGCACCTTTGTGGTGGTTTTCGACGCTAACGGTCGACCATCTCGCGCAATGAGATTAAACTTGAATTGCTCTCTGAACATATCCATTTCTGCCTATCCTCAACAGATCTTTGTCTCGAGGAGCGCATATGAAGCCGCCTCATTCCACCGGTCGCAACGTCATCGCCATTCTCGCCATACCCATCGTGATGCTCTTCCTTATCGTCATCACGCCCTTTTCCCTTGGTATCACCTCGCCCTTCGATTTATGCGGAATGGTCGACGCCAGCTCGCGTGCCACCTCGCTCTCCTTTATCTGTCGCGGCGTGTTTTACGAAGATGGAATTCCCACCGGAAGTTGGCAGTCAAAGTTGCCACTGCTCGGTCAGATCGACGGATGCTCCCCCTATTTCTGCCTTGGACCTCAGACGCTAAACTATCTAATCGACGACCAGCCACTCGACTTCATCACCCTCGCCTACGACTACGCACCAAACACCGATGAGCGCCACATGAACCAAGTCCTCGACAAGATGCTTGGACAGTGCGGGCTCACCGAGGAGGCCGGTCGAACCATCTATAGCAACCAGAAATTAAAGCGAACAGAACTCCGCCGTGTCGGAAAAATCAAAGGGCGAAACGGGGCCGCCTACTGGGATGCCTGGGCAACACGCGACAAGGGCGAATTCGGACACAGCACCTATATGGTCACTGTCTACACCAAAGACGGAATTAAGGACAATGTTGACGATTTCGCGTCATCCAAACTCGGCATCCCCAAAACAACCAAACCCGCCAGCCCAGATGAAATTCTGTAGAGCCGCCCATTAACATGCCGCTCAACGATCACAACAGCATCGAGCTCGTCCCCACCACCACAAAGGTGCCTGCCCCCTTTGTGGTGGTTTTCAACAAAAAGAAGCCGCCCCGATAACAGAGGCGGCATCAAGCAAGTCTATTTATTAGCGTCCCTCAAGACCCAACGAGAACGCAGAAATGTAGCCCGGGGCTTACCCTTTCCCGAACGCGGCCCTCGTGAAGCGCGTGAGCGGGCGGGAAAGGGTAAGCCCCGGGCGGACAATTAAGTGCGCTACTCGGCAGCGGCCTTGAACTTGTTGTAGTTGATCAGGCAGCCGGCCTTGACGATGGCACGCTCCTCTGCCGTCATATCGGCAATGTAGAGCTCAATCTGCTCGACCGCACCATCGGCGCGCACCACGTAGGCGGCGATGTCCTTCAGGTCGCCATCGAGCGCGGCACGGATACCCGGCACAAAGACGTAATCGCCCACCTCAAAGTTGGGCTCGGCCTCCATCTGGAAGGGCACCATGCCCCAGTTCATCACGTTGGAGCGATAGCGCTTGGTGGCGTACTCGTGGACGATGTTGGCCAGGCCGCCAATTACGCGCTGGCAGCTCGCGGCCTGCTCGCGGGCGCTGCCGTCGCCAGGCTTCTTGGCGTAAATCATGGAACCGAACTCGGTCGCCTTGGCATCGGCCGCGACACCCGCGCCGGCCAGCGCCTCAAACACACCGGCAAGCTCGGCATCGAACGCCGCCAGGTCGCCCGCGGACTCGCCGGCAACGCGACGCTTCTCCACAGCGTCGACCTCCTTGGAGCGACCCACGTAGGCCGGGTCGCGGCGGCTCAGCGTAAACTCAGCCAGGCCCAGCGGGTTGGAGCGGAAGGAGCTCGTCTCGCCCGAGGGAATGAGCTCGTCGGTCGTGGTGACCGGGTCCATGATCTTGGAGCAAACCTTGAGCAGGATGTCGTCGCCGAGCGGCTCCATCGCGGGCCACGGCTTGATGTTGGGGCCTTCGACCAGCTCGTCGGCAGGCTCCGCCTTGCCAAAGCCCCAGTACACGCGCTTCTTGTACGGCGCGTCGTCAAAGGTGTACTCGCAGGCCTCGTCCCAAGTGTCCTCGGGCAGGTCGGTCGCCGGCGTCAGGACGCCGCCGTTGGCAGCCGTTGCCGCAATGGAGCGGGCGTCCATCAGGGCCACGGCGCTCAGCTGGCCATTACCCGGCTTGGAACCCTCGCGGTTGGGGAAGTTGCGCGTGGTGTGACGGATCGAAAGGCCGTTGTTGGCGGGCGTGTCGCCGGCGCCGAAGCACGGGCCGCAGAATGCCGTGCGCACGATTGCGCCGGCCTCCATGAGGTCGTAGATGTAGCCGCGGCGTGTAAGTTCGAGCGCCACGGGCTGGCTCGTGGGATAGACCGACAGCGAGAACTCGCCGCAGCCGGTATTGGCGCCCTTGAGCACGCGGGCAGCCTGGACCACGGAGTCATAGTTGCCGCCCGAGCAGCCGGCGATAACGCCCTGCTGCACGTGCAGCTTGCCGTCGACGATCTTGTCGAGCAGGCTAAAGTGCGTCTTGCCCTCGCCGATCTTGGCGGCCTCGAGCTCCACCTCGTGCAGGATGTCCTCGAGGTTCTCGTTGAGCTCGTCGATCTCAAAGCCGTTGGAAGGATGGAACGGCAGTGCGATCATGGGCTTGATGCTCGACAGGTCGACCTCGACGCAACCGTCGTAGTAGGCGACATCGGCGGGCTTGAGCTCGCGATAGTCGTCGCCGCGGCCGTGCATGGTCAAAAACGCGTGCGTGTCCTCGTCGGTGGCCCAGATGCTCGACAGGCAGGTGGTCTCGGTGGTCATGACGTCGACGCCGTTGCGGTAGTCGGTCGTCATGCTCGCGATGCCGGGGCCCACAAACTCCATGACCTTGTTCTTGACGTAGCCCTTGGCAAAGACAGCGCGGATGATGGCGAGCGCCACATCGTGCGGGCCGACGCCGGGGCGCGGGGCACCCGTGAGGTAGATGGCGACGACGCCGGGATAGGCGACGTCGTAGGTGTCGCGCAGCAGTTGCTTTGCCAGCTCGCCACCGCCCTCGCCCACGGCCATAGTGCCCAGAGCGCCGTAGCGGGTGTGCGAGTCGGAACCCAGGATCATCTTGCCGCAGCCCGCGAAGTTCTCACGCATAAAGGAGTGGATAACGGCGATATGCGGCGGAACGAAGATGCCACCGTACTTCTTGGCGGCCGAGAGGCCAAAGACGTGGTCGTCCTCGTTGATGGTGCCGCCCACGGCGCACAGCGAATTATGGCAGTTGGTGAGCACGTAAGGCAGCGGGAACTGCTCCATGCCCGAGGCGCGCGCCGTCTGGATGATGCCGACAAAGGTGATGTCGTGGCTCGCCATGGCGTCGAAGCGAATCTTGAGTGCCTCGGGATCTCCGGACGTATTGTGTGCCTGGAGGATCGAATACGCGATGGTGCCGCGCTTGGCATCCTCGGGCGTCTGCGTAATACCGCGCTCGGCAGCCTCGGCCGCAGGCACAACCTCGCTGCCGCCGCGCAGGTAGATGCCGTCCTCGTACAGCTTGACCATACTGTCTCCCACTCTGCCCAAAACGATTTGGGCGCATAGCATACATTCGTTCAATATCGTGCCATAGAACGGTTGCGAGTGGGTTACGAATCTGCACGTTCACTTTATCTCAGTAAAGCAAAGAACGAGTTGGGTGCCGGGGGCAGACTTAGACGCCGAAATGACGAGAGTGGATAATCTCCCACTTTGAGCCTGCAAACAGGCCAAAAACGGGAGATTATCCACTCTCATTCTGCGGGCACTCATTTAAGTCTGTCCCCAATGAGTGCCCGGCAGCGTCGGCGGAGCTATAGGTCGCTACCCGTACCTAGCAGCTTGCGCATGACTTGCTCGGGGTTGACTGAGCCGTCGCGCGGGGCCAGGGCGGTGATCTTCTTCTGCATCTTATACTCGTGCAGCTCGTCCTCGAGCTGGCGCACGCGAGCGCGGAGCTTCTCGTTCTCGCGCTCGCGCTCCTCGGAACGCTCCTTCATATCGAGGATGCGCACCACGCCGGCAAGGTTGATGCCCTCGTCGGTCAGTTGGTTGATGAGTTCCAGACGCTCGATATCGGCACGCGAATACAGGCGCGTGTTACCGCCCGAGCGCTGAGGATTCACCAGGCCCTTGGACTCGTAGACGCGCAGAGTCTGCGGGTGCATGCCGGTCAGCTCGGCCGCCACGCTGATCATGTACAGCGGTTTGTTCCTATTGTCCTCGGCCATGCTACCTGACCCCTTTCCGTCTCGTTATCGTCCATCATAAGCCCGCGGGCGTGGGCGTGCGCCGCGACCGCCCTAGTACGTCGCCTTGTAACGATTGACCTTCTCGCGATAGTCGCGCGTGTCGGCCTCGCGCAGCTTGGTCATGGCATCGCGCTCATCGTCGGACAGGTTCGTGGGAACCTGCACCTTGATCTCGACGAGCAGCGCGCCCGTGCGGCCACGGTGCTTAACATCGGGCGCGCCCATCTCCTTAAAGCGGAACTTCTTGCCCGTCTGGGTACCCGCGGGCACTTTCAAACGGACCGTCGCACCGCCGGGCGTGGGCACGTCCACCGTGCAGCCGAGCGCCGCCTCGTAGACCGAGACCGGTACCTCCATGGTCACGTCGGCGCCTTTGCGCCTAAACAGCGGATGCTCCTCCACATGCGTGGTCACGACCAGGTCGCCGCGCTCGCCGCCGGCAACGCCATACTCGCCGCGACGTTTGTAACGCAGCTTGCCGCCGTCGACCGCGCCTGCAGGCACCGAGACCGTAATGGTCTGCTGCTCGCCTGTCGAGGGAATGCGGTAGGTGACCTTGTGCGTCACACCGCGAAACGCGTCCTCGGCCGTCACATCGACGGTCAGCGACAGGTCGCCGCCCTTGCGAGCGCGGCTGCGGCCAGCGCCGGCACCGGCAGCGCCCGCAGCCCCGGCAAAGCCCGAGCCCCAATCGCTGCCCCAGGCGCCGTTGCCGCTAAAGATGCTGTCGAAGATGTCGCCCCAGCCGCTGGCACCAGCGCCGGCACCGTAGCCGCCGCCATACGCGCCGCCCGCGCCCGGCATGCCGCCAAACATGAGCATCTGGTCGTACTCTTTGCGCTTCTTCTCGTCCGAAAGCGTCTCGTAGGCCTCGCTAATCTCCTTGAACTTGGCCTCGTCGCCTCCGGCATCGGGGTGATATTTTTGCGCGAGCTTGCGAAACGCGCTCTTGATCTCTTTGTCGGAGGCGCTCTTGGATACGCCCAGGATGTCATAGAAGGTTTTGCCTGCAGCCATCGTAGCTCCTCTCCTGTTTCATCCGCCGCCCAGCGGGCGGCGGCTCATGCTTTCATATGGCACTAGGCCAGAAAGGGCCCCGGGTGTTGCCCCGGGGCCCTTCTCAATTACTCCTCGGTGCTCTCGGCCGTATCGGCCGTAGCATCCTCGGGCGCCGCTTCGGGCTCCGGTGCGGGGCGCTTCTCGCCACCGTAGGTCACCGTCACCATCGCGGAACGCAGGATGCGATCCGCCATGCGGTAGCCCTTCTGGTACACGTCGTTGACAGTCTCGTCGTACTGCGATGCGTCCTCGACACGCCCCACGGCCTGGTGCTCGAGCGGATCGAACGCCTCGCCCTTGGGGTCGATGGGCTCAACGCCCTCGTGCGCAAACACATCGAGCAGCTTGGCATGCACCGCATCGACGCCATCGACGAACTGCTTAAAGTCGTCGGAAAGCTCCTGGCTACGGGCATGGTCGATCGCGCGCTCGATATCGTCAATCACCGGCAACAGCGCGGTAACAAGCTTCTCGGTCGCGCGCTCGCGCTCGGCGATACGCTCATTGGCGGTGCGGCGACGGAAGTTCTCCCAGTCGGCCTGCAGACGGGCGGTACGCTCGGTGGCGTCCTTTGCCTTGTCCTCGGCGGCCTTCTGAGCCTCTGCCGCAGCATCGAGCTCATTGCGCACGTCGGCAAGCTCTTTCTGAGCCTGCTCGAACTTGAGCTTAAAGTCGTTGTCGGCGGCTTCCTCACCGGCGCGGATAGCGGCTTCCACCATCTCGTCCTCGGTCATCGTCGCCTCCTTGTTGGAATCCTCTACCTGGTTCTCGGCAGCCTCGGCGGCCGGGGCCTCGTTGGCCACGGTATCGTCAACGGCCTCTACGGGAATCTTCACGTCCTTCTCCTCAGAGTCAACGGGGGCGGCGCCAGCGGCGGCCGCCTCCGTGCGAGCTTTACGGGCGGACATGATTATTTGTCCTCGTCGTCCACAACCTCGTAGTCGGCGTCGACAACGTCATCGTCGGCAGGCTGGGCGCCGGCGGCACCGTCGGTCTGCTGCTGAGCGTCGGCGTAGACAACCTGGGCCAGCTCGTAGGCCACGGACTGCAGGGACTCGCCGGCGGCCTTGATAGCCTCGACGTCAGAACCCTCGAGCGCCTTCTTGGCGTCGGCGATAGCGGCCTCGGCCTTGGACTTCACGTCGGCGGAAACCTTGTCGCCCAGCTCGTTGAGGGTCTGCTCGGTGGAGTAGCACAGGCTATCGGTCTGGTTACGGACCTCGACCTCTTCCTTCTGCTTCTTGTCCTCCTCGGCATGAGCCTCGGCGTCCTTGACCATACGATCGACTTCGTCGTCGGACAGGGCGGTGGAGCCGGAGATGGTGATCTGCTGCTCCTTGCCGGTGCCCTTGTCCTTAGCGGAGACCTTGACGATGCCGTTGGCGTCGATGTCGAAGGTGACCTCGATCTGCGGCACGCCGCGACGGGCAGCCGGGATACCGGTCAGCTGGAACTTACCGAGCGACTTGTTGTCGCGGGCAAGCTCGCGCTCGCCCTGGAGCACGTTGATCTCGACGCTGGTCTGGTTGTCGGCAGCGGTGGAGTAGACCTCGGTCTTGGAGGTCGGGATCGTGGTGTTGCGGTCGATCATCTTGGTCATGATGCCGCCCATGGTCTCGACGCCCAGCGACAGCGGGGTAACGTCGAGCAGCAGGATGCCCTCGACGTCGCCGGTGAGCACGCCGCCCTGGACGGCAGCGCCGTCGGCAACGACCTCGTCGGGGTTCACGGACATGTTGGGCTGCTTGCCGGTCATGGTCTTGACGAGCTCCTGGACGGCGGGCATACGGGTGGAGCCGCCGACGAGGATGACCTCGGTCAGATCGGAGAGCTTGAGCTTAGCGTCGCGCAGAGCGTTGGTGACAGGCTGCTTGCAGCGCTCGAGCAGGTCGCGGGTGATCTTCTCGAACTCGGCGCGGGTCAGCGTGTAGTTGAGGTGCAGCGGGCCAGACTGGTTCATGGTGATGAACGGCAGGTTGATGGTGGACTGCTGGGCTGCGGAGAGCTCCTTCTTGGCGTTCTCGGCGGCCTCCTTCAGACGCTGCAGGGCCATGGGGTCCTGACGCAGGTCGACACCGTTCTCCTGCTGGAACTTATCGGCCATCCAGTCGATGACGCGCTGATCCCAGTCGTCGCCGCCCAGGTGGTTGTCGCCCGAGGTGGACAGAACCTCAAACACGCCGTCGGCGAGGTCGAGGATGGAGACGTCGAAGGTGCCGCCGCCCAGGTCGAAGACCAGGATGCGCTGGTCGGTGCCCTGCTTGTCCAGGCCATAGGCAAGAGCAGCAGCAGTCGGCTCGTTGACGATACGCTTGACGTTGAGGCCGGCGATCTTACCGGCGTCCTTGGTGGCCTGACGCTGGGCGTCGTTGAAGTAGGCCGGGACGGTGATGACGGCGTCGGTGACGGTCTCGCCCAGATACTTCTCGGCGTCAGCCTTCATCTTGGCGAGCGTCATGGCGCTCACCTGCTCGGCGGTGTAATCCTTGCCCTCGATATCGACGACGGCACGGCCACCCTGGCCCTCCTTGACCTCATACGGCACGGTCTTGATCTCGGAGGTGCACTCGGAGTACTTGCGGCCCATGAAGCGCTTGATGGAGAACACGGTGTTCTTGGGGTTGGTGACAGCCTGGTTCTTAGCGGCCTTACCCACGACGCGGTCGCCGTCGGCACGGAAGCCCACGACGGACGGGGTGGTGCGGTCGCCCTCGGCGTTCACGATAATGGTCGGAGAACCGCCCTCGAGAACGGCCATTGCGGAGTTAGTAGTACCAAGGTCGATACCAAGAATCTTACTCATTAGAAATTCCCTCTCTCTTTTGCGTTCGCGCCGCCTCGACGATCTGTCGCGCGGCGCTTCGGCTTGTCTTTCAGGATGTAGTGTATCCCCTTATGGGCCGGAATATACAAAATCTAAGTCAATTCATATAAGATTTCTTATTGCTGAGAGTTTAGGTTCTTAAATGCGCAGGTAGATGCGCTGATTGAGTTCTCGGCAAATCTATTGAGATCTATGTAGAGATGGCTGAGGCTTGGGTCCGAAGGTGTCTGGAGCTGCCTTGCGGAAAGCTCGTCCCGTTTTGAGAGCTGATGCCGGCTCGCAGTTTCCGCTAGCGGGCCTAACCGGAAACTGCGACCCGGTTTTCGGCCAAATAACGGGATGCCCTTTCCGCAGGCGCGCTCAATAGCTCAATATTACAAGTCACCTTTAGCTAACATTTGCGCAGCTCAACGGCCCCACCTGCGCGTTTTTTAGTAAACCTTGGCATACTCGGCGAACGGTATGAAGATGCCGGCCAGAGGGTATTGCAAACGGTCGCTCCCGTGGTATGTTTTTGCCCGAATCAAACCGGCGCGCATCGCCTGTAGCGTCGGTCAACAGAGAGGAAACTACCATGGCTCATCCCGTAATTGATGCCGACGAGTGCATCGCTTGTGGCGTTTGCGTCGACTCCTGCCCCGCTGGCGTTCTGGAGCTCCAGGACGTCGCTACCGTCGCCGACGAGGACTCCTGCGTCGCCTGTGGCGCTTGCCAGGACGCTTGCCCCGCTGGCGCGATCACCGAGATCGTCGAGGAGTAACAACTCCCCCACTTGCACACTCAAAAGTACACCGTGCACAAAAAAGGAGGCTTCCGCATCGCCGCGGAGGCCTCCTTTTGTTTGTATAGGCAGCTAATTGGGGACGGGGCTACCTTGGCAGTTGCGGTGGAATAGTTCCTGGCTCATTGCTTAGGTGCCGATTGTAGGAACTATTTCACCGCAACTTATAAATACAGTATCGGGTTAGGACAAATCATCCTCGTAGGGCATTAAATCGGCAAGGTAGCCCTTCTCCTTGAGTATGGCCTCGATCTCGTCGAGGGTCTGCTCGTCCTCCGCCGCGATGCGATGGAAGTGGTAGCCGCTCGTCACCGTTAGTAGTGGAAAGCTCTTGCCGCTCTCGATATCGTGCAGGTAGCGCTCAACATCGCGACGATTGCGGATGTCCAGGTCGGCCGTGATCTTGCCGTACACACGATGGTTGACGATCACGTTGAGCACGGCGCCACCCGCGTCGACGATACTCGTAAGCTCGTCGCCCGCCTGCTCCACGCCGTGGCGCACCTTAACAAGACGCGTGGGCACGGCGGGGCTACTCGCGGCTTCCTGCAGCACGTAGCCGCGGTTGGTCGCCACGATATCGTGCCCATCGGCACGCAACAGGGCAATATCCTGAACCACGACCTGACGGCTCACGCCAACCTCGCGGGCAAGTGCGCTGCCCGAAACGGGCTCCTTGGCTCCTTCGAGCACGGCCATGATGGCACGGCGACGCTCGCGGGCGTTCATTATTTACCGTCCAGCAGACGCAGGTGCTTAAGCGAGAGGTCGAGGATCGGCGCAGAGTGCGTCAGGGCGCCCGAGCTAATATAGTCGACACCCAGATCGGCCAGGGCGCGAATGTTGCTGGCGTCCACGTTGCCCGAGCACTCGGTCTTGGCGCGACCGGCGATAAGCTCGATGGCGGCGGCCATGTCGTCATGGGTCATGTTGTCGAGCATGATAATGTCGGCACCGGCCTCCACGGCTTCGCGCACCATGTCCAGGTTCTCGCACTCAATCTCAACTGTCGTGGTAAACGACGCATGGGCGCGCGCCATCTCGATCGCGCGCGTCACGCCACCGGCGGCATCGATGTGGTTGTCCTTGAGCATGACGGCCGTCGACAGGTTGTAGCGGTGGTTGCTGCCGCCGCCAATCTCAACCGCGGCCTTCTCGAAGACGCGCATGCCCGGCGTGGTCTTACGTGTGTCGACAAGCACGGTCTTGGTGCCCTCGAGCACCGCAGCCATTCTGTGCGTATAGGTAGCGATACCGCTCATGCGCTGCAGGTAGTTGAGCGCCACGCGCTCGCCCGAAAGCAGCACGCGCGCATCGCCGCGCACCTGGCCCACGTGGTCGCCGGCGTGCACCTCGTCACCGTCGGCAACATCAAACAGCACCGAGCTCTGCGAATCCAGCAGCTCAAAGGTGCGAGCGAACACATCCAGGCCGGCGATGATGCCATCGGCCTTGGCGATAAGCTCCACCGTGGCGGGACGCGCCGTGGGGCACACGCTCGCCGTGCTCACGTCCTCAAAGGTAATGTCCTCGCGCAGAGCCTGCAGAATCAGATCATCGACGACGAGTTTCATGGTAATGGGATTCATGGTCTACTCCTCCACGGCCTGCGTGCCGGCGGCACGAGCCAAATCATCGATTGCAAGGGTATGGGCACTCAGGGCGCGGTGACGCCCGTCAAGCGCGGGCTCACCGGCCTGCTCCACGGCCAGTGACTCGCCGGTACGCATGTACCACGCGGCGCGACGACCCCAGACCAGCGCCTCGAGCAGGCTGTTCGATGCAAGGCGGTTCTTGCCGTGCACGCCATTGCAAGCCGTCTCGCCGGCGGCGTAGAGCTCGGGCATCGAGGTGCGGCCGTCCTTGTCGACCCACACGCCGCCCATAAAGTAGTGCTGCGTAGGCGTAACGGGGATGGGCTCGTCCAAGATGTCGCGGCCGTCCTCCAAGCAGCGTGCGCGAATGTTGGCAAAGTGCCCGGTCACTACATCGCGCTCGACGGGGGCAAAGCTCAGCCACTCGTGCTCGGTACCGTCCCGCTTCATCTGCTCGCGAATAGCGGCAGCGACCACATCGCGCGGCTGAAGCTCGTCGGTAAAGCGCTCACCGGCGGCGTTGAGCAAAATCGCGCCCTCGCCGCGGCAGCTCTCGCTGATCAGGAAGGTGCGGCCTGGCTGCGGCGAGAACAGTCCCGTGGGGTGGATCTGCACGTAGTCCAGGTGCTCCATCTTAATGCCATGCTCCTGAGCGATGTAGCAGGCATCGCCCGTGAGCTGCGGATAGTTGGTCGAGTGGTCGTATATGCCGCCGATGCCGCCCGTCGCCCACAGCGTGTGGCGGGCATGGATCTTAAACGGCTCGCCGGCATGCGCGCCCTCGGCGGCATTTATCAGCTCGTCGGCGGGGCGGACCGAGTTGTCCTCGTCCACGGGAACGGCGACGACACCGGCACACACCGTTGCGCCGTCACGCTCGCCCGTCAGGATGTCGGTCATGGCCACGTGCTCCAAAATCTGCACGTTATCCAGTTTGCGAACGGCCTGAAGCAGCTTGGTCGTGATCTCCTTGCCCGTAATGTCGGCATGGAAGGCAATGCGGGGGCGGCTGTGCGCACCCTCGCGGGTAAAGTCGAGGCTGCCGTCGGCCTTGCGCTCAAAGTCCACGCCCATCGCCAGCAGGTCGTTGATGACCGAGCGGCTCGAGCGAATCATGATGTCGACGCTCTCGCGGCGGTTCTCGTAGTGGCCGGCGTGCATGGTGTCCTCAAAGAAGGCATCGTAGTCAGAACCCTCGGGCAGCACGCAAATGCCGCCCTGCGCGAGCATCGAATCGCACTCGTCGACAGCGCCCTTGGAGAGCATGATCACGCGCATGCTCGTCGGCAGGTTGAGAGCCGCATACAGGCCCGCTACACCGCAGCCGGCAATAACGACGTCGCACTCCATATCGGGGTATTGCTTGGTTTCCACAGGAATCCTCTCCCTTGAATGTGACATAAGGGACCGTCCCTCATGCCGCATTGTTCTAGCGCGCTGCGTACTCGAGCATGCGGTCGAGCGTGAGCTTGGCCTGATCGGCGGCCTTGTCCGACACGCCGATCTGCACCTCGCCCTCGCCCGTCTCCAGGCAGCGCACGAGCTTTTCGAGCGTGATGAGATCCATGTTGACGCAGGTGGGCTGCACCGCGGGGAAGTAGAACTTCTTGCCGGTGCCCTGGCAGCGGCGCTCGAGCTCGTAGAGTACGCCGCGGACCGTCACGATAATGAACTCGCTCGCGTCGGACTCCTCGGCATACTTGATGATGCCGGCGGTGGAGCCGATGTAGTCGGCCTCAGCCAGGACGTCAGCCTTGCACTCAGGATGCGCCAGCACGAGCGCGTCGGGGTGGGCCTCCGTCGCGTCGACGATCTGCTCGACGGTGATGATGTGATGGCGCGGGCAGTAGCCGTTGTTGGGGATGACGTGCTTTTGGGGCACCTGCTCGGCTACGAAGCGGCCCAGGTTCTGGTCGGGAATGAACAAGATGTGCTGCTGCGGCAGCTCGGAGACGATCTTGACGGCGTTTGAGCTGGTAACGCACACGTCACTCCAGCTCTTGATCTCGACCGTCGAGTTGACGTAGCACACCACGGCCAGGTCGTCGCCATACTCGGCGCGCGCCGCGTCGACCGTCTCGCGCTTGACCATGTGCGCCATGGGACAGTCCGCGCCCGGCTCGGGCAGCAGCACGGTCTTGGTGGGATTGAGCAGCTTGGCGCTCTCGCCCATAAACTCCACGCCGCACAGCACGATAGTCTGCTGCGGTAGGCTTTTGGCGAGCTTTGCCAGGTAGAAGCTGTCGCCGACGTAATCGGCCACAGCCTGAACCTCGGGCGCCACATAGTAGTGCGCCAGGATCACCGCGTCACGTTGGGTTTTTAGTTGCTGAATGGCCTCGACAAGCTCTGCGGGCACCAGTGCCGCGCGCTCCGTTGCCGTCGTTGCCGATGCTAGGCCGGCCGCGATATCGCGTGCAAGCTCCGACGCATCCATGTTCGCGCTCTGTGCCATCAAGGCCCCTCTCTTTTGGCGAATCTTGGGGCTTTAGTATGACACCTAGGTTTACAGCTGACAAGACAGCTGTAAACCTAGGTGTAAGGTTGAAATAAAGATTCAATCATGCGGCAGGTCCATTTTCGAACTGGCAAGCTGAGGATAGCCGAGCTCTCGATAGCGCAGGAGGCATCTTTCGCCACCGCAATACCGCTCGGCGCGAGTTGCGCACCGTGAGGCACGAACGGGCGCTCCCCCGCGAGTGGTCCGCGCCCAATGTGGCAAAATCGAACTACTAAGGGGGCTCAGAATGCTCAAGATTATTGCCTGCGACGATGACGCCGCTTTTCTAGATAGACTGCACCGGATGATCGACCGTTGGTCGATCGAGACGGGCACGGCGGTCGATGTTGCGCTCGTCACGCGCGGCGAGGACCTGCTGGCGCGCCATGCCGCGTCGCGCGCCGACATCATCCTGCTCGACATGATCATGCCGCTCGTCAACGGCATGGACACCGCACGCGAATTGCGCCAGGCCGACACCGCCGTGCGCCTGGTGTTCCTCACCTCGTCGCCCGAGTTTGCACTGGAGTCCTACGAGGTCCGCGCCTTCGACTATCTGCTCAAGCCCGTGACTTACGAACGCCTGGCGCAGTTACTCGACGAACTTTCGAGCATGCGCCCGGCGGCAACCGACGAGCTCGTGATCAAAACGTCCTTTGGCTACCACGCCCTGCGCCTGTCCGACATCGAATATGCCGAGGCGCGCAACAAGCACGTGGTCTTCCATCTGCGCGACGGACGCGATATCGAGGCACTCGAATCGTTCCGCAGCGTCGAGGACCGTTTGGCGCAAAATGCCACCTTCTTTAAATGCCACCGTAGCTACCAGGTCAACTTGCGCAACATCGACCACTTCGATCGCACAGACATCGTCATGCGCTCGGGCGCGTGCATTCCGCTGTCGCGCAGCAGCAAGCAGGGGTTCCAAGACGCCTACTTTGCGGTGCGCTTTGAGGGCGGGAGGCGCTGATGATCTCCTCGGTCGAAATGGTCCTTTGGGCAATCCACCACGCCACGACGCTGCTCTTTGGCGTCTTTGCCTCGGCGGCGCTGTGCGGTATCGAAATCAATCGACGCCATGCACTCGAGTTGGTGGGGGTCGGAGCCGCAACCGGCGCTGCCTTTTCGATCGCCAATGTCGTTGGCGGAGAGCTTTTTGCCCGTCAGGTCTATCCGCTCGTCGTGCACTTGCCGCTTACCGTCTACCTATGCGCGCGCTACCACTTGAGTCCGCTACTCGCGACGTTGGGCGTCACCAGCGCCTATCTGAGCTGCCAGTTCAGCAATTGGATGGGCATCGCCGCATTTGCCGCAACCGATTCTCAGATCGCGTACTATCTGGCACGCATCGCTACCACGCTCGGCGTCTTTGCCGTCCTGCTGCATTGGGCCGGCGACATTGGACCCCGCCTGGCGATTAAAAGCCCCACCGAGCTGGGCATCCTTTTAATCCTGCCGCTCGTCTATTACATCTTTGACTACGCCACCAACGTCTACACCACGCTGTTCCACTCGGGCTCGGTGGTGACAGTTGAGTTTTTGGCATTTGCGCTCTGTGCCTTCTATCTTATGTTTCTTGCCGTTTACCTGCGCGAATACGAAGAAAAGGAAACCGCCGAGCGAGAGCGTTGGATGCTCGAAACCCGCGACAGCGCCGCCATCAAAGAGCTCGAGGCTTGGCGTCAATCTGGGCGCGAGCTGTCGATTCTTCGCCACGATATGCGCCACTTCCTACGCGGCCTGGCCACTTTAATTGAGGAGGGCCACACCGACGAGGCGCTCAACCGCATCGACGAACTCTGCGAAGCCGGCGACCGCACCGCCGTACGCCGCTTCTGCGCCAACGAGACCGTAAACATCGCGCTTTCGTCATTCAACTCAGATATCAATAGAAACGGCATTACCGCCAACCTGCGCGCCGCCGTACCCGAAACCGTCCACGTAGGTGACGCCGACCTGTTTAGCGTGCTCTCAAATGCCTTGGAAAACGCTATCACCGCCGCAAGCGCCGCACCCCAAGGAAAGCGATTCGTCGACCTTGACCTGCGACTTGAGGACGGCCAGCTGTTGCTGTTAGTTTCCAACACGTTTGACCGCGCGCCGCGCATGGTCGACGGCATGCCCGTGACCCGGCATGCGGGCCACGGCTTTGGAACCAAGAGCATCAAACTTGCCGTGGAGCGCATGAACGGCAACTGCCAGTTCCGCATTAACGGCGATCGGTTTGAGCTGCGCGCTGTGATGTAGAAGTACGGCGCCGATCTCGCGGCGCGCCTCGCCCGCCAGGCAATCGCTCGCCGGTGCCGATCCGCTACAGTGGAGCGACCGCCGGGGTCAGCTGCTTGATGTAGGCCCACATACGCTGCTTGGCCGCTTTGTCGGTCAGCGCCGCCTCAAAGCCATCGAGCGCGAGCACGCGGCGGCCCTGCACATGGGCGACCAGGCCGGGCTTGAGCATGGCGGTGTCGAAGTCATCAATCGCCACGAGCATATCGGCGTAGGTTTCGCGCATGACATCGGCCGCACTGTTGTCGAGCAGCAGCACCGCCTCGGGGTCCAGAGCCTCCAGCGCCTCGCGGAACAGGTCGCACGGCAGAGTCTCGCCCACCGCGACCGCTCCGTCACCCGCGCCGGCGACGCTTGCCAGCACGCAAAAGTCCTCGGGGGCATATCCGATGGCGCCGAGCGCCTTGCGCAACGCGGCGCCATCCGCGCCGGCAGCCAGCTCGCCGCCCGAGCACTCGGCTTCATCCAAATCGCCTTTGACCAGCACAATCGGCGAGCACGCGTTGCCCGCGATACGCACACCGCGACCTGCAAGCGACGCGAGCTCCTGCTCGGTCGCCTGAGCGATGGCTTCTTTTTTCTGGCTTTGTGACGTGGGCATGCGCTCTCCAATCGTTTGCGTGCCCACCATTATATAAAAGAGCCGCCCGCGAGTGGTTGCTTTGCGGGCCGCTGGGTATAAGCACGGTCGTACTGAGTTTTACGCGGCCGAGCCGCGTCGTATTATGGAGGTCACCATGGCTGACATTAAGCAGATTACCCCCGAGAACTTCGATTCCATCGTTAACGACAGCCTGCCCGTACTGGTTGATTTTTGGGCCCCGTGGTGCGGCCCCTGCCGCTCGCTCTCGCCCATCGTAGACGAGGTTGCCGACAAGCTGGCCGGCAAGTTGGCTGTGGCCAAGTGCAACGTCGACGACAACCAGGACCTGGCCATGAAGTTTGGCGTCATGAGCATCCCCACGCTGATCGTCTTTAAGAACGGCGAGGAGGTCGACCGCTCGGTCGGCGCCTTGCCCAAGGCAAGACTTCAGGCACTGCTGGAGAAACATCTGTAATACGCTTGTTACCCATCTGCCGTCCATGAGCGGTTTCGCACCGCTCGCCGGAGTGCCAAACGCAAGGTATGCGACCACGGATAGTATGGTAGATACAAACAGCCCCCAGTGAACGGGTGCGGGTCAGACGGACTCGCACCCGTTTTCTTATGCGGCGGCGCTCAAGGCGGGCGTAGTAGAATCTGAACCACCATATCGCCCCGTACAAAAGGAGACTCCCCATGCATGACGTCGGAATGAACATGAGCCAGCTTGCCATGAGCGTCAAGCAGGTCGACGACACCATTGAGCTCGCTCACGAGTGGAGCCATCAGCTGCTGCATGCGACCGAGAACTTTGACATGGAGCGCATTGGCGCCAAGCTCGAGGCCGCCATGGCGGCACTCCACGAGGCGCACGATGCGCTCGAGGGCTACGAGGAGGCCATCGAGGCCGACCACAACTCCGTCGGCTCTGTGAAACTGGTGTAACGTGGCCGAGCACGAGCACGCGCACAATCACGGTGCGGACGACGATGCAAGCTGCCGCTACAGCGGCTCCAGCTCCGAGCTGGTCCGCTTTTCGGTCACCGCGCCCGACGACCTGCTGCGCCGCTTTGACGAGCAGATCGCGCGCCGCGGTGACGTGGCTAACCGATCCGAGGCCGTACGCGATCTGATTCGCGCCTCGATCGCCAAGGAGCAGATGCGCACGCCCGACGAGCATGTTATCGGGTCGCTCACCATGATCTACGACCACCATACCGGCGACCTGACGCGCCGTCTGGACGAAGTGCAGCACGACTACACCGACGAGATCGTATCGACCATGCACGTGCATCTGGATCACCACAACTGCTTAGAGATTCTGGCGCTCAAGGGTCGCGGCGAGCGCGTCTACGAACTAGCCGACCGCCTGCTGGGCCTGCGCGGCGTTAAGCACGGTGAGCTCACGTGCGCCGCCACCAAGCAGAGCCTGGGGCTGTAGCGCACCTGTCCCTATTTGGTCGGTTTTGATGAGGGGTGTCGCATGCGGCATGTGCATATTCATGTGACGGGCATTGTGCAGGGCGTTGGCATGCGACCGTTTGTGTATCGCGAGGCCATGGCACATGGCATTTGTGGATGGGTGCTCAATGCGGGCGACGGCGTGCATATCGAGGCGCACGCTCCGGCCGATGCGCTCGATGCTTTTGTTGCCGCGCTTTCTGAGCATGCGCCTGCGGCAGCCCGCGTAGAGCATGTCGAGGTTGTGGACTTGGCAGCCAACGGTTGGGATGCCGCCAACGAACAGGGCTTTCGCATCGTAGCATCGCAGGACCAGACCGCGCACACGACGCTCGTCTCGCCCGATATCGCCACCTGCAACGATTGCTTGCGCGAATTGTTCGATCCCGCCGACCGACGCTATCACTACCCCTTTATCAACTGCACTAACTGCGGGCCACGCTTTACCATCATCCGATCGTTGCCTTATGACCGAGCGGCCACGTCGATGGATTGTTTTCCCATGTGTCCCAGGTGTGCCGCGGAGTATGCCGACCCACTCGACCGGCGTTTTCACGCGCAGCCCGATGCCTGCTTTGATTGCGGTCCGCATATTACGTGGCGCGAGGCTGTAAACAGCGATGCGTGCGGGAATTCGTCCGCGACACCGGCCGTCGGCACCACACGCGAGGCCAGCGACGCTATCATCGAGCGCTGCGTTGAGCTGCTGGCCAGCGGTGGCATCGTCGCCATCAAGGGCCTGGGCGGATTCCATCTATCCTGTGACGCTGCCAACGAGCAGGCGGTGGCCGAGCTGCGCCGTCGCAAGCGTCGCAGCAATAAGCCGCTTGCCGTCATGGTGCGCAGTCTTGCCGATGCCGGGCGCCTGTGCCATATCGACGATGCTGAACGCGATCTGCTCGCCGGCAGTATCCGCCCCATCGTGCTGCTGCGCCGGCGGGCTGTTTGCGGGAACGACGGCGATTCTTCCGACGCCCTCGTACTCGCACCGTCCGTCGCGCGCGACCTGCCCGAGCTTGGCGTTATGCTCCCCTACACCCCGCTTCAGCATCTTCTGCTTGCAGCTGCCGCGTCGCACGGTATGCACGCGCTCGTCATGACCAGCGGCAACCTGAGCGAAGAGCCCATCGAGACCGATGACGATCTTGCCTGGGAGCGCCTCGTTGCCGCCGGCATTGCCGACGCGCTGCTCGGCAACGATCGAGCGATTCTCTCGCGCTATGACGATTCCGTGGTGCGCGTGGTCGACGGCGCCGTTATGCCCGTTCGCCGCGCTCGTGGATATGCACCCCAGCCGCTGCCGTTGCCGGCGCTCGACGGCGCTCCGTCCTGCGTACTCGCCTGCGGGCCGCAACAAAAGGCCACGATTACGCTCACGCGTGAAGGGACGAACGGCGAGGCGACCTGTTTTGTGTCGCAGCATATCGGCGATGTTGAAAACGGCGGGACCTTCGATGCCTGGAACGCCGCGCGCACGCGCTTGGAAGATCTCTTTGACTTGGCGCCCGCCGCCTTGGCCTGCGATTTACACCCCAGCTATCTATCGGGCCAGTGGGCGCGCGAGCAGGCGCGAAAATGCAATCTGCCGCTCGTCGAGGTGCAGCACCATCATGCGCATATCGCGAGCGTAATGGCCGAGGCCATCGCCGCGAGCCAGCTTACAACCGACGCGCGCGTCCTTGGCATCGCCTTTGACGGCACCGGCGCCGGCACCGATGGGACCATTTGGGGCGGCGAGTTTCTTGTTGCCAGCCTTGGCGGCTTTGAGCGCGCCGCGCATTTGCGCACCTGGGCGCTCCCCGGTGGGGCGGCCTCCGTGCGCGACGCCCGCCGCAACGCCTTCGCCCTGCTCAGTGAGCTCGGCCTGCTCGAGCACCCAGGTGCCGCTCGGCTTTTGGACAGCCTCGACGAACAAACGCGCAGCGTGACAGCCACCATGATCGAGCGCGGCATCAACAGCCCGCGTACCAGCAGCATGGGGCGTCTCTTTGATGCCGCGGCAGCAATTCTGGGCATCTGCGACAAGGCAACCTACGAGGGCGAACCCGCCATAGAACTCGAAGCCGCCGCCTGGCGCGCGCTCAGCAGTGAAAGTGCCTGCCCCACCGGCAATATGGCCAGCTTTTCCGTAACCGAATCATCCCGTCCGGACGACTGCCATGTTCTGAACTCCAGACCGCTTTTTGAGGCGCTTTTGGAGGGAATCAGGACCGGCGTGCCCGCCGGCAAGCTCGCGCTCGACTTCCATGTCACCATCGCACGCGCGTCGGCCCGCATCGCAAGCGAGATCTGCGTCCGTGAAGGCATCGACACCGTCGTGCTCTCGGGCGGCGTGTTCATGAACCGACTTTTGCTTCGGCTCCTTACCCACGAACTCAAAGACGCCAGTCTTGCCGTCTTGGTCTCCCACGCCGTGCCCGTCAACGACGGCTGCATCGCCTACGGTCAGGCCGCCATCGCCCGCGCTCGCCTCGCGCAGACAGCATCGCGATAGGCTATTTTGCCAGCCTGCGCGCCGCCGTCTCACAGGTGTAACGCGTTTGCTCGTGACTCCCGCGAGCGCTACCATCAACTGATGGGTAATTAGGCGCCTATCCAGCGCAAAACGTATAAAAGGGGAACATTATGTGCCTTGCCGTTCCCGGTAAAGTGGTCAAACGCGACGACGACCTTAAGGCGACCGTCGACATGATGGGCATCGAGCGCCCCGTTTCGCTGCGCCTCGTGCCGACGGCACAGGTAGGCGACTATATTCTCGTGCACGCCGGCTTTGGCATTCAGATTGTCGACGAGCAGGAGGCGCAGGAGACGCTCGACCTGGTCAACACCATGACCGAACTGGTCGAAGAAGACCAGCTGGCCACCAACCCGGCGGAGGCTTACTAGTGGCGGCCGGACAGCCGGCTCGCTCCGGTATCGACTTCTCGGCATTCCGCGATCCCAAGCTGGCTCGCGAGCTCATCGAGCGCATCCGTGAACTCGTCGGCGACCGCGCCATCAACCTTATGGAAGTCTGCGGCACGCATACCGTGAGCATCGGGCGCTATGGCTTTCGCTCCATTATGCCGGCCGGGCTCAAGCTGCTGAGCGGACCGGGCTGCCCCGTCTGTGTTACCGCCAACCGTGACATCGACCACGCAATCGCGCTCGCCAACATAGACGGCGCCATCATCACCACCTTTGGCGACATGATGCGCGTGCCCGGATCATCCACCTCGCTCGCTGCGCAAAAAGCGGCAGGGCGTGACATTCGCATCGTCTACTCCCCGCTCGACGCGCTCGATATCGCCGAACACAACCCCGACCGCCCGGTCATCTTTATTGGCGTGGGTTTTGAGACCACAACGCCCACCATCGCCGCCGCCATTTTGGAGGCCGATGCACGCGGACTCCAGAACTTCTCGGTCTACTGTGCCCACAAGACCACGCCGCCGGCGCTGCGCGCCATCGCCAACGATCCCGAGACCACTATCGACGGTTTTATCCTGCCGGGCCACGTCGCCACCATCACGGGCTTAGCCCCCTTTGGCTTTTTGGTCGACGAGTTCAATACCCCGGGCGTGGTCACAGGATTTGAACCGGTCGATATCCTGCAGGGCATCTGCATGCTGGTCCAGATGGTTGTCGAGGACAGGCCCGCGATCGACAACGCCTACCGTCGCGGCGTCAATGCCGACGGCAATCCCGTGGCACGCCAGCTGGTCGAGCAGGTATTTGAGCCGTGCGACACCACATGGCGCGGGCTGGGGCTGATTGCCAACTCGGGCCTTTCCATCCGCCCCGAGTTCTCGCGCTTTGATGCCCGTGCTCGCTTTGACGTGCCCGTTGAGGCGACGGTCGAGCCGCGCGGGTGCCGCTGCGGCGACGTGCTGCGCGGGGCCATTGCGCCGAGCAGCTGCCCTCTGTTCGGCCGCGCTTGTACACCCGAGCATCCCATCGGCCCCTGCATGGTGAGTTCCGAGGGCAGCTGCGCGGCGTACTACCGCTACCGCGACTAGCCCGGACACACCCGCACACCGGCACCACCCACGATTGGAGTTTTCGATATGTCCCATAGCGTTACCGATAGCACCGTCCTGCTGGGCCACGGCTCCGGCGGCCAGATGATGAAACGCATCATCGACGAGGTCTTTTTGGATGCCTTTGGGTCGCCCGAGCTGCTCGAGGGCAACGATGCCGGCGTCGCCGCGCTGCCCGCGAGCGGGCGCATCGCCATGTCGACCGACAGCTTTGTGGTCTCGCCGCAGTTCTTCCCCGGTGGCAACATCGGCCGCCTTGCCGTGTGCGGAACCGTCAACGACGTCGCGACCTCAGGCGCCAACGTGCGCTACCTGTCGTGCGGATTTATCCTCGAAGAGGGCTATCCCATGGATAAGCTCCGCCAGATTGTGCAGACGATGGCCGAGGCGGCGCATGAGGCGGGCGTGTCCATAATCACGGGCGACACCAAGGTGGTCGAGCGCGGCGGGGCCGACGGCGTCTACATCAATACCGCCGGCGTGGGCGAGGTTCCCACGGGCGTGGCGCTCAGCGGCGCCAACTGCCGCCCCGGCGATGTCATCCTGGTCTCGGGTACGCTGGGCGACCACGGCATCGCCATCATGAGCCAACGCGAGGGCCTGGCGTTTTCGAGCACGATCGAAAGCGATGCCGCGCCGCTCAACCACCTGATTGCCGACGTTCTGGCCGCAGCGCCCGGCACGCGTTGCTTTCGCGACCCCACGCGCGGTGGCCTAGCGTCCACACTCAACGAGTTTGCCCAGGCCAGCAATGTTGCCATGGAGGTCGACGAGGATGCCGTGCCCGTGCGTCCCGACGTGCAGGCTGCCTGCGAGATGCTCGGCTACGATGTGCTGCAGGTGGCAAACGAGGGGAAGATGGTTGCCGTCGTGCCGGCCGAGCAAGCCGATGCGGCTCTAGCCGCCATGCGTTCCGCCCGCTACGGCGAGAACGCCGCGATTATCGGCCGCGTGGTGCCGCTTGGATCGAGCGCTCGACCCGCCGTGCGCGTGCGCACCGGCTGGGGATCGACTCGCATCCTCGACATGCTCGTAGGAGAGCAGCTGCCGAGAATTTGCTAACAACAAAGGCTCAGGGCTATTAAAGATATTCAGATTCCAAACATGCCCGGCACGCATGCCCAGTATCATGGGGTGCGTTTTGGAACCCAATGACGGGAGCTTTCATGGCAGCAGCTTTTTCCCATGTGATTTTTGATCTGGACGGCACCATCCTCAACACGCTCGAAGACCTGGCGGCCGCCGGCAACCATACCTGCGAGACGCACGGCTGGCCTACGTTTGCCGTCGACGAGTACCGCTACAAGGTGGGAAACGGCATGCTCAAGCTGGTTGAGCGCTTTATGCCTGCCGAGTATGCGGGCGACGGCCGTATGTTTGAGCAGACGCTTGCCGAGTTTAGGGCTTACTACGGCGAGCACAAGGAGGACCACACCGCCCCCTATGCCGGCACAATCGAGATGCTCGACCGCCTGCGTGCCGCGGGCGTGCAGCTTGCCGTGCTCACCAACAAGGACCACATCTCGGCGGCTCCGCTTATCGAGAAGTATTTTGGTTCCGAGCGCTTTGCGCTGGTACAGGGCCGTGTCGATGCGTTTCCGCCCAAGCCCGAAGCACCCGTCACGCTACATGTGATGGAGGAGCTGGGTGCCAATCCGGCAACCACGCTCTATGTGGGCGATTCCAATGTCGATATCCTGACCGGCCACAACGCCGGCCTTAAGAGCGCGGGCGTCAGCTGGGGCTTCCGCGGCCGCGCAGAGCTGGAAGCCGCCGGCGCCGACTACGTGGTGGACACCCAGGCAGAGCTCGCGGCGCTGATTCTGGGCGAGTAACGAGCGACACTGCTTAACGCAGCTGCGACAATTCTTCCGCGCGGAAAGCGCATCCCGTTTTGGAGCTCCGGAATGGGATGCGCTTTCCGTTTGAGGCGCGTCGGAGAAACGGCATCCCGTTTCAGAGCAATATTCCGGGTCGCACTTTCCGCAACCCACCCCATCCGGAAAATGCGACCCACTATTCGGCCAAAAACCGGGTCGCGGTTTCCCAAGCACTCGATGCAACGCGGGCACAAGGAGTGTCCCCAACTGCCGCCCCAATGACCACCATGGCAACGACGCAGGTAGAGGGCGGACAGCGAAAACGCCCCTAAGCGAGCAAGGTGACGTGAAATGAAAGGGCGCTGACCTTCTGGTCGCGCCCTTGAAATTGAACGTCAGATTGCCGCTTAGGGGCGTTTGCAGCGTCGAGCAGTTGCGGCGTTTGGTAAAACGCCGCAACGAACTAGCTCAGCATTGCATCCATCATCTCGGAGTTGACGGAGTCGTCGGCAGACCACTCGCCGTCGTCGTTGCAGGTGTACTTGAAGATAACCGTGGTCTTCCTGGGCTCGGTGGCCTTGGTCACATCGACCATAACCTGACCGGCCATCTTGTACAGCTCGTCATCGGAAGGAACCGTATCAAGCGCGGCGACCTTCTCCTGATACTGGGTGGAGAAGTCCTCGACGATCTTGTTCATAGACTTGCAGGTGATGGAGACCTCGGCGGTCGCGACACCCTTGTCCTCGTCGACCGTCACGTCGCCGATCTTGTAGTCAAAGCCCTCGAGATAGGTCTTGGCATACTCCTTGGGATCGATACCCAGCTGCTCGAACTCGTCGCCCGAAGCCTCCTCCAGACCAGAGAGGAAGTCGTCGCCACCGTTCTTGACCTCGTCAAACTGCGTCGTAAGATCCTCGGTAATGAGCTCCTCAACCGAAGGACCTCCACAGCCGGAAAGCACGACCACGCATGCGACCAAGACGGCCATGAGGGGCGCAAGCAGCAGCTTCTTTTTCATGTTGTTCCTCCCAATGAGCGGCACCGCGCTTCCCGGACGCGGCACACGTTGTAATAAGTAAGCCCATACTATCCACTTATGAACACCCTCGGCAACGCGAAGGCGCGGTCGGTTCGTTTTAGCGTCCGAACGGTTTGCAAGCCCGCCCAACGTGCAATAAAACGCTTTCCCGCGGTGCAATAAAAAAGGTGGCCGGAAAACCCGACCACCCTCGCACAGCCTTTGGATGCCGCAGTTTACTTGCGGACGACCTTAACGATGGCGTCACCGGCGGCGACGGCAGACTCGGCCTCGACGGCGAGCTCGACGTCAGCAAACTCGGCGGTGTTGGACACGGCCACCACGACGCAGTCCTTGTAACCGGCAGCGGCGATCTTGGCGCGGTCGATCTTGAGTATGGGCTGACCAGCCTTCACAACGTCGTCGGCCTTGACGAAGCCCTCGAAGCCATCACCGTTCATGTTGACGGTGTCGACGCCAACGTGCACCAGAACCTCGATGCCGCTATCGGACTGCAGACCCACGGCGTGACCCATGGTGACAGTCACCTTACCGTCGCAGGGAGCGTAGACCAGATCATCCTCGGGCCACACGGCACAGCCCTTGCCCAGAACCTCGCCACCAAAGACGGGATCGGGCACGTCGGCCATCTTGATGACCTTGCCCTTGACGGGCGAGCACAGCACGTCGGCGCCAGCAGAAGCAGAGATGGAGGCCGGAGCAGCGGCAGCCGCGGGCTCAGCCTTCTTCTTGAACATGTCAAACAGACCCATACGTTTTCTCCTCTTGATTAAGCGCAACGTTTTGCGCATGCCTATGGTGATTATAGTGCCAAATGGTTCAAATGCTAAGGTGGGAACTCGAATCGCGAGCCCTTCCCGGTAGTGCTCGTGGGACGAGCATCTCCTTTGCATCGCGGGTCGATAAGCCGAGTATCGCCTGCGCACGGGACGGGCAGAAGCGGGCACACCAAACCCGACACTTCTTTTCGCTCTCGAGTCCTGCCGCCGCCCCGTCCCTGGCACTTCCTGATACCGACCGAAACGTGCCAAAATAAACCCGTCCCTTTTTGGTAGGTTTGGCGAGTGTGGATTTTCGGACACTTAACTAACGAGCGTGGATAATCTCCCACTTTGACTTTAAGGCCGTCACCGAGCCAAAAACGGGAGATTATCCGCTCTCATTTTGTATAACCCCCCTTGTACCAAGCCGAGCTCCATGGTCAAGTAATAACGACTTCTCATCATTAGATTGTTTACATCAATTCTAATGACTATTTAATCCTTAAACTCGTTATTAGAATTGATATGATTAGCCTAATAACGAGTTTCCGGCACTAAAGATATGGAGGGCGCGATGCAAATCGAGGAGAACGGCCAGGGAACGCTCCGCAATAATCTATCGGGGAAATTGGCTTACTATTCGTTTTTTCCAACGCCCTTGCAATCATTGAGGCAGCTAAACCTCACCGAGGAAACCTATCGCACGCTTTCCGCATGCTCACGAAAGCTTGGAGAGCTTGAAGGCATGCTCTACTTTGTTCCCAACGCCGACATGTATCTGACAATGTACGTGCGCAAAGAAGCACTCCTTTCTTCGCAAATTGAGGGAACCCAGTGCACGTTTGACGACCTACTTAGTCCATCGCAAACACAACTCCATCATAAAGATGTCGCAGACGTCGTGAATTACGTCCGTGCTGTCGACCGCGGCGTAGAACTGCTCAAAAAGATGCCCTTGTGCACGAGACTTCTTAGGCAAGTTCATGCGGTCCTGCTGGACGGAGTGCGCGGAACGGAGAAGAATCCAGGCGAGCTGCGCTCCTCACAAAACTGGATTGGCCCCTCAGGCTGCACCATTGCAACCGCATCGTTTGTCCCTCCAAACATTGAAGATTTGAGTAACACGCTCCAGGACCTCGAACGCTTTATCAATGAGCCTCAAGTCGAAATGGATCCGATTGTGCGGGCGGCGCTCGTCCATTACCAATTTGAAACTGCCCATCCATTCCTAGACGGAAACGGTCGCCTGGGCAGGCTTCTCATTACACTTATGCTCATCAATGATGGCGTTCTTCATTCTTGCTTGTTCTATCCATCGTTCCAGTTCAAGAAAAATCGAAGCGAGTACTACAGGCAACTCACATCCGTAAGGGAGAGAGGCACTTACGAGGAATGGATAGAGTTTTTCTGCAACAGTCTTCTCGAGAGTGCGAAGGACTCGGTAGGGTCTTTAAAAAACCTTGTTGACCTCCATAACCGTTCCACAGCAACCATTACCGAAAATCTCGGAAGGACTGCTGCAAACGGGCAAAGGCTGTTGGGCATTCTTGAAGAGCACCCCATCGTCGACACCGCATTCATCGCTGCCCAACTCGATATCGGCAGGAGTACCGCGAGCTCGCTCGTCAAATCATTTGAAGAATTGGGTATCCTCCGTCCTCTCGACGAGTCAAGACAGAGATACCGGCAGTACGGGTATGAAGAGTATCTTTCGATTCTCAGGGAAGACGCCGAGCCGATTAGATAGGCATCGCAGCCCAGGCAAATTAAAGCGAGCGCGGATAATCTCCCACTTTGAGCCCGCACACAGGCCAAAACTGGGAGATTATCCACGTTCATTCCTGACTAGTCATTTAAGAACGTCCCCAATGACTACTCCGGCATCGCCGATGTTTCGGCAACGACAGACACTATGACCCAATCCGAGGGCACTAAAAAGACAGGAGCCCCCGCTCGTGACCGCGGGTCGGGGCTGCGACAATGATGTCGAAGTGCCATAGGCGCAGCCGCGCCGCAACGAGGTTGGGAGGCTCCCATGCCAAAGTATTCTACCGCGTTCGGGATGGACGTCCACCTGAGGTCGACCACCGTCTGCGCCCTCGACGCGGACACCGGCGAGGCCGTGACGAGGAGGTTCCCCGGCAACCCCTGGGGCGAGATCGCCGGGTGGATGGACGGGTTCCCCGGGCCGTCGCTCGCGGCCTACGAGAGCGGCTACCTCGGCTTCGCCCCGCAGAGGGAGCTCGCCGGGCTCGGCGTCGAGTGCGTCGTCGCCGCGGTCTCGAAGATCCCCAGGTCGGCCGCCGACTCGGCCTCCAAGAACGACAGGAACGACGCCGCCAGGATGGCCAAGGCGATACTCGCCCACGACATCTCCCCCGCATGGGTCCCCTCCCCCGAGGTCGAGGGCATCAGGGACCTCGCCGGCGCCTACGACGGGGCGACCGCGCGCCTGGCGACCGCCAAGCAGCGGCTGCTCGCCTTCCTCGCAAGGCGGGGGTTCGTCTACGGCGGCACCACGCCCGCCGGCAACCCGAGGAAGTACTGGACCTACGACTTCCTGAGGTGGCTCGACAAGGTCAGGCCTGAGGACGATGGCGGGGTTCGGGCGCTCGCCGCCCTGAGGAACGAGGTCGAGGCCGCGGCGGAGGCCCGGGCGGACCTGCTCTCCGAGTACAGGGCGGCCGCGGATGCCAGCCCGATCGCCGCGGAGGTGGCCGCCCTCCAGTCGATCAAGGGCTGCGCCTTCGCGCTGGCCGCGGCCTTCTCGGCCGAGGTCGGCGACTTCACGAGGTTCCGTTCCGGAAGGCAGGTCACGGCCTATTTCGGCCTCGCGCCGAGTCAGAGGTCGAGTGGCGACTCCGTGCGGCTCGGAGGCATCAGCGGTGCGGGCAACGCGCTCGTGAGGAAGCTGGCCGTTGAGGGCTCATGGTGCTACGCCGCGGCGCGGCACCAGCCGAAGCTCATGCCGAGGGACACGGGCGTGCCCCTCGAGATAAGGATGCACGGGAGGAAGGGGTCCGAGCGCCTGCTCCGGCGCCGCGAGGAGATGCTCGCCAGGGGCATGCCCCAGGCGAAGGCGAACGCCGCCACCGCCGCCGAGCTCGTGAGGTGGCTCTGGGCCCTCGGCATGATGTGCCGGGAGGGCGCGGAATAGACATGGCCCCCGTCCCGGCGAGCCGGACGGCCTTCGGGGATACCCCCTATTTCGCTGTGCGCGCGGAGCCCTCCGCATGCGCCTCGACAGACTTGGGGAGCCCCGCCGAAGGAGAGGATTGCGGGCCGCCGGAGCGGTATCCGCGGATATGAGACTGAGCCGAAGGCGTCGATGACATGCCGGGGCGGACCGGGACGGGTTAACGGCAGGCCCCGCCGACCGATTGCAAGCGGTCGGCGGGGCCATTGTGGCTCTTGACAGCGGATTGGGTCATATGAGCGAACGGGCCGCATTCGGAGCAAGACGACGCCGCAGGTAGAGAACGGACAGCGAGCGGGCCGCATTTGAGACAAGGTGACGTGAAACGAAAGGGCGCTGACCTTCTGGTCGCGCCCTTGAAGTTGAACGTCAGATTGTCCAAATGCGGCCCGCGCAGCGTCGAGCCGTTACACGGGTTGGTAAACCCGCGTAACTACCTACTCCCGTGCTCCGTACTGCTCGTAGTAGGCGTCGATGGCGGTCTTGAGCTCGTCATCGATGACAACCTTGCCGTCGATCTCGTGGTTGTAGAGGGTCTCGACGACCTCGGCCATGGAGACGATGCTCGCGACGGGGAAACCGTACTTGGCCTCGATCTCCTTCTGCGCGGTGGTCACGCCACCCTTGCCGACCTCCATGCGGTTGAGGGACACGATCAGGCCCTTAATCTCGACATCGGCAGCAGCCTTAACCTTGGGATAGGTCTCGTCGATGGACTTGCCGCTGGTGGTGACGTCCTCGACCATGACCACGCGGTCGCCGTCCTTGGGCTCATAACCCAGCAGGTTGCCCTTATCGGCACCGTGGTCCTTGGCCTCCTTGCGGTCGCAGCAGTACTTGACCTCCTTGCCGTACAGCTCGTGGTAGGCAATTGCGGTCACGACGGCCAGCGGAATACCCTTGTAGGCCGGTCCAAACAGCACATCAAAGTCGTCGCCAAAGTTATCGTGGATGGCCTGAGCGTAATACTCGCCCAGCTTCTTGAGCTGATAGCCCGTCACGTAAGCGCCGGCGTTCATAAAGAACGGGGACTGACGGCCGCTCTTGAGCGTAAAGCTGCCGAACTTAAGAACGTCGGACTCAACCATAAACTTGATGAACTCTTGCTTGTAAGCCTCCATGCGGGCTCCTCTCGTAATTGCGTACGTGCTCTTCAGTTTAGCGCAGGCGAGGCGTCGATGTGGGCGTGCTTTGAGGCCACATCCCCCCGTTAGAGTAAGGAACTGGGCGGCGGCTCATACGCTAGTCCTTGGGCGTCCAGGACCAGAAGAAGTTGATAAGGGCCACGCGCGAGGCGGTGCCGGTCTTCTTGTTGATCGAGGAAATGTGACGATAGAGCGTGGAACGCGAAAGAAAGAGCGTTGTGGCGATGTCCTGAACGCTCTGGTCCGAAACGACCAAGACCTCAAGAATATCGCGCTCGCGCTCTGTAAGCCCAAAGGTGGCGACGAAGGCATCAAGGCGTTCATCGGACGTGAGCTCCGCTGCTTCCACGGGCTCGGAGTCGGAGCATGTGGGCGCAAGATCCCCACCAAGATCGTCGGTGGCAAGCGGCAGGCCATCCTGCATCACGGCATCATCGGCTCGTTGCCCCAACTGCCCCAGCAGCGTAATCGCAATGCCCACAAACATCACGAGCGCCGCACCGACCGCAGCCAGCACGTTTTGACTCGAGATAATCGCCACCGCCGGCGCCGTCACGAGCATCGAGCACACGTTGTTGACGACGCGACCCATGCACGGCCAAAAATATGACCAGCGCGCATAGAGCGAGACGGCGGCATATTTTGTGGTAAAGAACACCACGAAAAAGCCCGAGCCCAGATAAAAAATGATCGTGGCAGCGAGCTCGTTGCCACCATTGCCGTCGACGATGAGCACAAAGAACGAAAGCGTGGACAGTATGGCGGCACATGTCATGCCGATATTCATATACGAGCGGCCGTGCAGGTCAAATAGTGCGCCAGCGACCAACGAGCTCACGACAAGCAGCAGGCGCGGCCAATCGCCCAAATCGACGGCTCCGACAGCATGCAAGGTCGTGAAGCCCGCGTTGAGAGCGGCGAATACGCTGGAAAGATACGCCGTCGCCACGGTCAGGCGAACTACGGCGCGACGGAATGCCGCCTTTGCCTCGGGATCGTCATGCCACTTGGCGCCATATTCCAGAGCATCTACCGAAAGCCCGGCGGCACTGGGTTCAAAGTTGGGGTCGGACTCGTCGCGCAGCTTGGCGCGTCGGACACCGTGGAGCAACGCCACCTGCGCGATCGCACAGACGACCAGAACAGCCTGCTGAGGAATACCGACAGGCATCGCCATGTGGTTGATCACCTGTACCAGAACGCCCATGGCATAGGAAAGTGCGGCGGCGCGCGCCAGGCAGGGCGTCTGCGCAAAACGCCGCGCAAGATTGGCATGGGCGGTCGATCCGCAATAGCCCAGGGCGCAGCACGCCACCAGGCCGCCGACAATTACCACCTCAAACCGCACTGCCGTAATCATCAGCAGCAACGCCGATACCAACAGCACGCCTGTAATATCGCTCGTCGCATCGATCGTCTGGGGAAGGCGATAGTACAGAAATGGGCGCACGAAAAAGCCAATCACGCTCGCGCCGACAACGATGCTCTCGTAGATGACGACCTCACTCGATGGCACGAACTCGGCCATGCGCACATCAAAGAGATACTCGCACGCCAAAAACGTGAAGAAGAACAGCGCCAGGCATATAATCTCCCGAATGCCCCGACGCAAATATGCGGTTGTGTCTCCCATGCCCCTCATGGTTAACCCCCCAGCCGCTCAATTGTCTGGAAATCTATTTTAATAAAGAACCAGTCTCAATACCGAAGCCAGGCTCGAAATGTTGCCAATTCGACCCCAGCCGTCCACATCACGCCGCGATTTTGAGCCGCATGGACCAGAAGGAACGCGCGCGATCTCTAGCTCGGCCAGGAGTGTCTCCAACTACCACTCATTTAAGTACGTCCCCAATGAGTGGCCGAAGAGTGTCCCCCGCGACTAGTCGTTTAAGAACGTCCCCAACGACTAGTCAAAAATGGGCCATGTGTCCCAGTTGTGGAGACTCGTTGAGCCGTCTGGGTATCGTGAAAGGCTGCGCACTCCCCCATCATCAAAAGTGACACACGCTACCAGTTGATGGGAGGCAGCCATGGGCTTCTTTGACAAGATGTTCGAGAAGAAAGAGTGCGCGATTTGCGGTACCGAGCTGGGACTTCTAGGTAAGACAAAAATCACTGAAGGCTACCTGTGCAAAGAGTGCGCCGGCAAGCTCTCCCCCTACTTTCACGGCTATCGCTCCAGCACCGCGGACGATATCCGCGAGCAGCTCGCCTACCGCGAGGCCAATGCCGAGCGCCTGGCGTCGTTCAACCCCACGCGCACGCTTTCTGCCGGGCGCACCAACATCATGCTCGACGAGGACGCGGGCCTGCTGATCATTACCTCGCAGAGCCGCTGGCGCGACGCCAATCCCGACATCATCGAGTTCTCGCAGGTACTCGGCTGCGATATGGATATCGACGAGCATCGCACCGAAATCTATCGCGAGACCAAGGACGGCGAGCGCGAGAGCTACAACCCGCCGCGCTACGACCTGGATTACGACTTTAATCTGACCATCCACGTCAACACGCCGTACTTTACCGAGATCAACCTGCGCGTGAACGACTCCACCATCGATCAGCGCGGCTCCATCGAATACCGCGAGGCCAAGCGCCAGGCAACCGAGGTCCGCGACGCGCTGGTGCAGCTGCGCCAGGAGACGCGCGACAGCGTCGCGGCCGCCAAGGCCCCCAAGACCGCGGTGACCTGCCCCTTCTGCGGAGCCACCACCATTCCCGATGCCAGTGGGCGCTGCGAATACTGCGGCGGCGCCATCGGCGCATAGCCTCCGGCACGGAAAGGACCGATCATGGCCTTCGAGAGCGTTAACTATCAGTGCCCTGCCTGCGGTGGTCCCCTGCATTTTGCCAGCGCCGAGCAAAAGCTTGTCTGCGACTACTGTGACTCACGCTTTGAAGTCGAAGAAGTCGAGGCCCTCTATCGCGAGCGCCAGGACAAGGCAGATGCCAAAGCCGATGCCGCAGCCGCAGCTCCCAAACCTGCTGCCGACGATGCCGTGCAGGAGCTCGCCCAAAACGCCGGCTACATCTGCTCGTCGTGCGGCGCCGAGCTCGTGTCCGACGGCACCGTCGCCGTCACCACCTGCCCGTACTGCGGCAACTCCGCCGTGGCGCCCGGCCAGCTCTCTGGCGACTTCTCGCCCGACCTGGTGATTCCGTTTAAGCTCGGGCGCGACGACGTCACGGCCGCACTCAAGGAACACTACAAGGGCAAGATCTTGCTGCCCAAGATCTTTGTCACCGGCAACCACATCGACGAGGTCCAAGGTGTCTACGTGCCGTTTTGGCTCTACGGCGCCCGCGTGGACGGCGAAGTGTACTTTGACGCGACCAACGAGACCGTGACCGAGGAATCCGACCGCACCGTCACGACCACCGACCACTACGATGCCTATCGCAAGGGCAATATCTCGTTTAAGCGCGTGCCCGTCGACGGATCGTCCAAGATGCCCGACGGCCACATGGACGCCATCGAGCCGTTTGACTACGACGCGCTGCGTCCGTTCTCGGTCGCATATATGCCCGGCTACATCGCCAACCGTTACGACGAGGACTGCGAGACCTGCAAGGCGCGCGCCGAGCGCCGTATGGAAGAAAGCACGATCTCGGCCCTGCGCGAGACTGTCGTCGACGAATACGACGATGCCACGGTCGAAAGCAAGCAGCTCGACTACACCTGGGAAGACAGCGACTACGCCCTGTTCCCCGTCTGGATGCTCTCCACCTCGTGGAACGGCAAGAGCTACCTGTTTGCCATGAACGGCCAGACCGGCCGCTTGGTCGGCGAGCTCCCCTGCTCCAAGCCCAAGCTCGCTATTGCCTCGGTGCTGTTCTTTGTGATCGGATTTATCCTCTCCCAGATTCTCTTTATGGGTGAGAACGCCTTCGATCCGGATTACCTCGCCTTTGATATCGAGGGCATCCTCATCAACATCGTCGCGCCGCTGATCATCGTGATTATCGGAGACGTGCTACTGGTAGGCCAGCTCAAGACGGCCAACGAGGCCACCCACGCCGACGAGTACTGCGGCGAGCTCGACCTGACCGAGAAGCACGACACCTTCAACCACACCGAGACCACCGTTGTCATGAAAGACGACAAGGACGACTAAGCAATCCGACCAATACCACCCGGCCTTTGACGAGAAAGGAAGATCACCATGGGACTCTTGAAAGCTGGATTGGGAGCTGCCGGCGGCGTCATGGCCGACCAGTGGAAGGAATTTATCTACTGCGAATCGATGCCTGCTGACGTCTTGGCCTGCAAGGGCAGCAAACGCACCGGTGGCCGCAGCTCCAACACGCGCGGCGAGGACAACGTCATCTCCAACGGCTCGGTCATCGCCGTCAACGACGGCCAGGGCATGCTCGTGGTGCAAAACGGCAAGATCATCGAAGTCGCGCTGGAGCCCGGTGAGTTCGTCTTCGATACCGGCAGCGAGCCGAGCGTCTTTAGCGGCAACCTGGGCGATTCCATCAAGGAGACCTTCGCCAATATCGGCAGCCGCTTTACCTTTGGCGGCGACGCGGGCAAGGACCAGCGTGTCTACTTCATCAACACCAAGGAGATCATCGGCAACAAGTACGGCACCGCCTCGCCTGTGCCCTTCCGCGTGGTCGATAACAACATTGGCCTGGACGTCGACATCTCCGTGCGTTGCAACGGCGAGTATTCGTACCGCATCACCAACCCGCTGCTGTTCTACACCAACGTATGCGGCAACGTGACCGATAGCTACACGCGCGACAAGATCGACAGCCAGCTTAAGTCCGAGCTGCTCACCGCCCTGCAGCCCGCCTTTGCCAAGATCTCGGAGATGGGCATCCGCTACAGCGCCATCCCCGGCCACACCACCGAGCTCGCCCGCGCGCTCAACGAGGTCCTCTCTGCCGACTGGCGTGACCTGCGCGGCGTCGAGATCGTGAGCTTTGGCGTCAACTCCATCGCCGCCTCGCAAGAGGACGAGCAGATGATCAAGGACCTGCAGAAAGCCGCGGTCATGCGCGATCCCACCATGGCGGCAGCCAACATCGCCAGCCCCAGAGCGACGCAATGCGCGCGGCAGCCGCCAACCCCAACGGCGCGATGGCAGGCTTTATGGGCATGGGCATGGCAGGTGGCATGGGCGGCATGAACGCCAGCCAGCTGTTCGCCGCCGGCCAGGCACAGCAGCAGGCCGCTCCGCAGCCGGCTCCGGCTCACGCCCCCGCACCGGCTCCCACCGCCGCACCTGCGGCCGGCGCATGGACCTGCAGCTGCGGCGCCACCAACACCGGCAAGTTCTGCTCCGAGTGCGGTAGTCCCGCACCCGCCTCGGCACCGGCCAAGTGGTTCTGCCCCAACTGCGGCAGCGAAAACGGCGGCAAGTTCTGCAGCAACTGCGGAACGCCCCGGCCCTAGCCCCTCTATCTGGTAATTGGCGGGGGATCCGCCACCCCCGCATTTGCTTCTATGGGTTTCGTTCGATAAAGGAGGACACCATGAAGACAACGTTCAAAAAATCCGTACTCGCATTCCTGACATGCGTCCTGGCGCTCGCCTTTGCCCTGACGGGCTGCAGCGGCGGCGGCAAGGACCCCAAGGCCAACTTCGTCGGCAGCTGGGAACTCTCGGGTGGAACCGTGGATGGCGAAGAGCTGACCGATGAGTACATGAAGATGCTCGAGGATTGGGGTGTCCACTGCGTCCTGATTCTCGATGAGGACGGTACAGGCGCCCTCGACCTGTTCCTTGAAGTCGTCGACCTTAAATGGGAGGCAAAGGACGCCACCACCGTAACCATCACCGCCGAAGATGAGTCGCACGACATGAAGCTCAAGGACGGCAAACTCATCCTCGAAGAAGATGACGGCAATCTTGTCTTTACCAAGTCCGACAAGGACCTGTCCGGTACGGTGAAGAAGGATCGCGAGGCGGCCGAGAAGGAAGAGGAGATCGATGAGGCCGTCGAAGACGACGATGTCCAGAACGTCGAAATCTCCCCCGCCGTCACCGTCGCCGATGACGATCTGTGCACCATCACCATCACCGAGAAGTTCAAGGACGACTGGGGCGACATCGGCTTTGTCGTCAACATCACCAACAAGAGCGACAAGGACCTGACCTTCTACGCTCCTTCCGGCAAGACCAACGTCAACGGCACCATGAAGGAACCCTGGTTCTCGGCTAACCTGATGCCCGGCACCAGCGCCACCGAGGAATTCACGTTCTCGAGCGGCGAGCTTGACAGTCTTGACGACCTGGTCAACACGACCATCGGCATCGACGCCTACCTGACCGATTCCTACGAGGACGTCGCCTCTTACAGCGCAACCATCGCGTAACGGCAGACACCGATAGCCGCGGATTGGCGGACATATCCGCGCACATGCCAGGCGGGGCCGCAGGAAATGATCCTGCGGCCCCGCCGCTTTATGCCGACAGCACTGCCCATACAAGCAGGTCGCCCGCCGTTTTTAGATGCAAAACGGCGGGCGACCTATCTTCGGCGTTGGAGCACGGGCGGCACACCGACTACGGGCGCTCCATGTTGGGGACGATGCTGCCTTCGGTCACCGCATGCACGGCCAGGCGCATGATGTTGTCGTAGCCGGTCTTGTTGAGAATCTCCGAGATGCGGCGTTTGATGGTGCCCTCGCTCATAAACAGCTCGGCCGCGATCTCGCGGCGGCTCTTGCCCTCGCAGGCAAGGCGCAAAATCGACAGCTCGACATCGTCGAGGGTCGCCGTGCCCGAAAAAATGCTCTCGGGCGGCTTGGGAAACGTGCAATAGCCCGCCAGCGTGGAGCGCATCACGGCGAACAGCTCGTCGATACCGACGTTCTTGTACACAAAGCTGTCGACGCCCGCCTCGCGGGCCTGATCGACAAAGGTGATCTCGGGCATGCCGGTCATGATAATGATGCGACACTCGGGCAGTTGCTCCTTGATGCGCGCCGCCGCCACGATGCCGTTTGAATCGTGTTCGGTGCACACGTCCATCAGTATCATGTCCGGGCGCTCCTTGAGCGCGACACCCAAGGCCTCGGAAGCATCGGCAATGGCGGAAACAACGGTCATATCGGGCTGGTCGCCAACGGAGCGCGCCAGGCTCTCGCGCAAGATAGCTTGGTCTTCGACGATAAGGACGCGAATCATGAGTTTCTCCTTTGAGCTGTGGCGCTGGCGTTGAGCGGGATGGACACCGCAAGCGTAAAGGGCGGGGCGGCATGGATTTCCAGGCAGCCGCCCAGATCTTGCGCGACATGCCTCATACCTGGAATACCCGTTCCCTCGCGATACGATACGGGTGCAGGCGCGCCGTCGTTAGAAACGGTCATCCGCGCAACAGCGCTGCCTTCCGACGTCTCCCGCCACAGGCGCACATGGACCCGATGGGCCTGTGCATGCTTGGTGGCATTGGTCGAGGCTTCGCGGATAATCTGCAGAAAGGCTGCGGCGACACGCGCGTCCTCAGGCAGCTCGCCCTCCACATCGATCTGCACGCTCACCAGGCCAAAGGCATGGACGATATCGCCCAGTTGCTCTGTCGGTTCGGTGTCGCCCCCACTGCGCAGATCGGCAGCGATTGAGCGCAGCAGCGGGTCGATCTGCTCGAGTGACTCGTCATCCAGGCGCCCCTCCTCCAGATAACGATGGAGGATGGACAGGCGCTGCCCGATCACGTCGTGCACGCGAGCGCGCATACGCAGATAGGCCGCATTGTCAGCAACTTTTTTGACTTCTTCGATCTGGGCTTGGAGCTCTTGGCCCGCAAGCTCAAGCAGGTGGTTGGCTTGCGCCAGGCGATCATGAGCATGCGCATACTCTGTTACATCCAGGCCGATAATGCGCTCAAAGAGGCGGCCCGAAACCATAACGTCATCGTGCACAAACAAGCGAATCTCGGCGGGAGAAACCTCGACCACCGCCCGCGCCTCACCAAAGCGGTCCAGATTAATCCGCACACGGTTCTGGCTGCTTTCGGGCATTTGCATGCTGAGTTTGCGCAGGTCGTTCCATGTGCCGCTCATATCGCCTAGGTCGGTGGGCATATGAAGTTCCACCAGGTTTCTGCGCATGCAGCGGTTCATGAGCAGCGGACGGCCCCTCGGGTCCAGATACAGGATGCCCACGGGAATCACGTTGATGGTCTCGATCGTCGAGAACGCGGTGATATCCTCCTGGCGGTTACGGACGTCCATCAAGAGCGCCGCGATGGAACGGAACAGGAAGAACGCTCCCTCTGCGATAAGGACAACGGTCCACGCCGAGCCCATGGCAAAAACCACCGGCGGTGTAACGGCGACAACAAGCAGCAGCTCGACCAGCATGACGGGGCGACGATAGCGCACCATAAGCACCACGCCATAGGCAAAGATTGCGGCATTGAGCCACAGCACTCCGCCCATTGCCCTGGCGCAAACGTCAAGCGGCGCCACCAGATACGAGCCAGACGACGCGAACAGGATAAGCGCCGAAACCACCAGGTGGAGCACGAGGCTCGCCTCGTAGGCGCAAATCACCTTACGGTTATAGGACGAGCGGCGCGATGAAATGAGCGGGACGTGGATCGTCTGCAGACACGCAGCCAGGGCAAAGACAACATCGAGCGCAACGATTTGGGGAAGGATGAGCGAAATCGTCATCGTCACTCACTCGCCCTCGGCATCAACACGATCATACGCAACTGGCCGGGTTCGCCCTCAAGGCGGTATGCCACGTTGCGCCTTTGCAGAGCGCTTTCGAGCTCTTGCGCAGCGGGCGTCTGCGAAAGATCTGCATCATCGTTGGAAAAAAGCGTGGCGCGCAGCTCGACACTGCATCGGTCATGGTCGCCCAAGTGATACATAAGCGCCGGATGGTCGGTGGTGTAGGCAAAAAACGCAAAGTCATACACGCAGTCGTACAGGGCGCTTACCGTACTGGCGTGCATCGGGCGCCGTATGGCGATAATCGAGGCGCAATCGATATCGATGGTGCGCAGGTCGCTTGCGAGCTCGTTGGCAATGAGCTGAATGCGGTCGCGATCAAAACCGCTCTCCCCGTGCTGTGCCAACGTGAGCGACCCCTTGCGCTTGCAATAGGCGACGAGCATCTTGGCGCGCTGCAGCATGCGGTAGCGCTCGTGCGAAGACGCTTCGTCGGTCAACGGCGGCAGCGAGCTCAGCAGGTCGTACATCCCTTCGAGCGCGCGGGCAAGCGCTTGATCCACGTCTTGGACCAGCAGGGTCTCGGCCTCTTGATCTGCCAAATGCGTCTTAAGGTCGTAGTCGGCGGCGAGCAGCTCGTTTTGACGCTGCAACTCCATGCGACGATGTGCCAGTTCACGGTTAAGCTCGTTGAGCTCCGACACGTCTTGGGCAAGCAGGGCCGATCCGCCCAGCAGTGGGAAGGCACGGTACATTACATCGGGATCGGACGCCACGGCAAAGGCATGGGCGCGGCCGTGCTCCTGGACCCGCAACTCCTCGCGCACGCCCACCGGCATTGGCTTTGACACTGGCGTGGCATAGACTTCCTGCAGGTCGCGCGTTAGAACTTTGAGGTCAAGCGGCAAGGTGTCAAAGATGCCGGCAATGTCGTGATACGACGGAATGACACCGCAATCGAGACAGATTTCCATCGCCACCACGCACAGAACGCAATAGACGAGCGAAAAGTTGAGCTTCCATGCCCAGGGCACGCGCAACGCATACGAGATGGCAAAGAATGCGCCACCCAGCAGTACGAGCGCCGCCGTACCCGAGAAACGCTGGATGCGAAAGAACGAGGACCGACCAACCAGGATAAAAAAGGCCACGAAGTTAAAGGCCGTCCACACTAAGACAGCGAAATAACCCCAGCCGTACGTGTAATCGTTGCTCCAGGTGTCGCTTGTACGGTCAAAGCGGAAGACCTGCTGGTGAAAATCGTTGGTGAGCACAAATCCGATAAGCAGGATGGCCACAATCCACAGCGCAACGCAGTAGCGGCGACCCAGGCGGTGTTGCTCCAGGCCCGCAAGGCGCAGGCCACACAACTGGTAGAGCAGCGGAATGAGCGTCATGGGCACGTAGTACAGGTACCACAGCACGGTGGCATAGAACGGCGTGAACGACTTGTACTTGAGAATGACTTCGATCATCCACAGGGTGCAGATGGTGGCGATGGCAACAAGGCGGCGGCGCAACACATAGTCCAAACAGCGCAGATAGACCGATACGCCCCAAATTGAAAATACTATTGCGGCGACAAGCAGCGGGAGAGAGCTCGAATGGACGAGCGCATCCACGACCTCTTCGGACACCTCGCTATGGGCGGGCACGGCGTTGGAAAGTTTGGGGTCGAAGGCGAACAGCGACGGCAAGACCACCAAAAGCATGAGGAACAGCGCGGTGATGACACCGGCGATAGCAAAGACGCGGTGGCGGTACACCTGATGTGTTATGCCAACAAGGAATCGCGGCATGGCGAAGAGCCTGCCGCCCCTGGGATCCGCCACGGGAGCGGATCGGGCGACCGCGTGGCCGATATGTCGCTCGCGGGTACCCATAGTGCTTTTAGTGTACCGACAGATGGGTCGAAAAAGCGGGCCGCATGTCCCAAAATTCGCAGACGGCAAGGCGCCCGGCGAGCACATACTCGCCGGGCGCCTTGGTTAGGAGGCTACGGTTATCGGGAAAGCCTAGGCCAAATCTTCGCCGTTGGTGGCGATAACCTTCTTGTACCAGTCGAAGCTCTTCTTCTTGGAACGCTTGAGGGTGCCGTTGCCCGCATCATCGCGGTCGACATAGATAAAGCCGTAGCGCTTGGACATCTCGCCTGTGCCGGCAGACACCAGGTCGATCGGGCCCCAGGTGGTGTAGCCCAGCAGGTCAACGCCGTCCTCGGTCACCGCATCACGCATCGCGGCGATATGCTGGCGCAGGTAGTCGATGCGGTAGTCGTCGTTGATGGAGCCGTCCTCCTCGACAACATCCTTGGCGCCCAGGCCGTTCTCGACCACAAACAGCGGCTTCTGATAACGGTCGTACAGGTCGTTAAGGGTGATGCGGAAGCCCAGCGGATCGATGGCCCAGCCCCACTGGCTCTCCTGCAGGTAGGGGTTCTTGGCGCCGGCGAAGGCGTTGCCCTGGGTGCGCTCGACATCGGGGTTATCGGCACCGGCGGAGCAACGGGTGCTGTAATAGCTAAAGCTGATGAAGTCGACGGTGTGGGCGGCCAGGATTTCGCGGTCCTCGTCCGTCATGCCCACATCGATGCCCAGGCGCTCGAGCTTCTTGACGGCATAGGCCGGGTAGTAGCCGCGGCTCTGGACGTCGACGAAGAAGTAGTTGTCCTGGTTATCGAGCTGCGCCTGGCGCACATCGCCCGGACGGCAGCTGTAGGGGTAGTAGCTACCTGCGGCGAGCATGCAGCCGATCTTGACCTCAGGGTCGATCTCGTGAGCGATCTTGGTTGCCCAAGCGCTGGCGACGAGCTCGTTGTGGGCGGCCAGGTACTCGACAGCCTCCTTGTTCTCTCCCTCCTCAAAGACCAGACCGGCACCCATAAACGGCAGGTGCAGAATCATATTGATCTCGTTGAAGGTAAGCCAGTACTTCACCAGGCCCTTGTAGCGGGTGAAGATCGTGATCGCGAGGTTCTTGTAGAAGTCGATGAGCTTGCGGTTGCGCCAGCCGCCATACTCCTTGATGAGGTGAATCGGGCAGTCGAAGTGCGTGATGGTCACGAGCGGCTCGATGCCGTGCGCCTGACACTCGCGGAACACGTCCTCGTAGAAGGCCAGGCCAGCCTCATTGGGCTCGGTCTCGTCGCCGTTGGGGAAGATGCGGGTCCACGCCAGGCTCATGCGGAAGGTCTTAAAGCCCATCTCGGCAAAGAGGGCGATGTCCTCCTTGTAGTGGTGGTAGAAATCGATGCCGGTCTGCGCGGGGTAGTAATAGCCGTCCTCGAAGTCGAGCATTTTACGCTGGCCGGAGACCACCGCATAGCGCTCGGGGCCGTGCGGAGCCACGTCCACGTTGGCAAGGCCGCGGCCGTCCACGTTGTAGGCGCCCTCGCACTGGTTAGCAGCCGTCGCGCCGCCCCACAGGAAGTCTTTACGAAAAGCCATGCATCGATCCTTTCATACGCTGCTTGTCGTGGTTTCAGTATCCCCGCAAATAGGGCCTCGCCCAACGACAGCGACGCAGGCCGACACTTCTTTTCGCACACGGCGGCCCGGCAGCCGCCCCCGTCTGACACTTTCTGATACCGCCGCCCCAAACCGCCACAAAGGGGACAGGCACCTTTGTGGCGGCTTGGGCCCGGTTTGTCTCGATCTGTAACAGGCAGAGACGATTTAGCCCGCTAGATGTTACAGATCGAGATGGAAGATTCTAGTCGCAGGCGATGTCGAGGTTCTTGCCGATGAGGCCTACGTAGCCGCCCTCGGCAGCCTTGGGGCTGTCGGCATGGCAGAGAACCCACTTGTCGGCCTTCCAATAGCAGTAAGCGTCGCCGGCCGTGGGCATGTCGGCCGCGGCCTCGGGGCGCGGGCCGTTGGTGCCGGCGGGAAGCGCCACCATCACCTGGAAGCCACCGTCGTCGACCATGCACGGCGTGTAGTGGAGCGTGGTGTTGAAAACCTCGACAACCTTGCCCGCCGGCACGCGGAACGCCTTGACGCACGCGGTGTCGAGCTTGCCGTCCTCGATCTCCCAGCGATGTGCCACGAGCAGGATAAAATCGCGGGCGCCCAGGTTAAACTCGCTGGCGCGGTGATACTCCAGGCAGTTGAGCTGCGTGTTGTGTCCGTTGCACCAGCCCAGTTGGAAGGGGCGGCCGCCAAACATGAGAAAGCCCAGTTTATCGGCATCCTTGACGCCCTCGAGCTCCGGCGCGCTTGCTACGTACTTACTGCCCTCGGGGATGGGCGTGGCAGAAAGCGCCTCGAGCACGGGCGACGTGAGCTCGGACGGAACGCCATCCCAAACGTTGCCATAGGATTTGAACTCGGGATCGTTGACAGAGTAGATATGCATGTTCACTCCTGTTCGTAAATGTGACTATACGAACATTCTAGAACATACATGAGCGATTTTGAACGCTTGTCCCGACCAATCAACAAAAAGGCGCCCAATGCGCGCGTTTTGGACGACAAAGCCCTTACGCCTGCTGATAGTGCAGATGCTTCTCGTCGATATCGGCCAGGTCGCGGTCGAGGTAACGGCGCGCGAGCCAGTTTGCCATGGGGAGGTTCTGGTCCAGGTAGTTGCCGCACTCCTCGGGAGCGGCACCGGGGACATCGCCCTCAAAGTCGGCGACAAACTCGAACAGCTCACGCACGAGCGGCAGGATCTCCTCGCTCGTCACCTCGCCAAACACAACGAGGTAAAAGCCCGTGCGGCAGCCCATGGGGCCAAAGTAAACGATACGACTCGACCACTCGGCATGATTGCGAAGGAACGTCGCGCCCAGGTGCTCGATGGTGTGGCACTCGGCCGTGTTCATGACCGGCTCCTTGTTGGGCGTGGTCAGGCGCAGGTCAAAGGTGGTGACGGCGGCGCCGGTCGCCGGATCGCGGTCGATGCGGCTCACATACACGCCGGGCTCGAGCAGCAGATGGTCAACGGAAAAACTCGCGATGCGCTCCATGGCAGATCCTCTCGGTAGTCAATTTGGGACGGGGCACTTTTAGCTGGTTCGAATGGTCGCACCAATCATACCAGTCAAAAAAGCCCCGTCCCAAATGAGCTGCCCGGGACGGGGATCAATGAGTGTTTAATCCCCAGAAAAATCCTTGGGTGCCGCGCAGCCGCCTAGGCAGTGTATGCAATTGTTGATTTGACGGCATGGCGCCAGCCGGCGATCTTTTTGGCTCGTTCGTCGGCAGACATGACAGGCTCCACGATGCCGCGGGCGCCGTAGACGTCAACGACGTCGCGCGTGTACATGCCCAGCGCAATGCCGCAGGCCCAGGCCGCGCCCAGACCGCTCATCTCGTCGTTGCTCGCAATGCGGATGGGCGAGCCGACCAGATCGCTCTCAAACTGCATCAGGTACGCGTCGCGCGTGGGACCGCCGTCAACACGAAGCTCGGCCAGCGCCGCGCCCGAATCCTCGACCATCGCATCGATGACGTCGAAGATCTGATAGGCGATCGACTCATCGGCAGCCTTCACGAACTCCGCACGGCCCGTGGTGCGTGTCATGCCAAAGACGCAGCCCTCGGCATCGCTCGCCCAGTGCGGCGCGCCCAGGCCAGTGAACGCCGGCACAAAGTAGACGCGGCTCGCCGGATTGGCGGCGTAGCACAGGTCGGTGACTTCCTCGGGATTGTTGATGAGCTCCAGGTCGTCGCGTAGCCATGTCTTAACGGCGCCGGCGTAGCTCACGTTGCCCTCGAGCACGTACTCGGTCACGCCGTCCATACGCCACGCAAGCGAGCTCGAAAGCCCGTGTGAGCTGGCAACGAACTCGTCGCCAACGTTCATCATGACCGAGCTGCCGGTACCATAGGTCGCCTTGGCCATGCCGCGGCTGTGGCAGCCCTGCGCAAACAGGGCCGCATGGCTATCGCCCAGCACGCCGTGCACCGGCACGGGAGCCGGCAAAAAGCCACCCAGGTCCGTTGTGCCAAACAGGCCATCGGAATCGGTCACCTGCGGCAGGCAGGCAGGATCGACACCAAAAGCCTCGCACACCGGCTCGCTCCAGCAGCCACGGCGCAGGTCAAAGAGCTGCGTGCGGCTGGCATTGGACCAGTCGCAGCGGAACTCCGCGCCGCCCGTGAGCGTCCAGACCACCCAGGCATCGATGGTGCCCAGGCACAGCTCGCCCGCTGCAGCGGCCTCGGCAGCCGCAGGAACGTTCTCGAGGATCCAAGCCATCTTGCCCGCCGGGTAGTAGGGCGAGAGCACTAGACCCGTCGTGTCGCGCACCAGCTCGGCCACGCCCTCGCGCGCGGCCAGCTCGTCGCACAGCTCGCGGGCGCGGGCGCACTGCCACACCACGGCGTCGCACAGCGGCTCGCCCGTCGTGCGCCTCCAGGCAACGGTAGTCTCGCGCTGGTTGGAAATACCGATGCCGGCGATGTCGGCCGGATCGACCCCAGTCTCCTCCACCACGGCGCGCGCCACGGCCAGCACGTTGGCGGCGATCTCGGCCGGATCATGACTCACCCAGCCGGCCTCGTTGACAATCTGGCGATGTGAGCGGTCGGCGCGATGGATCAGATGGCCGCCCTCGTCCACCAGCAGCGCCTTCGTGCCCTGCGTGGACTGGTCGATACCGATGATGTAGCGGCCCATGGCCACCCCTTTCAAAACGAATGTGACAAAGGGACGGTCCCTTTGTCACATTCCAGTTACTCTGCGGGCAGGAACTCGGCGACCGTCTTGGCGATTCCCTCGCCCGTCAGGCCGTAGTGCGCAAAGACCTCGGGGCTCGTGCCGGTGATGACCGGCGCGTCGGGCAGGGAGAGGCACTTGACCGGACGCGGGCAATGCTCGCCCACGACCTGCGCGACCATGGAACCCAGGCCGCCGAAGGGGCTGTGCTCCTCGACGGTCACGACAGCGCGCGTAGCCCCGGCGGCCTCGATCACGGCCTCGGTATCGAGCGGCTTGACGCAGTACATGTCGAGCACCGTTGCCGAGATGCCCTGCTCGGCCAGCAGGTCGGCAGCGTCCACGGCATGGCGGACCATCTCGCCGGTAGCGACGAGCGTTACATCGGTGCCGCGGCGTACCCAGGTGGCGCGATCCATCTGGAACGGGCACTCGCCCTCGGCGTACACGTCCTCGACCGGGTTGCGGCCCACGCGGATGTAGGCCGGCTTGTTGTCGGCGACCAGGGCCCGCACGAGCTCGGCGGTCTGGAAGCGGTCGCTCGGCAGATACACGCGCATGTTGGGAATCGCGCTCATGGCGGCGATATCCTGCGCGGAGTGATGGCTCATGCCCAAGGCGCCGTAGGACACGCCGCCCGAGATGCCGATGAGCTTGACGTTGGTGTTGGAGTACGAGACGTCGACCTTGCACTGCTCATACGAGCGCGTGGTCACAAAGGACGCCGGCGAGGCGGCCCAGGCCTTCTTGCCGCACGAAGCCATGCCGGCGGCGATGCTCACCAGGTCCTGCTCGGCAATGCCGACCTCGACGGACTGCTGGGGATACTGATCAAAGAACGGCGTGAGCGATGCGGAGCCGCGGGAATCGGAGCACAGGACGACGATATCCTTATCGGTCTTCGCGGCCTCGAGCAGCGTGTCGCAGATAACCTTGCGATTGGCGATCTTGTTAGCCATTGATGGCCTCCTTATGGGCAGCGAAATCGGCGATGATCTGGGCATATTCCTCATCGTTAGGCAGGTGATGATGCCAGGCGGCCTTGTCCTCCATAACGGGCGAGCCGTAGCCCTTCACCGTGTTGAGGATGATGACCGTGGGCTTGCCGCAGGTCTCGGCCGCAAGCGTCAGCGCGGCGTCGATGGCCCGGACGTCGTTGCCCGGAATAGAGAGCACGTTCCAGCCGAAGGCGGCCCAGCGCTCCTCCTGCGAGTCCTGCTTCATAACGTCCTCGGTGCTGCCGCTGATCTGCAGGCGGTTGCGGTCCACGAGCGCGCACAGATTATCGAGCTGGTAGTTGCCGCCGCTCATGGCGCCCTCCCAGACCGAGCCCTCGGCAAGCTCACCATCGCCCATGATGGTGTAGACGCGGTAATCGCGGCCGTCCATCTTGCCGGCGAGCGCCATGCCCACGGCCACGGGCAGGCCGTGACCCAGCGAGCCCGAGTTCATTTCGATGCCCTTGAGCTTGTTGTTGGGGTGGCCGATGTAGGGGCTGCCGAACTTGGAGAAGCGGGCCTTGACGTCGTCGAGGTCAAGATAGCCCTCGTGGCAGAGCACCGCGTAGTAGGCTTCCATGGCGTGGCCCTTGGAAAGCACGAAGCGGTCGCGGTTGGGATCGTCGACGGTCTCGGGCGAAATGTTGAGGTGGTTGGCATAGAGGGTCATGAGGGCGTCGATCACCGACATGTCGCCGCCGATGTGGCCGCCGGCGCCAGCCATGATGATATCGACGCAATCGCGGCGAAGGTCCCAACGCAGGGACTCAAGCTCTTCGATAGTTGCCATTTCTACTCTCCTCGCAGGTAGGCTTTAACGTCTTCTTCGATGGGGTCGTACAGGTCGGGGGCAATGCCGATGTACTTGCACGCCTCGTAGAGCACCGGCACCACGTTGGCGTGAATAGCGACGCAGTGGTGGATGTAGGGGCCCTCGACGATCTTGGCTTCGAGGCGCTTGAGGTTGTCGACCTCGACCCACAGGTAGGTGCCCATGCCGGCCGGGCCGTCGATGCCGCGGGCGTTGCCCAGTAGCAGCGAGTACTCGCCGTTGTCACCGTCAAAGCGGGCAAGGGTGAGGTCGCCGTGCTTGGCCTCGGCCGTCAGCGCGCCGGGGTGATCGAAAGCCAGCGGGTAGGTGAGCTTGGGCTTGACGGCCGCGCAGCTGCAGGGCCAGGGGCCGCAATGCTGCAGCAGCTCGCCGTTCTCGTTATCGGGATGGCGCACGGTCCAGTCGGCGAACATGCCGCGGTGACGGCCCAGGTCGGCGGCCTCGACCATCAGCGCGGTGATGGCGCCGTGGATATCGGTCTCGCATACGATAGGAATGCCCATCTCGTTGAGGATGGCGTTGGCGGCGCAGGGCATAATGCCCAGCTCGTCCTGCAGAGCGTTCCAGCACTGAATGGCACCGGCGTTGCAGCCATACTTCTCGACCAAGCGCTTCATGGCGATGGCAAGACCGGCGACCGCGGGGACCTTGTCCTCGGGGATGCAGATCTCAAAGCTGTCGTTGATGTGGGCAAGCATGGCGGCCATGGCCTGCTCGTCGGCCTGGGCGTCGCGCACAGCCTGGACAAGTTCGGTCATGGGGATAGGCGAAAGCTGGATGTTGAACTTCTCGAGCAGCTCGCCCTCGTTGCACATGGTCGACCAGAAGTCGAATGGACGGGTGGCCATCTGCAGGATGCGGGTGTGCTTGAAGGTCTTGACCACGTTGCAAACGGCCAAAAAGTCCCAAACGCCGCGCTCGAACTCGGGGTCGGTCAGGCGGCAGTTGGTCATGTAGGTGAAGGGAACCTGGAAGCGGCGCAGGACCTTGCCGGTGGCGAACAGGCCGCACTGGCTATCGCGCAAGCGTGTGCCGTCGGGCTCGGGGCGCTCGTCGCGCGGACCCCACAGCAGTACGGGTAGACCGAGCTCGCGGGCAAGGCGAGCGCAAACGTACTCGGTGCCAAAGTTGGCGTGGCACAGCATAATGCCATCGACGCCCTCGGCGCGGAACTTCTTCACGATAGGCTCGATATGGCTGTCGTCGAACAGCAGGCCCTCGTCATTGATGTCGTCGATATCCACGATGTCGACGCCGATCTCGCGCAGGCGATCAGCCGTCAGGCCGCGATACTTGATTGCGTCCGGCGCGCTAAAGATACTGCGGCGCGTGGGCACAAAGCCGAGCTTGATCTTGTCCATGTACGTCCTCCCCTAATCACATGTTCAGTAAACAGACGCATGTTTCGTTTTGTTCTGTTTACTAAATGTTTTACTCTACTGTTTAGAAGTTTAACGCGTAATACCCGTAGACGGTAGAGAAATCAGCCTAAACGGTATGTAAACAAACTGAACATACAAGGGCATCAAAAAGAGGGCCCCGAAGGACCCTCTCTTAGTAGCGTTATGTATGGCTGCCTTAGCGAGCTTTGCCTCCCTACGGCCTAGCGTTGCCTTTGCCTAGATTTCGCGCACGCTTTGGCGCTCGACAAAATAGGTCGACACGGCCGTCTTGCAGGTATAGCTCTTGGGATTGCGGATGTTGCCCACCAGGCGGCGCACCGCGATCTCGCCCACCTCGTGCTTGGGAACGTGCACCGTGGTGAGCGGCGGATTGGAGAAGGCGCCCAAAGACAGATCGTCAAAGCCGATGATTGAGACATCCTCGGGGACACGTATGCCGTGCTCGTTCAGCGCGCGCATGGCGCCTACGGCGAGCACGTCGTTTTCGGCAAAGAAAGCCGTCGGCAGGTCGTCGCGCGAGACGCTGTCGAGCCATGCGCCCATGTCGCGATAAGCACCTTCGAGCGTGGTGCCCAGTGTGACGCGCCATGTCGGGTTGGCCTCAAGGTCCGCATCCTCAAGCGCTTGGCGATAGCCGCGCTCGCGATCCTTAAAGTTGCGGATGCGAAGGTCGCCTGCCAGATAGCCGATTTGCTTGTGACCCTTCTCGATAAGGTAGTCCACGGCGCGCAGCACCGAGTCGGTGTTGGCAATGACTACGGCATCGAAGTACTGACGATCGCTCCAGCCATCGAGCACGATCAAGTGGGCGGCAGCGTTGGCGAACAAGGCATAGTCTTCCTCACCCAGCTCGGTACCCATCAGCACGATAGCGGCGGATGGATCGGCGATCAGGCCCTCGACCTGCGGACGCACGGCGTCCAAGTCGCTAAAGTCGAGCGAGACAAAGCTCGTGCTCATACCGTGACGACGCGCCTGGCGCTCCACGCCCTCAATAACCGCGGGATGAAAGGTGCTCTCGTCCAAAATGGCGCCCGTCTTGCGCGCGAGCACAAACTGAATGCTCTCGAGCTGCGTCGACTGCTGGTAGCCAAGCGATTGCGCGCACTCCAGGATGACCTTGGCGGTCTCCTCACTCACGCTGCGCTTGCGGTTGAGCGCGTTGGACACGGTCGCAGGCGAAAAACCGGTGATGCGGCTGATCTCGCGAACACTTGCTTTGGCCATTGTTCCCCCTAGCAACGGCCGTGGCGGAGCATCGCAACTCGATGGCTCGGCAAATAAACGACCGCAAATTCAATCTAAACAGAATAGTAAATGTTTAATAGCTAGTTTAGCGTGTTGTCAAGCGAAGTGGCACGACTATTCCCCCAACGGGCGCATTTGTCCATCTTAACGTTATTACGCAAGGTCTTCGCCATTGCTTGCTATTACGCGTCGGTACCATTCGAAGCTTTTCTTTTTACGTCTCTCAAACGAGCCCGCACCGCTATCGTCTCGATCGACATAGATAAACCCGTAGCGCTTACGCATCTGTCCTGTGGCGACCGAAACCAAATCGATCGGGCCCCAACAGGTATATCCCATGAGTTCCACCCCGTCGAGCTCGACGGTCTCCCTCATCGCCTCGATGTGGGCCCGCAGGTATTCAACTCGATAGTCGTCTTCTATTTCACCCGAATCTTCCGGCACATCAGGAGCACCCAAACCGTTTTCGACGATGAACAGCGGCTTTTGATAGCGATCCCAGATTTCATTCATGGTGACGCGCAGCCCTTTGGGGTCGATAAACCTCCCCCAAGGCTCCTGTTTTAGATACGGATTAGGCGCCGAGCGAAGAAGGTTCGAATCGAACTGACCTTCCGCATGCGCTTTTGCGACGCGCGTCGAGTAATACGAAAACGAGACGAAATCGACCAGGTTTGCAGCCAGTACTTCGCGGTCATCATCCCGATAGGGCACCTCAAAACCATGGCGGGCGTATTCCTTGAGAACATAGCTCGGGTACGCACCGCGCACCTGGACGTCGGTAAACATGTAATGGCTGCGATTCTCAGCCTGCGCAGCCAGCACATCGTCCGGATCACATGTAGCCGGATAGAAGACACCTGCGTTGAGCATGCAACCGATCTTCGCCCCAGGGCACAGTTCATGACACGCCCCGACCGCACGGGCGCTCGCAACCAATACATGGTGCACGGCCGTGTGAACCGTTGCATAGCGATTCTCCCCTTGCTCGAAGATGATCCCCGCCGCCATAAAGCACGCCTGCGTCATGATGTTGATCTCGTTAAAGGTCAGCCAATAATTGACCAATCCCCGATAGCGCTCGAACACGGTACGCGAATATCGCTCGAACAGGTCGACCAACCTGCGATCGCGCCATCCGCCATACGCATCGACGAGATGCATGGGGACATCATAGTGGTTGAGCGTCACCAAAGGCTCAATGTCATGCGCGCGACACGTCCTAAAAACATCCTCGTAAAAGGCAAGGCCTTCTTCATTGGGCTCGGCTTCGTCTCCTTTGGGAAAAATGCGGCTCCAGGCGATTGATAAGCGCAGGCATTTAAAACCCATCTGGGCAAACAGTTCAATATCCTGCTTGTACCTATGGTAAAAATCAATGCCCTTGCGAGCGGGATAGAAGCTGTCGGGTGCCAACGCACGCGGATCAAGGTCTCCCCGCATGACGTCCATGCGTTGATCGCCAAACGGCAGCATGTCGGAATTGGCTAAACCGCGACCGCCTTCGTTCCATCCTCCCTCGCACTGGTTTGCAGCCAGAGCCCCGCCCCATAAAAAATCTTCTCTAAACATTATGGTGTCGTCCTTTCTATCAAATTCCCGGCCCACACTGTCGAACGCAACGGACTCGGCAAGTGCCGCGCAACAGCACAGTACCGTTGCGCGGCCAAGGGGTCGGACCGCGCAACGGCTGGGGAGCATATTTATGTAGTAGCCTCTTATGCCTCGACGGATTCAACGGCCTCAGAATCGCCGCTCTTGGACTTCAACGGCATCTTCTCCTGTCCTTCAAATCCAAAAATCATCGCCAACGCAAACGTCACGGCACCGCCAGCAAGACACCCGATGGTGCCAGGGATGATATCCTGAGCAAACATGAGCACGTTCATCCATGGGAAACCAACGCCAGTGAAGATATAGACGTTGGCATGAAGAAGGCTTACCAGCAGACCACCGACAGCACCACCAATCATGTTCCAGGCAAGAGCCTTCTTGTCGCGAAACAGGATGCCGTAGATGATGGGCTCACTCACGCGACCGAAGGCATAGGTGATGAACAAGTTCCAGCCCGTGGCTCGACTCTCCTTGTCCTTAGTGCGCAGGCCATAGGCGAGCGCGATGGCAAGCGTGGTGTAGGCTACAACCGCGGTGCCGGGGTATAAGATGGCGTCGTAACCGTTCTGGAGCGCGGCGGGCAATATGGCGGTATAGATCGGCACGTGCATGCCGGTGGCGATGATCAGATTCCAGAATGCGCCGATAACCGCGGTCGCAGCGGGACCGGCAACAGAGGCGAGCCAAATGATGAAATCGGCCACAAGGCCCATGACAAATTGGACGGCAGGGCCGCAGAGGCACAGCGCGACCGGCAACATCACGAGCACCGTACCCACGGGTACGATCAGAATGCGCAACATATCAGGCGAGATCTTCTTAAAGAAGCGCTCAACATAGGACTGGGCCCAGGTGATCAAGATGACCGGAAGAACAGCCTGGGTGTAGTTGACGAGCTGCATGGGGATGCCGAAGACGCTGAAAGGCTTTCCGTCCTCAACAATAGCGAGCATGTCGGGATAAATCATCACAACAGCGATGAGCAGTGCCAGCACAGGACTCGTTTTGAACTTCTTAGCCGAGCTATAGGCGGCAAACACCGGGAAGTAGTAATACGCCGCATCGCCCACCAGGGAAAGGATCCGATACAGGTCGCTCGTTTCGGACATAAAACCGGCGCCTTCGGGCCCAAACAGAATAACGAGCATCTTGAAGATACCGGCGACACAAAAGATCGGAAGGATCGGGGTGATAGCGCCGCTCACGGCATCGAGCAGCTGATTGAAGAGGTGCTTGGGCGCCAAGCGCTCCTTCCAGCTAAGCTGAGGGCCATCGAGTTCCTCGTCAATCGATACCGTGACCTCGAATCCGCCCTGCTTACAAACCTCGTCGTAGACCTTGTCGACCGTGGGCCCGACCACCAGCTGCACCTGCCCTCCGGCGTGCACGACGCTGATGATAGACGAGATGTCCTCAAGCTTCTCATCATTCGAGAGGCTTTCATCCTTGAGGTTGAAGCGCAGGCGCGTCATGCAATGCGTAACCGAAGCCACGTTTTCCGCCCCGCCCACAGTGGAGAGAATCTGCTCTGCCACCTTTTTGTAATTTGCCATCATTGGCTCCTTTGCACAATCTTGGCTTACTGTTCGAATCGGCAAAGGTCATGCCCCGAATGGCTACGGGTTACAATCCTTTTTTGGAAATGATCCGGTTGAGATGGATCATCAGATAGAGTTCCTCCTCCTCGGAGAGCGTGGCGTCCCACGTTTCACGACAATAGGAACCGATATGCTTCACGCACTCTGCCAACTGCGGAAACTCCTCACGAAAGTTCTTGTACATCTGCATGTTGGCGCTGTTCAGCGACTCGCCGGCTTGAATGCGCTTGAACAGGTACCGCAGATGCGTGGCATAGCGAGTGAAATCGTAGGAATCGCGGTCAACGATGATGCGAAAATCACTCTCGACGATCTCAGTGACATCTTCTAGCATATCGTCAAACTGCTTGGTGGGTTTGCTCGCGGTCTCGATGGCCTGAACAACCCGCGCATTGACGAGATTCATGGCAATGCTGGCAATCTCATCCTTGGGAAGCCGCTCTCCGAGCTCCTTCTCGAGTCGCATGACGATAAACTGGGCAGCCTTGTATTCCTTCGGATACGTCTCCCGCACTTCATAGGCAAGAGGCATCGCGATGCGGACCCCCTTTTGGGCTCGCGCAACGGCAAACGACAGGTGATCAGCCATGAACAGCGTCGCATTGGTCGAGAGGTCGTAGGGCAGTTCGTTGGCAACGATGTCCATAACTTTCGCCGCAAACATCACGATATCCGAGGGAAGATCCCTCATGACATCTTGTCCTTTAGGATCAATGTCGTAAAACGTATGCTCGATTTTAGAAAGAGGGAGCTCTCGAGGAAAATCTCCGCCGAAACCGACGCCCCTGCCCATGGCGATGACATCTCGCCCCTGTCCGTCACGGCAAAGAACCGCGTTGTTGTTAAGCTTTTTAATTGCAAGCATGGTGAACCTCCTTTCAAGAACACTCACAGAAAAAGGCATGATAGCCAATAGCAGTGCTATTGCGGTCATGCCTTACGTAACAATCCGTGTTGTATTGCTCTTGGGCATGCCTCCACACAGGAGTAACAATCCAAGATGCAGAATGCATTATAGCGCTCTCCCCGCCCCGGGGACCATCGGGCTGGCGAACGGTAGATGTCGGCCCGCCAGCGGCCACATCGAGCAGATGGGCGTGCTTCGATCCCGAGCCTAGCCTAGGATGCGGGCCATGCGTGTCTTGAACTCGGACAGGAAGCGCGAGGCGTCCACGGTGAGTGCCACGAGTGCGCTCTTATCCGGATCGGACAGGCGATGCTCGTCGCAGATGGTGCGGCCGCGATACTCGCCCAGCAGGTCGACGCGCAAGTTGCAACCAAGTGCGCCCACGAGCGTGGGATCAATCGCCACGGCAACGGCAAGCGGATCGTGCAGCGCGCAGCCGCCCAGGTAAGGGGCGTTCATCTCGTACGAGCCAATGTAGTGCTCGACCATACTCGCAAACGCGCAGCCAGCCATAGTGCCCGAGCCCGTCCAGCCGGCAACGTCGCGACGTGTGAGCACCACGCGATGCGTCACGTCCAGGCCCACCATGGTGAGCTTGCGGCCCGAGCGCAGCACGGCGTCGGCCGCCTCGGGATCACTTGCCATGTTGGCCTCGGCACCCGCACTCACGTTACCGGGCACGGTCAAGGCACCGCCCATTACCACCACGCGGCCGATAGACATCACCGCCGCTGCGTCGCGCTCCAGGGCAAGCGCCAGGTTGGAGAGCGGGCCGGTCGCTACGTAGATCAGATCGGGACCATAGGTGCGCGCGGCATCGATTAGATAATCGACCGCAGCGTTGCCGTCGGCCGAGGTCGCCCCCACCGGCTCGTAGGGAGACGCGGGCACGCTCGCGCCGCCGATGCCGTTCTTGCCGTGGATAAGCGTGGTGGACGCCGGCGGCGTGTAGGGTTCGGTCGCCTTCATGGGACGATCGGCGCCCAGGTACACCGGCACCTCGGGACGACCCAACAGGTCGAGCACCGCCAAGCAGTTGTGCGCCGACTGCTCGACGCGCACGTTGCCAAAACACGTGGTGATGCCCACGAGTTCCACCTCGGGGCTCGCGATGGCATAGGCGAGCGCCATCGCATCGTCCACACCCATATCCAGATCAAGGATCAGCTTCTTGGTTGCCATTGTTCTACTCCGCTTCTCCGTCTACATCCAAACCGTCTAAACCAAACTTGTGCTCGACTTCCGCACGCGTGGGAATTGATTGCTGAGCGCCCAGGCGCGACACCGTCACCGCCGAGGCGCGAGCACCCGCCGCCATGCACTCAAAGAGCGGCAGGCCCTCCAGACGAGCCGCCGCCAACGCGCCGATAAACGTATCGCCCGCGGCCGTCGTATCGACCACCGCGCTCGAAAGCGCCGGCATGCGCAGCGGCTCACCGCCATCGCCGAGCGTAACCGAGCCGGCGCCGCCCAACGTGATGACCGCAGCCCCGGCGCCCTTGTCGAGCAGCGCATTGAGCGCGGCGACGCAACTCGCATCATCCGTGGGCAGAATGCCCGTCAGTACCTGGCACTCGGTCTCGTTGGGGCAGACCAGGTCGACCGCTGGCCACGCTCCTGCCGGCAGGTCGCAGGCGGGCGCCGGGTTAAAGATCGTATAGAACCCCAGCTCGTGAGCGCAAGCAAGCGCCCCGGCCGTCGCCGCAAGGTCACATTCGCCCTGGGCGATAAAGACGCCGCCAGCAGCCGGGGCAATCTCGCTGGCATCGCCGTCGAGCTCGTCGGCCACCAAGCGCCTCAGTGCGCGGGCAACGTCCTCGCCCGCAAGCGCATGGTTGGCGCCCGGCGACAGCACGATGCGGTTGTCGCTCTCACAGCGAATGATAGTCGCAGTACCGGTCTCCACGTCGTCGAGACGTGTCACGGACTCAACGCCCACGCCGGCATCTTGGAGCCCTGCCACAAGCGCATCGCCAAAGGTATCGCGCCCAACAGCGCCGATCATGCACGTGCGCGCACCCATGCGCGCAGCGGCAACGGCCTGATTGGCTCCCTTACCGCCGGCGTTGGTGATAAAACCGCTGCCATCGACCGTCTCGCCCGCGCGCGGCATGCGCTCGCACGCCACCGAAAGGTCCATGTTCATGCTGCCGAACACCGCAACGATGCTGTGATCCGCCATGGAAACCTCCTCGTCTTCGGGCTTTGCGCCCACCATCGACCAACGATTGTGCACTCTCGCACCCCCTATAACTTTAGTCCACTTTGATGTGGACGCGCGCTTGAGCTTGCGCCAGCAGCAAGCATTCACAGGGGCAGGCAGCTACAATGAATACGTGCTGATTATTCTCGTCATTGGATGATGTTTTATGGAACAATTCTCGCAATCGGGCTCGCGCGGTCGACGCCGCACGGGCAACGAGCCGGCGCCGCACGAACGCGTGAAGGGCGAGCGCCGTGCCAACGAGCCGCGACGCACCGCGAGCCCCCATCGCGCTTCTGCCAACAACGCTGGCCGCGCCAACACTCCCGCCGCGGAGCAGACGCCTGCTCGCCCCAAGTCCCGCTACATCCCTGCGCTCGACGGCCTGCGCACGCTTGCCGTCGTCGCGGTGGTGCTCTATCACCTCAACCTCACGTGGGCTCAGGGCGGCCTGCTTGGCGTCACGATCTTCTTTGTGCTTTCGGGCTATCTGATCACACGCCTGCTACTCAACGAAGTCGCTAAGACCGGCCGCATCGACCTCAAGAGCTTCTGGATCCGCCGCATCCGTCGCCTGGTCCCCGCCGTGGTGACCGTTGTGGTTGTAACCTGTGCGCTGTGCACCGTCTTCAACCACGTGATGCTCACCAAGATGCGTCCCGACATTCTGCCGTCGCTGCTGTTCTTTAACAACTGGTGGCAGATTATGCAGGACGTTTCGTACTTCAACGCCCTGGGCGACCCCTCGCCGCTTACGCACTTTTGGTCGCTCGCCATCGAGGAACAATTCTACCTGGTTTGGCCACCGCTGCTGTTTGCCATGGTATCTATGCATGTGAGCAAGCCCAACACGCGCCGCGTGGTTCTGGGCCTTGCCGCGGTATCTGCCCTAGCCATGATGGTGCTTTACAACCCTGCCGCCGACCCCAGCCGCGTGTACTACGGCACCGACACCCGCGTGTTCTCGCTGCTGCTGGGCGCCTGGATGGCCTTTATCCCCGATCGCGACCTGGCGCCGGTGCGTCTCGCTCGTCGTTTGGGGCTCAATCGCCTGGCTGGCGCCGCCAAGCACGGCAAGAACGCCGAGGGCAAGCCTGGCGAGAAGGCCGACGAATCAGCCGAGACCGCCCCGGCACAGCCGAGCGCCCTCGTGCGCTTTTGGTCCTCGCCCGCATCCATCGATGCGCTGGGCGTCGTGGGTCTGGTTGGCCTTGCTGCCATGGTCGCGCTCACCAACGGCTACACTCCGTTCCAGTATCGCGGAGGCACGCTGCTGTGCTCAATCCTCACGCTCATGGTTATTGCCGCCTGCGTGCAGCCCCAGGGAATGGTTGCCCGCGCGCTGTCCGCCGAGCCGCTCGTGTGGATTGGCAAGCGCTCGTACAGCATCTACCTGTGGCACTATCCGCTGCTGTTGCTCATGAACCCGGTCGCCAACATCAACGATACGCCCTGGTGGCAGTACATTTTGCAGGTGCTGTTGGTGGTCGCCGTGGCCGAATGCTCATATCGCTTTATCGAGACACCGTTTAGAAAGGGCGCCTTCGGTCGCACCGTCGCCGAATTCCGCGATGGCACCACCACGCCCGCCAACTGGGCACGCGCACACGTCCCCGTCTGCGCAGCCTGCGCTGTCGTGTTGGTCGTTGCACTGGGCGGCCTGATCTTTGTGCCCGAGACGTCTGCGCTGAGCGGCGAGGGCGCCGAGGTTCTGAACAAGGAAGCCAAAAACACCGCGCCCACCGACCAGCAGGCGGCCGACGACACCGACAAGGACAACGACGGCTTCCCCGATGGCTCCTACGACCTGTTGATGATCGGTGACTCCGTGTCGCTGCGTGCCGTGGACACCTTTGACGGCGTGTTCCCGCACAGCCATATCGATGCCGAAAAGGGCCGCCAGTTCGATGCGGGCCGTGCGACATTTGAGGGCTATCTCCAACAGAACCTTGCCGGCAAGATCGTGGTCTTTGCGCTGGGCACCAACGGCTTGGTAACCGACGACCAGATCGACGCCATCATGACCGATGCAGGAGATAAGCGTATTGTGGTGTTTGTGAACACGCGCAGCCCGCAGCCGTGGGTTGGCTCTACCAACCAGGCCATCGCCAACGCTGCTACGCGCTACAAGAACGTGCGCGTTATCGACTGGTACGGATACAGTGCCAATCGCAACGACCTGTTCGATGGCGATGGCACGCACCTGTCGACCACTGGCGTGACTGAGTACCTCAACTTGATCCACGATGCAGTCAAGAAGGACCTGCCCGTGCATCCCGAGGATCACGTCAACGATCTGCAGCCGGCGGCCGTCAAGTCTGCCACCGACGCGCTCGTCAATGCGCTCGCTCTCAAGCCGCACAAGCTGGGCACCGACAAGTAACCTGCAGCGCAAACTTCCCACATCCGGAGGGGTGCGCCACGGCAGGCACCCCCTCCGACAGTTAGGGACGTTCCTTATGTGCCGGCACCCAGGGACACTCCTGACACAGCCGAGGAACGCCCTCCTTGCGACCAAATTCTGGGCGCCTCGCCACCCCGAACGTTGTTTCCAAGCCCACACCCGCAGCAAACAACCCAAAATCACTCTTTTCGAGCCGGCTCCAAGGGGTCGTGGACAAAAAGGGGCAAATATGAGTACTGTTACCATTTTAGTAGCAGGCAAAACCACCCAAAATGACGTCCGAGCGACCCCTACAACCCCCTAAAGCAGCCAACCTGACTGGTTTAAGACATATTGGAGCCAATTTTAATGAACATACTATCGGCTATGTCCATTATCTTCTTGGATGTAAATGCTATTCACTTAGCAACAGTACTCATATTTGGCATTTTTTGTCCACTGCCATATAACTAATGCCCTATAGCGGGCAAAAAACAGGCCGCAGTCCATCGCTGCGGCCTGTTCGGAAGCAAAAGTGGGCGTTAAGCGCTGTAGCCCATCGCCTGCAGGACAAACATGACGACCGTGAGCACCGTAATCACGCCGATAGTCGCCCACGTGAGCACGTTCCATACGCGGCCGTTGCGGTTGGCGCCCATAATGTGACGGTCGGCGGCGATAACCACCTGGAACACCAGAACCACGGGCAGTAGCACGCCATTGATGACCTGCGAGGTCATCATAATCTGGAACAGATCGACGCCGGGCATAAGCACCAGCACGGCAGAGATACCGATGATGGCCGTAATGATGCCGCGATAGACCGGGGCCTCGTCCCAGCTGCGGTCGGCACCGCGCTCCCAGCCAAATGCCTCGCAGATAGCGCTCGACGTAACGCCCGGCAGCACGCAGGCAGCCAAGAAACTCGCCGCGACCAGGCCCGAGGCAAACAGTACCGTAGACCACTGACCCGCAATAGGCTCCAGCGCGCGGGCAGCATCGGCAGCATCGCTAATCTGAATACCCGCCGGGAACAACACCGTGCCGGTCGTGATGATAATAAAGCCGGCAATAACATCGGCGGCAAGCGAGCCGCTCACGGTATCAATACGCTGCAGCACGATGTCGTCCTCGCCCGCGTTCTTATCGACCACGTTGTTCTGCGCCAAGAAAATCATCCACGGCGCGATGGTGGTACCGATCGTTGCGACCACGAGCGACACGTAGCTGGGGTCATTTTGAATGTTAGGCACGACCAGGTCGACCGCGACCTCACCCCAGTTGGGGCCAGCCATAAACGCGGCGACGATGTAGGTCACGAACACGCAGCTCACCAGCAGCAGAATCTTCTCGATGCGCTGGAAACTCCCCGACATGGTAAGCATCCACACCAGCAGCGCCACCAACGGCACCGAGATGCTCGCCGGCACGCCAAAGAGGGCAAGGCCGCTCGCAATACCCGCAAACTCCGAAATGGTCACAGCCGTGTTGGCGATCAACAGCGCCGCCATAGCAAGTACACTCTTGCGCACGCCAAAGCGCTCGCGAATGAGCGATGCCAGGCCCTTGCCCGTCACGCAGCCGCAACGCGCCGCGGTCTCCTGCGTCACGATGAGCAGCACAGTCATGACGGGAAGCATCCAGAGCATCTTGTAGCCATAGCTGGCACCCGCACTGGAATACGTTGCAATGCCGCCGGCGTCATTGCCCGAAAGCGCCGCCAGCAGACCGGGACCCATAGCGCCAAAGATGGCCGCGATGGTCAGCTTTTGCTTGGTGCCCGACTTTTGCTTGGTATTTTGCACGCGACCACCTAGCCCATGACTGACATGGCGAGCAGCACCGCGGCGATGCAATACGCCACACACGAGATCATGACGGCAATAACGTTCATGGCGGTGCCCGACGTGTTGAGGTCATGCTCGTCACGCCAGAACAGCACCATCAGGTAAATCACAGCACTCATGTTGCCAACCAGGCAAATGATGGCGGCAATGTTAAAGCAGCCGGTAAAGAGCTGCTCCTCAAACATAGAGGCATCGGGGAATGCAGCGGTGCGCACCAGCTGGGCGCACAGGTAGGTCACGAGTGACAGAATCAGGCCCATGCCCGTGCTCTGGAAGAAGAATCCCAGATACGGCTTGGGCTCGTCGTCGTGACCGTCATACTCCAGGAAGTAGTTCTTGACGAACGACACCATGCGCGAGGCCGCCAGCAGCACGAGCGGCATGGCGCACATGGGGAACACCACCAGATGCGCGGAGCCGAGCGCCGTTCCCAGCACGGTCGCCATGATGCACGACGCGATGCCCCATACAACAACCCAGTACTGGCGATGCACGAACCAGCTGAGCACGTTCGTCGAGTCGTCCGACGCGCTATCGCCCGAGCCGACACCGGCGATCTGCAGGTCCTCCTGATGCTCCTCGGCGATAACGTCCATGGCGTCGTCGAAGGTCACGATACCAAGGATATGACGGTTCTCGTCGCAGACAGGGATGGCAACCAGGTCGTACTTGGTCATCTCGTCCGTCACGTCTTCCTGGTCCTCGTCGGGCGACACATAGACCAGGTCGCGATAGGCCAACTGACCCAGCGTGGCGTCGCGGTCGGCTACGATCAGCGTGCGCAGCGAAAGCACGCCGGTCAGCATGCCACTCGGATCCTCGGTATAGACGTAATAGACGCTCTCGAAGTCCTCGTCGAGCTCGCGAATCGCCTCGATGGCGTCACCGACCGTTGCCGTAGCGGGCAGGGAGACAAACTCCGAGGTCATGATGCGGCCGGCGGTGTTGTCCTCATACCCCAGCAGGTTACGAATCGCCTTCTCCTCCTTGACGCCCATCAGGCGCAGGAGTTTCTCGGCCTTCTCGTAATCAAGCTCGTCGATCAGGTCGGCAGCGTCGTCCGGGTCCATCATGGCCAGCATCGACGATGCGTCGGTGTCGGACAGGCCCTCGAGCATCTCGGTCATAAGCTCGTCGTCATCGAACTCCGAGATGGCCTCGGCGGCCTGGGCAGTATCGAGCTGCGCAAACACCTGCGCACGCAAGCGCGGGTCGAGCTGCTCGATAATGTCGGCGATGTCGGCAGGGTGCAGCTCGCCGAGCGTCTTGTGCGACACCGAGAGTTGAATGTTCTTGGTCGAGCGGTCGAGCAGGTCCATGTAGGACCAGGCGATAATGTCCTCGCTGAGCGGCTTGCCCAGGTGCTTCATAAAGCCCTCGACGACGTGCTCGAGCGCGGGGCTGATTGCACGCAGCAGACCGCGGGCGCCGACCTCGGCACCCAGCAGGCGCAGCTGATTTTCGCCCGACATGGAAAACTTGATGTCGTTGACGCGCACGACCTTCATGCCCTGCGTGTCGACGATCTGCTTATTGAGAACGTCGCGCGCCAGCAGGAGCTCGGTCGGCTGCAGGTACGAGAAGCGAATATTGGTGGCAGACGTATTGAGATACACGCCCGTCTCGTCGATGCGGTCGACCCATTTGCGCCAGCTGATCATGAACGGCGTCTTGCCGGGACCGCGGAACGCGAGCGACGTCACGTGCGGAAAAACTTCGCCGGTTGCAATGCCAAAATCGTTGACCACGCCGAGCTTTTCGCCGTCGACGTCCAAGACTGGCAATTTGAGCATCTCACTCAGATAATTCAATGGTGCTCCCCATCATTATTCCTCCGGACGCGGCCGCGCGTGCGGCGTCCGGGGGCTTCTGGATATGTATACGCATGCGCGGGCGGCACGCCGCTCGACGCTTACACCCCGTGCATGCGCAAAAAGCACCTGCATGGGGTCATCGACTGTATGGTCGAGGTTTGGATTTCACCTGTAACCTTTCTCTTGACCCTCATTAACCGCAGTAACTATAGCATCAGCATCGCCCTGCGGCATCGAATTTATGCGCTGCACATTGCAGGCATACCAAACGCTGACGTATCCGTGACATAGCCATTGGGGACGTTCTTAAACGACTACCCAATGACTACTCTGTGGTGTCATCGTCCTCGGCAAGTTGGGGGAACACGGCGTCCTTGGGCATGGTGACCTTCGTCAGCGAGGTGAGCTTTTTGCTCAGCGACGTGTCCGTCTTGACCAGGTCGCTGAGCGTCACGATCTTGTAGCCGTCGGCGACAAGGCCGTCGATGATCTGCGGCAGCGCCTCGAGCGTCTGCTCGGCGCATTCGTCCCTATCGGTGAGCAGCACGATATTGCCCGGCGTCACCGAATCGAGCACCGTTGAGACCTGCTCGTCGGCACCGTTGAGCAGCCAGTCGCCCGAGTCAATATTCCACGAGACCACGGCGGAGACCAGGTCCATCGCATCAATCCAGTTTTGCTCGTCAAAGGCAGCGTAGGGAGCACGCAGCAGCATCGTCTTCACGCCGGTCGCCGACTTAATCGCATCGGTGCCTTTCGTGATCTGTTCGCGTACCGTCTCACGGTCCTGACCCTTGAGCGAATCGTCGCTGTAGCTGTTGGATCCGATCTCGCACCCGGCATCGACAATCGCCTTGGCCGTGGCAGGCGAGGCCTCGGCCGCATCGCCCGAAAGGAAGAACGTCGCGGTAACGCCCTTTTCCTTGAGCACCTGCAAGATCTGTTTGGTGGCGCCGCTCGGACCCTCGTCAAACGTCAGCGCCACGTACTTTTTGTTGCCCTTGGGCGCCACGCTGGCGCACGCAACGACGCAATCGGTGGCGGGCACAACCTCGCCGCGGTCCTGCGTCTTTTCCGACTGCTCACCAACCCACACCTCGGAGCGGCCCTGGACACCCCATGTCTGCACATACTCGATAGCGCCCGTGCCCTCGACCTTGAGCTTGGGCTCGATAACCGTAGCCTGAACCTCGTGCTTCTCGTAGGTGTTACGGCCATCCTTGACCGTCACCTTCTCGCCGCCCTCAAGTTCGCGGCTATCCCATTTGCCCTGTTTTATGCGCTTGCCGTCCACCTTAACCGACAGCTTTTCGCCGCCATGGCGCTTGAGCACGCTGTCATCGACGGCCAGCAGGTCGCCTGCGTCGTAGGTATCGGTCAACTCCTGGTCGTCGATGAGATTCTGCAGCGTAGAGCCCACGCGCACCGCGGTCTTTTGCCCGTTGAGTTCCACGTCCACGCTGCGGTTGACGTAGCCCACGACGGCAGCGATAAACAGCACGAGCGCACAGCCCACGGCAATGAGCGCATAGGGCAGACGGGACGGTCGGCGCGGCGAGCGCCCGTTGCCGATGCGCGCGCTGCGGTCGCTAAACCCGCGGCTATGGTTGAGGTACATCGCGCCGGGCTTACGGCGGCGACGGCGCTGACCGCTGGGCAGCTGCCCCAGGTCGCGGCGCGCCGTCGGACGCGCACCCGAACGCCCGTTTAAGTTGGATCCGTTTTGGCGCATGTGCCCTCCCCCATAAACACAGCAAGCCGGAGCAACAGGTCTCCGGCTTGCCTCCCATCATTTGGTACGTCGCTATTTTGTAGCTTTTGACGAGCCTCCGCTCGCCTTTTGGTATTCGTCCTTAAAGGCCTTGAACATGCCGCGCGTCTTGCCGAGCTGCTTGCCCAGTGCGCGACTGCCTTTGTCCACGGCGACCGATCCCTTGTCGTCGAGCACCTTGGCGCCCTTTTTGACCTTGTCGCCCACCACGACGCTGGCCTCGGCGGCCTTGGCAGCCGCACCGCCCGAATACCCGAGCGACTTGACCTCGTCCGAGACGACCATCGCGCCGTTCTCGTAGCCGCGCAGCATCGTCGGCGGCACCTGCGTGTCACCAACCAAAACACTCGAAGCAGCACCGGCGGTCACATAGAATGCCTGCACGATGCCCGAGCGCGGCTTGAACTCAACGTCCGAGCAATAGCCCACGACGTCGCCCGATTCCGTGCGCACGTCCATACCGACCCAGATGATGCAATCGTCCAGGTTGATGTCGAGGCGCTTGGCGGCGGCGGCATCGTACGTGTCCTTGACGTCATCGACCGCAATGGCGCCCTCGTAGACACCAATGGCGTCGAGCGCTACGAATCGGTCGGGACGCTCGATCATGCCCGCGATATCGGACTGGCGGACCATAAAGCCGACCACGCGCGTACCGCCCGGGGTAAAGACCGGAAAGTGAATCTTTCCGAGCTTTTTGGGGCTGCGCGGCGTGCCGTCCTTTTTGGTGCGCTTGTCCTCGGTAGGCTTGCGATAGATCTTGGCGCCGACAAAATCCCCAGCGCGCATTATGCCTCGGTCGAGGGTTCCGCAGCCCCGGCATCAGCCTCGACGGCGTTCTCGACCACGACGTCGGCGGCAGGCGTCACGTTGCCACCCGAAATGGCGTCGTTGAGCTGCTCGCGCAGCTGGTCCATGCGCTCGCGGGCCAGGTCGACCTTGGCGCGCAGGTCGTCGGTCTTGGCGTCGACCATCGGGCCAAAGTCATTCACCGCAGCACGGGCCTCCTCGGCGCCGTGCTCGTAGGTGTCGCGCATATTGTCCCAGGCGTCGTTGGCGATATCGGCAGCCATGGCGCGGGTTTCGGCGCCCGAGCGCGGGGCCAGAGCAACGCCGATAATAGCGCCAGCAGCAGCACCAAAAAGTGCGCCGGAGACAAAGCTGAAAGTCTTACCCATGATCATTCCTCTCCTGCGGGCACGTCGGTGCCCACCGTTTGAATGCTGTCCATTATACCCGCAGCGCATCACTTGCCGCTCCGCTCATCTGCGTACGGCAAAGGCGCAGGTACGTGATGGTGATAAACGCGTAGGCCTACTCCTGAGGCATAGCCGGCATGGCCACCGTGGCACCCGGGTCCTCGCCGGCGCCGTCCACGAGCGGCAGGCCGCCCTCATGCGCAGGTCCCGCCGGAACCGTCGCCGCACCGCCAAAGACGGCAGCGGAGGCCTCGTGGTTCTCGGCAACCGCGCCCTCGGTATCAATCGCCACCTGGGGCTCGTCGTCAAAGTTGGGGACGCCCTGGGGCTCGGTGGAAACGGGCTCGGCGGTCGCATCGGCAACGGGCTCGGCGTCAACCGGCACATCGCCCTCGTCAGCGCCCTCGTCCTCGGCAGTATCTTCGCCGTTCGCAGCGGCGACGGCCTCGTGAGGATCCTTGCCCTCGGCCTCGGCGCGCATGCCCAGCACCAGGTTGCGTAGGCCCGCGACCGTGCCTTCCACGTCGGGGGCAGGCTGGTCGGCGTGCAGGTACGCCCAGTCCATCATAAAGGTGGCCGACGACAGCGCACCGATGGCCAGTGCGTCATCGGGGCACGAAAGCTCGACCTCAAAGACACGCTCGTCATGCTCGCTTACGCGCGTGCGGCCGCACGAGATGCTACCGGCAAGACCGGTCTCGTTCATGAGCTCAACCGTCACATGCTCCAGCAGGTGGCATAGCTCGGTCTGACCCATGCAGTCCTGGAACTCGCGGCCGGAATCGCCCAGGCACAGGTGCTTGGCAATCGCCGGCACCAGGTAGTACACGCGCGCCGTGGCCTCGATATCCTCCGAGGTCATGAGCGGCATGCCGGGGTTCACCAGCACGTGCGCGCAGATCTTGTCCTCGCTGACGGTGACCTTAAGGATGTTGAACAGGCCTGCCATAACTCTCCCCTACTCTTCCTTGTCCTACTCGTCGCCGTCGTGCGGATTCGCGGAACCCGCACCCGACGTCGTCGGCTCGTCTACCGAAGACTCGGAATCCTTCTTATCGGTTTCGGCCGGAGCGATCACGCGAATGAGCGAGATGCGCTGGCCACGCATCGACTGCACTTTAAACTTGTACCCCGCGACCTCAAACACCTCTCCGATGTCGGGCACCGAGTCGCAAAGCTCCAAAATCCAGCCGGCGATGGTCTCATAATCATCGCTTTCCTCGAGCGGCCAACCAAGCTCAATCGCGTCATCGCACGAAAAACGCCCATCGACGAGCCACTCGCGGCGCGAAAGGCGCGTGAGGTACTTGTTGTCGGGGTCGAACTCGTCCTCGATCTCGCCCACGATCTCCTCGACGATGTCCTCGATGGTGATGATGCCGGCCGTGCCGCCGTACTCATCCACGACGACCACGATCTGGTCGTGCGAGGTCTGCATCTCGGACAGCAGCGGCAGGATGTCCTTGGTGTCGGGCACAAAGGTGGCGTCGCGCAAAAAGCCGGCGATGGGCTGGTCGCCCTTGCCGTCGAGCGCGGGCTGGATCAGGTCCTTGATGTGCGCAATGCCCGCGACGTTGTCGGGATCCTCGTGATAGACGGGGATGCGGCTAAAGCCGGTCTGGCGCATGGTAGACAGCACGTCGGCGACCGTCTCGTCGTCCTCGCACATGGTGGTGTCCACGCGCGGCACCATGACCTCGCGGGCAACGGTGTCGCCCAGGTCGAAGATCTCGTGGATCATACGCTTTTCCTCGTCGAGCAGGTCGTCCTGCTCCGAGACCATGTACTTGATCTCTTCTTCCGAGACGTTCTGCCGGTCGTCGGCGCTCTTGATGCGCAGAATGCGGGCCAGGCCATCGGAGCAAGCGCCAGTCAGCCACACGAGCGGACGGGCGATCTTTTGGAAAAACGACAACGGTCCCACGACCTGCTTGGACACGCCCTCGGCATTGGCCAGGCCGATGCGCTTGGGGACGAGCTCGCCGATCACGATGGACACGAAGGCGACCGCGACGGTGATGATGACCGGCGCCAGGCCGCGCGCGATGGCGGAGAGCGGCGCGATGCCAAAGCTCATGAGCCACGTGGCGAGCGGGTCGGACAGGCTCGTCGAGGCAACGGCGGACGAGGCGAAGCCCACGAGCGTGATGGCGACCTGGATGGTGGCGAGCAGCTGGTCGGAGTCGGCAGCCAGCTTAATGGCACGCTCGGCGCGCTTGTCGCCTTCCTCGGCCTCATGCTCCAGCACGGCGCGCTTGGCCGTGGTGAGCGCCATCTCGGACATAGAGAAGTAGCCGTTGATGAGGGTCAAAACGAGGGTGGTGATAAGGGAGATGGTTATGTCCATCGGGAGTTTCTCGAACCTCCAAGATTCGGGACGTTGGGTAGTAAGCGTAGGTGACGGATAGGGCAATTGCGCCGGTCGCCCGTGGAAGCGAGGGCATGGGCGTGGTCGCTAGATTACGAAGAGGATCACCGCCATGAACTGGAAGATGCTGCCGGCGAGCACCCACAGGTGAAACACGCTGTGCAGATAGCGCACGTTTTTGGCGATATAGAACGGCACGCCCGCGGTGTAGCACACGCCGCCGACGGCGAGCAGGGCAAGTGCCACGGGGTTGAGCAGCGCCACGAGCTCGGGCAGCTTAAAGACAACGAGCCAGCCCATCAGCAGATAGACCAGGCCGCTTACCCAATGCGGCTGGCGCTCGCGCAGGAAGCACTCGAGGGCGATGCCGATGATGGCGATGGCCCATACGGCAAAGAACAGCGCAGGGCCGCCGTCGTTTGCGAGCGTGATGAGGCAAAACGGCGTATAGCTGCCGGCTATGAGCAGGTAGATGCAGCTGTGGTCGATAATGCGGAACACGCGCTTGGCGCGCGCGGGCTGAATCGCGTGGTAGAGCGTGGAGGCTAGGTATTCGAGGATAATGCTGACGCCATAGACAATTGCCGCGGCCATGTGGGCCGGGCCTCCGCCGCGCAGGGCGGCGAATACGATCAGGAGCACCAGGCCCGCGATACCCAGCAGACAGCCGACACCATGGGTGACGGAGTTCATGATCTCCTCACCCACCGTGTAGTGTGGAACGGCCGCGGTCTTGGGTCGCGGCTTAGAACTGTCGCTCGAATCGGACATGCCGGTTACATCCTCCAACGTAAAGAGTTCTCAACACTATATCAAAGCGTCTAGGTACGTGCGAAATTTGCACCATACGTGACCCTTTGTTTACCCATTCTTTGCCTGTTGACGCATCAACGGCGAACGTCCATAATGCGCTTGCATTAAATGTTGATGTATTAACATCTTTAAGGAGAACCGCGAATGTCCCAAAGCGCACACCCCCATCGAAAGTTCAAGATAGCCGGCATTGTTACGTTGGTAGTCGTTGTCGCGCTGCTGGGGTTTGCCGGCAACTTTCTGTTTGACTTCGCGCTGAATCCCCGCGCGCCATACACCATGAAGATGATGCAGGACGGCAAGGACGCCGAAAAGGGCGAGCAGATTGACGCCGAGGAGGGCGAGGCACGGGCGTGGTTTAAGGAAAACCGCGAGAGCAGCAGCCTCACCGCAGATGACGGGACCGAGCTTGCCGCCTGGTATTATGCTGCGTCGGAGAGCACGCACGACTACGCCGTCTGCCTGCATGGATATACCAACGAGCCCATCGGTATGGCCCGATACGTCAAGCGATTCCACGACCGCGGCATGAACGTACTCGCACCCGCCGCCCGCGCCCACGAGCGTTCCGGCGGTGACTACATCGGCATGGGCTGGCCCGAGCGACTCGATGTCGTCGCGTGGATCGGGCGGATTGTTGCGGCCGATCCCAAGGCGCGCATCCTGGTCTTTGGCGAGTCGATGGGCGCGGCGACTGCCATGAACGTAGCGGGGGAATCTCTGCCCGCAAATGTGAAATGCATTATCGAGGACTGCGGCTATACAAGCGTTTGGGACGAGTTTTCCCTGCAGCTCAAGGATGTATTTGGCCTGCCCAGTTTTCCCTTGCTCGATGTAGCAAACTTGGTGTGCAACGTGCGCGCGGGCTACGACTTTCATAAGGCGAGCAGTGTGGAGCAACTCAAACACGCGACGGTTCCCATGTTGTTCATCCACGGCGACCAGGACACCTTTGTGCCGTACGACATGCTCGACCAAAACTACGACGTGTGCGCCAGCAAGGTCAAGCAAAAGCTCACCATCCATGGCGCCACCCACGCCAAGAGCGCGCAAGTTGACCCCGAGCTCTACTGGAATACGGTCGACGAGTTCCTCGACAAGAATTTTTAAGCAAATAGTACGGTTTACTGGTCTATCTGGCCCCTAGCACTTCCAAAAAGCCGCCCGTGGGCGCTGTGCTCACGGGCGGTTTTTACTAACGTTGCGCTACAAAAGCGCTTGATATGTCCAATAGCTAGGCGCTATTTGACCTCGATGAGCTCGTACTCGCTCGTGCCCAGGCCAATCTTCTCGGCATGCGCGATGCACGCGCGCCAGTCGGTGTCGGGATGCGTGATGCAGAAGGGATCCTTGGCCTGCTCGCCCTCCAGATGCTCGTGATTATGCTCCATCTTGGCCGCGCTGTCGGTAAGCTCGGTGTTAGGCAGCGGCTCGGACGCCAGGACGGCGTCGGCGCAGGCCTGGTCGATGGCGACCGGGTCGAAGCTCGCGAACATGCCGATGTCGTTGACGATGGGCGTGTCATTCTCGGGATGGCAGTCGCAGTTGGGGCTGATGTCCATGGCGAGCGAGATGTGGAAGCTCGGGCGGCCGTCGACGATGGCCTTGGTGTACTCAGCGATCTTGTAGTTGAGTACGTCGGCCGCGGCATCATAGTCGGGCTTGATGCAGTCCTGGTTGCACGCCGCAATGCAGCGTCCGCAGCCCACGCAGCGATCGTGGTCGATGGCAGCCACATGAACCGTGCGAGTGCTGCCGTTGGCAAGCTCGCGCTCACGCGTACCGTCAAACGTGATGGCGCTGTGCGCGCATATCTTCTCGCAGGCACGGCAGCCAACGCAGTTGGTGGTATCGACGCTCGGCTTGCCAGCGGCGTGCTGCTCCATCTTGCCGGCACGGCTACCGCCGCCCATACCCAGGTTCTTCATGGAGCCGCCAAAGCCGGCCTGCTCATGGCCCTTAAAGTGGGTGAGGCTAATCACGATGTCGGCATCCATGAGTGCCTGGCCGATCTTTGCCTCGCGCACGTACTCGCCGCCCTCGACCGGGACGAGCGCCTCGTCGGTGCCCTTGAGGCCGTCGGCGATGATGATCTGGCAGCCCGTGGCGTACGGGGTAAAGCCGTTCTGGTAGGCGGTGTCGATGTGCTCGAGCGCATTTTTGCGGCTACCCACATAGAGCGTGTTGCAGTCGGTAAGGAAGGGCTTGCCGCCCAGCTCCTTCACGACGTCCGCGACGGCTCGGGCGTAGTTGGGGCGCAAAAAGCTCAGGTTGCCCAGCTCACCAAAGTGAATCTTGATGGCGACGAACTTGTTCTCAAAGTCGATCTGCTCAATACCGGCGCGACGGATGAGGCGCTTGAGTTTGTCGAGCTGGCTCTCGCGAGCATGCGTGCGCAGGTTGGTGAAGTACACCTTTGCTGGTGCTGCGGGTGCAGTTGCGGTCATAGATATATCCCCTCGGTCTATATGGCGTTACAGACATAAGAGGATGGTACCCGTTGAAGTAGGGTCGAAGTCAAGCGCAACACCGAGTCGTTAGGCACTCATTGGGGACAGACTTAAATGACTGAAACCACTCATTGGGGACGGACTTAAATGAGTGCCTCCCTTCCGGCAGTTGGGGACAGTCCTTGCCAGCCCGGCCGGCGAGCCGGCGAATCGGCAAAGACTGTCCCCAATGGCTAGTCGTTTAAGAACGTCCCCGATGACTACTCTTGGACTTTGAGGGCCTCGGCCAGGCTGACGCGCTTGATAGAGCGCGTGTGTAGCAACGCCACGACCAGGTAGGTCGCAAAGCCAATGCCGACGCATGCCGCCATGGACCAGGTCGGCACGTAAATCTCGATATTGCCGTTATAGGCGAGCAGCATAGAGCGGAAGATGGCCGTGAGCGAGCCGATGATCACCGGCAGGCTCAGCACGAGCGACGCCGCCACGCACAGCGTGATCGAGCGGATGTACAGATGCGAGATCTCGCTATCTCGATAGCCAAAGACTTTCATATAGCTGATCGAACGGGCGCTGTGGTCGATCACGGCCTTGGTCAGCAGGTACATAAACAGCAGGAAGATAAACACCGCGAGCCCGACCATCATGCCGATCATTTTGCTCATCATGCCGATGAACTGGTCGCCCACGGCGCGCATGTCGTCGGGCGTGGTGTCGCCGGCAAAGTAGCGCGCGTCGAGGTCGAGCTTCTCGTCGCTCACATAGCCGTTAAAGTAGGCGGCATCGTTGTCGAACAGCTCGTTAAAGTCATCGATACTCATATAGATATTCATGTCCGACTTGGAGCCCCAGGCATAGTCCTTGCCCGCGTACTCAAGGGAATAATGCTCGCCCTCGTACTTATCGCTGAGTGTGACCTTCTGGCCCTCGCTCCAGCCAAACTTATCGAGCAGGCCGCCGCCAAAGACGACGTGTCCGTCGCCGATGTTGAGACCCTTCCAGTAGCGCGAGCTTGCCGAGATGCCGTAGACAGAAATTGTCTCCTCGCCGTTTCCGTCGCCGCGATCGTACTGCAGCTGGTAGACAGCGTATTTCTCGGCCTGTGCAATCTTGGTCGCACCGTTGTCGGTCGTGTTAACCGGGTGAATGTCATCGTTGTCGGTGTCGATCTTAGAGGCCTTGTCGATCAGGTCGATAGCCTCGTCGCGGTTGCAGCCGAGGGCATCGGCAAGATCGTCAAGGCGCGCGTAGAGCGCATCCTTCTTGTCCTGGACCTTGGCAAGCGCATCCTGCGCCGCGGCCAAGCTCTCGGCAGACGGAGATGCAGTCGCGGCATCGGTCGCCGCCTGCGCCGCATCGGCCGCGTCGTCAAGCTCGTCATCGGCATCCTGGGCGGCGGAAAGCAGCGCGCCGTCAACCGACTGCAAGCGCTCGAGTGCCGACCACTGCTCGCGCTCCTCGGCAGTGCCCTCGAGCTCCAGCGGAGCCTTAAGCGTGTACTGGTGCTCGGCGACCAGGCTCGTCTCGAGGTTGTCCGCGTAGTGCGTCATCGTGGGCAGAATCGCCAGGCCAAAGAGCAGCAGCAGCGAGGCAAACGCAATGCCCACGAAGAGCGTGGCGAAGTTGCCCAGGTTGCGCAGGAAGACGCGCAGGCGGAAGCGCGAGACAAAGCCCATGCGCTCCGGCAGCCGCAGACCGCGCTTGGTGCCCGATTTGCCGCTCGCCTCGTGACGAAGGAACTGCAACGGCGTCTTGCCCATCTTGCGAAGCAGGCCCACCAGCGTGATGAGAATGAGCGCGGCGGCGGGAACCACGGCACACTTCACGAAGATCTCCCAGCTCCAGTACACCTGGAAGGGCGGCAGGCTGTACGAGCCGTAGTAGAGACCGCGCATGGGCTCGGTAAAGAACGCAACGCCGAGTGCGGTGCCCAAAAGCGCCGCGACCACGCCCACGATGGCGGGAAGTGCCAGGTAGTGCAGCACGATCTCGCGGCGGCGATAGCCGCTGGCGAGCAGCGTGCCGATAATGGCGCTCTCCTCCTCGATGGTGGCGTCGGTGAGCACCACAAAGACAAACGCCATGATCACGATGATGATGTCGAGCAACGTCATCCACATCATGGAGTCGCCGTCCACGTCGTCGCGCGCATAGCCAATGCCCTGGTTGGAATCGGCATCGATCAGATCGTCCACGCGCGCATCGGCATCGGTCAGCGCCTCGACCATATCCTGCTCCGCATCGATGCGGTCCGCGGTGGGGAGGTCGCGATCGGTAAAGGTAAAGGAGTAGGTGTAGGCAGGCGCGCCGCCGGCGTCCTCAAGCGCGGCAAAGCCGGCGTCGGTGACCTCGGCCACGCCGTACGTGATGGTGTTCACCGTAAAGTCCGAATTGTCGAGGAACAACGCCTGGCTATCGGGCTGGGTCATGATGCCGCAGATGGTGTAGGTGCGGCCCTCAAGCTCGACCTTATCGCCCACGGCGAGGTCGTTGTTGGTGGCGAAGACACGGTCGATTGCCACTTCATCGTCCGTCTTGGGCTGCCTGCCTTCGCAGTAGGACGCAATGTCAACCTTGGTGCGATGCGCGTAGGTGCGCAGGGTGCGCTTGGTGCCGTCGTCGCCAGCCGCCTTTTTGATGATGACGTCGATAGAGAAGTTCTTGTAGAACGTAACGCCGCCGACGTCGCCGGCTGCATCCTCGGCGGCCTTGAGCTGGTCTTTGGTAGCCTCGAAGGAGGTGGTCACGCGGCCGTCCTCGATCGTGTACTCGTCGCGCATGTCGTCGATGAGGCAGCCGATGGAATGCGCCGCGAGCAAAAAGCCCGAGGTAAGGGCGATGCTTCCGCACATAAGCAAAAAGATGCCCAGGTACTTGCCGATATTGCGGCGCAGCTCGCGCGGGAGACGTTTTGCGAGAGGTGTCATGGCGCCGCCTACCAATCGAGCTCGGCGGCCGCGACGGGTGACTCATTGAGCTCATCCTCGACGATGCGCCCGTCGCGCAGGCGCAGCACGCGATTTGCCATGCGCGCGATGGCGGCATTGTGGGTGACAATGATGATGGTGCAGCCGTAAGTGCGGTTGACGTCCTCCATGAGCTGCAAGATTTCCTTGGATGTCTTGTAGTCGAGCGCGCCCGTGGGCTCGTCGCACAGCAGCAGGCCCGGGTTTTTGACGAGCGCACGACCGATGGCGCAGCGCTGCTGCTGGCCGCCCGAGACCTGGCGCGGAAACTTGTTGCGGTGCTCGTAGAGGCCCAGCGAACGCAGCAGATCGTCGACATTGAGCGGGTTTTTGGACAGGTGCGCCGTGACCTCGATGTTTTCCTTGATGGTAAGGTCGGGCACCAGGTTGTAGAACTGGAAGACAAAGCCCAGCTCGCGGCGTCGGTACTCGCCCAGATCGGCGGGCTTGAGCGCCGTGAGATCGCAGCCGTCCACCATGATGGAGCCGCCGTCGGCATCCTCCAGGCCGCCGATCAGGTTGAGAAAGGTCGACTTGCCCGAGCCCGAGGGCCCCAGCATGACGCAGATCTCGCCGCGGTTGATGGACGTGTCGATGCCGTCGAGTACCGTCAGGCGCGCATCGCCGTCGCCGTAGTGTTTCTTGAGTCCGTTGACCTGGACGTAGGCACGCTTTGTCGCCATGCTATCCCCCGTTGTTAGCCTTCTGCTACTTTTCTAGGCTAATAGTAAACCCGGGCGAACTATTTTTAAGCGACGTGCGCGAACTATTTTCCAACCTACTCATTGGGGACAGACTTAAATGAGTGAAATCGCTCATTTAAGTCTGTCCCCAATGAGTGGCCCCCAAGTGCCGACATATTGGGACAGTCCCTGCCAGCCCTGCCGGCGAATCGGCAAAGACTGTCCCCAATGACTAGGTGGCTAGGCGTGGGATTTGTTGTGCGCGAGGGCTAGGCCTACGGCGGCGATGGCCGCGGCAAAGAGCACCGTGACGCCCAGATCGCAGGCGATGTCGCCCAGCACGGTGGACGTCAGGTCCGCGGCGAGCGCCTTGCCGATCGCATCGTTCACCCAATACGTCGGCACAAAGTGCGCCACCGTCTGCACGGCCGAGCCCATGAGCGACAGTGGCATCCAGGCGCCGCCCAAAAACGTCATGAGCATGCCGAGCAGGTTGCCCACACCGTTGAGCAGCTCCTCGCGCGCGCCCAGGCTCGACAGCGTAAAGCCAACGGCCAGCGGCGTGCACGCCAGGGCAAACGTTGCCGCCAGCGCCAGGCACACGCGACCCACGCCGACCTCGGCAACCGCGCTGGCAAAGCCCACGACGCCCATCATGCTCGACACGAGCCAGATGCAGACGGCGAGCACGGCGGCGGCCGCGAACACAGCGAGCGAACGCTGGCGCTCAGAGACCGGGCTGGCATCCATGCGGCGCACGCGCTCGGGCTCGTTCATGCCCGAAAACACCAGTCCCACCGACACGATGACCGACGAGATGATCGCGTACGCGCCAAAGTTGAAGTACGACTCGAGCGTGGTAGCAGCAGTCGAGTCGACCTTGACCTGCTCGATCTGGACCTCCGCGCGCTTTGCGGCCGCGTGCTCGGCGGCCCTTGCGACGTCACCGTTGGAGGCAGCGGGTTCAAGCGCCGCCGCAGCGCCCGCGAGCGAGATCCAGCGCGAGGCCTCGGCGGACGAAAGCGCCGCCGCCATGGTGCCGGAACCATAGGTCACGTCGAGCTTGGGCAGGGCCTCCCCCGCACGGGCGGCTGCAACAAGATCGTCCTCAAACCCCTCCGGGATAAAGAACACGCAATCGGCACTGCCCTTGGCGCTGTTGCTCTTGGAGAGCGCGTCGGCAAGGTCGTATGTGTCGTCGCCGATGCCCGTGACCAGGTCAAAGCGTGAGCCCAGGTGCTTGGTAAGCGCCCGCGAAAGGTCGCTATTGTCGCGGTCGACCACGATCACGTTGGTGTCGTAGGGCTTGTACTCGGTAAGCTGCGACGAGTTCCAGCTCAACGAAGCCGCGATGAATACGCCCATGAGCGAGATGAACACCGTATAGATGAGCAGGTAGAACGGGTGCGCCAGCGCCATGCGAAGCGCGGTCTTAAAGGTGCTCATAGCGGCTCCTTCCAAAGATCAGCGTAGCGGCGGCGACAAACACCAGGGCCATCAGGACGAGCGCGCCGGAGCGAACAGCGAAGGGCCCCAGGTCCTCAAAGAAATACAGGCGATTGAACATGTCGCAGATGAGCTTGACGGGGTTGAGCCAGCACTCGACCGGACAAGCGCGGGCGACGTCGTCGGCAAGCGCCATCGCCGGCTCGCCGTAGAGGCCGGCGAACAGGGCGCACGTGGTGGCAAAGCCCGTGAGGATGCCCGACTTGGATGCCTTGCCGCCCTTAACGGGAAGCGTGCCCACAAAAAGCCCCAGGCCCGTGGCGGCAAGCGCGGATGCAGCCCCGCCCAGCAGGCACAACCCCTCGCGCCCGCCAAAGTCGACGCCCACGACCAGGCGCACGTAGCCGATCGCAACCGCCATCGATGCAAAGGAAACCAGCCACGAGCCGACAAAAATGCCGGCCAGCGACGCCGTCTTGGAAAGACCGCCCACGCAGCGGCGCGCGCCAAGGCCCGACAGATTAGGCTGCAAATCGACGACGCTCAAGGCGGCAAACTCGGCAGACATCATCGCGACCAGGCCAAAGAGCGCGTAGTAGTAGATGACCGTGCCATCGGGCGTGGCACGAGTCAGGCTCATGCGGCGGGTTCCGCCCTCGAGCGACAGGGCGTGCGCAACCGCCGCCGGATCGGCGAGCGCCGCCGGGTTGTCCTGGGCAATCTGGCGCATGAGCTCGACATTTTGCGTATACGAGCTTGCCACCGCTTCAAGGATGCTGCGGTCGGTGAGCACCGACGAGGCGCGCGAGCTGTCGTAACTCGACAGCAGCGTGAGTCTGGGCGTGCCCGCGGCATCAACCGTATAGATGCCCGCGACCTCGCCGGCCTTGAGCGCTTTGCGCGCGACAGCCAAGTCTTCGTACTCGCTCACATCGAGCAGCTGATCGTCGCCTGCCTTGGCAAGCGAAGCTGCCACATCCTTAAAGGTCGAGGCATCCCAGGCCTCGTCCGCCACGACGGCAACCGGCACCGGGTCGACCGTGCCGTCGGAGCTGAGGTTCGCAAACATAAACATGAACATCGTGGAAAGCGCGATAGGAAAGAGAGCGCCCCAGACCCACGTGCTCGGCCGGCGCAGCAGCGTCTTGACCGTGGTGATGATGGTGTTGAACATGGCCGCCCCCTAGTCGCGCAGCTCGCGGCCGGTGATCTCGAGGAACACGTCGTTGAGGGTCGGCGGTTCGGAATAGATGCGGCCGAGCGGCACGTCATGCGAGCGCAGCGCGTCGAGAATGTCCGTCAGGTTGTGCGGGCTCGCTTCGCACGAAAACGTGAGCTGTCCCGCCGTTGCCGAAAGGTCCAGAACGTGCGGCAGGCTTGCGACGGCACCGAGCGCCGCACTCGGAACCTCGCCGACCTCGATTACAATCTTCTCGCCCATCTGAATCATGCGCTTGAGCTCGTCGTTAGTGCCCTGCGCCAGCACGCGGCCGCCGTCCATGATCATGATGCGGCTGCAGATCTGCTCGACTTCCTCCATGTAATGGCTGGTATACACCACCGTGGCGCCCTCGTCGCGCAGGCGGCAGATGCCCTCCAGGATGGCGTTGCGGCTTTGCGGGTCGACCGCCACCGTGGGTTCGTCAAAAAAGATGAGCTCGGGCTTGTGCGCGATGCCGCAGGCAATGTTGAGACGACGCGCCAGGCCGCCCGAGAGCTTGCCGGGGCGGAACTTGGTAAAGTCGCCCAGGCCGACAAAGTCAATCGCCTCGTCCACCAGCGCGCGGCGGCGCTTGCGGTCGTTGACGTAAAGACTGCAGAAATAGTCGATGTTCTCGCGCACCGTGAGCTCGTCGAACACCGCAACTTGCTGCGGGACCACGCCGATGCGACGCTTGAGATCGTAGCGGGCGGGCGTCATGCGCTCGCCGAACAGCTCGATGGTGCCCTTGTCGTAGGCGAGCAGCTGCAGAATGCAGTTGATGGACGTGGTCTTGCCCGAGCCGTTGGGGCCTAGCAGGCCAAAGATCTCGCCGGGGGCGATGCTCAGATTAAAGTGGTCGAGCGCAATAAGATCGTCGTAGCGCTTGACGAGATTTTCGACGTGGACGATGTCTGTCATGAGGCGGCCCTTCTGTTGATTGCGGCCCGGTACGATTGCATCATCGCAGGAACCGCCGGCGCGCACCAGTGAGCTTTGTCACGGGTGCGGGGATCTTGGTCGTGCGGCCTGCCGACGCCCCCGCTTTGCCGCGCGGGAGGAATGTCACGGTTGCGCAGGCGGCCCCTCCACCACGCGCAGCTTCGCGTACAATACCCATATGAACAGGCTTTTCGACAAATCGATCGTGCTAGCGTGCTGCATCGCAGCCGCTCTGGGCCTTGCTGTGGATGCTCGCCTGGTCGCGGCGTTTTGCCTTGGCGTTATCGCCACCTCGCTGGCTGAGCTCGCGCAGGGAGAGCGCGCCCGTCGCGCCAGCGAGGCCGCGAGTTACGCTTACATCATCGCGGCCGTCTTCATGCCGCCGTTTGTGCCGTTTGCGCCCCTCGCCCTCTATGACATCGCGCGACGCGTGCACCGTGAACGCGTTTGGGTCGCGTTGGGCATTGGCGTCGCCTTTGTCTTTGCGCTCGTCGCGAACCTTCGCGCCGACGCGCTCACCGCCCGAACGCTCCTGCTGACCGCCATCCTTTCGGTTGCCGCCACCTTGCTATCGCTACGTACCGCCCAGTTGGAGCGCGAGCAGCAGCGCATGCGCCGTACCCGTGACGAGCTGCAGGAACGAGCCCTCGCGCTCGAAGCGCGCAACCGCGATCTTGCCGATCGCCAGGACTACGAAGTCGAGCTCGCGACGCTCGCCGAACGCGCCCGCATCGCGCGCGAGATCCACGATAACGTCGGGCACCAGCTCACGCGTGCCTCGCTGCAGACCGAGGCCCTGCGCGTCGTGCACGCCGACGAGCCCGGCGTCGCCGCCGATTTCGCCGACGTTAAACGCACGGTTAACGAGGCGCTCCAGCTTGTGCGCACCAGCGTCCACGCGCTCAACGACAACGCCGTCGACCTTTCCGTGCAGCTCGAACGCATTGTTGAAGGCGCGCGCTCGGACGGCGGCCCCCAGATTGAGCTTGAAGTTATGACCGAACATGCGCCCGCAAACGTCGCCAACTGCTTTGCGGCGGTCCTGCGCGAGGCGCTATCCAACACCATGCGCCACGCCCGCGCGCAAAACGTTGCTGTGCGATGCATGGAGCATCCATCGTTTTACCAGCTCATCGTTACCGACGATGGCATGGGCGGGACCCAGACGGGCGGTCGCGGCGCCGCCGAGGGCATGGGGCTCGGCTCCATGCGCGAGCGCGTCGAGGCGCTTGGCGGCACCTTCACCGCCGGCCCGCGCGCCGGCGTCGGCGGCTGGCGCGTGTTTGCCACCGTCCCCAAACAGCAAGGAGATGAGGCCCGATGAGGCTCATTGTTGTCGACGACGACCGCCTAGTGGTCGATTCGCTCAAGATTATCCTGGGCGCCCAGCCGCAGATCGAGGTAGTGGGCACCGGCGCCAACGGCAACGACGCGGTTTCGCTCTATGCCGAACACGCACCCGATATTGCACTGCTCGACATTCAGATGCCGGGACGCGACGGCCTATCGGCGGCGCGCGAGATCCTCGAGCGCGACCCTGCGGCGCGCGTGGTGTTTCTGACAACATTCTCGGATGACGAGTACATTGTGTCGGCGCTCAAGCTGGGCGCCCGCGGCTACCTGATCAAAACCGATGTCGCCGCTATTCCACCGGCGTTGGCGCAGGTCATGGACGGCAAACGCGTGCTCGAGGGCAAGGCGATCGAGGACATCGATTTTGACGGGACAGGCGCCGATGCCAGCACGCCTCGCCGACCCGCCGCCTTTGCCAGCCTGACCGACCGTGAGTTCGAAGTCGCCGAGCTCATCGCCCGCGGCCTCGATAACAAGGAGATTGCCGCCGCCGCTTACATGGGCGAAGGCACGGTGCGCAACCACATCAGCTCGATCCTTGCCAAAATGGGCCTACGCAACCGCACGCAGATCGCCATCGCCTACCTGCGAGGGTAATTACCCAACAACCGACCACCCCGGCATAGCAAAATGGCTGCTATCGATTTAATGCCATTTCAAAACTATGTCGGTTTACTACGATGAATCGCCCACCTTCGACCACGGCAAATTGCGCGCTTCCAAAACCGCAGGTAGAACGCTTGCGATATTTAGAAAAATGCAGTCATGGTCGGGAATGTCGAGTTCATCGTAGTAAACCGGCATAGTTTTGTTCGGGCGGCCCTGCACGAGCGCCTCCGCAAGCCTCGCGAGACCAAAATGATCCGTTTTCCTCCGTTCCCAAGGGATCAGCTGGAACCGCTCGCCACGAAACCTGCCCATCTACTACGTTTGACTCGATACCCCCGACCATACCCCCGTTTTCCGGAAAACCGCAGGCGTTCTACCTGCGGTTTTGTTTTCACATTTTTTGCCGTGGTTGGGGATTGGCGCCCAAAAGTAGTAAATGGGCCCATTTCGTGGCAGGCGGGTCATTTTCGGGCTGGACGGGTCGCGTGGCGGCCCGCACACGCGTTCACGCGCGGGGCCGGTGGGGCATTTTTGCCCCACCGGCCCCTATTCCAGTTCTATTCCAGCGCTATTCCGGTTTGGTTTCTACTGTGGGAGTCTTGTCCGCTGCGACTGGAGTGCGGGCGGTGTCCATAGTCAGGCAGTGCTTGGGGCAGCTCTCGATGCACTCACCGCACACCACGCAGGCATACGGGTCAATCGACCACGTTCCGCCCTTGCGATCGACCGCAAGTGCACCCGCCGGGCAACGGCGCGCGCACATGCCGCAGCAGATGCACACGTCCATATCGTTGACGATATGCCCGCGCAGGCGCTCGGGTGCCGCGAGCTTCTCCTGCGGATAGCGCACCGTTACCGGCTGCTTGACCATAGAACCCAAGGCCGTCTTGGCAAATGTCAGCAAACTCATGCCGTGCCTACCTTTCCGTGCAGCTAATGCAGGGGTCGATGGTCAGGATAATCATGGGCACGTTGGCAATGAGCACGCCCTGCAGCGCATGCGTCAGACCCGCCAGATTTTGCGACGTCGGCGTGCGCACGCGAAAACGGTCCAAGTTCTTGGTGCCGTTGCCGCGCACATAGTAATACGCCTCGCCGCGCGGCTGCTCAATCACAACCTCGCCGCGCGCGCCGTCGGCTGGCGTAAGCTTGGTGCGCCCACCGATACCGTCGTGCGGAATCTTGCCCACAAGCTCCTTGATGATGTCCATAGCCTGCGTGACCTCGGCGCAACGCACCTGGCAGCGGGCATAGCAGTCGCCATCGGTAGCGACAATTGGCTCAAACGCAGCCAGATCCGCATAGGCGCCGTCGCCAAACATGCGCACGTCATAGTCCACGCCCGAGGCGCGCCCAAACGGGCCGACCATCGAAAGCTCCAGCGCGTCCTTCTTGCTGATCACGCCCACGCCATGCAGACGCTCGCCGCAGCTGTCGTCGTCCAAAAACGTATGCACCAGGGCCTCGTAGTCGGGGCGCATGGCGTCGAGCATCTGGACAATGCCCGCCAGCTCGGAGTCCTCGATATCGTGCTTAAGGCCGCCGATCTCGTTAATCGACAGAATCACACGCCCGCCGCACGTGCGCTCAAAGATCTTGAGAATCTGCTCGCGCAGGGTCCACGACCGATAGAACAGCGCCTCAAAACCAAAGGCGTCGGCGAGCAGGCCCAGCCACAGCAGATGCGAGTGGATGCGCGAAAGCTCGTGCAGAATGGTGCGAATATACTGCACGCGGCCGGGCACCTCGATGTCGAGCATGCGTTCGCAGGCGCTGGCATAGCCGCAGCTGTGGCCCACGGCGCAAATGCCGCAGATGCGCTCGGCGATGTAGCCAAACTGATGCATATCGCGCTTTTCGGTGAGCTTCTCGAGCCCGCGGTGCACAAAGCCGATCTGCGGAATTGCCTCGATGACGCGGTCGTCCTCGATCACCAGGTCCAGATGAAGCGGCTCGGGCAGCACCGGGTGCTGCGGGCCAAACGGAATAACGGAGCGATGTGCCATGGGCCTTACGCCTCCTCTTTCTGCTTGTCGCGGGCGGCCTTGGCGGCAAGCGCCGCGCGGACCTTGGCCGCTTTCTCGGGATCCATGGCGGCGAGCTTTGCCTCCATCTCGGCGGCCTTGAGCGCGGCCTTCGCAGCAGCCTCATCGTGCTGAGCATCGGAGCCGGTTGCCGCAGCGGGCTGAGCAGAGGCGCCCGCAGCATCGCCAGCGCCCACAACGCCCTCCCCCGCAGCGGCCGCAGCCGCGGCGGCCTTCTCGGCCGCGGCTTTGCGCGCCTTGGCCTCGGCAGCCGCGCGGACCTTCATGGCCTTCTCGCGCGCAGCCTTCACCTCGGGCGTGATAACGCTCATGGGCTCGGCAGTCGAAACCTGGTAGAAAAAGCCTTTAAAGTCGATCTGCATGTCGGTGATGGCAAGCCCAAACAGGTCGTGCGCTTCGTTCTCAAACGGAAATACCGCCGGATAGTACGAGCTGATGGACGGAATCTCCTGGTACTGATCGATGCCCTTGACCACCAGGCTCTCAATCGCATAGCTGCCGTCCTGCGCAATATGCTTCTGAGCAGCACGAACGTTGATAAACGTATAGACCAAGCGATACGAGCCGTCGTCGACGCTGCGCTCGGCGTGCATTTGCACAAAGCGTGCACCGACGCCCTTAAGCGCCTGGACATGCGACAGGAGCTCGTCGATCCCGACGGTGGTATAGATAGCCTTTTGCATTACTCGGCCTCCTTTGCAGCGGCGGGCGTGGCGGACTTCCCGGCGGTCGCGTCGCCGGCCCCCGCAGCTGCCACAAACCCGTCCTCGCCCAGCTCAACACCACCGTCCCAGGTAGCGGCACCGCCCACGGTAAGCGGATCGCCGCCGGCGCGCATCACGGCCTCCTTCTGGTCCAGGATGCCGCACGCCTCCACGATGGCATCGATCATGGTCTCGGGGCGAATGGCACACCCGGGCGCGTACACGTCCACGGGGATTGCGCGGTCCACGCCGCCGATCACGTTATAGGCATCGCGGAATACGCCGCCCGAACACGCGCAGATGCCGCAGGCCACCACGCACTTGGGCTCGAGCATCTGGTTGTAGATCTGGCGCACGACGGGCAGGTTCTGGGCATTGACCGACCCCGTCACCAAAAAGATATCCGCATGCTTGGGGTTGCCGGTGTTGACCACGCCAAAGCGCTCCGCGTCGAACAGTGGCGTGAGCGAAGCAAGCACCTCGATATCGCATCCGTTGCAGCTCGAGCCGTCGTAATGAATAACCCACGGCGAGCGCGACATTTTATGATCCATGGATGCCGCCTCCTAAATAAACACGTCGACGAGGATGGGCATAAGGTTGAGCAGGCCAAACACCAGCGCCACGCCCCAGCCGAGCTTAAAGCAGCTGCGCCAGGTGCTACGGGCGAAGGTGTTGTCGATCAGCACCTCGACAAAATACGTCGCGGCCATGACGACCAGGGCGACCACCCAGCTCACCGGGTTGTCCCAAACAAAGAACATGCCCACCCACATCAAAAACAGCACGGTCTCGCACCAGTGCATAAGGGTCATCTTGGCCAGCGTGCTGCCGCTCATCTCGGTGGCGACGCCCTGGACAATCTCCTGATGCGCGTGATGCGAGTACGAAAGGTCAAACGGCGACTTACGCAGCTTGATGGTGAGCACCGCGAGCAGCGCAAGGAAAATGGGCGCACTGTACACGATGATGGGCGCCGACTGCCCGGTCACGGCGATGGAATCAAAGCTATCGGTGGCGAGATACAGGCCCACGCTCATCAGCAGAACGGCGGGCTCGTAGCTCATAACCTGCAGCAACTCGCGATCGGCGCCGACCTGCGCAAACGGGCTTTGCGTCGAGGCGGACGCCAGCACCACAAAGATCGCGGCGAGCGTCACCATAAAAGCACACAGCAGCGTGTTGGAACCCGACACAAAGATGCCGCCGCCTACCACGGTAAAGATGAGCGCACATGCCATATAGGTATCGTCCGTGGTGTTTACGCTGGCAGGAGCCTTGCGCAGCAGCTTGGCAACGTCGTAGAACGGTTGCAGCAGGCGCGGGCCCACACGGCCCTGCATGCGGGCCGAAAGCTTGCGGTCAAGGCCGTCGATCAGGCCACCCACAAGCGGCGCAATCAAGGCAAACGCCACGGTACCAATAAATATGCCCACGACACCCGAACCTTCAAAATACTTACCGCGCAGCACCGAGGGCGCACTCATGGCAAGTCTCTCGGGCCCAATCCACGCGCAACACAGCAGCGCAAACAAGATAATGCTGCAGCACACGACGCTACCCGCGGGGCCAATACGCTTCTCGCCAAGGGCGTCCTCCGAGTACCAATTGCGCTTTTCGGCCTTCACCTCGTGTCCCATCGAGCCGCGGAAATGGCGGTAATTGTCGGTTCCCACGCCCGAAAGATATACGTTTACGTGCGGTTTGTTGCTCACGCGGAATGAAGTCAGCAGCACCACGGCGATAAAAGCCACGATAACCACCATCAGATACATGGCATCCTTGCCAATAACGTACGGCACGCGGCCAAACACCATGGCCAAGTAAGGCGACACCAGACCGCTCGAGATAACCGGGAACGCCACGCAGCACAGAATCAGCAGCGCGGCGATGGTGTTGAGGGCCACCCATTCGGTCTTATGGACATTGACCTCAACGTTTTGAGCCGTGGGGTCGACGCCCGAAAGCTTGGCAAGCCACTTGCCCCAGAAGAAGAACGTCGCGGCCGAGCCAAAGGCAAGCACCATGATCATGAGCACGTTGCCGGTCTGCGCAAACGCCACCAGGGCGCCCCACTTGGACACGAGCATGCCAAACGGGGCCACGAACATGCCCATAATGCCCAGCATCATCAGACGCGTCAGGTGCGGCATGCGGCTGAACATGCCGTCCATGTCCTCGATATTGCGGCTGCCGATATGATGCTCGGCCGTGCCTACGCACAGGAACAGCAGCGACTTGGCCACCGTGTGGAACAGGATCAGGAAGATCGCGGCCCACACGGCCTCGGGCGCGCCGACGCCCAGGCAGGCGCTGATAAGGCCCAAGTTGGAGATGGTGGAGTACGCGAGCACGCGTTTGGCGTTGCTCTGCGAGATGGCCATGAGGGCAGCGAGCAAAAACGTGATGGCACCCACACTCGTGACCATAAAGCCGGTCACGGGATAGATGGCATAGAGCGGGCTCAGCTTGACCATCAGGAACACGCCGGCTTTGACCATGGTGGACGAGTGCAGCAGGGCGCTCGTGGGCGTGGGGGCAACCATGGCACCCAACAGCCAAGTGTGGAACGGCATCTGCGCGGCCTTGGTGAGCGCGGCAAGCGACAGCAACAGGACCGGCATGACCAGCAGCGCGGATTGCGCGGTTCCGGCGCCGGAAAGCTCGATCATGCCTGAGATGGTCAGCGGCATGCCGTTAACGTGCAGGTATATGAGTCCGGCCAAAAACGCGATGCCGCCCAGCATGTTGAGGATGATCTGGGTGAAAGCGTTTTTTATGGCCTCGGGCGTGCGCGTGTAGCCAATCATGAGGAACGAGCACACGGTGGTGATTTCCCAGCCACAGAACAGCCACTCAAGGTTGTCGCTTGTCACGATGACGAACATGGCCGAGAGGAACAGGAACATAAGCGCCAGGAACTGCGGGCGTCGGTCGGGCGCCGCCTGCCCGCGCAGCGCGGCCTCGTGCTCGTCGTGGGCCTGGAAGTCCTTCATGTAGCCCAGGGCGTACACGCAGATAAGGCTGCCGACAATGCCGACGGCAAGCACCATGATCACACTCATGTAATCCAGGTAGAGCGGCGTTGCCGTGACGGCTTCGGTCGCGGGCAGCGTCATAGCTGCAAAGGCGAGCGAGCCCACCAGCTGCACCACGCCGAGCACACCGGTAAGCGCGTTCCTATATTTGAACGCGTTGTACAGGATGACGGCGCACAGAATTACGTCGATGACGGAGCTGATGATCGAGAGCACATGCGAGGTGCCGGGGGCGACCTCAAAGCTCTGAGGACCCGTGCCAAAAAACATGACGGCGACTACAACTGTCACCGCCATAATAATGCCGGAGCCTACAAGCCCTACCGCATCGCGGGCGCGGTCACCGCGCGCGAGCAGCATGCCCAGCGCCGGTACCAGCGGAAACAGGGTAAGGAAATACAGTAGCGTCATACCATCACTCCCCCATGCAAAAACGCTGCAATTGTTTAACGTTATAGCTCAGTTGAGGAGTAGCGACGGCGGGTTTTCGGTCAACTGGGGAGTTTTAGGCGTACGGGGTAAGGAGTCTGTCCGCTTTGGAGCAGAGAGGCGACGCTCCCCCTATCGCGGCGGCGGGCGCACGGGCCACTGCGCGCGGTTTATTAACCACTTTGGAGGATGTTCCAGTAGGCTCACGACGGTCCAAAAAGTTGGCGCGGCAAGAAAAATGCGCCCCTGTGGGCGCACCATCCCGTTCGCTATTCCGCTTTTTTAACGCGCGGCTTGCGACCGCGCGGCTTATCAACCAGCGCGGACTCACCGCTCTCGCGATACTGGCGGCACCAAGCCTTGACCGAAGACTCGCTGGGAATCTTGTGCTTGATCATGGCCTCGCGAACCGTTAAGCCGTTTTCCAAGCGGTCCTTGACCACGGCGAGCTTAACTTCGTACGAATAGGTGTGATGATGCGAACCGGCGTTGAGAACGGCGTCGGCACCGCCCACGGCATACGCGCGGGCCCACTGACGAGCCGTGGCCTGGGGAATGCCAAGCTCCGCGGCGAGGGCGCGATGACCGACCCCCTCTTGGAGGACCTCGACGGCGCGCTGCCTAACCTCGGGCGCATGCGTGCGAGTCCTAGTTGCTTCCGACATACCTGCCACTTCTTAGCCTTAACCGTTAATCTGCTTTCTTACGTGCAAGTTAGATAGTAGCATTTTACTGTTTGCTCAAAGCAGTTAATTAAAATAGACGCGGTGTTATCTGGGCATTTGGCACCAATTTACGACATTTCTTTATCGATTATTTACGCTGGTAGCTGACTCGCAGCCAATCGTCATTCGCTTGTCAACAAAATTGGCATCTCTTTATGTCCTTTGCTATAGCGGATATGATTATTAACCCCTCCCCCAATTATTTTGAGTAATCGGCAAGGCAGTAGACGTCCTTACTCCTCATGATTACCGCGCATTGCCATCCACCGGAGCAAAACAAAAGGCTCTGTTAGACCAAGGTTGACATAAAAACGATGTCACCGCGAGGCGGTAC
>DXMK01000003.1:3782-16727 GCA_019414245.1 Collinsella sp. | reverse complement strand
CCCTCGAGGCCGCGGTCGACCTGTCGGACCGGCGGTGGCTGGAGCTGCTCGCCGGGTTCGGCGGGGCGTGGGGGATCGCCCGCTCCGGGGCCGAGGGCCCGCGGGCCGAGGCCGCCGGGGAGGCCGCGGCCGCCTCCACCGCGCCCCCGCCGGCGCTCGTCGAGGCCGAGAACAGGCAGGTCAGGTTCCTGGCCGCCCGGATATCGGAGGCCCTCGACGAGGCCGGGGCCCTCGAGGCCGAGACGGCGGCGCTGCTCGAGGGCGACGAGACCTACGCGTGCCTGCTCACCGTGCCCGGCATCGGCCCGAGGACCGCGGCGCAGCTCGCGGTGTCGGTCGACATCGGGAGGTTCCCGGACCACGACCACCTGGCCTCGTACTGCGGCATAGCCCCGAGGGTGAGGAGCTCCGGCACGTCGGTGAGGTCGGTCAGGGCGTCCAGGCGCGGCGACGCGAGGCTCAAGTCCCTGCTGATCTTCTCGTGCAACAGCCTGGTGAGGTCCTCGGGGCGCTACGGCGAGTACTACCGGGCCTGCAGGGCGCGGGGCATGGGGCACGGGCGGGCGCTCAAGGCCGTCGCGAGGAAGCGGCTCAGGGCGATATACGCCGTGATGCGCGACCGGGTGCCCTACCGGGAGTAGCCCCGACGGTTGACAAAACTATAGGAACACCCAATGACTACTTAGGACCACGGCAACGTCGATGTTTTGGCAATGCCAGCGAGCGGGCGCCAGAGCGAACAAATTGGCATGAAAAGAGGACGGCATAGACCTTCTGGTCATGCCGTCCTCTTTGAATGACAAGTTGTCGCTCTGGCGCCCGCGCAGCGTCGACTGGTCCGCCGTTCGTTAGAACGGCGGAACTGAGGGCAGCGTCGAGCCGTTACGCGGTTTGGTAAAACCGCGTAAATACCTAACTACATCAAGTTGCAAACAGCTGCTGCGAAGGCAACGGGGTCCTCGGGCAGAATGCCCTCGACCAGCAGGGCCTGGTCATAGAGCAAACCGGAGTACTGCTTGATCTTGTCGGCGTCGCCCGCCTTCTGAGCGGCGACGAGCTTGGAAAAGACCGGGTGCTTGGCGTTGAGCTCGAGCACGCGCTGGCTCTTGGGCATACCGTCGGGCGCGCCCTCGGGACCCTTCTGGAGCACCTTCTCCATCTCGAGCGAAAGCGGGCCCTCGGTGGTGATGCACGCGGGAGCATCGGTCAGGCGCGCAGAGACGGCAACCTTCTCGACCTTGTCGCCGAGTGCCTCCTTCATGGCGTTAAAGAGGTCCTCGTTCTCCTTGGTGGCGTCCTCGGCCTCCTTTTTCTCGTCCTCGGTCGCCAGGTCAAGATCACCGGTTGCGACGTTCTTGAGCTCCAGGTGACGATCCTCAACCTCGGGCTCGGCACCATCGGCCACGGCCTTCTCGGCAGCCTCGCGGGCGGCATCGTCCTCGTAGATCTTGGGCATATCAGCGGCAACGTACTCACGCATAGCCTGGAAGGTGAACTCATCCACGTCCTGCGTCAGCAGCAGCACGTCATAGCCGCGGTCGAGCACGCCCTTTACCACGGGCATCTTGGCCAAGCGCTCACGCGAGTCGCCGGCGGCGTAGTAGATGGCCTTCTGATCCTCGGGCATGCCCTTGGCATACTCGGCCAGGGTAATCATCTTCTGTTCCTTGGCAGACCAGAACAGCAACAGATCGGCGAGCTCATCGGCCTTCATGCCATAGCTCGAGTAGATGCCGTACTTAAGACCGCGGCCAAAGTTCTCAAAGAACTTCTCGTAGGCCTCGCGGTCGTTGTCACGCATATCCTCAAGGTCGGCGGTGATCTTCTTTTCCACACGCTTGGCGATGGCCTTGAGCTGACGGTTCTGCTGCAGCGTCTCACGCGAGATGTTGAGCGACACATCGGCGGAATCCACGACGCCGCGGACAAAGTTGTAGTAGTCGGGCAGCAGGTCGTCGCACTTCTCCATGATCAGGACGTTGGAGCTGTAGAGTGCCAGACCCTTCTCGTAATCCTTGCTGTACAGATCGAACGGCGCGCGGCCCGGCACAAACAGCAGGGCATCGTACTCGAGCGTGCCCTCGGCATGGAAGCTGATGGTGCGCGCAGGATCGTCAAAGTCGTGGAACGTGGACTTGTAGAACTCGTCGTAGTCCTTCTGCTCGACATCGGAGCTGTGCTTCTTCCAGATCGGCGTCATGGAGTTGACGGTCTCGAGCTCCTGGTAGTCCTCGTACTCGGGCGTGTAGTCATCGCCAGCATCCTCGGGCTTGGGCTTCTGGCGGCTCTTGGACACCATCATCTGGATCGGGTAACGCACATAGTTACTGTACTGCTGAATTAGGCTCTTGAGGCCCCACTCGGTCAGGAAGCGATCGTAGGTCTCGGCCTCGCCGTCGGCATCGAGCTTCTCGTTCTCGCGCAGCGTCAGGATGACATCGGTACCGTGCTCGGCACGCTCGCCGTCCTCGATGGTGTAGCCCTCAAGACCGTCGGATTCCCACACATGGGCGACATCCTCGCCGTAGGCGCGGCTGACGACCTTCACATGGCTGGCGACCATAAAAGCCGAGTAGAAGCCCACGCCAAACTGGCCGATGATGTCGACATCGGAGCCCTGCTGCTCGGCGTTCTCGGTCTTAAACTCCTCGGAGCCGGAATGGGCGATGGTGCCCAGATTGCGCTCGAGCTCCTCGGCGGTCATGCCAATGCCGTTATCCGAGATGGTAATGGTGCGGGCGTCTTTATCAAAGGAGACGCGAATGGCCAGGTCGCCCTGGTTGATCTTGACGCTCGGATCCTGCAGGCTCTTAAAGTTGAGCTTGTCGACGGCGTCGCTCGCGTTAGAGATAAGCTCGCGCAGGAAGATTTCCTTATTGGTGTAGATGGAGTTGATCATGAGGTCGAGCAGTTTTTTGCTCTCGGTCTTAAATTGACGCATGTGCAGTCCTTTCGCGCTACCCCCGTCCGCAAAAACGGCCCGGTTGCCCGAGCCGCATCGCAGACCTGCTATGTTCAGACTTAGATTTTATAACCCAATAGCGCGCATATATACATACGGAATCGAAAAACTGTATGTCCGAGCGCTCCAATGCGTCAATTGCCAAGGAGTGTCCCCAGCTGCCGGCAGAAAAGGAACGTCCCTATCTGCCATCTACGCGCTTGGCCATCCAGACATGGGGCTGGCCCTCGTCTTCGTAATCTACCGGGGCAATTTGCGTGTAGCCCGCCTTTGCATAGAGCGGCAACACGTATTCCTGCGCATGCAGCTTAATAAGCTTAGCGCCGGCATCGCGTGCACACGAAGCACTGGCCTCGACGATCGCACTCGCCAGTCCGCGACGACGCATAGCCGGCAGCACGGCGACGCGCCCCATAATGTAGGCCTCCCCCGCCGCAACGCCTTCGTCCATGTCGCATGCCGGCAACACCGGGGCCTCTGCGTCAGCCACGCGCTCAAGCTCCTCGGGAAACACGCGCGAGCAACCGGCAAGCTCGCCGTCTACATAGAGCGTCACATGAATGCAGTTCTGATCCTCGTCGATAGCGTCGAACTCATTCTCGTAGCCCTGCTCGTCCATAAAAACGACGCGGCGCACCAACGCCGCGTCATCAAAGCATCCCGTCTTAAGTTGGATATCCATGGCTGCCCTTTCATTCAATGCGAACGTTAGGGACAGATATTAGCGAAAATGAGCTCCGCGCACGCTAAACTTCGCGCGAGCCTTCGCCAGGCAGTCGTAATGACCCACGTTATGGGCATCGCTCGCGATGAAGCTGTACAGGTTCTGATCGAACAGGCGCTGTGCCGGCTTTTTTTCGCGACCAAAGCGACCGCCGGCAATAAAGTCCGCCGAAGCCTGCAGCTTGCAGCCCATATCGACCAGGCGCTCCGCCACGCTTACATCCTTTTGAACCGCACGATAGCGCTCAGGATGAGCGATGATCACCTGGTAGCCACGGCACTGCAAATCGTAAATCGTGTTCTCGTACTCTCTAAACGCATACGCATCGGCATGCGTCGAAAGCTCGAGCAGAAACTCGTTGGTTCCATCGAAATGCAAGTGCTCCGCGGCATCGATACCAAGTTCAACGAGCTTTCGATGGTTGACCTCGAAGCCCATCTGGAGCGGAAAACCGTCAGCGTTATCACGCAGCAGTTCAAAGGCATCCCACATCTTGTCGTAATCAAAATAGGGATCACGGCAGTGAGGAGTGCAAACGATTCTGGTTACACCGGCCCGCTTGGCAGCCTCGAGCATCGCCAAGCTCTCATCGAGATCGGCGGCGCCGTCGTCTACACCCGGCAAGATATGGCAATGAATGTCACGCATAGGTCAGCCTTAATCAACTAAACGTTTGCTCGGTTGGTGAAGATGCCCTTTTTGGAAGTCCCCTGATCGTCCGAGCCCTTCTTCACCTTCTTACCGTCCTTGGTGTAGTAGGAGTAGTAGTACTCGCTGGTCTCGGTCTCGCAGTAGTTCATAACGGTACCGATGAGCTTGACCTTTTCGGACTTCTTAAGCTGGCCGATAGCGTTGAGTGCCTCCTCGCGCTTGGTGAAGTCCTCGCGCACCACGAACAGCGTACCGTCGGTCAGGCTGGCAATCTCGGCAGCATCGATGAAGGTGCCGACCGGGGGAGCATCAAAGATGACGTACTGGAACTTGGCGGACAGTGCCTTTACCAACTTGGCAAAGCGGTGAGAGACAATGATGTCGGCAGGATTGGGAATATGCGGCTCGGCATCGAGGAAGTAGAAGTTCTTCTGACCCGTCTCGACAATTGCCTGGTCAATGGAGATCTGCTCGGAAAGGACCGCATAGAGTCCGCCGCGCGAACGAACGCCGAGCATATCGGAAAGGGACCTGCGGCGCATATCGGCCTCGACCAGGAGCACGGACTTGCCGCTCGTGGCGATAGCCTGGGCAAGGTTGATGGAAACCGTAGACTTGCCCTCGTTGGGAATCGAGGACGTAACGGTGATGGTGCGAATGGGGTCGTCCACGCTCGCAAAGCGGATGTTGGCCAGAAGGGTCTTGGCGGCATTCTGTACAACGAGCTTATCGGTGTTCTTTGCCTTAGCCATGCCTATTTACCACCTTTCATAGCCGGAATTCGGCCAACAACGGGAATGCCCAGGAGCTCTTCTGCCTCTTCGGCACCGCGGATGCGGGTGTTGAGCATGTCTGCCAAAACGACATAGGCAACTGCGATAAAGATGCCCGCGAGGAACGCGACAGCAACGTACAGCATACGCTTGGGGCCGCTGGGGACTTCGGGAGTCTTAGCCTCGTCGATAACGTTGATGCTCTGGGCAGCGCCGACGTTCTGAGCGACCGTACTCACCGAGCTGGCCATGGCCTTTGCGACCTTAGCCGTCTCCTTGGCATCGGTGCCGGTAACCGAAAGCGTAATGACACGCGTGGTGGTCTCGGAGGAAACAGACACCTTGTAGTCATCCAGGTCAGCAAGGCCCAGCTCATTGGCAGCACCGCTCTTAACGCTATCGCTATCCAGCAGCGTGGCGATATCGTTGGAAAGCATCTGGCTCGCCGAGAGATCGTTGTAGCTCATCTGACCGCTATCGTCGGTTTTGGCGAGAATGTACATGCTCGTCGTCGCGGTGTAGGTGTTGTCCATCGCAACGAAGGACACGATGCCCATGGCGATCGCGCAGACCACCGGAAGGGTGATGACCAGCTTAAGGTGCTTCTTCAGCAGCTGGAACAGTTCGAGAAGGGTCATGCAGCTTGCCTTTCATTTCCCCAGTTCGGATTGACAAAACTGTCCGTATGTTATCGCATCTTTTTACCGAGACCAAACTCTATACATAAGAAACAGGCTCTCCTGTAAAAATGTCGGAAGCAATCGTAAAATTGCACAACAACGCCGCACCCGAAAGTCAAATGCGGCGTCTGCATCAATATCTATGTTGTATCGCTATGCGAATGGCTCGTCCTGCCGTATGGGAAACGTCACCGTAATGGTGGTTCCCACGCCCAACTCGCTCGACAGATCGAGCGTGGCGTGATGATACAGGGCCGCATGCTTGACAATTGCAAGCCCCAGACCGGTTCCGCCGCGCGCCTTGGACCTACTCTTGTCCACGCGATAGAACCGCTCAAATACCTTGCCCTGTTCTTCAGGCGCGATACCGATTCCCGTGTCGGCGACCGCAAGGAACGGATGGCCTTCGTCGTTGGTGCCGCACTGCAGCGTAACCGCACCGCCGGGTCGATTGTAGCGGATGGCGTTGCTCGCCAGATTATAGATGAGCTCGTCAATCAAGCGCGACACGCCTTCGATGACCACAGGCTTGGTCTCATGACTTATCGTCACATTCGCCTGACGGGCGACCTGTTCAAGACGCTGCTCAACCGCGTAGATGGCACGCGAGAGCTCAATAGGCTCCGTGGAACCAATGGGCACCGCCTCGCCCTCAGTTGCACGCTCGGCCTCGTCCAAGTTAGACAGCGTAAGGATATCGTTGACAAGCGCTGCCAAGCGGCCCGCCTCACGATAGATGCGACCGCCAAAGTTGCGCAGGTCGCCCTCGCCCTCGACCATGCCGTTTGCGATGAGCTCGGCATAGCCCGAAATCGCCGTAAGCGGCGTCTTGAGCTCATGGGTGATATTCGCCGTGAACTCGCGGCGCATACGGTCGTTGTCCGCCAGCACCGCCATTTGGCGCTTGAGCTCCTGGCGCTGCGACTCAATACGCTCAAGCATGGGGACCATCTCGGCATAGGCGTGCTCATAGCTACGGCGTGGGTGGTCCAAATCCACCTCTTGCAACGGCGCGATGATGGCACGGGACTCGCGGCGCGCCATAAAAAACGAGAGTACCGCACCCGCTGCTGCGATAAGCAGCATCGGCGCCACCATCGACAGCAAAATCGCCGCAACGCCAGGCTGGGCCTGCGCCAAGCGGACAACCTGGCCGTTATCAAGGGCGACGGCGCGATACAGCATAATCTCGTCGAGCGTAGAGCTTGCGCGCTCCGCGGAACCCGAACCACTCTCAAAGGCCTCGATGACCTCGGGGCGATCGCCATGGTTGGGCAGTGTGGAAGGCGACGCCTCGTTGTCGTAGGCAACAGATCCGTCCTTATTGATCAGCGTGATACGAAGATCCTCGCGATCGAGGCTTCGCAAGAACGGAATGGGCTCCTGCTGCTCGTCGAGGGCGGCAGCAATGAGCTCGGTTTCCTGCGCCAGATTGGCACTCGTGGCATCCGCCAAAGTGTTTTGCACAAAGAACGCACCCAGCACCGTAAACGCCACGATAACCGCCATGGCGCAGACAAAGATCGTCACAAAAACGCGGTGCGACAGCGTATGTTTTCCCTGGGGGGCGAAGACCACGGGTTACTCCTCCGATGCGGTGGCCGCGGTGTCGTCGCCTTCGGCACCATCACCGGCAGAAGGCTCGGCCAGGCGATAACCCACGCCGCGCACGGTCTCGATGGCGCTGGCATGCTCGCCCAGTTTTTGGCGAAGCGTCTGCACGTGCACGTCAACGGTGCGCGAACCGCCGTCGAAGTCCCAGCCCCACACGCTCTGCAGCAACGACTCGCGGGTAAAGACCACGCCGGGCTTGCGCATGAGGTACTCGAGCAGGTCGAACTCGCGCAGGGTGAGCTTAAGCGGCTCGCCGGCAACGGTCACCTCGCGATGGCTGGGCGAAAGCACGATGTCGCCCACGCTGAGCACATCGCTCGCCTGCTTGACCATGCCGCCGCGACGCAGCAGTGCGCGGCAGCGGCTCGCAAGCTCCATGAGCGAAAACGGCTTAGTCAGGTAATCGTCGGCACCGCCATCGAGCGCCATCACCTTGTCGAGCTCGGTGTCCTTGGCGGTAAGCATCATGATGGGCACCGTCGCCGTCAGGCGATCGGCACGCAGGCGACGCATAATCGCTAGGCCATCGGTGTCGGGCAGCATGATATCGAGCAGCACAGCATCGGGCACCCGTCGCGCCACGGCAGCCTTAAACTCTCCATCGCACGAAAAGCCCTCGGCCTCGATTCCCTGCTTGCGCAGCGCGTAGACCGTCAAATCCCTGATGTTGTCATCGTCCTCGACGTAATAGATCATGTTGAACCCCTTTGCGGCCGATATGACCGCATCTTAACCCTAAAGGCACCTGTAAAAGACAGCGTCAGCCAAAACGCCCCGTCAAATAATCCGCGGTGCGCGGATCGGACGGATTTTTGAAGAGCTGCGCGGTAGGCGCGTGCTCCACCAGCTCACCCAGCAAAAAGAACGCAACCGAATCGGAAATACGCGCGGCCTGCTGCATGTTGTGCGTCACGACCACCAGCGTGCAGGTTTCCTTGAGCTCGCAGGCAAGCTGCTCCACCACGAGCGTTGACACAGGGTCGAGCGCCGAGGTCGGCTCGTCCATCAGCAGAATGTCGGGCTGCACGGCAAGTGCGCGGGCGATGCACAGGCGCTGCTGCTGTCCACCCGAAAGACCCAGGCCCGACTCCTTGAGCTTGTCCTTGACCTCATCCCATAGCGCAGCGCGACGAAGGGAGTCCTCGACCAGCTCATCGAGCACGGCGCGCTCGCGCACACCCATACCGCGTGGACCGTAGGCGACGTTATCGTAGATGTTCATGGGAAACGGGTTGGGGCGCTGGAACACCATGCCCACGCGCTGGCGCAAACGGCAGATGTCGTAATCGCCCAGGATATCTTGACCATCGAGCGCAATCTTGCCCTCGATGCGGCAATCCTTGATGCCGTCGTTCATGCGGTTAAAGCAGCGCAGCAACGTGGACTTTCCGCAGCCCGAAGGCCCGATGAACGAGGTGATCTGCTTGTCGCGGATCTTGATATTCACGTCCTTGAGCGCATGGTGGTCGCCATAGAACAGGTCGAGGCCCTCGACATCGATGCGTGTCGGCGAGGCGGCAAGATCCTCTGCCGTGGGGCGAGTCGCATCCCCAACCTCGCGCTCATGCGCGGCCTCGGCCTGCGCTTCCATGAGTTCTTCAAGCTCCGTGGGCTCCACAGCCGCAGCAGCCGTCATACCGCATACCTCCATATCGATATCAATTCAGCAGTATCGATAGTAGGAATCGCGGCTCATACGCACGTGAGCACATTGTCAAGTGTTTGTAAGGTCACTTTGGCTATGCGGCGGGCAACTCGATGGTGAATATCGTGTGTTCGGGCGTCGATTCACATGCAACGGTACCGCCGTGCGCCGCGATGATCTCCTTGGCAATAGCAAGGCCCAGACCGGCACCACCGCGATTGGTCGCACGCGCCGCATCCAGGCGATAGAACTTCTCAAAGATCACCTTGAGCTTAGCCGCAGGGATCGGATCGCCCTGGTTTATAAATCGTACGCGCACGCCGCCATCGTCTTGGCGCCTGGCCTCAATCGTGATAGTCGAGCCCTCGTAGCTATAGGCGACGGCGTTTTTCATGATGTTGTTAAACACGCGGGCCATCTTGTCGCCGTCCACGAGCACCGTCAGGTCCTCGCGAATATCAACTTGGGCTTCCTTATGCTGCTCGTTGAGGATGGGATAGAACTCGTCAGCCACCTGAGCCAGCAGCAACCCCAGATCAACATAGCCGCGCGTGAGCACGATATCGTGGAAGTCAAAGCGCGTGATATCGAAGAACTCTTCGATGAGCGCATCGAGCCGGTGCGCCTTGTCGAGCGCCACGCCCGTAAAGTGCGCACGTTGCTCAACCGGCAGCTCAGGAGCCTCTTGCAGCAGCGAAAGATAGCCCACCACACTGGCAAGCGGGGTGCGTAGGTCATGTGCCAAGTACGTGACCAGATCGTCCTTGCGATGCGACTCGTCACGCAGAGATTGCCGCACCTTGCGCTCACGGTCACGCACGCGGTTAAGGGCGCCCTCGACCTCCAAGAAGTCGCCGTCAATGTTGTCCCAGGTGTTGGGGTGATCGATCAGGCGATCTTGAATACGAGCGGCCAGCACACAATCGGCATGCTGCTCGCCCCGCTCGTAGCCCTGGTAGTACAGAGCACGGCCGCAAAAGAACAGCACGCACACGGCAAGCGCCAGCACAAAGCCAAGCATGTTGAATACAAAGCTGGCATCGAACAGCACCGGCCCTTCGATGCCGCCGAGCGCCATGGCGCCAATCGCCAACGTCATGGCCCACGCGGCACCACCAATCACCACGCAACGGCGCACGATTTCGAATCGATCGATCAGCAAAAAGCCGACAAGCAGCACCGCTAAGATTCCGGCGATGTTGTCGATGCCAATCAGCAGCAGGCTCAGCAAAAAGAGCAGCACCGTCGCAAGCGCGCGGTTGTCGACGACTGCCCGTACGTATTCAAAGAGTCGATCGGGCACCTCGAATGCCTGCCTATCGTCTTTTGTCATATCCACTTCCCCACCATCAAAGGCGTTATTCGATTATGTAGCCGACGCCCCAGACGTTTTTGATAAAACGCGGCTTTTGGGCATCGTCGCCGATCTTTTCGCGCAAGTGGCGAATGTGCACCATAACCGTATTGTTGGAGCCGGGCATAAAGTCCTCGTTCCACACCGCGCGGAACAGGTCCTCCACGGGCACCACACTACCACGATGCTCGACCAGATACAGCAAGATGGAATACTCGATGGGCGTAAGGCGCACCGGCGCACCGTCCACCGTCACAGAGCGGGCGTCGCGGTTGATCTCGAGGCCGTCGAGCTGGATGATCGGCGACTCGACCGCCTGTGCGCGGCTGCCGTAGCTGGTATAACGACGAAGCTGAGCATGAACGCGTGCAATGAGCTCCAGCGGACGGAACGGCTTGACCACATAATCGTCTGCGCCAAGCGAGAGCCCCTCGATCTTATCCTGCTGGGCATCGCGTGCCGTCAACATAATAACGGGGTAGGTATGGCTAGCGCGGATGGTGCGTAGCAGCTCAAAGCCGTCGATATCAGGCAGCATGACATCCAGCAGCGCCAGATCAAACTCCTGCTCCAGAATCGCCTTGGCCGCATCAGCCCCGCTGTAGGCAATCTGGACATCAAAGCCCTCTTTTGTAAGGTAGATACCAACCAGGTCGGCGATGGCCTTTTCGTCATCAACTACCAAAATGCGCTCGTTCATGCGTGCTCCTCTCGCGCTCCATTATGCCCGAGGGGACGCATGCCACACACAACAAGCGTTGGTGATTAAGTCGGCCTTAAGCACCCTTGTGCCCGTTCGGGCGCGGATGTGGGCCACGCACGCACGCGATGATCGCCGACGCCGGCAAACGATATACTCTAGTTCCAGAAGAGACCATCCCGTCGAAAGCGAAATCCGTGAAGTCCCTCACCTCTTTTGCAAAGCGCTCAGCCCAGCTTGCCGCCGGCTTTGTCTGCGCTATCGCCCTTGCCGCTGGCGTGCCCACCGTCGCCGGCGCCCAAGTACTCACGACCGACAATGTTTGCGGCAAAACCGCCGATGCGCGCGGCATCACGGCCGAAAACCTGCCCGATATCGATGCGACCAATGCCCTCGTCATGGGCAAAGACGGCACCGTCTACTATGCCCGCGGCGCCGATGAGCAGGTCAAGATTGCCTCGATCACCAAGGTCATGACCGCAATCCTAACCGTCGAGAATTGCAAGATGGACGAGAAGGTCACGGTGAGCAACGCCGCAGCCACCGTGGGCAATTCAACAGCCGGCCTACTCGAAGGCGACGAGCTCACCGTGAAGCAGGCACTGCGCGGCCTGATGATTCCCTCGGGCAACGACGCCGCCATCGTGCTCGCCGAATATGTGGGCAAGAAGATCGACCCTAAGACCAAAGACGCCGAGGCAACATTTGTGAAAGCCATGAACGAGCGCGCTAAGAAGCTCGGTTGCACCGGCACGCTTTTTGAAAACCCGCATGGTCTGGACTTTGATGAGTGGGCTGGCGATATGCACTCAACCGCACACGACGTAGCGCTGATGATGCAGGAGGCCATGAAAAACGACACGATCCGCGAGGTCGTAGCGAGCGAAGATTCCTGGATCGAGGTCACGGGCGCCGACGGCACCGACCATTCGCATTCCATGGACACGCATAACTATTTGCTAGGCCAAGATGGCAACATCGGTGGCAAGACCGGCACCACCGATGATGCAGGCTATTGCTTTACGGGTGCCTACAACCGCGATGGCGACGAGATCTACACCGTCGTTTTGAACTCCACCACCACCGACCAGCGCTTTACCGATACCGCAACCCTTGCCAATTGGTACTACGGTCACAAGGTGACGGTCGCAATCGCCAACACGCAGGAAAAGACCGCCAACGGCAACCCGCTTATGGCGCGCATTGGCCAAACCGACTGGACGGATAAGACGATCGACGCCACGCTCGCCGATCCTACGGCGCAAGCGACCGTGTTTTCCCTTGCCGGCGAGGTGACCGAAAAGGTTAGCTACGACGATCTTTCGGGCACGGTGCATGTGGGCGACAAGGTGGGCAGCGTTACGCTCAAGCAGGATGGCACCAAGATCGCCGTCATGGACCTGGTTGCCGACGAGGAAGGCGCAGGGCCGAATCCCATTGAGTGGCTACTCGTGAAGCTCGATCGCTTGGGCCGCCGCATCGACAACCGCCCGCTCACGGCAGAAAGCGAGACCGTCGCCAAGGCGCCCGAGGTGTAGTGCGCAAGAATAATAAGCCCACTGAAGGGAGGCGTCCGAAAGGATGCCTCTTTTTTTGAGGTTCGAATCCCCAGCCGCCATTCTTGATAATAAAAAGGGCCCCAAATGGGACCCTTCTTCAAATTCGTACTGGCGGAGAGCTGGGGATGTCCAGGCATGCTGCGCATGCCCTCCGGCTTCAAAGCCTGGCGGCTTTTCGCCCACGGGCTACAAACGCTTTCGCGTTTGCTTAACGCCCGTGCCCTCTCGGGTTCGAATCCCCAGCCGCCATTCTTGATAATAAAAAGGGCCCCAAATGGGACCC
>DXMK01000003.1:0-3682 GCA_019414245.1 Collinsella sp. | reverse complement strand
TTCTTCAAATTCGTACTGGCGGAGAGCTGGGGATTCGAACCCCAGATGCCCTTTTGGGGCATACTCGCTTAGCAGGCGAGCACCTTCGGCCTCTCGGTCAGCTCTCCGTAACAGCCGTTCTATAGTAACCAAACAGCCAAGGATGGGCAAGAGGAAATTTTCTAATTGCCTAGCAGCCTTTCCTTCTTGAAAGCTTCGCCTACCCCAGCGAGCGGTTGAGGGAGCCGAGCTCGTCGTTGCCCATGGTGCGCCACATTTGGAAGATACAACCGCGCGCCAGGAAAAAGAAACCGTTGTCGACCAGTTGCACAGCGGCATCTGCCAGCTGATTCGTCACGGCGGACACTGGCGGCAGCTCTAGTCCAGCCTTGTGGATGGTCTCGACCGCTTCCTCGAACGTCGGAGGCTCGCTGACGCCCATCTCGTTCATAAGGCCCTGCATTTCTTCCAGCGCGCTGCTGCCCGACTCCTCGCCGCGCGGCACCAGACGGTAACAAGCCAGCGCCAGGTCGAGCTGATCGCAATTCCAATAGGCAAACGCCAAGCGATAGAACAGGTAGCCGATTGCAGAACGATCGCTGGCAATACGTAGGCCGTGGCGCGCCACCTCGATAATCTCGTCAAAGCGCTCCAGACGCGCGAGCACGTTGATGAGCGCAAAGTGCGACTGCATGGACGAGCGCGCCAGATCGTAAAGATGGCGCACCTCGGGCAGTGCTCGTTCAAAGTCCTCTTGCTCGGCGTAAAAACTGCAGATCTCGTGCTGGGCAAAGTACAGCGCATCGGGCGCACGAAGGATTCGCACAGAGCGGTCTTCTTCCAACACCGGTAGCACCATGCGCACCAGCTGGTTATCGCAAAACTGCGTTTGAACCGGACCTGTCGCCAAAAGCTCGGCGACGGCGCACTTAGCCTCCAGCTCCTCGACAAGACGGGAAAAGCCTTCAAAAGCACCTGTACGGTCGACTTTTGCCTGCTCGCGCAATTCAACAACACGGGCCACGTATGGGTCGTCGTCCTCTTCCATGACCTCCAACTCGTCAGCCGTATCGGCAAGCAGCAGATCGCGCAGTGCCGGCGGCAGCGTGCGATGGTCATCACGCGGACGAGCATGAACCTCCGCAGGCTCAATCGTCTCCGGAGCGGTTGACTCATACGCCTCAAGTACACGCTTGCACGGCATATCGTCCATGTCCATGCTCTCAAGATCCTTGGCGACAGGCACGCAATCGGCCAGATAGGCCGCGCGCCCAAAGAAATACGTTGCGACAACGCGCTCGCCCTGCTCACTGTCAGGAGCAGCAATCTGCACATAGCAGCGCGTGATGCAGGTGCCCGCGGCAAAACACGCTGCTGCAAGCGTGAGCGCCACGCGCGCATCGTGCTCCGCGGCCCAGATCGCACGCGCGTCCTCGTCCAACTCGCGCCAGGCGTCATCTTGAGCGTCGTATTCACGTTGCGGCATGGCATCAACGACAGACTGCCCAAACCGAACGAGCATGATCCCCTCGGCAACGTTTGCCCGATAGGTATAGTCGAGCCGCGTGACCACGTTAAGTGCCTCGACAATACGCGCGAAGCGGGTACGCACATCCCACTCACCGCCCGGCTGGCAAGCCACCGTACCCGGTTTGCCCCACGGGTTATCGCTCGAGGCCGTATCAAGCAGTCGGGGAACATCGTTGGTCGTCTTGGCGATATGCCACGCATCAAAGAGCGCGCAGCCCTCAAGGCTCGGCGAGGATGCCGCAGGGACCAATCCGGCCCCGATGTGCTCAAGGATGCCGGAGAGACGGTTAAGACGGCACTCGATGGCAAGCAGCATGTCAATCTCGTCCTGGTCCAGCAGGCTGCGATCAAAATTGAGATAGAAAAGCTTTGAGCGATCGATGCGAGCCAGGCTCATCTCGGACTTAGCGGCGATGGTGCGCAAGCGAGGCAAGTCAATTTCACTCATAAGGGCGGCGGCATAGCGCTCGATACCGCTCGGATTCTCGGCATGGTCAACGCGGTAGAGCAGCGTCTCGATAGCGTCAGGTAGCGGTGTCGTGTTAAAGCCCAAAAACACCTCGACCGGCTCGGGCAACTTTACGAGCTTGATCTTGTCGACAACGTTTTGCATACCCTCGTCGAGTCCGTCGGCGTCCGCCGTGCTCGCAATGGTATTTTCGGAGTCAGCGAATATCACGTAGCGCAGGAACATCGATGCCATGAACTCACCGTAAGGAAGGGAGCGGGTCGAATTCCATGTCTCGTGATCGGACTGTTCGCGCATGGGACCTTCGGGAGAGCCGACGGTTCGCGCGCACGCGCGCATCGTGCCGTTGGCTTCCCTTACCATAATCTCACCAATACTGGAATCCGACTCGTCAAGGACCAGTTCCATGTCGGGATCGTTGGGCAGCGGAGCCTCGCAGACGGGGCGGTCCACCTTGTACACCTCACCCGAAACGCTTACGTAGCCCAAAAGCGACACATGACTTTTGCCAACGAATTCGACGACATAACAAGATTCATGCTGGTCCTCGCCAAAGAGTTTCCAGACCACGCCATATGAGCGCCCCGCAGGCTGCTCGGGCATCGCCGGAAAGCGCTTTTTGGGATCGAGAAACCTGAGCCTGTATGTCGGACGCTCTGCCACGAAATATCACCCTGATCGGTCGTTGAGAGAAGGAGTGGTCGCGGATGGGCCGCGACACCTACTCGGAATCTTACACGAGTCGACAGGAAATCGTCCCTTTGGACGAAAGCACTCAAGCTGGCGTAAAAGAAAAGCCCCCGTTGCCGGGAGCTTTAATCTCAAATGGTGCGGCGTATAGGATTCCGCGCATCCGCTGCGCGGATCCGCACCGGCTTCGCCCGCCTGCCGGCGCGCTCGCCCGCGGGCTAAAAACGCTCCGCGTTTTCTTTACGCCCGCGCCTCGACCGAGGTTCGAATCCATGCGGTGGCGGCATAAAAGAAAAGCCCCCGTCGCCGGAGGCTTTCAATTTCAATTGGTGCGGCGTATAGGATTCGAACCTATGACGTTCTGATTCGTAGTCAGACCCTCTATCCAGCTGAGGTAACGCCGCGACTTGTTGATTATTATGCACATCGACTGAATAAAGGTCAAGCAATTTTCGAAAAAAGTTATCAAATTTGATTTTTACTCATTTTGACCACTTGATGCTATCTTCGACGCATCGCGATATAAGAAAAGCCTCCGTTACCGGAGGCTTTAAAGTTCAGTTGGTGCGGCGTATAGGATTCCGCGCATCCGCTGCGCGGATCCGCACCGGCTTCGCCCGCCTGCCGGCGCGCTCGCCCGCGGGCTAAAAACGCTCCGCGTTTTCTTTACGCCCGCGCCTCGACCGAGGTTCGAATCCATGCGGTGGCGGCATAAAAGAAAAGCCCCCGTCGCCGGAGGCTTTCAATTTCAATTGGTGCGGCGTATAGGATTCGAACCTATGACGTTCTGATTCGTAGTCAGACCCTCTATCCAGCTGAGGTAACGCCGCAACGCACGGATTATTATGCACGTGACCCCTCGATGGGTCAAGCGACAATTTGGAAAAATTTTACGAAGTGATGATTAAGATGCTCGCACCTCGACCGAGGTTCGAATCCGTGCGGTGCCGGCGTAAAAGAAAGGCTCTGTTAGACCAAGGTTGACATAAAAACGATGTCACCGCGAGGCGGTAC
>DXMK01000022.1 GCA_019414245.1 Collinsella sp. | reverse complement strand
GCCGCGCGGCAAGGAGATATATTGCCAGACCGGAGGGGCGCCGTGGGCGGGAATCTGGGCGTACACATTTCCTACACAGTTTGGGATTCTCAGCTGTATTTAAAAGTAATAAAGAGGGGACCTCGTTTCCGAGATCCCCTCCTCCGTCTATCTATAGAAATAGGCTTTCAAAGCCTTAGGCCAAGAGCTTGCGACCGGACTCCTCGATCGCGTCAAGTGCTGCATCAGCCTCGGCGGCATCCGCGCCCTTAGCGAAGATGTACAGCTTAATCTTGGGCTCGGTGCCAGAAGGACGGACGATACCCTTGTTACCACCCTCGAGATCGAACTCAATGACATTAGCCTTCGGCAGGCCGTTCACGCAGGTGTTGTAATCCACGACGGCCTCAATCTTGGAACCGGCGAGCTCCGCGGGCGGGTTCTCGCGCAAACCAGCCATGATGCCGGCCATCTTTGCCGCACCCTCAGCGCCCGGATAGCTTAGCGAAATCGTCTTGTTGTGATAGTAGCCATACTTCTCGTACAGCTCGTGCATCGCATCGGCAAGGTTCTTACCCTGGAGCTTGTAATACTGCGCCATCTGGCAAATCAGAAGCGAAGTGCTCACGGCGTCCTTGTCGCGCACGTGGTCGCCGGCCAGATAGCCGTAGCTCTCCTCGAAACCGAAGATAAAGCGATCGACCTCGCCAGCATCGGAAAGAGAAGTAATGATGTCGCCGATGTACTTGAAGCCCGTCAGGCAGCGGCGAAGCTCAAAACCGTACTCGTCGGCCAGAGCGTCAACCATGGCGGAAGAAACGATAGTAGTAACGGCAACCTTCTTAGTGAGGTCCTCACCGCGGGCAGCACGGGTCTTGCAGATATAGTCGAGCAGCAGAACGCCCATCTCATTGCCGGTCAGCAGCAGATAGTCATCGCCATTTTTAACGGCAACGCCAACACGGTCGGCGTCGGGATCGGTTGCAAGCAGCAAATCAGGGTGAACCTGCTCGCAGAGATCGATGCCCTTCTGCATGGCCTGACGGATCTCGGGGTTAGGATACGGGCAGGTCGGGAAATCGCCGTTAGGCTCCTTCTGCTCGGGAACAACCGTGACATCGGTGATGCCAGCGCGCTCGAGCACCGTAGTAACGGGAATGAGGCCGGTGCCGTTGAGCGGAGTGTAGACGAGCTTAAGCGGAGCGCCAGCGATCTCCTCGGCAGAAAGGTTAGTCACGCCGCGCGCGAGAACGGCGTCGTAATAACGCTCGAGGCACGAGTCGTCGATCCATTTAACCAGACCCTGCTCAAGAGCCTCATCAAAGTCCATGGACTTCACGCCGGTGAATGTATCGGTCTCGGCGATAGCCTTAGAAATTGCATCGGCGGCCTCGCTGGTGATCTGGCAGCCATCGGGGCCATAGGCCTTATAGCCGTTATACGGCGCTGGGTTATGGCTAGCGGTCATGCAAATGCCACCGGAGCACTTAAGATCACGGACGGCCCAGGAGAGCGTCGGCACAGGAGAAATCTTGGGATACACGAGGGCAGTCACGCCGTTTGCTGCAAGAATGGCAGCCGTAGTCTTAACGAACAGCTCACCTTTATTGCGGCTATCGCGAGCGATGGCGACCGTCGGATGCTCAAAGGTCGCATTGAGGTAGTCAGCGAATCCCTGGGTCGCACGACCGACCGTATAGATATTCATACGGTTAGTGCCCGCACCGATAGTGCCGCGAAGACCGGCAGTACCGAAGGCGAGATCCTGGAAGAAAGCGTCGGTGATGGCGTCCTCATCACCCTGCTCCTTCATCGTGTTGAGCTCAGCGAGGAGCTCCTCGTCCTTGACATTGGCAATCCAAGTATCAAGCAGCTCATGAACATCTGCCATGTGAGTCCTTCCGTCACAATCAATAAAACGACCCGTGTAAAAACAGGACAAGCGCAGCAGTGCGCTAAAGCAAATATTAGTCCATTGAGAACAGAGAACCGGCCAAAGAACGGTGAACGTCTATATTCAGCGGTGGATGATTAAATTGATTTAATTGCATAAGGACTGTTGCCCGTAAACGCAAAAAAGGGGGAGGCCGCGAGGCCTCCCCCTTTTTCAGTTTCGATGACGG
>DXMK01000021.1 GCA_019414245.1 Collinsella sp. | reverse complement strand
GGTACCGCCTCGCGGTGACATCGTTTTTATGTCAACCTTGGTCTAACAGAGCCTTATTTTTTGGCCTCGAAGGGTGGATTTTGCGCTTTTGGTAAAGAAATGAGTGCGTGTTTTGCTGTGTGCTGGCATTGGTACAAAAAAGGGCCCGGAAGGCAAAGCCTTCCGAGCCCTTTTGCAATGCAAGCGTGCTTGCAAGTGCGATTTAGCGCACCTGAGCGACGTAAGCGACGTTGGTCGAGGAGACCTTGTCCTCGAGCTGAACACTCATGCGGGGATCGCCGGCGGTAGCGACGGTCAGATCGCCGGCCTCGACGTAGCCGAGCTCCTTAGCGGTCTCGATCGCCTTGACGATCGTGCCGTTGACGGTGCCCTGGGTAATCTCGGCCTGGTGCGGGATAACGCCCCAGTACATGATCATCTGCTGGACGGCCCACTCGTGGCGGGAGAACGCGCAGATCGGCATGTTGGGACGGAAGTGCGAGATCAGGCGAGCAGTACGACCGGTGGTCGTCGGCACGGTGATGCACTTGGCGCCAACGGTGGTGGCCATGTTCACAGCGGACATACCCACAACGTTGTTGACAACGCGGGTGCCGTGAGCATCGGCCGGAACCTCGAGCGGAGCGTGGGCCGGGAGGTACTTCTCGGTCTCGAGAGCAATGCTGGCCTGCATCTTGACGGCCTCGACCGGGTACTTACCGGCAGCGGACTCGCCAGAGAGCATGACGGCGTCGGTGCCGTCGTAGATGGCGTTAGCAACGTCGGCAACCTCGGCGCGCGTCGGGCGCGGGTTCTGCTGCATGGAGTCGAGCATCTGCGTAGCAGTGATGACGGGCTTGTAGGCCGCGTTGCACTTGGCGATGATCTCCTTCTGGATGTGGGGAACGAGCTCGGGCTTGATCTCGATGCCCAGGTCGCCACGGGCGACCATGATGCCGTCGGAAGCCTCGAGGATCTCGTCGAAGTTCTCGACGCCCAGGGCGCACTCGATCTTCGGGAAGATCGTCACGTGCTCGCCGCCGTTCTCGCGGCAAAGCTTGCGGATGCCACGGACGGACTCGCCGTCACGGATGAAGGAAGCGGCGATGTAGTCGATGTTCTCGGTCAGGCCAAAGAGGATGTCCTGACGATCGCGCTCGGTGATGGCGGGCAGCGAGATGTTGACGTTGGGCATGTTGACGCCCTTGCGCTCGCCGATCAGGCCGTCATTCTTGACGACGCAGGTCATGTCCTGGCCGTCGACGGATTCGACCTCGAGGGCAACCAGGCCGTCATCGATCAGGATGAGGGAGCCCTTCTCGACCTCGGAGGGCAGAGCCAGGTAGTCGAGGGAGATGTGCTCAGCGGTGCCGTGGAAATCCTCGGACGTAGGCTGAGCGGTGACGACGATCTTATCGCCGGTCTTGACGGCAACCTTCTTGCCGTCGACCAGAAGGCCGGTGCGGACCTCGGGGCCCTTGGTGTCGAGCAGGATGCCGACGGGCAGACCGAGCTCCTTGGAAATACGGCGGACGCGCTCGATGCGACCGTGGTGCTCGTCGTAGGAGCCGTGCGAGAAGTTAAAACGGGCGACGTTCATGCCCGCCTTGATCATCTCGCGGATGGTCTCGTCGCTATCGCAGGCGGGACCCATGGTGCATACAATCTTAGTGCGCTTGTACATTCAGACCTCCATCTGACATCGTCTTGCGCTGATAGATAAACCATAAGAAATAAAACCGTGTTGATTATAACGAAATGCTGACCGAATACCCCATAAAATCGACCGTATGCCGAATTAGAAGTTCATTTTTTGCGGGAAAAACGGTATATGAAAAATCTTTACCAACCGCTCTAACCGCTGCTATCTGGGCGATATGTCAGTTTGGCGATGTGCCGAAGAAAAAACGTTTTACCAATGTTGAGCATCACACGGTCTGCACCGTTGCGTGCGGACCATATTTCCAAACCGATTGTTTTGGCTAGACTCGCCGCTTTGGGGTACCATAGCCCCACTATCAACTGCCGCTCAGCACGGCAGCCTTGATGAGCCCTTGCCCTTCTCCTGGGAATTATGATCGGGCATCAATCTGCTGAGTGGCCCGAATCCCAGGAGGGGACTCTATATGCAAAAGGAATACCTGTCCGCCGCGGCGGAGGTGCTCAGCGACCAGGGCGTCGATGAGCACCTTGGCTTGAGCGACAACGAGGCGTCGTCGCGTCTCGCCAAGACAGGCCCTAACAAGCTCAAGGAAGCCGAGAAGACGCCGTTGTGGAAGCGGTTCTTTGAGCAGATGGCCGACCCCATGGTCATCATGCTGATCGTTGCCGCCGTCATTAGCGCGCTCACGGGCATGGTTAAGGGCGAGGCGGACTTTGCCGATGTTGCCATCATCATGTTCGTCGTTATCGTCAACTCGGTGCTGGGCGTGGTCCAGGAAGCCAAGAGCGAGGAGGCCCTCGAGGCCCTGCAGGAGATGAGTGCGGCGCAGTCCAAGGTGCTACGCGACGGCAAGCTCGTGCACCTGCCGAGCGCCGAGCTCGTGCCCGGCGACGTGATCATGCTCGAGGCGGGCGACTCCGTTCCGGCCGACTGCCGCGTGCTCGAGAGCGCCACGATGAAGATCGAAGAGGCCGCGCTCACCGGCGAGTCCGTGCCCGTAGAGAAGCACGCCAACGTGATCGAGCTCGCTGCGGGCACCGATGACGTGCCGCTCGGCGACCGTAAGAACATGTGCTATATGGGCTCCACCGTCGTGTACGGCCGTGGTCGCGCCGTCGTGGTCGGCACCGGCATGAACACCGAGATGGGCAAGATCGCCGGCGCCCTGGCCGAGGCCAAGGAAGAGCTCACGCCGCTGCAGGTGAAGCTCGCCGAGCTCAGCCGCATCCTCACCATCATGGTGATCGTCATCTGCGTCGTGATCTTTGGCGTTGACATCCTCCGCCACGGCGTGGGCAACGTCCTTACCGATCCGACTGCCCTGCTCGACACCTTTATGGTTGCCGTCTCGCTCGCCGTCGCCGCCATCCCCGAGGGCCTGGTTGCCGTCGTGACCATCGTCCTTTCGCTTGGCGTGACCAAGATGGCTAAGCGCCAGGCGATTATCCGCAAGCTCTCTGCTGTCGAGACCCTTGGCTGCACACAGACCATCTGCTCCGACAAGACCGGTACCCTTACCCAGAACAAGATGACCGTCGTCAAGCACGAGCTCGCTGCGCCCAAGGAGAAGTTCCTGGCCGGCATGGCGCTGTGCTCCGATGCTCAGTGGGACGAGGAGCTGGGCGAGGCCGTGGGTGAGCCGACTGAGTGCGCGCTTGTCAACGACGCCGGCAAGGCGGGCCTCACTGGCCTGACTGCCGAGCATCCGCGCGTGGGCGAGGCCCCGTTTGACTCGGGCCGCAAGATGATGTCCGTGGTCGTCGAGACCCTTGACGGCGAGTATGAGCAGTACACCAAGGGCGCGCCCGACGTGGTGATCGGCCTGTGCACCCATATCTACGAGGGCGATAAGGTCGTCCCCCTGACCGAGGAGCGTCGTGCCGAGCTCGTGGCCGCCAACAAGGCCATGGCCGACGAGGCCCTGCGCGTGCTGGCGCTGGCAAGCCGCACCTACACCGAGGTCCCGAGCGACTGCAGCCCCGCTGCGCTCGAGCACGACCTGGTCTTCTGCGGCCTGTCCGGCATGATTGACCCGGTTCGTCCCGAGGTCGCCGAAGCCATCCGCGAGGCCCACGACGCTGGCATTCGCACCGTCATGATCACGGGCGACCACATCGACACCGCCGTGGCCATCGCCAAGCAGCTGGGCATCGTCACTGATCGCAGCCATGCCATCACCGGTGCCGACCTCGATCGCATGAGCGACGAGGAACTCGACGCGCACATCGAGGACTACGGCGTGTACGCCCGCGTCCAGCCCGAGCACAAGACACGCATCGTCGAGGCTTGGAAGTCGCGCGACCAGATCGTGGCCATGACGGGCGATGGCGTCAACGACGCCCCGTCCATCAAGCGCGCCGACATCGGCGTTGGTATGGGCATCACCGGTACCGACGTCACCAAGAACGTCGCCGACATGGTACTTGCCGATGACAACTTCGCTACCATCATCGGCGCCTGCGAAGAAGGTCGTCGCATCTACGACAACATCCGCAAGGTCATCCAGTTCCTGCTTTCGGCTAACCTTGCCGAGGTCTTCTCGGTGTTTATCGCCACGCTCATCGGCTTTACCATCTTCCAGCCGGTGCAGCTGCTGTGGGTGAACCTGGTCACCGACTGCTTCCCCGCGCTCGCGTTGGGCATGGAGGACGCCGAGGGCGACATCATGAAGCGCAAGCCGCGCAACGCCAAGGACGGTGTCTTTGCCGGACATATGGGCCTGGACTGTGTGGTCCAGGGCCTTATCATCACCGTGCTGGTGCTGGCGAGCTTCTTTGTGGGCGTGTACTTTGACATGGGCTACATCCACATCGCCGATATGATCGCCGGCAATGCCGACGAGGAAGGCGTGATGATGGCGTTCATCACGCTCAACATGGTCGAGATTTTCCACTGCTTCAATATGCGCAGCCGTCGTGCGTCGCTGTTCACCATGAAGAAGCAGAACAAGTGGCTGTGGGCTTCCGCCGCGCTGGCACTGGTGCTGACGGTGATCGTAACCGTGCAGCCGACGCTTGCCGAGATGTTCTTTGGCCCCGTGACGCTTGAGCTCAAGGGCGTTGTCGCTGCCCTGGGCCTGGCCTTCCTGATCATCCCGCTGATGGAGATCTACAAGGCGATCATGCGCGCGGTCGAGAAGGAGTAAGTTAACCTGTCCGGGCCCGCCCCTGCGTGTTTTCTTCTTCGCTGGTCCTCGCGCTTCGCGCTGCGGGATCGCTCAGAAGAAAACACTCCCGGGGTGGGCCCTACGGTATCCTTGCTGGCTTTACTCCCGCGCGGATGAAAAAGGGCTGAGGGAAAGAAGGTGAGCGGCCGAGCAATTGCTCGGCCGCTCGTTTTGAATAAAGGATGTGTCCTTAGGAAACCCCTCCCGGCGGGCGGGCCTTCGGATAGCCTCTCGGGACCATGAGCTGAGGGAAAGTATGTGAGCTGGTCGGGCTTTGCCCGGCCAGCTCTTTTTGATTTAAAATACCTGCTCAGTTGTGATTTTGGCTGCTGGGAGGCGTTTGTGGCTAAGGCTAAGGCTAAAGCGAAGAAAAAGACGACGGGGGCGCGGGCTAAGCGCGATCGTCGTCGGAAGCTTGCGACCGAAGCCCCCGCATCTGCCGAGGAACTGCTGGCAAGCGTGCCGGGACTCGATACGCTGCAGGATGTTCCGGCGTTCGATGACCTGCCAGTCGATGAGGCTCAGCAGGCTGCCTTCGATGATTTTTGTGCTCGGGCCGAGGAGCCCGAGCAGATGCAACTGGGTGCCGTGGTGCGCTTGGATCGTGGGTTTCCGCTGGTGGCGACTGCCGACGATACCTTCCGCGCCGAGCATGCCGTGGGATTTGCCAAGTCGCGCGGTGGGGACGAGGTCCTGCTGCCTGCCGTGGGCGATCGTGTGGCGGTGCGCCGCGCTCCCGGGCACGATATGGGCGTGATTGAATGCGTGCTGCCGCGCCGTACGAGCTTTGAGCGTTGGCGCGGCCGTGCCCGCGGAGAGCGCCAGGTGCTCTGCTCCAACGTGGATAGCGTGCTAATCGTGCAGGCGCTCGGTGCCGGCGAGGTGCTGCTCGACCGTGTGGCGCGTTCGCTGGTATTGGCGCTCGACTGCGATGCCGAGCCGGTGGTGGTACTCACCAAAGCTGACCGCTGCGATGCCGAGGAACTCGAGCGCGATCTGGACCGCGTGCGCCGCCTGGTGGGTCCGGACGTGCGCGTGATCGTGACGTCCTCTGCCGAGGGCCGCGGCCTGGACGAGGTCCGTGCCTGCGTGCCTGCCGGGAGCTGCGCCATGATTCTGGGCGAGTCGGGTGCCGGCAAGTCGACGCTGCTCAATGCGCTGCTGGGCCACGATACGTTGGCGACCGGCGGTGTGCGCGAACGCGACGACCAGGGCCGTCACACTACCGTCGCGCGCGTGATGGTGACGCTGCCGGGCGACGCCGGCGTGATCGCCGATGCCCCGGGCCTGCGCAGCCTACCGCTCGTGGGTCACGAGCGGGGACTGGCCCGCGCCTTCCCCGAGATTGTCGAGGCATCGCGCGCGTGCCGGTTTGGCGATTGCACGCATACCCATGAGCCGGGTTGCGCCGTTCGCGAGGCCGAGGACGCCGGGCAGATCGATAGCCTGCGTCTGGAAACGTTCCAAAACCTGGCGTTATCCATGCGCGTGAGTGCTCAAATGCTCGATCCCGATGTCCATCTGTAATTGATTTTTCCTATGACAGCCGTTTCCCAACTGTTCGGGAGACGGCTTTTTGCTGCGGAAAAGCCTCGAAACATGCAGTTTGCTGACGTGCTGACCAAAACCTTGCCACGAGCTTGACGGGCTGGTCAGCTTTTGGTCAGCGATTGGTTTGACATCGAAAACCAAGATTGCGATTGCGCCGCTTTGCACTCTGACCGCCCAGACAATGGTGGTACGGGCATTCGCCCGGCACTGCCATGAGAGGAGCGGCCGTGAACAAGAGCAAGCGCATCGCCATCAGTCTGGTCGCGGGCGTGCTCGCTGCTCTGCTCTGCATGGTTTACGGCTCATCGATCCGCTCACAAGCCGAACAGGTCCAGGCTGAGACCTTGGCCAAGTACGGTGGCGATCGCGTCGAGGTATGCGTCGCGGCGCGCGATATCGATGTGGGCGAGACCCTCGATGAGACCAATGTCATAACCCAGGAGTGGCTGACGAGTCTGCTGCCGCGTGACGCGGCGACCGAGCTGCGCCAGGTGCGCGGCGACGTGACGACTTCGCGTATTCCCAAAAACGCCGTGATCTGCAATGTCTACACCAAGGTCGAGAGCCGCAAGCTCGAGGTGCCTAAGGGCAAGGTCGCCGTTTCGGTGGCGGTCGATGCCGAGCACTCGGTCGGCGGTGCTACGGGCGTGGGCAGCTACGTGGATGTGTATGTGCAAAAAGACGGCGTGACCGATCGGCTGTGCGGCGCGTACGTGATCGATACCAGTGAGGATTCCGGTGCCACGCGCGAGGGCAAGATCGAATGGGTGACGCTGGCGGCTGACCCCGAAGACGTCAAGGAACTGCTGGGAGCCTCGGGCAAGGGAACGGTCAGCTTGACGATTCCCGCCACGGCGCGCGGCAAAAAGAGCGGAGGCGACGAGTGATGAAGGCGATCTGGCTTGCGTGCTGCGCGTGCGGCGATTACGGGCTGTTGCAGCGGGAAGTCGAGGGCCGTGATGCGGGTGCACAGGTGCTTCGCGTGGGTGACCTGGACGGGCTGGTTTCCATGGCGCGGGCGTTTCCGTCGCGCCGCGGGGCTGCCATCATCGCGGCGTCTCTGTTTGATACCGAAGATGTGCGCAAGACTGTTGCGCGCCTGACGGCCGAAGGCCGCGTGAGTCGCGTGGTCGTGTTGATAGAAGCGCTCGATCCGTCGGATATCGAGGGGCTGTTTCGCGCGGGGGCGACCGAGGTCATCGCTGCACACAGTATATGCGGCAACGGGCGCGCGGGCGAGGGAGCGGTTGATTCCGATCGGCGCATGACGATTGAGCCCGATGCTTTTGTTGATAGGGAACCCGGGGCGCCTCGCGCTACAAGAGGCCCGCGTGTTGATGATTATGGAAAAGCGGAAGCCGAGCATGGTCGGCGCCCCCGGAACCCCCTTGTATACGATGACGCTGGAGGGCCGGCGCAGCATGCTGGCGACTCCCCGGCAGTAGATATGGGATACGTGCACGGCGTGAATCTGGCGGATGAACTCGACGAAGTTGAGGGCCTTGCCGGGTGCGGCGAGTTGTCGCTGATGCAGCATGAGCAGATTGCGCAGAACGAGCCTGCCTCGCAGACCGAACAAGCAGCCATGCCGGCTTGGACGCAGCACGTGGTTGCGGCGGGGGAGACGGGGACGCTGTCACCGACGCCCGCCCCGCCGCCTCCGATGCCGCCGGCAGACGCTACCGCTCCGCCGCATCGAGCTCCAGTCATCTGCGCTATTTCGGGTTCGGGCGGTTGCGGCAAGTCGACGATCGTTGCCGCCATGGCACACACATCGTCGCTGTTGGGCTTGCGTGCCGCCGTGCTCGACCTGGACCTGATGTTTGGAAACCTTTACGACTTGTTAGGCGTCGATGCTCCGCGCGATATGGCGGCACTTATCGAGCCATCGGCGGCGGGCGCGCTCACCGAGCCGGATATCGTAGCCACATCGATGCGCGTGGCGCCGGGCGTTACGCTCTGGGGTCCCGTCGCGGCGCCCGAGCAAGCCGAGCTCATGGCACGTCCGGTGGAGCTACTGCTTGATGTCCTGCGTCGCGAATCCGACGTGGTCTTTATCGATACCTCGGTCTTTTGGGGCGACGCCGTGGCGGCTGCGGTGGCGGCGAGCGACCGTTGCCTGGTCGTTGGCGATGCGGCGGTGTCGTCCGCGGCATCGGCGTCGCGCGTCATTGAACTGGCAAGTCGAGTAGGTGTGCCGCGCACGCGTATGAGCGCCGTGTTCAACCGGTTCGGTGCGCGCGGGGCAGACGAGGACGTCGCTATGCGCTTTGAGATTGCCTGTGCGTTGAGCTCCAAGATTCGTATCGCCGATGGCGGGCAGGATCTCGCCGCGCTCATGGCGTTTGGGCGTGCTGACGAGGCAGTGGGGCAGACCAGCGCTTTTGCGACCAGCGTGCGCGAGGCCACGCGCGAGATGCTCGTGGAACTGGGGTGCGCCGTCGGCCCTTGGAGCGATATGGTCGCCGACCGTGCAATGCGCACCGAACGCCCGCGTATCCGCCTTCCCTGGTCGCACGAGGGTGATCAGCGATGAGCCTGCAAACGAGGATTAAGGCTGCCGGCGCTGCGGCGGCGGCAGCGCCTGTAGATGCGGGGCGTCGCCGCGCCGTGAAACGACGCACCAAGCGCGCCGTGATGGACCGCATGGGTTACGACGAAGTGGCGCGTATCAGCGCCTATATCGACCCGGCACTTGCCCGCTCGGAATTGCGTCCTGCGGTGGAGGCGGCGCTCAATGTTGAGGAGCCGACCGATCTCGCGACGCCCGAGCGCGAGGCCATCATCGACGAGATTTTGGATGACGTGGTGGGCTTGGGGCCGTTGCAGCCGCTCATCGAGGACGACACCGTTACCGAGATCATGATCAACGGCTGCCGCTCGGCTTTCTTTGAACGCGGCGGCGTCTTGTACCCCATCGAGCATGCGTTTGAGGATGATGAGCAGATCCGTGTGCTTATCGACCGCATTATCTCGCCACTTGGCCGCCGTATCGACGAGCGCAGCCCCATCGTCAACGCCCGCCTCAAAACGGGCTATCGCGTCAACGCGGTGATTCCGCCTGTGGCGATTGACGGACCGATTCTCACCATCCGAAAGTTCTCGGACCGTATCTGCTCGCTGGACGAGCTCGTGGGGTTGGGATCGCTGCCGCTTTGGTATGCGCAGCTGCTGTCGTGTGCGGTGTCGCTGCGACAGGACTTGGCGGTTGCGGGAGGCACGGGATCTGGTAAGACCACCCTGCTCAACGCGTTGTCATGTGAGATTTCCACCGGCGAGCGCATCGTGACGATCGAGGACTCTGCCGAGCTCAAGTTTGCGCATCATCCGCACGTGGTGCGCCTAGAGGCGCGCGAGGCTTCAATTGAGGGCGAGGGCGCGGTGACGATCCGCGACCTGGTGACTAATGCCCTGCGCATGCGCCCCGACCGCATCGTGGTGGGCGAGGTGCGCGGTGCCGAGTGCTGCGACATGTTGCAGGCCATGAACACGGGCCACGACGGGTCGCTCACCACGCTTCATGCGGGTTCAGAACAGGAGACCGTGGTGCGTCTGACGTTGCTTGCACGTTATGGCATCGATCTGCCGAGCGAGCTCATCGAGGAGCAGATTGCCATGGCACTCGACGGTATCGTGATGTCCGAGCGCCACGCCGATGGCAGGCGCTTCGTCTCCTCGTATTCGGGGGTGCGACGCGCCGCATCGGGCGGCGTAGAGCTCGAGCGCTATGTGACGTTCGATGCCGCCGAGCGCACCTGGACGCTTGACCGCGAGCCGCCGTTTATCGCAGAAGGCCTGCGGTCGGGGACGCTCACACAAGAGGAGGTGGACGAATGGAGATCACTGTGCCCCTCGTCGTAGGGGGCTTGGCAGGGCTTTCTGTCGCGACGGCGTGCGGGGCGGAACCTCGTGTGCCGCAGGTACCGCCGGCGGAGCTGGCACGTCAGGCGCTCGAGACGGTGGCAGAGAAGCTGCCGCGTGAGCTGGTGGAAAACGATCTGCTGAAAAAGATCGCCCGTTCGTGGGCATCGCTGGCTCCGGCGCATCGCCTTGGCCTCGTGATCGAAGATGCTTCGGGACGTTTGGCGTTTCTGCTGCTATCGAGCGGTGTCTGCTGCGTTTTACTAACGATGGTGTCGTTATCGCCCCTCGGATTTGCCTTGGGACTTGTTGCTCCGTTTGCCGTTGGTGCCGCCCGGGATGGCTTTGAGAGCCGGCGCGAGCAACACGATGCAGAAGAGGCGATGCCCGAGGCGTTTACCGCACTTTCCATGTCGCTTGCCTCGGGACATTCGCTGGCCCAGGGCATGCGCTTTGTGGGCGCTCATGCGCAAGAGCCAGTGCATACCGAGTTTTTGCGGGTGGCGGCGGCGATCGATTGCGGCATCTCGGCGACCGACGCGCTCGATGACTTGCTCGTACGTATCGACGCCCCCGGTCTTTCGCTTGTGACCTTGGCGCTTAAGGTGTCTCAGCGCACCGGCGCTCCGCTTGCCGACTTACTGTCCGAGGCGTCGAGCATGGTGGGGGAGCGCATTGAGCTCAAGCGCCGCCTGGATGTTAAGACGTCGCAGGCTCGCATGTCTGCGCATATGGTCGCGGCGATGCCGGCGGGCATGTGCGCGGTGTTGGCGCTGCTTTCGGCAGATTTTCGTCGCGGTCTTGCGACGCCTGCCGGCGCGGGCGCTGTGGTGCTGGGTCTTGCCCTCAACGCCGTTGCCCTGGTGGTTATCCGGCGCATTATGCGGGTGGAGCTATGAGCGCCTCGGTTGCAGTTGCGGCTTGCCTGTGCGCCCTGAGTGTATTTGTCGCGACGGGTTTTGATCGGGCGGATGCACGCAAGATCGCAGGGGCCTGCAAGCGCGAGGCGGTGCTGGTCGCTGCCGCGGGTCGCTCGGTGGTCGATGCTCTGACCGCGCGAGTGAAGGGCGCGGTTGGAGCGGGCGGCCCGGCGCGAGTGTCGCTCGGCGAAGTGTCCGAGATGATCGATGTTGTGCGCTTGGGTCTTTCGGCCGGTCTTTCGTTTGATGCGGCGCTTGAGATTTTCTGCGCCAACCGCCGGTCAGTGCTGGCTCTTCGCCTTGAGCGCGCCTGCATGGCGTGGCAGGTGGGCGTGGGCACGCGTGAGGACGAGTTGTTGGCCGCCGCGCGCGACCTGGACGTGCGAGCGCTCGAGACCTTTGCCATCACGGTGGGGCAGGCGCTCGCCCTGGGTGCCCCACTTGCCGAGACGCTGGCCGCTCAAAGTCGCGAGATCCGTGCGGCTCATCGCGCCGCGGTCGAGCGCGAGATCGAGCGTGCGCCCGTCAAGCTGTTGATTCCCACCGGCACGCTCATCTTGCCGGCGTTGCTTCTGTCCATATTGGGCCCGCTGCTGGGAGCAGGCGGGATGATGTAGGGAGGAATACATGAACACGATGGTCGAAGTTGCTGACAAGGCTTGGAGCTGGGCTTTTTGCCGGGCGATTCACACTCGCCAGCATGCCAAGGAGCTGTTGCAGGAGGAGAGCGCGCAGGGTACCACCGAGTACGCCATTTTAGTGGGCGTACTTGTGGTGATCGCGATTATTGCCATCGTTGCATTTAAAGGCAAGGTTAAAGAGCTATGGGATGCGATCAGCGAGGGCATCAACAGCCTGTAGAGGGCGAGCGCCCCATCGGGGTGCTGCTGGTGTTTGCTTGCCTGACCGTGGCGATAGCGGCGGTGCTTTGGGGGCTTAACGCCGCGCGGCAGCAGCGTCCTGGGACCGCCTCCGATTTGGGCTCAGATTCGGCGGTGGCGTCTCAAAAAGATGAGATGCGAGATGCGGACGATTCGGATGTCGCTGTCACGGCGCAAACCTTTCTGCGGACGCTCGACAAGCGGTCTGGCACTGCGACGGATTCGCCTGAGGGCAACGCGATTGCGGTCCGGCTTGCATGGTCCGAGGACCGACCGATGACCGAAGCGGCGGCGGATATGCTGCGTGCCTATCGCGAGGTACCCACGGCGCAACTTGCTCTGAGCGGCTATCTCGACATCAAGGGAAACGTGTGGGGCGCCATCGTGCGCGACGGACGCGGCTGGGTCGATATGGTGACAATTGCCGCGGATGCTGGCGATGCTTCGTGTCGTCTGCGCGCCGTGCGCCTGAGCCCGCAGGCAACGGACTCAAAGGAGGGATCGTGAAATGCATGATGTCCTGCGTGAGGAATCTGCCCAGGCGACGGTCGAATACGCCATCGTCACGGTGGCGCTGTTATCGATCGTGCTGGCGATCGCGGGACTTTGGCGTGCCGGCACCGATGGGCGCTTGGCGGCGCTGGTTGAGCGGGCGGCATCCCATGGCGTTGCCTCGACGTCGGTTATCGACGCCGCTGCGGGCGCTAAGGACATTGCGTTGTATTGATATCGCGCGCGAGGACCGGGCGCAGTCTACGGTCGAGGCCGCTTTTTTGCTGCCGACGTTTCTGACGCTCATCCTTCTCGCACTGCAACCGGTGTGCCTGCTCTATACGCGCGCGGTCATGGAGTCTGCCGCCGCCGAGACCGCGCGGCTCATGACCACGACGACGGCGGAGGACGACGATCTTAAGGAGTTCACCCGCCGCCGGCTTGCCGCGGTGCCCAACGTTTCGATCTTTCATGCCGGCGGGCCGTTGTCGTGGAATATCGAGCTTGGTCGGGCCGGTGCGGGTGGCGTCTCGTCCGTGTCCGTTTCCGGCGAGGTCAGGCCGTTGCCTGTGATCGGTGCGTTTGCGCAGGCTATGGGTGGTACCGCCGAGGGCGGCTACGTTGAGCTCAAGGTCGATGTCTCGTATCAATCACGTCCCGAATGGCTGGAGGGAGATTATGATTCGTGGATTGCTACATGGGATTAAGCGTTTCTGGTCTAGATGCGTTTTGACGCGCCGTCCGAGCTGCCATCGCAAGCGAGGCGGCTTTATGGGCCGCGCCGGTATCGACCTGTTTATCGAAGACGGTGCCTACACCACGCTTTCTTCTGCCGTGGTCATCCTAGTGGTGCTCACGTTGTTGTTTTCGTCGACCGCGGCGATATGGAGCATGTCGCGTGCCGGGGATACCCAGGTGGCGGCCGATAGCGGCGCGCTGGCGGGTGCCAACGTAGTGTCGTCCTATCACACGGCTGCCACGGTGGTTGATGCGAGCATCTTGAGTCTGGGGCTGGCGGGGTTTGCCACAATCGGGACGGGCCTGGTCGCCATCCTCATCCCGGGTGCCGAACCAGTTGCCGGCAATATGGTCGACACCGGGATTGAGATCATTAAAACGCGCAACAAGTTTGCCAAAAGCGCATCGGAAGGCTTACAGAAAATCGAGACGGCTCTGCCGTATCTGATCGCCGCGCGTGCCACGCAGGCGGTGTCGGCGCAGGATACCGATAGTGTGACCTATACCGGTACGGCGCTTGCCGTGCCCAGGACATCCGAGTCTGATTTTGTTGCGCTCGAGGGTTCCGAGATCTCGACCGATGCCATTAAAGATGCGTCGGAAGATCTGGAGCGCGCGGCCGAGGAGCTACAAAAAGCATCGGAGGAGACGGCGAAGGCAAAGGAGCGTGCCTGGCTAGCGGATTGCGGTGGATCGGATAAAGGTTCGGTCGGCAGCTGTTCGTGTATGTGGGAGCGCGCGAAAAGCCTAACGGATCTCTCCGGTGTTCAAAATCCGCATTACGCTTCGAGCGTTACGTGGGAGCCTCAAGTTGCCCTTGATCGCGCGAAGGACTACTACCATTGGCGTCTGACAAATGAGAAGCCCCACGGCTCGAGTGTCGAGATGAGGGCAGAGTCTGCGGCGCGTAAGGCGTTTTATACCTATGCGAGTGCGGAGGTCGATCGGGCATATATAACCGAGAACGGAGACAGGGTTTCCTCCTATATTCCACTGTTGCCGCGCAACTCTGATGAGGTTCGGGCGACGGAGCTCTATACCGATGCGGTGTGGCCGACGAGCGTGAACGATGACAAGGCGTATCTGCATTACGGGACGACCTGCCCTAACTATAAGAAAGGGACGCCGAGCGGATTTGCTTCGGTTGCCGATTACGATGGACAGGATAAATGCAGCAAATGCCATTTTGGCGTTTCGTCGCTTGGTGCTGTTGCGGCGCCTTCAACCTCTATCGAAAACGGCTTCGAGTATCACTTTGACAAGTTTAAAGACGCCCTGGAAGACTACGTCGAATGCCGCAACAAAGAGCTCGAGCTCGAACGTCAGACCGAAGACGAGACCGACCGTGCGAGCAATGCGTTTGACCAGGCCATCAAAGCGCTTTCGGGCGAGCGTCCGCGTATCGCTCCGCCCGGTCGCAACGGCGTAGTTGCCCTTGCGGTTTCGGGTGCCATCTCGAGCCCCGATGAGCTCAACTCTTCGTTTAGCACGGCAGTCAGGCTCGGCGATCGCGGTGCTATCTCTGCCGCGGTGTTGGCACCCGATGAGGCGACGGCGCAAAACAACGTGCTTTCGCGATTTTTCTCGACATTGAAGGAACGCTCGGGCGGCGTTGCCGGCGTGCTCGACGGCGTCATGGATGTTTGGGGACGGCTGCTCGTAGGATACGGTGATATCCAAGGTTCGGCCGACGAACTTATGGACGAGATGATTAAAGGCCTAGGAGGGGGCAGCGGCGCGTTGGGTTCCATCGCATCGTGGCTCGGCGATACCGTTTCGGCGTCCATGGCGGCGTTGGGTCTGGAACCGTGCGACTTGCGCCTGCGAAAGCCAGTGCTGACCGATTCCGCCAACGTCATTAAGAGCCCGGGGTCTGACATTGCTGGTCTCTCTCAAGCGCAAGACAAGCTGCGAAGTATTCCGTTGGGCGTGACCGATCCCAAGGCGCTTTGCGAGGCGTTGGAATATCAAGTCGAACGCACCATTAGCGGTACGGTGTTCACGCTTGCGGAGATTCCTCTGCCCGGCGGCGGCTCCATCCCACTCACCGTCGATGTTGCCACGCTGGTTGGCGCTCTGGGCGGTGGGTCGTAATGAGTATCCGCATGCGTCTGCGCGAGGAGCGCGCCCAAGCGACGGTGGAGATGGCGGTGGTTACGCCCGTTTTGCTGGTGCTGGCACTCATCGTGTACAACGTCATGATCTTTGCCAGCGCTGTCGCGCGCTTCGACCGCGTGGTACCCGACATCGTGTTGGCGCACGCCGTGGCGTCGGAGGGGGAGGGCGACGAAAGCTCTGCCGATGCCTCGGCGACGGTTCAGACTCAAATTCTGAATGCCATGGAAGGCTATGACTTGCGGATCGAAGTGTCGAGCGAGCAAGGCGCGAAGGCATCGGATGGTGGCCTGCTCTCCCTATCTGGTACGTTTAGGACCTACACCTGCACCATGCACTATGAGCCGTGGCCGACTTCTCTCAGCATCGCTGGCGTTTCGCTGGGGGCGCCGACAACGTTGTCGCACGAGCGCGCGGTGACGGTCGATCCATGGCGTCCGGGGGTGGTCATGTGACCGCGGTCTCGTCCTACATCGCCTACGCGCGGGCACTCAACAGGCTGGGTTGGACGCCGGCCGAGTTTGCGGTGGCGGAGTCGTTTGTCGTGCGCCTGCGCGGCATGCTGGGACGGCGTCCGGTTGCCGCCAACGGCCTGCCGCTCGTCATGGCGTTTCCACGCTGCTCTTCGGTCCATACGTGTTTTATGGCCTATCCCATCGACATCGCCTTCATCGATGCGCGCGGCTATGTCCTCGTATGCTACGAAAACGTACGTCCCTGGCGTATGTGCTCCTGCCCCGGCGCCTGGGCCGTACTAGAGCGCCCTTCAATCATTGTTTCGACCCCTGCTCTCCAACGCGTGCCGGCTTAAGGGACTGAGCGAAAAACTTCTTGCTGCCGGCTGATGCCTCTGACGTGCCGATTTATAGAACCGAGGCTGTGCTCAAAAACTTTTTTAAAATTCTCGGTTGACCGGAACGCGTCCTTGGTTATACTAATCAAGCCTTGAAACAAGGCACACCTCAAATGGCTGGGTAGCTCAGTTGGTAGAGCAGAGGACTGAAAATCCTCGTGTCAGGGGTTCGATTCCCTTCCCCGCCACCTTGAATTGACTAGGACCTCTGCAAAGGGGTCCTTTTCTTTTATGCAGCCCCCACATGGAATCGAACCCCGTGAGGGCGCGGAGCTGAGGAAACGCGATAGCGTTTGCCAGCGCAGCTCGCAAGGCGCGCAAGCGCCGCAGCGGTCCGTCCGCGCAGCGCGCGGACGCGATTCCCTTCCCCGCCACCTTGAATTGACTAGGACCTCTGCAAAGGGGTCCTTTTTCTTTTTTTGTGGGGTTCCGCGGAAAATGCATCCCATTATTTTGACCCAGAGCGGGATGCGCTTTCCGGCGCTTACTTCCGACGTGCGTGCACATCTCGTCGCACCATCCCGAGCCCGCCTGTTCCCAGATATTCCTCTCACTTTCGCGTCACTTTACAGACCGTTCGGTCGCCTGTCTGCATGCGCGGGTATACTCAAATCGATAGATATGTCATGCAAGAGCGATGCGGGCTTAGCCCGTATGATTCAAAGGGGGCAGTGATGGAGAGGATACTCGGCGTTAATCTCTCTGGCTGGTTTATTCCCGAGCCTTGGGTGACCCCGTCGCTATACGCGGCGACCGGTGCATCCAACGCGGCCGAGCTGCAGGAGGCCATGGGCACCGCCGCCTATAACGAGCGCATGCGCCGTCATTACGAGACGTTTGTGAGCGAGGACGATTTCCGTCGCATGGCGCAGATCGGCCTCAACGCCGTGCGTCTGCCGGTGCCCTGGTATGCCTTTGGCTCGCAGGAGTCCGATGCGTCCTACATCTCGGTTGTCGACTACATCGACCGTGCAATTGAGTGGGCTGCCAAGTACAACATCCGCGTGCTGCTCGATCTGGCAACTGTGCCCGGTGGCCAGGGCGATTCCAACGATTCGCCCACCACGCCGGAGGCTGTCGCCGAGTGGCATTCGTCCACTAACGGCCGCCATGTCGCACTCGACGTGCTCGAGCGCTTGGCCGAGCGTTACGGCGAGGCCGAGAGCCTGCTGGGCATTGAGCTGCTGGATACGCCGCAGATGAGTGTCCGCAAGAGTCTCTTTGCCATGACGGATGGCATTCCGGCTCACTACCTGCGCAATTTCTATCGCGATGCCTATGAGCTCGTCCGTTCGTATATGCCCGAGGATAAGATCGTCGTCTTCTCGTCTTCGGGGCATCCCAGCGAGTGGAAGCATTTTATGCGCGGCGCTAAGTACAAGAACGTCTACATGGACCTTCACCTGTACCATTACCGCGACGAACATGCGCTCGACATCACGAGCCCCCGCGGGCTGACGACGGCGATTTCGCGCAACAAGCGCGAGCTTAAAGAGGCGATTTCGACTGGGTTCCCCGTGCTGGTGGGCGAATGGTCGGGCGCGGCGATCTTTGCCAACTCGTCGGTTACGCCCGAGGGCCGCAATGCCTACGAGCGCGTGTTTATCGCCAACCAGCTGGCTTCGTTTGCGCCGGCTGCCGGCTGGTTCTTCCAAACGTGGAAGACCGAGAAGCGCATTGCAGCATGGGACGCCCGCGCGGCGCTCGGTACGCTCGAGCGCGGCATGATTGAATAGGTTGATATGACGCAAAACAGCGCCCATACGGGCAAACTCTATGTGGTCGGCACGCCCATCGGCAACCTGGGCGACCTGTCTCCGCGCGTTGGCGAGGCGTTTGCCGCCGCCGATGCCATCTGCTGCGAAGACACGCGTGTGACGTCAAAGCTGCTGATGCACCTGGGCATTTCCAAGCCACTTGTCCGTTGCGACGAGAATGTGATCGCCAGCCGCGCCGCCGGCCTGGTCGACCGTCTGCTGGCGGGGGAGACCCTCGCCTTTGCCTCGGATGCCGGCATGCCGAGCGTGTCCGATCCCGGCCAGGCGCTGGTCGAGGCGGCGCGTGAGGCCGATGTGCCCGTCGAAGTTATTCCCGGGCCCTCTGCTTGCGTCACGGCACTCGTTTCGTCCGGCATTCCCTGCGAGCATTTTTTCTTCGAGGGTTTTTTGGGCCGAAAGCACGGCGACCGTGTGCGCCGTTTGCAGCGCCTTGCCGTGGTGCCCGGCGCGCTCATCTTCTACGAGTCTCCACATCGCATCGTGGCGACGCTCGAGGCCGTGGCGGAGGTCTTTCCCCAGCGTGAGGTTGCCGTCTGCCGCGAACTCACCAAGCTGCACGAGGAGGTCTTGCGCGGGCCCGCTGCCCAGCTTGCCGAGGAGCTGCGTGCTCGCGGCGAGGTAAAGGGCGAGATTGCGCTGGTCATCGCGCCGCCGAGCGAGGACGAAGAGGCCGGTATCGCGCCGGTTGGCGCAGCGGCAGTAGATCCCGATGAGGCCCTGCGCGCGGATATCCGCGCCGCGCTCGAGGAGGGGGAGCCCGCCTCTGCGGTGGCCAAGCGCCTGTCTCAGAAGTATTCGCGCCGCAAGCGCGATGTCTATGCCATGGTGCTCGATATGCAATAGATGGAGGATATCCAGCCCTTGCGCTAGAATCATCCTCTGTATGCAACGTTTTTCTGGAGGACAAACCCCATGGATCAAAGCAAGCCTTCGTTCTTTATCACGACGCCCATCTACTACGTCAACGCCGATCCGCACCTGGGCACGGCTTATTCCACCATCATCGCCGATGTTCAGGCTCGCTATCGCCGCTCCGCCGGCTATAACGTCAAGTTCCTGACCGGCATGGACGAGCACGGCGAGAAGGTCGCCGAGGCCGCAGCCAAGCACAACATGACGCCGCAGGAGTGGACCGACAGCCAGGCCCCGCACTTCAAGGAGCTTTGGAACAAACTCGAGATCTCCAACGACGACTTCATCCGCACCACCGAGCCGCGCCAGCATCATGCCGTGCAGTACCTGTGGGAGCGCATGAAGGAGTCCGGCTACCTGTATAAGGGCAGCTACGACGGTTGGTATTGCGTGCCTGACGAGACCTACTTCACCGACACGCAGGTCCAGAAGGGTGACGAGGAGTACGGCAGCGTCGGCCAGCACCTGTGCCCCGACTGCCACCGTCCGCTCGAGCGCGTGCAGGAGGAGTCCTACTTCTTTAAGCTTTCCGCTTTCCAGGACAAGCTGCTCAAGCTCTATGACGAGCACCCCGACTTTGTCGAGCCCGCGTTCCGTATGAACGAGGTGCGCAGCTTTGTCGAGGGCGGCCTCAACGACCTTTCCGTGAGCCGTACGAGCTTTGACTGGGGCATTCAGGTCCCGTTTGACGAGGGTCACGTGACCTACGTGTGGTTCGATGCTCTGCTCAACTATATGACGGCCGTTGGCTACGGTGTCGACACCGACGACGCGCGTGCCGAGCTGGCCTATCGCTGGCCCGCGCAGTTCCACATCGTGGGTAAGGACATCATCCGCTTCCACTGCGTCATTTGGCCCGCCATGCTCATGGCCATCGGCGAGGCCCTGCCCGAGCACGTCTTTGCCCACGGTTTCCTGACCGTGCGCAATGCCGAGACCGGCAAGGCCGAGAAGATGTCCAAGAGCCGCGGCAACGCCATCGCTCCGCAGGACGTTATCGACATGCTGGGCGTCGAGGGCTATCGCTACTACTTTATGACCGACGTCGTCCCCGGCACCGACGGTGCCATCAGCTTCGACCGCATGGAGCAGGTCTACAACGCCGACCTGGCCAACAGCTGGGGCAACCTCATTTCGCGTTCGCTCAACATGAGCGGCAAGTATTTTGACGGTTGCGCGCCCGCCAAGCCCGCATCGTTCGACGCGTTTGACAACCCGCTGGCAAAGATCGCCGACGGTTTGGTCGAGCGCTACATGGCCAAGATGGACGTGCTCGATTACGGCGGAGCCAAGGATGAGGTCATGGAGCTCATCCACGCCGCCAACCACTACATCGAGGACTCCGAGCCTTGGGCACTTGCCAAGGACGAGGCCAAGGCTGACGAGCTGGCGTTTGTGATCTACAACCTGCTCGAGGCCATCCGCATTGCCGCTCACCTGCTGATGCCGCTCATGCCCCAGACTTCTGCCGAGGCTCTGCGCCGCCTGTCCTGCGAGGACGAGGCCGCGAGCGACGACCTCAAGGGCATTTGCGCTTGGGGCCTGCTTGCTGGTGGTCAGCCCGTCGAGAAGGGCGATCCGCTGTTCCCGCGTCTGGCGTAGAGACCGCGCGAGCGCCATATCGGCAATTTGCTGTTTAGCTGTAAGGGCATGGCCGCTACGGTCCATGCCCTTTTGTTTCAAGACGCCGCCATCATGCTAAGGAGGCAACCATGACAACTTCGCCTTTGGCAAACCCCACGGCCACCAGGGAGCTGCTAGAGGAGTTTGGCCTTGCGACTAAGCATCGCCTGGGCCAGAACTTTCTAATCGACAATCATGTGATCGAGCGTATCTGCGAGCTTGCCGAGCTTGCAGGTGACGAGCGCGTACTCGAGGTGGGTCCGGGTTGCGGCACGTTGACACTTGCGTTGCTGCAGGAGGCGGCGTGCGTTACGTCGATCGAGGCCGATCCCGAGCTTGAGCCGGTGCTTGACGCCCACGCCGCCGACTATGCCAACTTCCGCTTTATCATGGGCGATGCGCTCAAGGTGGGCCCGGAGCAGATTGAGCAGGTTGCGGGCGGTACGCCGACGGTGTTTGTCGCGAATCTGCCCTACAACGTGGCGGCGACGATCATCCTTCAGTTCTTCCAGACGATGCCCGCGCTTAAGCGCGCTGTCGTCATGGTTCAAAAGGAGGTTGCCGATCGCATTGCCGCAACGCCCGGTAACAAGACCTATGGCGGCTACACGGCAAAACTCGGCCTGTACGCGCAGGTGACGGGTCGCTTTGAGGTGCCGCCGCGTTGCTTTATGCCGGCGCCGCACGTGGACTCGGCCGTCGCGCGTATCGACCGTGTTGACGGCGTGGTGCCCGAGGGGCTCGATCGCGAATTTGTGGCCCGCGTGATTGATGCTGCATTTGCTCAGCGTCGCAAGACCATCCGCAATTCCATGAGCGCCAACGGCTTTGCCAAGGACGTGCTCGATGCTGCCTTTGAGGCTTGCGGTATTGCACCCACCACGCGCGCCGAGACGCTTGATGTTGCTGACTTTGTCCGTCTGGCCCAGGAGCTAATCCATGATGCCTAATGCCGAACGTGTGACGTTTACCAAGAAAAAGAAGACGGTTGCTTGTCCCGTGCCCTTGGCACCGCTTGCCGACACGCATGCGCATCTGCTTTCGTTCTGGGGCAAGGATGTGCCTGAGACGCTCGTGCGTGCCAAGGCGGCGGGCGTCGACCTGTTGGTGACGATGTTCGACCCCATCGCTGATAAACGCAGCGTGACGGACTATAGCGACTGGCTGACGCGCGAGATTCTGCCGATGCAGGATATCCCGCAGATCAAGTATCTTGCCGGCGTGCATCCGTATGGCGCGCCGGACTATGCCGACGACGTTCACGCACAGGTCGTTGCCGCACTCGATGATCCCTTATGCGCCGGTATTGGCGAAATCGGCCTGGACTACCACATGGACTATGACGACGATATCGCGCCGGCACCCCATAACGTGCAGATTGACTGCATGGCGCGCCAGCTCGAGCTTGCCGTGTGCCGTAACGTGCCGGTGGAGCTACATCTGCGTCACGAGGACACGGACCAGGAGCGCACCTCGCACGTGGACGCCTACAACGTGCTTCGTGAGGTGGGCGTGCCCCAGGCCGGTTGTGTGCTGCACTGCTTTGGCGAGGACCGCGCCACGATGGAGCGCTTTGTGGAGCTGGGCTGCTATATCGCCTATGGTGGTGCGGCCACCTTCAAGCGCAACGACGACGTGCGCGAGGCATTTGCGGCAACCCCACTCGATCGAATTTTGTTCGAGACGGATTGCCCGTATATGGCTCCGGAGCCCATCCGCGGTCTTGAATGCGAGCCCGCAATGATCTCCATTACGGCAAACGCGCTGGTTAACGACCGTGTCGATCGCACTGGTGAGGACGCCGAAACAATCGCGCAAGCCGCTTGGGAGAATGCCTGCAAACTTTTTCAAAAATAGTTCTTGCGTTCGTGGTGGCGCTCCGTTATTCTAATTCCTGCACGCGGGCGTGGCGGAATTGGCAGACGCGTACGGTTCAGGTCCGTATGGGGGCAACCCCATGAAGGTTCAAGTCCTTTCGCCCGCACCATTGATTGAAAGAGCTCCCAGCAATGGGAGCTTTTTTGTTATGGGCCCATCGCAGGGACTTGAACCTGTGAAGGAGCGAGCGTCAAGAAAACGCGGAGCGTTTTTAGCGAGCTGGCGAGTCCGCCGGCAGGCGGGCGAAGCCGGTGCGGATCCGCGAAGCGGATACGCGGACGTCCTTTCGCCCGCACCATGGATTGAAAGAGCTTCCAGCAATGGGAGCTTTTTTGTTATGCACGATCTCCTTGGACGGGTATCCTAATGTCAACGTGTGCCTATCAGAGGAGAGACCATGCTGTTGTCCGGTATCATCGCTGCCCTTACCAGCCTTTTGATTCCCATCATCATTCTGTTGCTGCTGCTTCCCAACGCCTGCTACGTCGTTGAACAGCAGCATGCCGTGATCATCGAGCGTCTGGGCAAGTTTAACCGCATCGTCAACGCGGGCTTCCACATGAAGGTGCCCGTGATCGACCGCAAGGCCGCCACGGTGAGTCTGCGAACCATGAAAAACGGTTTTGGCATCGACGTTAAGACCCAGGACAACGTGACCATCGGCCTTGAGGTCTCTGCTCAGTACCACGTGAGCTATGACATGGGCGCCGGCCCGGCAGATTCGGGCATCTACAAGAGCTACTATATGCTGCAGGAGCCCGTCGACCAGATGCGTGACTTCATCACCGACGCCCTGCGCTCTTCGATTCCCGTCTACACACTCGATGAGGTCTTTGCCAAGAAGGACGACATCGCCAAGGATGTCAACGCTACCGTTTCCGAGCAGATGGCCGCCTACGGCTTCACCCTCGTGTCGACGCTCATCACCAAAATCGCACTGCCGACCGAGGTTGAGAACTCCATGAACGACATCAACGCCGCCCAGCGCAAGCGCGCTGCGGCACAGGAGCTCGCTGAGGCAGACCGTATCAAGCGCGTCACCGAGGCGACCGCCGAGGCCGAGGCTATGGAAAAGGCGGGCGAGGGCATCGCCAACCAGCGCAAGGCCATCGCGCTGGGTATCAAAGATTCGCTCGAGATCATCCAGGAGACGGGTGTCGGCAATGACGAGGCCAACCAACTGTTCATGTTTACGCAGTGGTCCGAGATGATGACGGAGTTCGCTCGCACGGGTAAAACCTCGACGGTCGTGCTGCCGAGCGACTTTTCGCAGTCGGCCTCGATGTTCGAGCAGATGCTGGCCGCCGGCAAAGTTCAAAACGATTCGAAGGAGTAGACGCGCGTGAAATACACCGTCGTTTGCGTCGGTAAGCTCAAGGAGCGCTTTTGGAAGGACGCGTGCGCTGAGTACGCCAAGCGCCTAGGTGCCTATGCCAAGGTTGATATCCGCGAGGTGGCCGATATCGACCCGGCTAAGGCGGGCGGCGTGGATGCCGCGCGCGACAAGGAGGGGGCGGCGATTCTTGCTGCCTTGCCGTCTCGAGCGCATGTGATCCTGCTGGCCATTGAGGGCAAAGAGCGCTCGAGCGAGGAGTTTTCGGCGCGGCTCGATGATCTTATGCTGCGTGGTAACAGCGACATCGCCTTTGTGATTGGCGGATCGGACGGCGTGAGCGATGACGTGCGCGCCCGCGCCGACGAGATGCTCAGCTTTGGACGCATTACCTTGCCGCATAACCTGGCGCGCGTGGTGCTGCTGGAGCAAATCTACCGCGCCTGCAAGATCAGTCGTGGCGAGCCGTATCACAAATAGGTCGGTAATACGAAACAATGGCGTGGGACAATACCTTTCGTTTTGAGGAATGTGTCTGGAAGGACTATGAGATATGAAGATTGGATTTGTCGGTTTTGGCAATATGGCGAGCGCTATGGCCGATGGCTGGATCGCTGCCGGTGTAGCTGTGAGCGACATGTGCGCCTGCGCGGGTCGCTACGACGCACTGGTTGAGCGCTGCGAGGCGCGCGGCATGGTCGCCTGTCACGATGCCGCCGAGGTTGTCGCCGCATCCGATATCGTGGTCGCTGCGGTCAAACCGTACATGATCGAGAAGGTATTCGCCCCGCTCAAGGACATTCTTGCCGACAAGGTCGTTCTGTCGGTTGCCTGGACTTGGGACAGTGCCAAGTGGGAGCAGGTCCTGCCGGGCGTCGCGCACATCTCGACGGTGCCCAACACACCGGTTTCGGTGGGCGAGGGCGTCATCGCCTGCGAGAAGGCTTCCACGCTTAGTGATGAGCAGAGCGCAGTGGTGCTTGATCTGCTTGGCAAGCTCGGTGCGGTGGTCGAGCTCGATACGAGCCTGCTGTTTGTGGGCGGCACGGTGGGTGGTTGCGCTCCGGCATTTGTCGCCATGGCAATCGAGGCCCTGGGCGATGCAGCGGTCAAGCACGGTATCCCGCGTGCCGATGCCTATCGCATTGTGAGCCAGATGGTGCTGGGTACGGCAAAGCTGCAGCTTGCAACTGGCCAGCATCCTGCGGCGATGAAGGATGCCGTATGCTCGCCCGGTGGTGCCACCATCAAGGGCGTCGTTGCGCTCGAGGACGCCGGCATGCGCAGCGCCCTGGTCAAGGCAATCGACGCAACTCTCCAGTAAAACCGACCAAAAAAGGACGGGTTTATTTTTGGCAGGTATTTTCTGCGGTTTTGTCCTTTTAGCGAAAAGCGCCCCGCAACTGGCTCAATTCCAGTTGCGGGGCGCTTGCGTTTGCCCAGATAAAACCGACTAAAATAAACCTGTCCCTTTTTGGCAGGTTAGTCCCAGAAGCTGTCTTCCTCATCCTCGGACTTGGGTCCGCGGTCGACGTACATCTTATGGGTACGCTTCTCCATTACAAAGGCAAGAATCGCAAATAACAGGATGCCGCCGGCGAAAAGGATGGCAAAACCGGTGCGGGTGCCAAACAAAAAGGAAAAAACTGCGTCCATTGGGTGCCTTCTTGCGTAGTTGAGTTGGGTCGTAAACGCTCATAAGTATATACTTGCCCATACATGTACAAGGTTGCAACCTAAATGGAATGTATATCGCCGGAGGATCTAATGCTTGATATCAAGTTTGTTCGCGAGAACCCCGATGCCATCGATGTCGCCATGGCTAACCGCCAGACGTCTTGGGATCGCGAGAAGTTCTTTGAGCTCGACGACGAGCGCCGTGCCGTCATCACCGAGGTCGAGGAGCTCCAGGCTACGCGCAATGCCGAGTCCAAGAAGATCGGCGCCCTGATGAAGGAGGGCAAGAAGGACGAGGCCGAGGCCGCCAAGGAGGCCGTGCGCGCCGTCAACGAGAAGATTGACGGTCTGGCCGAGCGCCGTACTGCTCTCGAGCAGGAGCAGTACGACTTCATGGCTCACCTGCCCAACATTCCTTGCGAGGCCACGCCGTACGGCAAGGACGAGGACGAGAACATTGAGCGCCGTCGTTGGGGCACCCCGCGCGAGTTCGACTTCGACTTTAAGCCGCATTGGGATCTGGGCACCGATCTGGACATCCTCGACTTCGAGCGCGGCAACAAGCTCTCCGGCAGCCGTTTTACCGTTCTCGGTGGCGCTGGCGCCCGCCTGGAGCGCGCCCTCATCAACTTCTTCCTCGATACGCACACCAGCCGTGGTTTTAAGGAGTGGTGGCCGCCCATCGTCGTCAAGCGTCAGACCATGTTTGGCACGGGTCAGCTGCCCAAGTTCGAGGACGACGCCTACCACGTCTCGGGCGACAACTTCCTGATCCCCACCGCCGAGGTCGTGCTTACCAACCTGCACGCCGGCGAGGTCCTCGATGCCGACACTCTGCCGCGTCGCTACACCGCCTTCACCCCCTGCTTCCGCGAGGAGGCCGGTTCCGCCGGTCGCGACACCCGCGGCATCATCCGTCAGCACGAGTTCGACAAGGTCGAGATGGTCAAGTTCGCTAAGCCGGAGGAGTCCGACGATGAGCTCGAGAGCATGACCGCCGAGGCCGAGTACCTGCTGCAGCAGCTGGGCCTTCCGTATCGCGTGATTAGCCTGTGCACCGGCGACTTGGGCTTCTCTGCCCGTCAGACCTACGACGTTGAGGTCTGGCTGCCGAGCTACAACGCCTACAAGGAGATTAGCTCCTGCTCCAACTGCGGTGACTTCCAGGCTCGCCGCGCCAACATCAAGTATCGCGACCCCGAGAACTTCAAGGGTTCGCGCTACCTGCACACGCTCAACGGTTCTGGCCTGCCGGCCGGCCGCACCATGGCTGCCATTCTGGAGAACTACCAGAACGCCGACGGCACCATCACGATCCCCGAGGTTCTGCGTCCTTACATGGGCGGTCTCGAGAAGATCGAGCCGGTCGCGTAACTTGGCTGCATAGGGGATATGCAAGGGCGCTCCTTCGGGGGCGCCCTATTTCGTGCGCAGGTCCATATCATGCCGTGCGGACAGCTCAATAGAAAACACACGAACAACTGTTCTGTATACAGCTATCTACCTGTTATGCTTTTGCTAAATAAGAGCGAGAGAAAGGGGACGCGATGGAGCTGTTTGATGATCGGGTGGTTTTGTTTGAGAGCGACGAGGGTGGGGAGTACCTGCTTGTAACGTGTGAGCCGTCTGGCATGGGTGGCCTGGTGGTTCGACAGACGAGTGAGGGTCCGTTGACACAATGGTGTTTTGAGGAGTCGCCGCATGTGGTCGAGACCTTTGTGACGCACGTGGGGCTTGTGGCGCTGGAGCACTTCTATGGAGTTGGGACTTCCAACCAGGTCGCGCGCATGCTGAGCATCTCGTTTGCCGATTATGATTGTGCCCAGCGGGTGAGATCGCTCCTGAGGGAACTTGATGCCAAGTTTGACGTGATCGAAAAGCCAATCGATCGTACGGGGAACGGCGGTATATGCGGAGCAGCATGACAAAACTGCGTTTCACAAAAAAGTTTGAGATTGAGCTTGACTCCAATAAGCTAAAGTGGTTTTATATATCTTGCGCTGCGGCGTTACCTCAGCTGGATAGAGGGTCTGACTACGAATCAGAACGTCATAGGTTCGAATCCTATACGCCGCACCAATCGAACTTGAAGCCTCCGGCAACGGGGGCTTTTCTTTTACGCCGGCACCGCATGGATTCGAACCTCGGTCGAGGCGCGGGCGTCAAAAAAACGCGGAGCGTTTTCAGCCCGCGGGCGAGTCCGCCGGCAGGCGGGCGAAGCCGGTGCGGATCCGCGAAGCGGATGCGCGGAATCCTATACGCCGCACCAATTGAAATCGAAAGCCTCCGGCAACGGGGGCTTTTCTTTTGGCTCTGTTAGACCAAATTTGACACGATCGGCTGTTCGTCGAACCGGAAAA